>CAVPEV010000046.1:0-152995 GCA_963703555.1 uncultured Actinomycetota bacterium | reverse complement strand
TGTTGTGTACGCGTTCAGCGTATTGCTGACGAGGTCATAGGCCTCGCCGAGCCGGGCCGGCATGGAAGAAGTGAGCCCCGTCTCCATCTCGATATGGATCCGCGGGTAGCCGGCAACGAAACTGGCCAGCAAAGGCGGGACGACGAAGGTCCCGTAGTCGTCCATCACGCCGAGACGGACCATGCCTTCGACCTTGTGCTCGCGCAGCCGGCCGACCGCTTCGTCGTTCAGCGTCAGGATTCGCCGGGCGTATCCGAGCAGTCCTTCGCCCGCGGAGCTCAAATCGACGTTCACCTTCGTTCTGCGGAACAACTCCACGCCCAGCCGATCCTCCAGGCGCTTGATCTGCATGCTTACGGCCGATTGGGTCCGGTTGAGCGTGGCGGCGGCGCGCGTGAAGGATCGCTGGTCGGCAACCGCGACGAAAGCCTTCAGGAGATCCGGGTCAAGGACGGGCAGGCTCATGACGTTTCGTTATTTCTTGCATCAGATAAATTCGATTTCTTGATTATTGTCACCTCCATATCCTTCCCGCAAGGTGCAAGACAGAAGAGCAGGGCTGACGGATGGGCGAGGGCTGGGGCGTATTGGCGGCGGTGTTATCGAGTGGCTTGGGCGGCACCTCGATCGGCGCCACTCGTTATCTGGTGAGCGCGATTGATCCCCTCGCCATCGGCTCCTTCCGGTTCGGAATTGGGTTTCTGCTGTTGTTGCCGGTGGCGTTGTTGAAAGGCAGTCCAGCCGTCGCGGGCGACCACCACCGTCTTGGCCACGGTGTCCGTCGTGCGGATCGCCTCCGCCGCATCGGCGCCGCCCGCCGGGCTCAGCGCCCGGGCGGCCGCCTCCGTCCCGGCCAGCAGCGCCGACAGGTCCAGCCGCTGCCCGATCAGCCCGGTCGAGCAGACCAGCACGTCGCCGGGAGACGCGTCGAGCAGCCGCGCGACGTGCTCGGCCGTCCGGTGGGTGTCGGCGAACCCGTCCGGACCGGTGCACGCGTTCGCGCCGCCCGAGTTCAGCACCACTGCCGTCGCCACGCCGTCCGCCACCGCCTGGCGGGACCACACCACGGGCGCCGCGACGATGCGGTTCGTGGTGAAGACCCCGGCCGCGACCGTCAGCGGCCCGTCGTTGACCACCAGAGCGACGTCCGGCCGCCCGGACGGCTTGAGGCCGGCGGTGACGCCGGCCGCACGGAAGCCCCGCGCCGCGGTCACGCTCACGGAGCCACCCCTTCGGTGGACAGTCCGGTCGTCTCGGGCAGTCCGAGGACCAGGTTGAGCGCCTGCACCGCGCTGCCCGCCGTGCCCTTGACCAGGTTGTCGAGGGCGGTGACGCTGACCACCCGGCCGGCGTGCTCGTCGACCACGACCTGCACGAGCGCCGTGTCCGAGCCGAGCACGGCACCCGTGGTGGGCCACTGTCCCTCGTCGAGCAGACGGACGAACGGCTCGTCGGCGTAGGCGTCCCGCCAGGCCGCCCGTACCACGGCCGGGTCCGTGCCGGGGACCAGGGGCGCACTGACCGTGGCCAGGATCCCCCGGGACATCGGCACCAGGACCGGGGTGAAGGACACTCGCGGGGCGGGCGACCCGGCGCAGCGCAGGTTCTGCTCGATCTCCGGCAGGTGGCGGTGCACGCCCCCCACGGCGTACGCCGCCGCCGAGCCCAGCGCCTCGGCGGCCATCAGGTGGGGCTGGGCGGACCGGCCCGCGCCCGAGTAGCCCACGGCGAGCACCGCGACGACGTCCGGACCCACCACACCCGCTGCGACGCCGGGCTGCATGCCGAGGGTCACCGCCGTGACGTTGCACCCGGGGACGGCGACCCGGCGGGCCCCGGCCAGCGCGGTCCGCTGGGCCCGCGGGACGCGCTCACCTGCGTGCAGGAGCTCGGGCAGGCCGTACGGCCAGGGTTCGGCAGGCTCCCCCGGGTAGAAGGCACGCCACGCGGCGGGGTCGGTGAGCCGGTGGTCGGCAGCCAGGTCCACGACCACCGCGGTGCTGCCGGCCGCGTCCAGCTGCGCGGCGACGGCGGCGCTCGCACCGTGCGGCAACGCGAGGATGACGACGTCGTGCCCGGCCAGCTCGTCCGCCGTGGTCGGCACGAGCACCCGGTCCGCCAGGGCGCGCAGATGCGGGTGGCACGACGCCAGTCGCATCCCCGCGCTCGAACCGGCGGTGAGCGCGCCGATCTGCACGGCGGGGTGGGCGAGCAGCAGGCGCAGCAGCTCGCCCCCGGCGTACCCGCTCGCGCCGGCCACCGCCACCCGAACGCTCATGTGCATGAACATACACCGCATCGGACATTCATGTAGTCGCCCGATCGGGAACGATCCGCCGGTCCCGAGCAGTTGTGCCAGTCATGCACGCCGTACGCGTCAACCGTCCCGGAGGACCTGAGGTCCTCGAGCTCGTCGAGCTGCCCGATCCCCGTCCGGAACCCGGCGAGGTGCTGGTCCGCACCGCCGCGGCCGGGGTCAACTTCATCGACACCTACCTGCGCACCGGCATCTACCCGGCGACGTTCCCCTACATCGCGGGCTCGGAGGGGTCGGGAACCGTCCTCGAGGTCGGCGAGGGTGTGACGGACCTCGCGGTGGGCGACCGGGTCGCCTGGCACGCCGCCCCCGGCTCCTACGCCGAGCTCGTGGTGGTGCCGGCCGCCGACGCCGTCCCGGTGCCGGACGGCGTGGACGACGCGACCGCCGCCGCGGTGCTCATGCAGGGCATGACCGCCCACTTCCTCGTCACCTCGACGTACCCCGTGCAGCCCGGCCAGACGGTGCTGGTGCACGCCGGTGCCGGGGGCGTCGGCCTGCTGCTCACCCAGCTGGCCACGGCGCGCGGAGCACGCGTCATCTCCACGGTGGGCACCGCCGCCAAGGAGCAGCTGTCCCGCGACGCCGGCGCCCAGGAGGTCATCCGCTACACCGAGATGGCCGATCTCACCGCGGAGCTCCCGGCGGCGGTCCGCGCGCTCACCGACGGTCGGGGGGTCGACACGGTGTTCGACGGTGTGGGCCGGGACACCTTCGACGCCTCGCTGGCCAGCCTGCGCCCGCGGGGCGGGCTGGCGCTGTTCGGCGCGGCGTCCGGCCCGGTCCCACCGGTCGACCCGCAGCGGCTCAACGCCGCCGGGTCCGTCTACCTGACCAGGCCCAACCTCGGCAACTACATCCCCACCCGGGCGGACCTGCTGTGGCGATCCGGCGAGCTGTTCGCCGGTCTGGCCGCCGGCACGCTGCGGGCCCGGATCGGCGCCACCTTCTCGTTGGCCGAGGCCGCACAGGCCCATCGCGACCTGCAGGCCAGGGCGACCACTGGCAAGGTCCTGCTGCGGCCCGAGCCCGTGGCGGGCTGAACCCGCCTCACCGCGCCGGAAGAGCCGTGCTCAGCGCGTCACCCGCACCGTGACGGGGCGGCTCGTGCTCCCGGTCACGCCCGCCGGGTCGTCCGGGACGAACACCGCGGCATAGGTGTGGACCCCCACGGCGAGGTGGTTCGGCAACGTCGCCACGGCGAGCCCGTGGACCACCGTCGACCGCGCCACCACCTGGTCGCCCTCCCGGAACTCCACGGCACCCTCGGCCGGTCGCCCGTTGTCCAGCGAGACCGTCGAGACGAGCAGGCCGGGCAGCCAGCCGTGCTCCCGCAGCACGTGCCGCGGGGCCGCCAGCGTGGTGCGCGAGGCGGCCGACCGCACCGTGATCGCCACCGGGTCGGACACCGACGGCGCCACGGTGGCCGAGCCGGTGAACCGGGCGGTGATCGACAGCTCCCCGGCGGCGGTATCGGCAGGCAGGCGGTAGGTCGCCACCCCGCCGCGCAGCTCCACGGTGGCCAGCACCCGGTCCCCGGCCAGGAACTCCACCGCTCCGGCGACCGGCGACCCCGCGGACTCGACCCGAGCGGTCAGCAGCACCCGGTCCCGGGCGCCGTACACCTGGACGGTCCGATCGGTCCGCAGCGTCGTCGTCGACGCCGGCAGCGGCTGCTCGACGGTCACCGGGACCGTGACGGTCGTCCCGCTCGGGGCCGCCACCAGGGTGACGGTGTGCGGGCCGTCGGCGGTGCCGTCCGGCACGGTGACCGACGCGTCGGCGGCGCCCTCGGCCGCCGGGACCGTGGTCAGCAGCCCGCCGTCCAGCCGGACGTCGACAGACGCGTTGCGCGGCGACCCCACGCTGGTCAGGTCCAGCCCGGTGACCGGCAGGGCGAGCGTGTCCCCTGGTGCGACGGTCGCGGGCAGTGCGGGCAGACCGACCGCCTGGCGGGCGAAGTCCGGCGCCAGGTTCGGGTGGGCCTGCAGGTAGGCGATCCAGGCATCCCGGTCGATGAGGCCGGAGTCGGTCGTCACGCTGCCCTGGGCGAGCACCCGGAAGTTGTCCCCGCCCTGGGCCAGGAAGGAGAACGTCCCGATCCGGTAGGACGCCGCGGCGTCCAGCGGTGCACCGTCGACGGTGACCGACGTGATGTGGTCCCCCTGGGTGCGGGCGGCGTCATAGGTGTAGGTGACGTTGTCGGACAGGCCGAGCTGCAGGTAGGGGCGGGACGGCACGGTGCCGTCGGGCAGCGTCTGCCACTGCTGCTCCAGCAGCGTCTTCACCTGTGCGCCGGTGAGAGTCGTCGTCCAGAGGTTGTTGACGAACGGCAGGACCGCGTTCGCCTCCGCGTAGGTGATCACCCCGTCCGGGGCGTAGAACAGCTCGGCCCGCAGACCGCCGGGGTTCACCACACCGATCTGGGCTCCGCCCCGCTCGGCGGAGGCCAAGGTGTCGCGCAGCGAGCTCGCCACGAGGTCGCCCAGCGTGGACTCGGCGGACCGGTCGTCGCGGCCCTTGGCGGGGCTCGACGGGTCCGGACCGACGTACGTGGCGCCCGGGCCGGTGTACGACCCACCGGTGAAGGCCGTGGTGATGTCGGCCGTCACCGACCCCTTCGGCTGGTCGCCGACGACCGCGGCCTGGGTGACCGCGCCGTCGACGATGCGCTTGACGTCGGCCGCCCGTGGGTAGGTGGCCACCAGCTCGGCGTCCGCGGTGGTGGTGCGCACCACGTTCGTCGCCGTGACGTCGGTCACGGCGTCGGTCGCGGGGTCGTAGGTGAGCTCGACCTTGCCGACGTTCTCCCCGTACGAGCCGGTCTGGACGACGGGCCGCACGGTGCCGTCGGGCTGCGTCGCCAACCATGCGTAGAGCTTGTGGGTGTGACCGGTGAAGATGACGTCCACCGCCGGCGACGTCTGGGTGACGATCGCCGCGAACGGACCTCCCGCCGCGACCTCCTGCTCCAGCGTCGCACCGTCCGGCGTACCCGCCGCGGCCCCGTCGTGGTACTCGGCGACGAGGACGTCGGCCTCGCCGTTGCCAGGGTTGCCGTCGGACAGCTGGGCGGCCACGCGGTTGACGGCGACGACCGGGTCGCCGAACTCCAGCCCCGCGATGCCACCCGGCGACACCAGGGTCGGCGTCTCCTGGGTCACGGCGCCGATGACGCCGACCTCCACACCACCGACGCCGAGCACCGTGTACTCGGCCAGCGCGGGCGTCGTCGTGCCGGCTCGGTAGACGTTGGCGGCCAGGTACGGCCAGCGGGCGTTGTTGCCCCCGGCGATCACCCGGCCCGTCAGGTCGGCGAACCCGCCGTCGAGCTCATGGTTGCCGACCGCCGAGGCGGACAGGCCGAGCGCGGTCAGCACGTCGATCGTCGGCTGGTCCTGCGCGACAGCAGAGGCGAACACCGAGGCCCCGATGTTGTCCCCGGCGGACAGCAGCACCGCAGCGCCGCCGGCGGCCTGCGCGGCCGCACGCTGCTGCTCGATCGTCCCGGCCACCTTGACGGTGTTCGCGTCGATGCGACCGTGGAAGTCGTTGAGGTTGAGCAGGGTGAGGTCGACCGGCCCGGCGGGGCGGGCGCCCGACGCCAGACCGACGATCACCGGGTCGTGGTCGGAGGACCGGTAGGCGTCCGGGGCGTAGAGGTCCGCGCCGTGGTAGCCGTACCGGCTGTACTCCAGCGCGACGGACTCCTCGGCGTTGATCTGCCAGATGTCCGCCCCGGTGGCCCGGTCACGGGCTGCGGCATTGAGCAGCACGTGGTCCAGCGAGCCGGACAGCCCGCCGTAGGAGTAGCTGTACTCCCCCGGGTCCAGGGCGGGCGCGGCATCGGTGTAGCCGGCGTCCGCCAGCACCATGAGCGGGTCCTCCTGCGTGTAGGAGTTGAAGTCGCCGACGAGCACCACGGCCTCGGCCTCCCCCTGCACGGTCGGCACCCAGTCGCGCAGCGCCTCGGCCTGCCGGACCCGCGACTCGTTCGAGGCCCCCTGGCCGTCGCCGGTGTCCGCGTCCCCCGGCCACGGACCGGCCGAGCCCTTGGACTTCAGGTGGTTGACGACCACGAGGAACGGTGTGCCGCCGCCGACCGGCGCGAAGACCTGCCCGAGCGGTTCGCGGGCGTTGGCGAACGCCTCGCCGTCCGCGCTGGCCGTGCCCAGCGCCCGGGAGTCCCCACTGCGCTGCACCGCGTCGGGCCGGTAGATCAGTGCGTTCGCAATGGCGTCCTGCTCGGCGACCGGGGGCAGCTCGCTCGACGACGGGACGTACGCCCACGCGGCGCGCCCAGCAGCGGCATTGAGCGCACCGACCAGGGTGGCCAGCGCCTCGTCCGCCACCCCGTCGACCACCAGGGAGCTCTCGATCTCCATCAGGCCGACCACGTCCGCATCGAGCGCGTTGATCGCGGAGACGATCTTGGCCTGCTGACGCGCCAGGTCCTCCGGGTCCCAGGCGCCGCGCTGGTCGCAGCCGCCCCTCACGGTGACGCCGTCGCCGCGCGGGTCCGTGTACGCCTGGCACGTCGCGTCGTCCACGCCCAGGGTGGTGAAGTAGTTGAGCACGTTGAACGAGGCGACGCGCAGATCAGCGGCGCCGAGTCGGCCGGCGTCAGGGGCCGGGGCGCGGGTGTTGGCGAACGTGGCCGGCGGCACGCCGCCGGCGGGCAGCGGCGCCGTGGGGTTGAGCGTCCACACGTCGTTGCGGTAGTCGACGACGACCGGAGCGGTGAAGGTGGCGGCAGCACCGACCCGCACGGGCTTCGCCAGCGAGACGTACGGCGGCACCAGGGCGGCGTTCGCGGTGTTCAGGTAGTTCGTCGATGCGCCGTCGTCGAGCACGACACCGCGAGCCTGAGCGTCCGCGACCGCAGCCGCCGCCTCCGGCGAGCCCGGGCGACCGACCTCGGTGGGCTGCAGCAGCGGCGTCGTCCCGGCCGCCAGGCCCACCGTGCCGTACTGGTCGGTCCGGTAGGTATCGGTGACCGTGAACGGCCCCGTGGGCAGCAGGAGCATGGACTCCAGCGCCTCGCGGCCCGCATCGCTCGTCGGCCAGCCCGCGGCCACCGGTGCCGGGACGGCTGCGTCCCCGAGCTGGACCACCCCGGCCGCGCTGGGCACCGTGAGCTCGGTGAGACCGCGGTACTCGCTGACCGTGCCGGTCACCTCGACGAGGTCGCCGACGGCGACGCTGCCCGCGGTGGCGGCGGAATACACGAACAACCCGTCGGACGCGCTCCCGGCAGCACCACCACTGCCCGGCGTCTGGATGGTGTAGCCCTGCAGCCCGCCGGTCGGGTAGACCGCGGTGACCACACCCTCGGTGCTCACCTGTTGGCCGGCGAACGGCGACGCCGACCCGGTCCCCTGGACCTCAGCGATCGGCCGGGTGTCCGGCACCACCTCCGCGAGGGCACCGGGCGCCCCCCACCCCGCGAGCGCCACTGCGGCGACCGACACTGCGGACACCCACCGAGAACGCACAGACATCGTCCAGCCCCCTGTCCGCCGCGGCGCACCGTCCGGTGACCGGGGACAGTCTGGCGGTCCGGTCGAAACCTCTCAACCCGGACGGGTGGCCGCCGGGTGAACAGTGCCCGACGGCAGACCTCAGGGGCCGATCTCGGTCGCCACGCCCGGCAGCTCGGCGAGCAGCTCGCGGGCGAGGTACCCGACCCGGCCCACGCGGCCGCTCACCCTCGGGTCATCCGTGGCGGTCCATCGATCGGTCAGGACCTCAGCACGGCGCCCACCCGCCGGCCCGCCTCCGCCACGACAGCCTCGCGGACGGCAGCGGTCTCGGCGGCGGTCAGGGTGCGGTCGGGCGCGCGCAACCGCAGACTGAACGCCAGGGAGACCTTGCCCGGTCCGACCTGCTCGCCGGCGTAGACGTCGAACAGCCGCAGGTCCTCCAGCACGTCCCCGGCAGCGCTCGCCGCGGCGCCGGCCCGCACCGCGGCCTCCACCTGCGCCGCGGGCACGTTCGCGTCCACGACCAGGGCCACGTCCTCCTTGGCTAGCGGGAACGTCGACAGCCCACCGAGCTGCACGGGCTCGGTGGGCGCCGCGGCGGTGAGCGCGTCGAGGTCGACCTCGAAGGCGGCGGCTCGCGCCGGCAAGCCGAGCGCCGTGACGACCCTCGGGTGCAGCTCGCCCGCATGCCCCACGACGCGGCCGTCGGCCGTCGCGACCTGGGCGCAGCGACCGGGGTGCCACGGCGCGCGGTCCGCGCCCGCCTCCACGTGCACGACGGCACGCACCGCGTCCGCGACGACCAGTGCGCCGGCGATCGCGTCCGTCCAGTCGGCCGGACGGCCGGGACCCCACCAGCCCGCCGGCTCCCGCAGACCGGTGAGCACCCCCGCGACGTGCCGCGGCTGGGCCGGGACGGCAGCGTGCAGCCGCGCCAGGTCGGCCGGCGCAGGCCGGGCACCGCCGGGCAGGGCCGGGGCCACCAGCGGTCCGGCGGGCAGGGCCACCAGCCCGACCTCGAACACCGCCAGGTCCGCGGCGCCCCTGGCGAGGTTGCGGCGCACCGTCTCCAGCAGCGTGACGAGCACGCTCGTGCGGAACAGCGGCTGGGCCTCCGACAGCGGGTTGACCAGTCGCACCGCACGGCGGCGCTCGTCCTCGGGCGCCAGCCCCAGGGCGTCGAGCTGGTCGGGTCCGGCGAACGGGTAGCTGAGCGCCTCGACCCAACCCGCGTCCGCCAGCCCGTCCGCCACCCGCCGCCGTGCTCGCTGGCCACCGGTCAGCCCGCGACCCGCCGGGGCGTCGGGCAGCACCGACGGGATGGCGTCGTAGCCGCGCAGCCGCGCGACCTCCTCGACCAGGTCCTCCGGTCCCGCCAGGTCGGGCCGCCACGTCGGGACGGCGACGCGCGCGACGCCGGCCCCGTCCGGCTCACCGACCTGGCAGCCCAGGGCGGTGAGCGTCTCGCGGACCTGTGCCGCGGTGTACCCCACCCCGACCAGCCGGGCCGGCAGGCCCAGATCCAGGGGGACGACGGCGGGTGGAGGGGTGCGGTCCACGTCGGTCACCCGGTCGTCCACGACGCCGCCCCCGTGCTCCACGAGCAGCCGCGCCGCCCGGTCCACGGCGACCCGGGGCAGCTGAGGGTCGACGCCGCGCTCGAAGCGCCGCGCGGCCTCGCTGGGCAGCTTGTGCCGGCGCGCCGTCCGCGCGACCGTCACCGCGTCGAAGTGCGCAGCCTCCACGAGCACGTCGACCGTGCCGGGTCCGACCTCGCTGGCCTGCCCGCCCATCACCCCGGCGAGCCCCAGCACCCTGCCGCCGACCGCACCCGCCGGCGAGTCGGTGACCAGCAGATCCTCGGGGTCCAGGCGCCGGTCCGCACCGTCCAGGGTGACCAGGTGCTCTCCGGTCCCGGCGCGGCGGACCACGACCGGCTCGGCCAGCCCGGCCAGGTCGTAGGCGTGCAGCGGCTGCCCGAGGTCCAGCATCACGTAGTTGGTGACGTCCACCGCCAGCGAGATCGGACGCATCCCGGCCTGGGTGAGCCGACGTTGCAGCCACGCCGGCGACGGGCGGGACGCGTCGATCCCACGGACCACCTGGGCCACGAAGCGGTCGCACCCGGGCACGCCGTGGATGGGCGCCTCGTCGGCCAGCTGGACGGCGAAGCCCCCTCCTGCCGGCCGGGAATCGTCCCCGCCGTCCGGCAGGCCGGGGTCGACGAAGGCGGCACCTGTGGCGTGCGAGTACTCCCGCGCGACACCGCGCATGGCGAAGCAGTAGCCCCGGTCCGGCGTCACGTTGATCTCCAGGACCTCCTCGCCCAACCCGAGCAGCGCACGCGCGTCCGCTCCGGGCTCGGCGTCCAGCCCCAGGGTCGACAGCACGAGGATGCCGGTGTGGTCGGCCCCCAGCCCCAGCTCCCGGGCGGAGCAGATCATCCCGTCGGAGACGTGCCCGTACGTTCTCCGGGCGGCGATGGGGAACGGACCGGGCAGCACCGCCCCGGGCAGCGCGACGATGACCCGGTCCCCCACGTCGAAGTTGTGCGCACCGCACACGATCCCGCGCGGGGCCGGGGCGCCGTCGGGACCCGGCGGGTTGTGCGCGCCGACGTCGACGAGGCACCAGTTGATCGTCTTGCCGTTCGTCTGCGGTTCGGGGGTGCGCGCGAGCACCTGACCGACGACGACCGGCCCGATCACGGCCGCCGGATGGACGGTCTCCTCCTCGAGGCCGACCCGCACGAGGTCCGCGGCGAGCTGTGCGGCCGTCGTCCCCGCGGGCACTGCCACGTGGTCGGCCAGCCAGCCGAGCGGGATGCGCGGCATCAGACGTCCCTCCCCAGACGGGTGGAGAACCGCACGTCGCCCTCCACCATGTCGTGCATGTCCGCGATGCCGTGCCGGAGCATGAGTGTGCGCTCGATGCCCATCCCGAAGGCGAACCCGGAGTACGCGCCCGGATCGATGCCGGCTGCCCGCAGCACGTTCGGGTGGACCATGCCGCAGCCGCCCCACTCGATCCACCCGGGGCCGCCCTTCTTCTGCGGGAACCACAAGTCCATCTCGGCGCTCGGCTCGGTGAACGGGAAGTAGCTGGGCCGCAGCCGGGTCCGGGCGTCCGGTCCGAACATCACCCGCGCGAAGTGGTCCAGCGCGCCCCTCAGGTGCGCCATGGTGAGCCCGCGGTCCACGGCCAGCCCCTCGACCTGGTGGAACACCGGGGTGTGGGTCGCGTCCAGCTCGTCGGTCCGGAACACCCGTCCCGGGCACGCGACGTACACCGGCAGCTCGCGGTCCAGCAGCGTGCGGGCCTGCACCGGTGACGTGTGCGTCCGGAGCACCAGGTGCGAGTCGACCCCGTCCAGGCCAGAGTCCACGAAGAAGGTGTCCTGCATCTGCCGCGCCGGGTGGTCGACCCCGAAGTTCAGCGCATCGAAGTTGAACCAGTCCGCTTCCACCTCCGGGCCTTCGGCGATCTCCCAGCCCATGGCGACGAACACGTCCGCGACCCGCTCCGAGAGTGCCTCCAGCGGATGCCGCGCACCCCGTGGCGCCCGGTCGACCGGCAGCGTGACGTCGACCCGCTCCTCCGCCAGCACCCGGGCGTCCCGGGCCGCCTCGAGCTCCGCCCGCCGGGCGGCGAGCGCGGCCGCCACGCGGGCGCGCGCCTGGCCCACCAGACGGCCCGCCGTGGCCTTGTCCTGCACCGGCAGGCTGCCGATGGCCCGGTTGGCGAGGGCGAGCGGCCCACGGTCACCGGCGTGCGCGATCCGGGCCTGCGTCAGGGCGTCCAGGTCGGCAGCGGCCCGGAAGGCGGCCTCGGCAGCCGCGGCGGCGGACTCGACGCCTGCGGCGTCGAGCGGGGACAGCGAGCTCTCGGTGGGCATCGGTACCTTCCCGGAAGTCCCGGGCGGTCCCCGGGCCGACGCGCCGGACGGCGCCGGCACGGGAGTCTAGTGGCGCGCCAGCGGCAGCACGGCGACCGGCTCGTGCAGCGGACCGCCACCGCGACCCGCACCGAGTACGGACCGGGTGAGCACGATGTCCTCAACCGTCCAGGCCGGACCGGCGTACCCGGCGAGGGCCTGCACAGCCTCCGACGGGCCCCCGGCGGCGGGCCCCGCTGCGACGCGCCGGGCTGCCGGGTGCCGGCCCGCGGCGGCGGGCCCGCGGCCCCGAGCCACGGTGAGGTGCGGGCGTGAACCCTCCCGGCTCTGCACGGGCGCCCCGAGTGCGACGCCGACCTGAGCGCAGCGGGCCCGCAACCCCCCGAGCACGTCCAGATCTCCACCCAGCCCGACCCACAGGGCGCGGCCGGCGAACAGCCCCGCCCCGCGCAGGGCGAGCCGGAACGGCTCGACGGCCGCCATCTCCTCGCCCAGCCGTCGACCGAGGTCCTCCACGACCCCGTCGGGCAGCTCGCCGTAGAAGGCGAGGGTCACGTGCCAGGTGTCCCGGGCCGTCCGGCGGAACCCGCCGGGCTGGCCCGGGCCGGCGCCGAGCACGGCGTCCAGGGCGGCATCGAGGTCGACGAGGGCCTCGGCGGGCGGCCGGGCCGCGGCGAACAGGCGCACCCCCTCAGCATGCCAGGTGGCGGCGACTGCCTGGACGGGTCGGATCGGTCGGCCCACCGACCGCGGCACGGTTGGGTGCGGCCGCGCGCGGGTCGCGTGGCCGCCGGCGTCTGCGCCGGCATCGGCCGACGCGTCGGCCTGGGGCCGTGGACCACCCGGCTGCTGTTCGTCCTCGCCATGGTGGTGCTGCCGGGCAGCCCCCTGGTCGCCTACCTCGCGCTCTGGATCCTCCTGCCCGCACAGGACCGAGCGGCGCCGTCACGCCCGGGTGCTGCGCTGCGCGTGGGCGCTGGCGTACAGGCACACGGCGGCGGCCGCCGCGAGGTTGAGCGACTCGGCGTGCCCGTGCACCGGGACCCGCACCACCGCGTCGGCCAGCGCGCGGTCCGCCCCGGGCAGCCCCCACGCCTCGTTGCCGAACACCCACGCCGTGGACAAGGCCAGGTCGGGGACGTCACCGCCGGGCCCGCCGGCGCGGTCAGCACGCGCGAGGCCGGCCGCACGATCGTGGCCGCCGGCCCGGTCGACGAGCTCGTCGAGGTCCAGCGCGCCGGCGCCGTCGGCGGCGAGCACGGTCAGGCCCGCCCCACGCAGCCGGTCCACCACGCTCACCAGATCGACACCCGCGACGACCGGCAGGTGGAACAGCGAGCCCGCCGTGGCGCGCACGACCTTCGGGTTGTGCACGTCCACGCTGGGTCCGGCGAACACGACGGCAGCCGCCCCCGCGGCGTCGGCGGCACGGATCACGGTCCCCGCGTTGCCGGGATCGCGCACCTGGCAGAGCACGGCAACCAGCCGGGGACCGGCGGCCAGCACCGTCGCGAGATCGGCGACCGTCGTGCCGGCCACGGCCACGACACCCTGGCCGACCGGGGACATCGCGGCCAGCACCTCGGGCGTGCCGGTCCACACCGGCACGCCGGCGGCCACCGCCGCCGCGACGATCGGCTCGTAGCGCTGGGCGGCCGCGGCCGTGACGTAGACCGCGCGCACGCGCTCGGGCAGCCACTGGACCGCCTCGCGAACGCCCTGCGGACCCTCGACGACGAACAGCCCGGACCGGTCACGTGCCCGACGCCCGGCCAGTGCCCGGACCGACCGCACCCGCTCGCCGCGGGGGTTGGTCAGGTCTGGCATCGGCCGGGCGTCGGGATGGCTCGCCGCGCCGCGCTCAGGCGGCGCGGGGTGCGTTGACGTCCGCCGGCAGGGCCTCGCGCGCCACGGTCACCAACGCGGCGAACGCTGCGACGTCGTTGACGGCAAGGTCAGCGAGCACTCGACGGTCGACCTCCACACCGGCGGCCTTCAGCCCCTGGATGAAGCGGTTGTACGTCATGCCCTGGGCGCGGGCCGCAGCGTTGATGCGCTGGATCCACAGCTTGCGGAAGTCGCCCTTGCGGGTCTTGCGGTCCCGGTAGGCGTAGACGAGGGAGTGGGTGACCTGCTCCTTCGCCTTCCGGTACAGCCGAGAGCGCTGACCGCGGTAGCCGCTAGCGCGCTCCAGTGTCGATCGGCGCTTCTTCTGGGCGTTGACCGCCCGCTTCACGCGTGCCACGTCATGCTCCTTCGGTGTGGGGGTCTCGGTGCGACCCGGGCGCCTAGGCGCCCGACGGTCAACGGCCGAGGAGCTTGTTGATCTTCCGGGTGTCAGAGCTGGAGACGACGACGTCGCCGGCGATGCGTCGGGTCCGCCGGCTGGACTTGTGCTCCAGCAGGTGGCGACCGTTGGCCTGCTCACGCATGAGCTTGCCGCTGCCGGTGACCCGGAAGCGCTTCTTCGCACCGGAGTGCGTCTTGTTCTTCGGCATGGAGCCGCTCTCTCCTTGTCGTCGCGCCGCGCGGGTGCGCGGCTCGGTGTGCTGGACCCGGCGGGCCCGGCGCGTGCAGATCAGTCGGCCGGCACCTGCTCGGCCCCCAGTGACACCGTGGTGGTCGCCGACGGCTCCCCGCCGCGTGACTGGGCGCGGCGCTGCTCGGACTTCTTGTGGACCGGGTTCAGCACCATCGTCATGTTCCGGCCGTCCAGCTTGGGTGCGCTCTCCACCGAACCGAGCTCGGAGACCTCCTCGGCCAGATGCTGCAGAAGGCGCAGCCCGGCCTCGGGACGTGACTGCTCCCGCCCGCGGAACATGATCATCACCTTGACCTTGTCGCCAGCGGAGAGGAACCGCTCGACGTGCCCCTTCTTCGTGGCGTAGTCGTGCGGGTCGATCTTCAGCCGGAAGCGGATCTCCTTGAGCACCGTGTTGGCCTGGTTGCGCCGGGCCTCACGGGCCTTCATGTCGGTCTCGTACTTGAACTTGCCGAAGTCCATGATCTTCACGACCGGCGGCCGTGCCGTCGGTGCGACCTCGACCAGGTCGAGGTCGGCGTCCTGGGCCAGGCGCAGGGCGTCCTCCACGCGGACGATGCCGACCTGCTCGCCGTTGGGGCCGACCAGGCGGACCTCGGGGACGCGGATCCGCTCGTTGATGCGGGGCTCGCTGATGTGGTGCTCCTCTGGGTCGCGACGGTGAACCGTCGGGACAGGGCTGACCCCCATCCGCGAGCACCAGGAGGAGCCGACAGGTCCGGTGCGCGGCACCGAGCAGCGCCATCGCGCGTCCGGCGCACGCGCCGGACGTCCGGACCGGGACCCGGCCTCCGTCGTCGGCCGTCAGGGCGGCCGAGCAGTCGACGCTCGGGTGGGATCAGCTCCACTTGTGCACCGAGGAGGCCTGTCGAGCAGCTGCTCGGGCACACCTCTCCGGTCGGTCGATCGTCGACTCTACCATCCGCACGCCTGGACGTGGGGCTGTCTGCGGCGTTGGCGCCGTCCTCCTGCTCGACCTGTCCGGCCGATCACCCCGGGCCGAGACGGCCCTGACAGGACTGACTCGCCTGGCCGACCTCGCCCCAGGCTTGAGGACCGCGCACCCGTCCCGACGAGCCCGCCCGACCCCCGGCCCTGGAACCGGCGCCCATCCCCGGACGACACCGGGGCGCCGTGTCACTCCCAGACAGCAGAACCACGCACACCCGGCAGCAGGACTGCCCGACGTCGAGCGGCACCGCTCATCGTGCAGGATCGAGACTGGATCTGCTCCAGCACTTGAACTCTTCCACCCTGTCGTGGTGGGCTGGCGACGTGACGGACACGACGCAGCCCGGTGCCATCGAGACGCTGCGCAGCACAGGCCTTCGGGTCACCGCGATCCGCCTGGCGGTGCTCGAGGCGATCGCCGGCCACCCACACACCCACGCGGAGACCACGGTGCGGCTGGTCCGCGACCGCCTCGGAGCGGTCTCCGTGCAGGCGGTGTACGACGCGCTGCGTGCTCTCACGGCGGCCGGCCTGCTGCGGCGGTTCGAGCCGGCCGGCCATCCCGCCCGCTACGAGCGGCGGGTGGGCGACAACCACCACCACGTCGTCTGCCGCGGGTGCGGGGCGGTCGACGACGTCGACTGCGCGATCGGCGAGGCTCCCTGCTTGGTACCGAGCAGCGACCACGGCTTCCTCGTGGACACCGCGGAGGTCACGTACTGGGGTGTGTGCCCCCGCTGCGCGTCGTCGTCCGCCACCGCACCTGCACGCGATACGAGGGAGAGATCAGCATGACCGCACCTGCCACCACCACCGGATCGGGCGCGCCCGTCGCATCGGACGCCCACGCCCTGACAGTCGGCCCCGACGGCCCGATCGTCCTGCACGACGCCTATCTCGTGGAGAAGCTCGCCCAGTTCAACCGGGAGCGCGTCCCCGAGCGGGTCGTGCACGCCAAGGGCGGTGGCGCGTTCGGCTCGTTCACCGTGACGGCCGACGTCAGCGAGCTGACCCGGGCGGCGGTCTTCGCCCCCGGCACGACCACCCCGGTGCTCGCCCGGTTCTCCACCGTCGCCGGGGAGCACGGCAGCCCGGACACCTGGCGCGACCCCCGCGGCTTCGCGCTGAAGTTCTACACGAGCGAGGGCAACTACGACCTCGTCGGCAACGACACCCCGGTGTTCTTCATCCGCGACGGCATGAAGTTCCCCGACTTCATCCGGTCCCAGAAGCGCCTGCCCGGTTCCAACCTCCGCGACAACGACATGCAGTGGGACTTCTGGACGCTGTCCCCCGAGTCCGCCCACCAGGTCACGTGGCTCATGGGCGACCGCGGTATCCCCGCCTCCTGGCGGTACATGAACGGCTACGGGTCGCACACCTTCCAGTGGATCGACGCGGCCGGCGAGCGGGTCTGGGTCAAGTACCACTTCCACTCCGAGCAGGGGGTCGCGAACCTCACCAACGCCGAGGCCGCCGAGCTCGCCGGGACCGACGCCGATCATCACGTCCGCGACCTGCACGAGGCCATCGAGCGCGGCGACTTCCCGGCATGGCGGTTGTCGGTCCAAGTGATGCCGTACGCCGATGCCGTGGGCTACCGCTTCAACCCGTTCGACGTCACCAAGGTCTGGCCGCACGCGGACTACCCGCTCCTGGAGGTGGGGCGCCTGGTGCTCGACCGCAACCCGGACAACTACTTCGCCCAGATCGAGCAGGCCGCGTTCGAGCCGTCCAGCTTCGTCCCGGGGATCGCGGCCAGCCCGGACCGGATGCTGCTCGCCCGCATCTTCTCCTACGCCGACGCGCACCGGTATCGCATCGGGACGAACTACCAGCAGCTGCCGGTGAACTCGCCGGTCGCCCCGGTGCACTCCTACGACAAGGACGGTGCCATGCGATACCGGGCCCCAGGGCCCGACGTGCCGGTGTACGCACCCAACTCCGGAGGCGGTCCCGCGGCCGACCCGACGCTCGCCGCGGAGTCGCACGGGTGGGAGTCCGACGGTGAGCTGGTGCGCTCCGCCGCGTCCCTGCACGCCGAGGACGACGACTTCGGCCAGGCCGGCACGCTCTACCGGGACGTCTTCGACGACGCGGAGAAGGCGCGCTTCCTCGACACCATCACCGGGCACGTCGGCGCGGTGCGCCGGGCGGACATCCGCGAGCGCGCGATCCAGTACTGGACCCAGGTCGACGCGGGCCTCGGGGCGCAGCTGCGCGCCGCGCTCACCGGTACCGCCCCGGCGCCGACCGCCGCTGCGGCCGGCCCGTCGAGCGTGCCGGTCGGCACCGGCCACTGAGTCGCGCACCGGCACCGCACCGGCGGCGCAGGTCTGCGAGGATCCCGTCATGACCAGCGACGCCGATGCCGTGCAGTCCGCGACCCGGGACATCTCCGAGGTACCGGCGGTCGAGGTCATCACCACGGCCGCCGTGCACCTGATGAGCGCAGCGGCCGTCAAGTGCGGCCTGGCTGAGGACGTCGACGGGGTGCCCGGCGACCGGTGGCGGGACCTGGACGAGGCGCGCAAGCTCATCACCGCGCTCGCCGGCCTCGTCACCGCCGCCGCGCCCGACATCGGCAACCAGCACGCGCGGGCCCTGCGGGACGGGCTCCGCTCGCTGCAACTGGCGTTCCGGGAGGCTTCGCCGTACCCCGACCCGCCGGGCGAGGGACCGGGCGAGAAGTGGACCGGGTCGGTGGTCTAGACCCCGCTGACAGGGCCGGCGGCGGCGCGGGCAAGCCCGCAAGGGCTGCCGGCGGGACGCGTGCGACCTGGGCCCCTGGAGTCGGCCGGCAGCCTCTATCCTGACGCCGTGACCTCTCCAGCACCGCTGGGTGCGGACGGCGCGGCGGCGGCGGCGGGGGCGGACGACGTCGGCACGCTCGCCGGCACGGACGACCTCCCCGGCACGGACCGCGCAGGGCCCTTCGCCGGCACGGAGGCCGCCGCCCTGCGCGTTCCGCAGCCCGGGGAGAACGAGCCGTCGCGGGGCCGCACCGGCCACCGGTGGCTGACGGCGGCGCTCGTCACGGCCTTCGTGGTGGTCCTGGGGCTGGGCGGATACCTGGCC
This sequence comes from uncultured Actinomycetota bacterium, assembly GCA_963703555.1. Taxonomy (GTDB): domain Bacteria; phylum Actinomycetota; class Actinomycetes; order Actinomycetales; family Cellulomonadaceae; genus CAVPEV01. The sequence continues at coordinate 134,729 of CAVPEV010000046.1, read as the reverse complement.
GTCGCCACCCGGCAGTGGCAGGACAGCAGCACCGCATGGGAGGACCGGGCCCGCAGCGGTGCGGACCAGCTGGCCGACGTCCAGACCAGGTTGGACCAGAGTCGGGCCGCGCTCGCCGAGGTGAGCAGCCAGCTGTCCGCCGCCCAGGAGCGGATCACCCAGCTCGCCGACGAGAAGGCGCAGCTGGGTGACGACCGCGAGCTGCAGCGCCAGCTCGTCGACTACCAGCAGCGCGTCACCGCCGCAGCCGGCAAGGTCGCCTCGGCCCTGACCGCGTGCATCGGCGGGCAGGACCAGCTCATCGGCTATCTACAGGACGCCGCGGCCTACGACCCCACCGACCTCGCCCGGTTCAGCTCTCAGGTGCAGGACCTGTGCCGGTCGGCCACGGACGCCAACGCGCAGCTGCAGCAGGAGCTGTCGCCATGACATGGCGCGGGGTGGCGCGGCGCGGGGTGGCCGGGCACAGGGCGACCCGGGACGGCGCGACCCGGCGGGCGCTCCGCCTGGCAGGCACCGTCGCCGCCGTGGTCGGTCTGACCGGGTGCGGTGCGCTGCCCGAGCTGCCCGGACCCGTGCCGGCCACGATCGTCGGGTCCGCGACGCCGACGCCGGTCGACCCGGGCTTCCTCTCCGCGGACGGCTTCGACGTGGCCCGGCGGATCGCCGTGCGCGTCCGCAACGTGGGCTGTGACGCGCTGTCCACCGGCTCGGGCTTCGCCCTGGACGCCCACACCCTCGTCACCAACCGGCACGTCGTGGCCGGCGCTGCGCAGCTGCAGCTGTCCACCTACGACGGCCGCGACGTGGCCGTCGCGGCCGCGAGCGCCGCTGGCATCGCCGATCTCGCCCTGGTCCGCACCGCAGCCGACCTGCCGGCCGTCCCCAGGCTCGCCACCGCCGACCCGACGATCGGTGACGCCGTGAGCGTGGTGGGCTACCCCGGTGGCGGTCAGCTCACGGTGACCAGCGGCCACGTCATCGCCAGGACGACCGACCCGCTGCACGAGACGATCGGGGAGGTGGTCGTCACCGACGCGCCGGTGGAGCCGGGCAGCTCGGGATCCGCCGTCCTGGACGCCACGGGCCGGGTGGTCGGCGTGGTGTACGCGAAGAACGACGCGGACCAGAGCTTCGTGGTCCCGGTGGGCATGCTGCGCACCCTGCTGGCCGACGACGCGTCGTTCGCCCCCGTCGCTTCCTGCGCCACGCCCTGAGCGGGCCCCGGCGACCTGCCGACGGTCAGGTGTCCGGGCGGCCGGCGACGTCGAGCGCCTCACCAAGGGTGAACGCCCCCTCGTACAGTGCCTTGCCGACGATGGCACCCTCCACCCCTGCCGGGACCAGCGCGCGCAGCGCCTGCAGGTCCGCCAGGCTCGACACACCACCTGACGCGACCACCGGCGCCGGGGTCCGGGCGCACACGGCGGCGAGCAGCTCGAGGTTGGGCCCACCCAGCGTGCCGTCCTTCGTGACGTCGGTGAGCACGTAGCGCACACAGCCCGCGTCGTCGAGCCGGGCGAGGACCTCCCACAGGTCGCCACCGTGGCGGGTCCACCCTCGCGCGGCGAGGGTCGTGCCGCGGACGTCCAGGCCGACGGCGACCGCGCCACCGTGTCGGGCGATCGCCCGAGCGGTCCAGGCCGGGTCCTCGAGGGCTGCGGTGCCCAGGTTCACCCGGGTTGCCCCCGTGGCCAGCGCACGGTCCAGGCCGGCGTCGTCGCGGATGCCCCCGGACACCTCCACCTGCACGCCGAGCCCGGACAGCTCGCCCACCACCTCGGCCACGAGCGGCAGGTTGGAGCCACGACCGAACGCGGCGTCCAGGTCCACCAGGTGCACCCACTCCGCCCCAGCGGCCTGCCAGTCCAGGGCGGCGGTCAACGGGTCGCCGTAGACGGTCTCCGAGCCGGCCTCGCCACGGACGAGCCGCACGGCCCGCCCGTCGGCCACGTCGACGGCGGGCAGCAGCTGCAGGCGTGCGGTCACCGGTCCTCCTCCGGGCTCGTGCGTGGTGGTGCTCACCGTGGGTCGACCCGACCTCAGCTCAGCGATGCGACCCAGCTGCTCAGCAGCGCCGCGCCCGCGTCCCCGGACTTCTCCGGATGGAACTGGGTGGCCGACAGCGGACCGTCCTCCACGGCCGCGACGAACGGGCCGCCGTGGTCGGCCCAGGTGACCTGCGGGGTGCGCAGCGCACGCGACCCGGGCAGCGGGAAGCTGCGCGCAGCATAGGAGTGCACGAAGTAGAACCGCTCGCCCGCCACCCCGGCGAACAGCCGGGAGCCGACCGGCGGATCCACCTGCGCCCACCCCATGTGGGGCACGACGGGTGCGTCGAGCCGGTCGACGACGCCGGGCCACTCGCCCAGGCCCTCCGTGTGCACCCCGTGCTCCTCTCCCGCGGCGAACATCACCTGCATCCCGACGCAGATGCCCAGCACCGGCCGGCCGCCGGCCAGCCGCCGCTCCACGACCTGGTCCCCGCGCACCCGCTGCAGCCCCGCCATGACGGCGGCGAACGCCCCGACACCGGGCACGACGAGCCCGTCGGCCTCCTCGGCCGCGGTCCGGTCGGCGGTGAGCTCCACGTCGGCTCCGACCCGAGCCAGGGCCCGCACCGCCGAGCGCACGTTGCCGAAGCCGTAGTCCAGCACGACGACTCGGGGAGCGGAGGCCACGTCCTCAGGGTACCGGCAGGGCTGCCGGGCCACGGTGCTGGATCAGCAGCCACGTGGAGCCGTCGGCTGGGCCGCGGTCAGCGACGCCGGCGCGCGCCGCGGGCGGTCGAGCCCAGCGTCCGGGCCGCCTGCCACCGGGACATCCCTGCGCTCGTGACCACGTCGTCCAGCTCACCGATCGCCACCGTGCCGAGCAGCAGGTCCTCCAGCACCACCGGCGCCTCGGCGAGGACCAGCCCGGATGCGAGCTCCTCGGCTTGCACGCCGGACTCCCACCGCGTCGCGTCCACCCGGTCGGCGAAACGCACCAGGAGCAGCACCGTGCTGCCGCGCAGCAGCTGTGACAGCGCCGCCGCGGTGTCCGGACCGTGCGTGGGGTCCCGGGGGACCACGAGGGCACCGATGGGCGACGGCGCGATGTCGGCCACCACGCCGGACAGTGCGCAGGCCGCCGCCAGCGGCGCAGCCACCGCGGCCTGCGTCACCACGACCGCGGCCAGCGGCCGCGGCTCGGCCAGCTCGGCCAGCTCGGCGTCCAGGTCGTCGGTCACAACGTGCCCTTCGTGCTCGGCACACCCTGCACCCGAGGGTCGAGCGCGACCGACCCGCGCAGCGCGCGGGCGAGCGCCTTGAACTGCGCCTCCACGATGTGGTGCGGGTCGCGCCCGGCGAGCACGCGCACGTGCAGGCAGATCCCCGCGTGCAGCGCGATCGACTCCATGACGTGCCGGGTGAGCGACCCGGTGAACTGCCCGCCGATCAGGTGGTACTCCTGGCCCGGCGGCTCGCCGGTGTGCACGCAGTAGCCCCGCCCCGACACGTCCACGACCACCTGAGCCAACGCCTCGTCGAGCGGGACCGTGGCATCGGCGAACCGCGCGATGCCCGCCTTGTCGCCGAGCGCCCCACGCAGCGCGTCGCCGAGGGCGATCGCGACGTCCTCGACCGTGTGGTGCACGTCGACGTCCGTGTCCCCGCCGGCCCGGACGGTCAGGTCGAACAGCGCGTGACGCCCCAGCGCCGTGAGCATGTGGTCGTAGAACGGCACGCCGGTCGTCACGTCGGTGCGCCCGGTGCCGTCCAGGTCCAGCTCGACGACCACCGTCGACTCGCTCGTCGTCCGCTCCACGCGCGCCGTGCGCGCGGGCAGCCCGGATGTGCTCACAGACCCGCCACCTCCACCAGGGCGGCCCGGAACGCCGCCATCTCCGCCGGCGTGCCGACCGACACGCGCAGCCACCCGTCGGGTCCCACCTCGCGGATGAGGATCCCCCGGTCCAGCAGACCCTGCCAGACCGCGTGGCGATCGTCGAGCAGACCGAACAGGACGAAGTTGGCGTCGGACTCCACCACCCGCAGCCCGCGCCCGCGCAGCCACCCGACCAGCCGGTCGCGCTCGGTACGCAGCGCACCGACCTGCGCCATCAGCTCGGGGGCGTGGGCCAGCGCCGCCCGGGCGACGGCCTGTGTCACGGTCGAGAGGTGGTAGGGCAGGCGCACGACCCGCAGCGCGTCGACCACGGCCGCGTCCGCGACGAGGTAGCCCACCCGGGCACCGGCCAGCCCGAACGCCTTGGACATCGTGCGCGAGACGGCCAGGTGGGGGTGGTCGCCGAGCAGCTCGAGCGCGCTGGGCGTGCCCGCCCGACGGAACTCGGCGTACGCCTCGTCGACGACCACCACACATCCGGCGGGCACCGCGGCCGCCGCGTCGAGCACGGCCTGCACGGTGGCTGCGGGCGCGGCCGCGCCGGTGGGGTTGTTCGGGCTGGCCAGCAGCACGACGGAGGGCGCGTGCTCGGCGACCGCCGCAGCGGCGCGCACCGGGTCGAGGCTGAAGTCCTCTTCGCGGGGCGCCGCGACCCACGCGGTGGCGGTGTCCCGGGCGTACTCGGGGTACATCGAGTAGGTGGGCGCGAAGGACAGCACCGTGCGCCCGGGGCCGCCGAACGCCTGCAGGACGTGGAGCATGACCTCGTTGGAGCCGTTCGCCGCCCACACCTGCCCGGCCGCCGGGCGCACCCCGGACTCGACGGCCAGGTAGTCCGCCAGGTCCGCGCGCAGCGCCAGGAAGTCCCGGTCCGGGTACCGGTTGAGGCCCGCCGCGGCCCGGGCCACGGCGGCGGCGATGTCCGCCACGACCTCGGCGCTGGGCGGGTAGGGGTTCTCGTTGACGTTCAGCAGGACCGGGACGTCCAGCTGCGGCGCGCCGTAGGGCTCCAGCCCGACGAGCTCGGCGCGCAGCGGGAGGCGGGGACGGGCGGTGGGCACGGTCACGGCGTCGATGCTAGCCAGTACCGGGATGGGCCTTGCGATGGGGCGCCGGGTCGTAGCACCCGGTGTCACTGTCGAGCAGCCTGGCCCCTGCCCCGGGGTCACGCCCGGGCGCGTACCGCCTCGCCGTGGGCGGGCAAGCGCTCCGCGTCGGCCAACGTCACGATGCGATCGGCGACGTCTGCCAGGGCGGCGGCGTCGTACTCGACGACCTGCACGGCCCGCAGGAAGCTGTGCACCCCCAGCCCGCTGGAGAAGCGGGCGCACCCACCGGTCGGCAGCACATGGTTCGAGCCGGCCATGTAGTCCCCCAGCGACACCGGGGAGTACGGGCCGACGAAGATCGCCCCGGCGCTGGTGACCTGCTGGGCGACGGCGACCGCGTCGGCGGTCTGCACCTCGAGGTGCTCCGCGCCGTAGGCGTTCACCACGTCGAGCCCGGCGGCGAGGTCGTCGACGAGCACGATGGCCGACTGGCTCCCCCCGAGCGCCTGCGCGACACGCTCCGCACTGGCGGTGCTCCTCGCCCGTACGGCGAGGGCCTCCTCCACCGCCGAGGCCAGCCGGCCGGACGGTGTCACCAGGACGGCGGCGGCCAGCGGGTCGTGCTCGGCCTGGCTCACCAGGTCCGCTGCCACCTGCTCCGGGTCGGCGGTGTCGTCGGCCAGGATGGCGATCTCGGTGGGGCCGGCCTCGGAGTCGATGCCGACCAGCCCCCGTACCAGCCGCTTGGCTGCGGCGACGTAGACGTTGCCCGGCCCGGTGACCAGGTCGACGGGCTCACACAGGATCGGGCCGTCGACCTCCTCGCTGCCGCCCGCCCCGTAGGCGAACATGGCCACCGCCTGGGCGCCGCCCACCGCGTACACCTCGTCGACGCCGAGCAGCGCGCAGGTGGCCAGCACGACGGGGTCCGGCAGTCCGCCACACTCGGCCCGCGGCGGGGAGGCCACCGCCAACGAGCCGACGCCGGCCTCCTGGGCCGGCACCACGTTCATCACCACCGACGAGGGGTAGACCGCCAGACCGCCGGGCACGTACAGGCCGACCCGGCGGACGGGGATCCAGCGCTGCCGGACCTGTGCCCCGGGGGCCACGTCGACGGCCAATGGCGACGGCCGCTGCGCGGCGTGCACGGTTCGGACCCGGCGGATCGTCTCGGTCAGGGCGTCCCGCACCGCGGGGTCCAGCTCGTCCAGTGCGGTGCGCAGCCGGTCGGTCGGCACCCGCAGGTGCGTCGGGCGCACGCCGTCGAACCGCTCGGCCAGGTCGCGCAGCGCGGCGGCGCCGCGCGAGCGGACGTCGGCGAGCACCGGCGCGACCGCCGCCGCGGCATGCTCCACGTCCACCTCGGCCCGGGGCAGGGCGGCGACGAGCTCACGGCGGGACGGACGCTGGCCACGCAGGTCGATGCGGGAGATCACGCACCGATGCTACCGGGGGCTCCCGTCCGACCCGCGGGTCGGGCGACCCGCCCCGCACGGCCTGCCCCGGCCGCACGCCTCAGCGATCGACTCAGGCCGTGGCCAGGCAGGCCGGTCCCAGCAGCGCCTTGAGGTCGGCGAACAGCTCCGAGGAGCGCTCCACCCGCAGGCCGTCGTCGATGCGCATCACGGTGGCGCGACCGGGGCTGGTCAGGCGCAGGTGCACCTCGGTGACACCCGGGTGGGTCTGCAGCACCTCCCGCAGGCGCTCGACCAGCGGCGGCGTGCACCGGGCCACCGGCAGCGACACGACGATCGGGGTGTCCGTGCCCGCCGCGGAGACGTCGGGCAACGAGACCTCAACGGCCTGCAGCTGCACCACGTCGTCGCGCCGGCGCACCCGACCCCGCACGGCGACGACCGCGTCCTCGGCCAGCACCGTGGAGTAGGCGAGGTAGGTCTCGCCGAAGAACAGCACCTCCACCGAGCCCTCGAGGTCCTCCACCACGGCGACGGCCCACGGGTTGCCCTGCTTGGACATCTTGCGCTGCAGCGACGTGATCAGACCCGCCACCGTCACGACCGACCCGTCCGCGCGGGTGTCGTCGGCGAGCAGCTGGGCGATCGAGGTGTCCGAGGCCGCGGCGAGCACGTGCTCCAGCCCCGCCAGGGGATGGTCGGAGACGTACAGGCCGAGCATCTCCCGCTCGAACGCCAGGCGCTGCTTCTTGTCCCAGTCCGGCAGGTGGGGAACCGCGACGGTGAACCCCTCGTCCGTGCCGCCGAGGTCGGCAAACAGGTCGAACTGCCCCTCCGCCTCCCGACGCTTGACGCCGATCACCGCATCGACGGCCTGCTCGTGGACGAGGAGCAGGGACCGACGGGCGTGCCCCAGGGAGTCGAATGCCCCGGCCTTGACGAGCGACTCGATCGTCCGCTTGTTGCACACCACGGCGGGCACCTTCGCCAGGAAGTCGGTGAAGGAGATGAACGCACCCTTCTGCTCCCGTGTGGCGACCACCGCATCGACCACGTTCGCCCCGACGTTGCGCACCGCGGACAGGCCGAACCTGATGTCCTCCCCGACCGCGCTGAAGTACTTCGTCGAGGAGTTGACGTCCGGCGGCAGCACGGTGATGCCCATCCGGCGGCACTCGTTGAGGTACAGCGCGGACTTGTCCTTGTCGTCGCCGACGCTGGTGAGCAGGGCGGCCATGTACTCCGTGCGGTAGTTGGCCTTGAGGTAGGCCGTCCAGTAGGACACCAGACCGTACCCGGCGGTGTGCGCCTTGTTGAACGCATAGCCGGAGAACGGGACGAGGACGTCCCACACGGCATGGATCGCGGCATCGGAATAGCCGCGCTCGCGCATACCGGCCCGGAACGGCACGAACTCCTTGTCGAGGATCTCCTTCTTCTTCTTGCCCATCGCCCGCCGGAGCAGGTCGGCCTGGCCCAGGGTGTAGCCGGCGAGGATCTGCGCCGCCTTCTGCACCTGCTCCTGGTAGACGATCAGCCCGTAGGTCGGCTCGAGGACCTCCCGGAGCGGCTCGGCCAGCTCGGGGTGGATCGGCTCGATGGCCTGCAGGCCGTTCTTGCGCAGCGCGTAGTTGATGTGCGACCCGACCCCCATGGGTCCGGGCCGGTACAGCGCGAGCACGGCGGAGATGTCCTCGAAGGTGTCCGGTCGCATCTGCCGCAGCAGCGAGCGCATGGGCCCGCCGTCGAGCTGGAACACCCCGAGCGTGTCGCCGCGGGCCAGCAGCTCGAACGTCGGGACGTCGTCCAGCGCCAGAGCCTCCAGGACCACCGGCTCCTTGCCGTTGGACACGATGTTGGCCAGCGCATCGTCGAGGATGGTGAGGTTGCGCAGCCCGAGGAAGTCCATCTTGATCAGCCCGAGCCCCTCGCACGTGGGGTAGTCGAACTGGGTGATGACGGCACCGTCCTGCGGCCGCTTCATGATCGGCACCACGTCGATGAGCGGCGCGCTGGACATGATGACGCCCGCCGCGTGCACGCCCCACTGCCGCTTGAGGTTCTCCAGCCCCCGCGCCGTGGCGACCACCTGCTGCGCGTCCGGGTCGTCGGCGACGACCTGGCGGAACTCCTCGGCCTCGGCATACCGCGGGTGGCTCGGGTCGAGCATGCCGGACAGTGGCACGTCCTTGCCCATCACCGCCGGCGGCATCGCCTTGGTGAGCTTCTCTCCCATCGCGAACGGGTACCCGAGCACCCGGGCAGAGTCCTTCAGTGCCTGCTTGGCCTTGATGGTGCCGTAGGTGACGATCTGGGCGACCCGGTCCTCGCCGTACTTGTCCGTGACGTAGCGGATCACCTCACCGCGCCGCCGCTCGTCGAAGTCCACGTCGATGTCCGGCCAGGACACCCGCTCCGGGTTGAGGAACCGCTCGAAGATCAGCCCGTGCACCAGCGGGTCCAGCTCGGTGATGCCCAGCGCATAGGACGCCATGGAGCCGGCCGCCGAACCGCGACCGGGTCCGACCCGGATCCCCTGCGACTTCGACCAGCCGATGAAGTCCGCGACGACGAGGAAGTAGCCGGAGAAGCCCAGCTGGGTGATGACCCCCGCCTCGTACTCGGCCTGCCGGCGCACCGTGTCAGGCACCCCGCCGGGATAACGCCGGTGCAGGCCGCGCTCCAACTCCTTGACGAACCAGGAGTCCTCGTTCTCCCCCGCCGGGACGTCGAACCGGGGCATGTAGTTGGCGCCGGTGGCGAACTCGACCTCGCACTGCTCGGCGATGCGCACCGTCGCGTCACACGCCTGCGGCAGCTCGGCGAACTGGGCCCGCATCTCCTGCGCCGAGCGCAGGTAGAAGGACTCGGCGTCGAACTTGAACCGGCCCGGATCGGCCAGCGTCGACCCCGACTGGACGCACAGCAGCACCTCGTGGGCGGTCGCGTCCTCCCGGCGCGTGTAGTGCAGGTCGTTGGTCGCCACCAGTGGAGCGTCGATGGTCGTGGCCAGCCGCACGAGATCGGCGATCACCCGGCGCTCGATCTCCAGCCCGTGGTCCATGACCTCCACGTAGAAGTTGTCTCGGCCGAAGATGTCCTGCAGCTCGCCGGCGGCCCGGACGGCTTCGTCCCACTGGCCGAGCCGCAGGCGCGTCTGCACCTCTCCGGACGGGCACCCCGAGAATCCGATGAGACCTGTGGCGTAGCGCGAGAGGATCTCCCGGTCGATCCGCGGCCACTTGCCGACCTGACCCTCCAGGGACGCCAACGAGCCGAGCCGGAAGAGGTTGTGCATGCCCTCCGTGGTGCGGGACAGCAGCGTGAGGTGGGTGTAGGCGCCGCGCGCCGACACGTCGTCGGCGGCCTGGGAGGCGTCGCCCCAGTGCACCCGGGACTGGTCGAACCGACTGGTTCCCGGCGTCATGTACGCCTCGACGCCCACGATCGGCTTGATGCCGTGCGCCCGCGCCCGCGACCAGAAGTCGTACGCCCCGAACAGGTAGCCGTGGTCGGTGATCGCCAGCGCCCGCTGGCCGATCCGCTCCGCCTCGGTGAGGAGGTCCTCGACCCGGGCGGCGCCGTCGAGCATGGAGTACTCGGTGTGCGCGTGGAGGTGGACGAAGTCGGATCCGCCCGCGGCTGCCATGCCCGCCATCCTAGGTCGGGCGGCGCCCGGACCCGGCTCAGCCCTGGGGTCCGCGCACGGCGGCGAGCGCGGCCTGCAGGTCCTGCGGGTAGTCGCTCGTGAGCTCCAGCCAACGGCCGGTGGTGGGGTGCTCGAAGCCGAGCCGGACCGCGTGCAGCCACTGGCGGTGCAGGCCGGCCCGCTCCGCGAGGCCCGGGTCCGCACCGTAGGTGAGGTCGCCCACGCACGGGTGATGGATGGCGGCGAAGTGCACGCGGATCTGGTGGGTGCGGCCCGTCTCCAGGCGCACCTCGACGAGCGAGGCCGCCGGCAGCATCTCCAGCACCTGGTAGTGCGTCACCGACGGGCGCCCGCCCGCGACCACGGCCATCCGCCAGTCGGCGCTCGGGTGCCGGCCGATGGGTGCGTCGATCGTCCCCGCGGTGGGCTCCGGGTGCCCCTGCACAAGCGCGTGGTACACCTTGTCCACCGTCCGCTCCTTGAAGGCCCGCTTCAGCACGCGGTAGGCGTGCTCGCTCTTCGCGACCACCATGAGCCCCGACGTGCCCACGTCCAGCCGGTGCACCACGCCCTGGCGCTCCGCCGCCCCCGAGGTGGCGACCCGGTACCCGGCGGCGGCCAGGGCACCCACGACGGTCGGCCCCGTCCAGCCGGGCGAGGGGTGCGCGGCCACGCCCACGGGCTTGTCGACGACGACGAGGTCCGCGTCGTCGTACACCACCAGCAGGCCGGGGACCGGCTCCGCCGCGACGGCCTGCCGCGGGGCCACATCGGGCAGCTCCACCTCGAGCCAGGCGCCCGGCACGAGGCGGTCCGACTTGCGCTGCACCCGCCCGTCGACGCGTACCGCCCCGGCCGCGGCGAGCTCGGCGACGCGCGGTCGCGGCAGGCCCAGCAACCGGGCCACGCCCGTGTCCACCCGCTCCCCGGCCAGGCCGTCAGGCACCGGCAGCGACCTGAGGTCAGGCATCGGGACCCCCTGGCGGGGTCGGCTGCCCAGCGCGGTCGGACGCGTCGCCGGGCGGATCGGCCACGACGTCGGTCGCGGCCTGAGCGCCGTCGCCACCGGCCGACCGGCGATCGCCCTCCCGGGTGCCGTCCGGCCGCACACCCCGGCCCGCCAGCACGGTCAGCAACACCGCCGCCAGGACGATCGCGATGTCCGCCACGTTCCCGACGAACCAGTCCGCATAGGCGAGAAAGTCGACGACGTGCCCCCGACCGGGCCCGGGCGCCCGCAGGAACCGGTCCACGAGGTTGCCCAGCGCCCCGCCGAGCAGCAGGCCCAGGGCTACCGCCCAGCCGGTCGAGCCCAGCCGACGCGCGGTGCGGACGACGACGACGACGACCGCGCACGCAACGAGGGTGAGCAGGCCGGTCATCCCGGTCCCCAGGGACAGGGCTGCACCCGAGTTGAACACGAGGCGCAGCCCGAACAGGGCTCCGAGCAGCGGCCTGGCCACACCGTCCGACAGCGCCGCGATCGCCCACGCCTTCGTCAGCTGGTCCACCACCAGTGTCCCCGCCGCCAGGAGGACGAGCAGTCGCAGGAGTCGCACCCGCCGGGCGGGCTCGACGACAGGGGCAGGCTCGGTCGGCACGCCCAGGAGTCTAGGGTCGCGTCAGCGACGCTCCTCGCGCTGCTTGCACGTCACGCACAGCACCGCCCGCGGGAACGCCTGCAGCCGCGCCTTGCCGATGGGCGAGCCGCACGACTCGCACGTACCGAAGGTCCCGGCGGCGATCCGGCCCAGTGCGTGGGACGTCTGGTTCAACATGTCGCGGGCGTTGTTCACCAGTGTCAGCTCGTGCTCGCGTTCCAGGGCCGTCGAGCCGGAGTCGGCCTGGTCGTCACCGGCCCCGTCCCCGGAGTTGCGCAACAGCTCGGTCAGGTCGGCATCGGCCTTGGCCAGCTCGGCAGTGAGCCGGTCGATCTCGGCGACCAGGCTCTCCGTCAGGCTGCTGAGCTCCTCCGCGGACCATGGGTCCTCACCCGGCCGCACGGGCAGCCGGGCTGCCAGGCGGCCAAGGTCGGGTAGCGTGCGCGGTCGCGCCGCGCTCACCGGGTCGTTGACGGTCACGAGAACCCCCCAGATCTGTCGTGAGGTCCGCAGAGACTACGGGTGCGCGGCGCCCAGCACAACCCCGACGCGCCCGGTACCGTGCTCCGGGCGCCTGCGGGACCGCGGACGTCCGGCGAGGTCAGATTCCCAGGCCGTCGCGCAGGCCGTGTCCGGGCTGCGGCGACGCCAGCGCGCCGCCCCGGCTGTCCAGCGCGCCGCCCCGGTTGTCCAGCGCGCCGCCCCGGTTGTCCAGGTCGCCGAGCAGGTTCTCCAGGTAGCTCTTCAGCCGCGTGCGGTAGTCGCGCTCGAAGACCCGCAGCTCGTCGATCTTCCGCTCCAGCAATGACCGCTCCTGCTCCAGCTGGCTCAGGGTGCGGGCGCTGGTCTCCTCCGCCTCGCGGACGATCCGCGCCGCCTGGGCGCGGGCCTCGGCGATGAGCCGCTCACCCTCCTCCTGGCCGCTGCGCACGTAGTCGTCGTGCAGCTTCTGGGCCAGCATGAGCATCCCCGTCGCGGACTCCGGCTCCCCGCCGGCGACCGGCACGGGCGCGCTGACCGCGATCGGCGCCGCCTCGGCCGCGACCTGGACGGGCGCCACCACCGGCGCTGGTGCGCTGAACCGCGGGGCCGGCTCGGGCTCGGCCTCGGCGGGCGGCTCGCCCGTCCGGGCGGACTGCCGGGTCAGCTCGGCGACGCGCCGCTCCGCTGCCGCGAGCTTGCCGCGCAGGTCGTCGTTCTCACCCTGGAGCCCCTGCAGCGTCGCGACCACCCGATCGAGGAAGTCGTCGACCTCGTCCTGGTCGTAACCTTCGCGGAACTTGGTCGCCGTGAACTTCACGTGGAGCACTTCTTCCGCGGTCAGCGGTTCCACCGTCGTCACCTCTTCAGGTCGAGCTGCTCAGGCCAGCGCGAGTTCACCGACCGTCTGGAGTCACCGTAGCGGAGTGTCACGGCGTTGACGCATCCGCGCACGGGCGCGCCGCGGCGTGCCGGCGCCCAGGCGGCGCGAGTCACAGGGCGCTCAGCAGCGACAGCAGCACGGAGCAGGCCAGCAGCAGGACGAGGAACGCCAGGTCCAGCCGGACCGCTCCGATGGTCAGCGGTGGGATGAGGCGCCGCAGGAACCGCAACGGCGGGTCCGTGACCGTGTACGTGGCCTCGGCCACGACCAGAGCGACACCGCGCGGGCGCCAGTCCCGCGCGAACAACGCTACCCAGTCGAAGATCAGCCGCACGAACAGGACCAGCACGAAGAGCGAGACGATCAGCGACGCCAGGCTCGCGACGACGTGCATCAGCTCTGGTTGTAGAAGGTCGACCGCGGGGCGTCCGAGCCCTCTTCGCCGATGACCTCCACATGCGAGGGGGAGAGCAGGAAGACCTTGCTCGTCACCCGTTCGATCGCACCGTGCAGGCCGAACACGATGCCGGCCGAGAAGTCCACCAACCGCTTCGCGTCCGCGTCGTCCATGTCGGTGAGGTTGATGATCACCGGTGTGCCCTCGCGGAAGGCCTCACCGATCGTCCGGGCGTCGTTGTAGGAGCGTGGGTGGACGGTGGTGATCCGCCGCAGCTCGCCAGCAGGTGCGACGGCCTGGACGGATGCTCGCCGCAGCGGCGTCACCTGGGCCTGGTGCTCCTCGGCCATCGTCATCTCCGACTCGTCGTAGCCGTCATCCTCGACGGCCTGCTCACCCGCGTCGTCGGCGAGGCCGAGGTACAGCATCGTCCTGCGCAGCGCTCCGGCCATCGGGTTCCCCGTCCTGTGCGTGTGTCGGTGACCTGCGGGCCAGGCTAGTGCCACTCACGCCGTCCGACCGGGACGACACGCGGCGCGTCGAGCAGGCGCACCACACCGGCGAACCGGCCGGTCGTACCGGCCATGGCCCGGGGTCCGGCCCCGTCCCGGGCCCTGCGGTAGGAGTACAGCCGCGGGTCGGACCACGTGGACGCCGCGACCCGGTGGACGGCGACGCCGGCCCGCATCAGCACGGCGGAAGCGGCGCCCGGCAGGTCCAGACCCGGGGTGCCCCACGCCGTCGTGCAGGCCGCCTCCGGGACCAGCTCCGCGACCTCGGCCTGCAGGTCGGCCGGCACTTCGTAGGCAGCGCCGTCGATGGCCGGCCCCACCACCGCGCGGGTGCGCGACAGGTCCGCCCCGGCATCCTCCAGGGCAGCGAGCGCCGCCTGCAGGACCCCGGCGACCAGCCCGCGCCGGCCGGCGTGCACGGCCGCCACCACACCCGCGGCCGGATCCGCCAGCAGGACCGGGACGCAGTCGGCTACCAGGACGGCAACGGCGACGTCGGTCCGCGTCGTCAGGAGGGCGTCCGCGACGGCGACCACCGAGCCGGTCGGCACCGCGTCCACCCGGTGCACGAGGGCACCGTGGCGCTGGTCGGCATAGGCGACCGGGGCGCCGACCCAGCCCTGCACGCGGGCGCGGTGCGCGGCGACCCGGACGGGATCGTCCCCGACGTGCAGCCCGAGGTTCAGACCCGCCCACGGAGCCGGGCTGCCGCCGCGCCCCCGCAGCGTGAAGCCGGCGAGCACCCGGGGCCCGAGATCCACCTCGAGGACCTCGAGGCCCGGCGGCCCCCCGAGGTCCGCCGGGGTGGCCGCTCGCCGGCCCGGCGTCACTTGAGGAAGTCGGGCACGTCCAGCTCGTCCGGCTGCGTGCGCGACCCCTCCTCCAGGACCCGAGGCACCTCGAGCGGTTCTGCGGTCGGGTCGAGGAACCGGGGCAGCTCGGCGTCCACCGGGACACCGGGGAGCGGCGCCGCGTGCGTCGGGCCGCCGCCCGCCGCTACCGGCTCACCCGTCGTCCCCACCACGGGTGCCGGTGCGCCGTCGGCGCCGACCACCTGGCCCAGCGCCCGGGCATCGTGACGCACCGACGGAGAGCCGCTGTCGAACCCCGCAGCGATGACGGTCACCCGCACCTCGTCACCCAGGGCGTCGTCGATGACGGCTCCGAAGATGATGTTCGCCTCCGGGTGCGCGGCCTCCTGGACCAGGCGTGCTGCCTCGTTGATCTCGAAGAGCCCGAGGTCGGAGCCGCCCTGGATGCTCAGCAGCACGCCATGGGCACCGTCGATGCTCGCCTCCAGCAACGGGGACGAGATGGCCAGCTCGGCCGCCTGCACGGCCCGGTCCTCCCCGCGCGCGGAACCGATGCCCATCAAGGCCGACCCGGCACCCTGCATGATGGACTTGACGTCGGCGAAGTCCAGGTTGATCAGCCCGGGCGTCGTGATGAGATCCGTGATCCCCTGGACACCGGAGAGCAGCACCTGGTCCGCGGACCGGAACGCGTCGAGCACCGACACCGAGCGGTCGGAGATGGACAGCAGACGGTCGTTCGGTATGACGATGAGCGTGTCGACCTCCGCCCGCAGACCCTCGATCCCGGTCTCGGCCTGCACCGAGCGGCGCCGCCCCTCGAAGGTGAACGGCCGGGTGACGACACCGATGGTCAGTGAACCGAGGGAGCGGGCGATCCGGGCGACCACGGGTGCGCCGCCGGTCCCGGTGCCGCCGCCCTCCCCCGCGGTGACGAACACCATGTCCGCCCCGCGAAGCACGTCCTCGATCTCCTCGGTGTGGTCCTCGGCTGCTCGCCGACCGACCTCGGGGTCTGCACCCGCTCCGAGACCTCGGGTGAGCTCGCGACCGACGTCGAGCTTGACGTCGGCATCGGACATCAGCAGCGCCTGGGCGTCGGTGTTGACGGCGATGAACTCCACGCCCTTCAGACCGACCTCGATCATCCGGTTCACGGCGTTGACGCCGCCGCCGCCGATCCCGACGACCTTGATGACCGCCAGGTAGTTCTGAGGAGCTGCCACAGGAGGTCCCTCTCGTCGTGTCGTGCGGGGATCGTCGGAAACATTCACCCTCAGGTAGAGGGTTATAGTTATGTCAGACCCTGCTGTCGTGTGCGACGGTAGGTGTGCATCCCGTCCGGATCAACGACCGTGCGGTGCGTGTCGCCCGCGACTCGTGCCTGCGGCGGGCCCGCGAGTCGTGCGCGCGCGGCCCGGTGCGCGGACCGTCGGGCCCGCTCAGCGGGTGACCGGCAGGGTCGGGGCGGAGACGTCGACCACCCGGGCCCCGGCGCTCTGCGGGGCAGCCCGCAGCGCCTGCAGCACCGCGGCCTTGAGCGCTGTCTGGTCGGCGCTCCCCCACTCCACCTGCGTGCCGTCCCGCAGCCCGAGCCGCACGGTGTCCAGGGACTGCGCCGACACCGAGCCGACGTCCGCGAGGAGCCCGGGCGGCAACCCGTGCAGCACGGCGAGCACGGCGGTCACGGTCCGGGGATCGTCCGCCGGCACGTCGACGACCGGCAGACCGTTCGGCGCGGTATCCACCCGACCGACCTGGACACCCTCGTCGTCCAGCAGGCCGAAACCGGTCCCGTCCGGGACGGCGGCCACCGGCTCCCTGGCGACCAGCCCGAGGACGACACCGTGCGGCCAGTCCCTGCTCACCTCGACGGCACGGACGCCGGGGACGTCGAGCACCGCCGCCCGGACCGCGCCCAGGTCGAGCCGGGGCAGGGGTGTCCCGTCGTGCGCGCCGACGACGGCCCGAACCTGCTGCACGTCCACCACCCCGCCCGCACCGGAGACCTGCACGTCGTCGGCGCGCAGCCCCAGCACCGGGGACCACAACAGCACCCAGGCCAGCAGGCCCGCCGCGAGCAGGCAACCACCGAGGATCGCCGCACGACGCACCGTGAGCCTGCGGCGTGCGCGAGCACGCTCGGCGAACCGCGCGGCCGAACCCTGCGACACCACCGACGGGCCCGCCGGCGGCACCCGCCCGTGCCGCCCCACAGCCGCCGTGCCGGACCGCGAGCCGACCGGCGGCCGCTCAGCGGCACGCCGGGGCGGCACCGGCACAGCGGCAGGGTCTGCCGGTGCGCGTTGCGCAGACCGACGCGCCGGGGCGACCCGGACCGGCGCCTGCGGTCGGCGGGGGCTCACGAGCGTGCAGCCAGGAGCTCGAGGATCTCGGCACCGAGCTCGGTGACGTCGCCCGCCCCGACGGTGAGCACGAGGTCGCCGGGCAGAGCGGCAGCGGCGACCCGCCGTGCCGCGTCGTGCCGGTCCGGGACGGACACGGCCCGCCGCGCGTGCCGGGTGATCGTCTCCCCCGACACGTCGGGGTCCCACTCCTCCCGCGCGGCGTACACGTCGGTGACGACGGCCACGTCGGCCAGATCGAGCGTCTGGGCGAACCGCTCCGCGAACGTCCTGGTGCGCGAGTACAGGTGCGGCTGGAACACGACGAGGACACGACCGGCGCCGGCCACCGACCGAGCCTGCCTCAGCAGCACGTCCACCTCGGTGGGGTGGTGGGCGTAGTCGTCGACGACGAGGACGCCGCCGGCCCGGCCACGGACCTCGAAGCGCCGTGCGGTCCCCCGGAAGGCCGCCAGCCCCTCGGCGGCCGCCGCTGGGTCCGCCCCCACGCCGACCGCGGCGAGCCATGCAGCCGCTGCGTCGAGCGCGTTCTGCGCGCCGGGCACCGACAGCGCCACCGTGACCGCCGCCGGTGCGTCCGGTCGGCGCGGCGCCAGAGGCACCGACCACACCGCCCGATCCGCGTCGGCCACCATCGCACCCACCTCGACGTCGGCGTCGGGCGCCGTGCCGTACGTGACCACCCGCACTCCGCGGCGCCCGAGGCCCGCCCGGGTGCGCTCGACCAGCCGACGGGCGCCGACGTCGTCCGCGCACGCCACGAGCAGCCCGCCGTCCACGATCCGTCCGGTGAGGTCGACGAATGCCTGCTCGAACGCCTCCGTCGTGCCGTAGTGGTCCAGGTGGTCGGGCTCGACGTTGGTCACCACCGCGACCGTGGGCCGGTACACCAGGAAGGACCCGTCCGACTCGTCCGCCTCGGCGACGAACGGCCGGCCGGCGCCGGCGCGCGCCCCGCGGGCGGACCCGTCGTCGCTGAGTACGGTCCCGCCGATCGCCACCGACGGGTCCAGGCCCGCGCCCACCAGCGCGGCAGCGACCATCGCCGACGTCGTGGTCTTGCCGTGGGCGCCGGCGACGGCCACCACGTCCCGCCCGGCCATCAACGCCACCAGCGCCTGGGAGCGGTGCAGCACCCGAAGCCCCCGCCGGCGTGCCTCGACCAGCTCGGGCGTCGTCTGCCGCACGGCGCTGGTCACCACGAGCGTGTCAGCGGCCTCGACGTGCTCGACGTCATGACCCACCACGACGGGCAGGCCGGCAGCCCGCAGCCGCCCGAGGGCCGGACCGTCGTGCGCGTCGCACCCGCTCACGACCACACCCCGTGCCGCCAGCAGCTCGGCCACGACCGACATGCCCGCGCCGCCGACACCGAGCAGGTGCGTGCGCCCGAGGTCGGCCAGCGGGACCACCTCCGCCGGGGCCGGTTCGTCGAGCCGCCCGGCCCGGCGGGCCGCGTCGGCCTCGCCCCCGCCCTCGGCCTCGGCCCCGGCCCCGGCCAGAGCATCCTCGACGAGGTCGGCGACCCGCGCCGTCGCATCGAGGATGCCGACCGACGCGGCCGCCGCACCCATCCGAGCCCGCAGCTGCGCGGCACCCGGGCCGACGAGCAGACCGCGGACGTGCTCGTGCAGCCAGGCCGGGGTGAGGGCACCGTCGGCCACCAGCAGGCCGCCCCCGGCCTGCACGACGGCAGCAGCGTTGAACCGCTGCTCGCCGTTGCCGACCGGCAGAGGGACGTACACCGCAGGCAGGCCCAGCGCGGTGAGCTCGCTCACCGTCCCCGCACCGGCCCGGCACACCACCACGTCCGCCACCGCGAGCGCCTGCTCCATCTCGGTGAGGTACTCCCGCACGTGGTACCGCTCGGCCCCCGGCACCCCGCGCACGGCAGCCCGTACCGCCTCCGCCTTGCCGGCGCCGGTGAGGTGCAGCACCTGGGCGCCGTCGAGCAGGTCGGCCGCCGCCGCGGCGACCGCCGCGTTCAGGCTCACCGCGCCGAGCGAGCCGCCGGTGACCAGGAGGGTGGGCAGGTCGGGGGCCAGGCCGAGGTCGGCCGCGGCACGCGCCCGGGTGCCCTGCGGGTCGGCCTGCCGGGCGGCCAGCAGCCCGACCACGGCGGGCCGCAGCGGCAGACCCGTCACCACGGCTCCCGGCAACCGGGTGCCGGGGAAGGTCACCGCCACTCGGGTGGCCCACCGCGCCCCCAGCCGGTTCGCCACCCCGGGCCGGGCATTCTGCTCGTGCACGACGATCGGCAGCCGCCGGGCGTGCGCGGCCAGGTACGCCGGGGTCGACACGTAGCCGCCGAACCCGACCACGACCTCGACCCGCGCGTCGAGGATGGCGCGGTCCGCGGCCCGGACCGCGCCCCGCAGGCGACCAGGGAGCCCGAACCACTCGGGCGTGGGCCGGCGCGGCATGGGCACCCGTGGGACCACCACCAGAGGCAGACCAGCCTCCGGCACCAGCTGCGACTCCAGGCCCTCGCTCGTGCCGAGCACCGTCACGCGCGCCTGCGGGTCGCGTCGGCGCAGCTCCGCCGCCACGGCGAGCAGCGGGTTGACGTGGCCGGCCGTGCCACCGCCCGCGAGCAGGATGGAACGCTCAGGCACGGGACGCCCCGATGACGGCCAGCGAGCGCCGGACCACGCCGGGCCGAGCAGCCAGAGCCTCCCGCGCACCGGGCTCGGACCGGGCGAACGACACGACGACGCCGATCGCGACCAGGGTGGTCACCAGCGCCGAGCCACCGGCGGAGACCAGCGGCAGCGGCACCCCGATCACCGGCAGCAGGCCGATCACCACGGCGACGTTCACCATCGCCTGGCCGATCACCCAGCACAGCACCGCGCCCGTGGTCACCCGGACGAACGGGTCCGGGTGGCGCCGCATGACGCGCAGCATGGCCAGCGCCAGGAGGGCGAACAGGGCGAGCACCAGGAGGGTACCCACCAGACCGAGCTCCTCCCCGATGATCGCGAAGATGAAGTCGTTGTGGGCCTCGGGCAGGTAGGACCACTTCTCCCGGCTCTGGCCGAGCCCCAGCCCGGCCCAGCCACCTGTCGCCAGGGCCTGCACGCCGTGCACGGTCTGGTAGCACTCGTTGAGCACGTCGCAGCCCGCACCGAACCAGGACATGATCCGGGACAACCTCGAGTCACTGGTCAGCGCCAGGCCACCGGCCACCAGCCCGGCCATCGCCGCCAGGCCGGTGAGCATGCGCATCGGCACCCCGGCGACGAACAGCGCACCGACGACCAGCACCATCATCACCAGGGCGGTGCCCAGGTCGTGGCCGAGCAGGACCAGTCCGATCATCAGGCCGGACACGGGCACGACGGGCACGAGGACGTGGCCCCAGTCGCCCAGCAGCGACGCCTTCCGGGACAGCACCGCACCCAGCCACAGGGCCAGGGCCAGCTTGATCGCCTCCGACGGCTGAGCGGTCAGGCCGGCCAGGTGGATCCAGTTGCGGTTGCCGTGCGCGCCGAACCCGATGCCCGGGACGAAGACGAGCAGCTGGAGGACGGCAGCCAGACCGAGCACGGGCCACGCCCACCGCTGATAGAGCCGGCTGGGCAGGCGGGACGCCACCCAGGCCACGGGCAGTGCCATGATCGCGTACCGCGCCTGATCGACGAACACGGCGTACGGGGACCGGCCGGCGGCGATCGACTCGACGCTCGAGCTCGACAGCACCATGACCAGCCCGAGGATGAGCAACAGCGCCGTGGCCCCGATGATCACGTAGTAGCTGGTCACCGCGCTGTTCCAGTGACCCCACCGAGACCCGGCACGGACCGGCTCGGCGCCGGTGCCGGGCGCAGGCGCGCCGGCCGCCACGCGAGCGGGCGCCGCTGTCATCACGTCGCCGCCAGGGCGCGGACGGCGTCGGCGAAGGCCTCGCCACGCACGGCATAGGAGGCGAACTGGTCCATCGACGCGCACGCCGGGGCGAGCAGGACCGTCACCCCGGGACCGAGCCCGGCTGCGAGGCGGGCAGCTTCCCGGACGGCACGGGTCATCACCGTTCCAGTGTCGCCGGGGTCGATCCGTACCACGGGAACCTCGGGCGCGTGTCGGGTCAGGGCCCCGGCCAGCGGCTGTGGGTCCTGCCCGATGAGGACCGCCGCGGCGAGCCGGTCCCGGCGACCGACCACGAGGTCGTCGAAGCTCGCCCCCTTGGCCAGACCACCCGCCACCCAGACCACCGACCTGGGGGGGAACGCGGCCAGCGCGGCCGCCGCGGCGTGCGCGTTCGTCGCCTTGGAGTCGTCGACGTAGGCCACGCCGTCGACGACGGCGACCGGAGCGATCCGGTGGTCGCCCGGCCGGTAGGCCCGCAGGCCGGCCCGGACGGCGTCGGGCGCCGCACCGTGGGCCAGGGCGAGCGCCGACGCCGCGAGCGCATCGGCGACCGCATGCGCAGGGACCGTGCCGTCCGGCGCGGCCAGCGCGGCCAGGTCGGCCACCGTGGCCAGGTCGGCACCGTGGGTCCATCGTTGCGTGGTGAACGCCCGGTCGACGAGGACGTCCTCGACGAGACCGACCTGGCCGACCCCGGGCGGCCCGAGGGTGAAGCCGACCGCGATCGCGCCGTCCGTCACGTCGGCCTGACGCACGAGGTCCGCCGTGACGGCGTCGGCAGCGAAGTACACGCAGGCGCGCTGCACCCGCTGGTAGATGCGGCCCTTGTCCCGGGCGTACGCCTCGAACGACCCGTGCCAGTCCAGGTGATCCGCAGCGACGTTGAGCACTGCCGCCGCCTCGGCCGACATCGACCAGGTGTGGTGCAGCTGGAAGCTGGACAGCTCCACCGCCAGGACGTCGACGGTCGGGTCCGTCGCGGCGAGCACGACGGGAGTGCCCACGTTGCCCACCGCGCGGGCACGCTCGCCGCCCGCCTCGAGCACCGCCGCGAGCATGCCCACCGTGGTCGTCTTCCCGTTGGTCCCGGTCACCGCCAACCAGGGCGCAGGCCCGGCCGCGCCGCCCGCGCGGATCCGCCAGGCCAGCTCGACCTCGCTCCACACCGGCACCCCGGCCGCCCGTGCCGCCGCCAGCAGCGGATGGTGGGGTGCCCAGCCGGGTGACACGACGAGGAGGTCCACCTCACGCAGACCCCCGGCCGCCAGGAACGCCTGGACGTCCGTGACATCGGCCCCTTCGGCCTGCTCGTCCACGGCGACCACACGGGCCCCGCGGGCGCTCAGCGCCTCACGGGCGGCGCGCCCGGACACCCCGAGCCCGGCGACGACGACCCTAGGGTCAACCTGCCTGCGGGCCACCTACCCAGCCACCCACTCCCCGTAGAAGAGACCGGCGCCCGCCGCGACACACAGTCCTGCGATCAGCCAGAACCGCACGACGATGGTCACCTCGCCCCAGCCGGACAGCTCGAAGTGGTGATGCAACGGAGCCATCCGCAGCACCCGCCGTCGGGTCAGCTTGAAGAACCCGACTTGCACCACGTCGGAGAGGACCTCGAGCACGAACAGGCCGCCGATGATCGCCGCGAGCACCTCCGTGTGCGTCACGATGGACAGGCCGGCGAACGCCCCGCCGAGGGCCAGCGAGCCGGTGTCCCCCATGAAGATGCGCGCCGGGCTGGTGTTCCACCACAGGAACCCGAAGCACGCCCCGGTGATGGCCGCTGCCACCACCGCCATCGCCAACGGGTCCCGGGTGTCGTAGCAGCGTGGGTCCGCCGCACCGAGGAACCGGCAGTTCTGGTTCACCTGCCACACGCCAACCAGGACGTAGGCCCCGAACACGATGAGCGAGACGCCGGTGGCGAGCCCGTCCAGGCCGTCGGTGAGGTTGACCGCGTTCGACCACGCCGTGATGAGGAAATTGGCCCACAAGACGAACAGCACGATGCCGAGCGTCCGTCCGGCGAACGCAAGGTCCAGGTTGGTGTCCCGGACCACGGAGATCCGGGTGGAGGCGGGCGCGCGTCCGAGGGTGTCGGGGAACTGCAGGGCCAGCACGGCGAAGGCGATGCCCACGAGACCTTGACCGAGGATCTTCCAGCGAGCCTTGAGACCGAGGCTGTTCTGCCG
Organism: uncultured Actinomycetota bacterium; assembly: GCA_963703555.1. GTDB lineage: Bacteria > Actinomycetota > Actinomycetes > Actinomycetales > Cellulomonadaceae > CAVPEV01. Next base: position 111,606 of record CAVPEV010000046.1, on the reverse strand, counting down.
GGAGATCTTGAGGTAGTCGTCGAGAAAGCCGACCAGCCCGAGACCGACCATGAGGAAGAACACGAGGAGCGCCGAGGCGTACGGGCGGTGGCCGGTGGTCAGGAGCGCACCTCCCCAGCCGACAAGGCTGGCACCGATGATGACCAGGCCCCCCATGGTGGGGGTCCCGCGCTTCGTGTAGTGAGCCGTCGGGCCGTCCTGCCGGATGAACTGGCCGAGCTGGTGGCGCACCAGCAGCCGGATCAGCAGGGGCGTGACCAGCAGGGACACGACCATGGCCAGCCCACCGGCCACGAGGACGGCTCTCATGCGCCCACCGGGTCGGCGACGAGCCGGTCAGCCAGCCGCCACAGCCCGGCACCGAAGGACGCCTTGACCAGGACGACGTCCCCTGGCCGCAGTTCGTCGCGCAGGAACGTCGCGGCGGCGTCCACGTCGTCGACCGTGACGACCTCCTCTCCCCAGGACCCCTCGCGGACCGCCCCGGCGGCGATCGCCCGGGCCGCGGGCCCGACGACGACCGTCAGCGCGATGTTCAGGCGGACCACCTGGAGACCGATCGCCTCGTGCTCGGCGCGGGAGGCCGCGCCCAGCTCACGCATCTCGCCCAGCACGGCGACCGATCGGCGGTCGCGCCCGGCGAGCGTGGCCAGCGTGCGCAGCGCGGCACGCACGGAGCCCGGGTTGGCGTTGTACGCGTCGTCGACGACCGTGACCCCGTCGGCCCGGTCCACGACGTGCATCCGGTGCGGGCTGGCCGGGCCAGTCCCGGACAGCCGCCGGGCGGCCTGCTCCGGCGCCATCCCGAGCCGGACCGCCACGGCCGCCGCGGCCAGCGCGTTGTGCAGGTGGTGCTCGCCGACCAGACCCAGGGCGACCGGGTGCGAGGACCCGTCCGGCGTCTCCAGCCGGAAGTGCGCTCGCCCCGCAGCGTCGACCCCGACGTCCGCGGCGCGCACGTCGGCTGCCGCGGAGCGCCCGAAGGTCACGATGGGGCCCGCTGCCCGGCCCGCCATGGCGGCGACCCGCTCGTCGTCGGCGTTGAGCACCGCCGTCCCGCCGGGCGTCAGGCCCTCGACGAGCTCGCCCTTCGCCCGAGCCACGGCCTCGATGCTGCCGAACTGCCCCAGGTGTGCCGCACCGACGGCGAGGACCACGGCGACGTCGGGCGGGGCGATGCCGGTGAGATAGGTGAGGTTGCCCACCGCGCTGGCGCCCATCTCCAGCACCAGGTAGCGGGTCGCCGCGTCGACCTGGAGCACGGTGAGCGGCATGCCGATCTCGTTGTTGAAGGACCCGACCGGCGCGACGGTCGACCCCAGACCGCTGAGCAGGTGGGCCAGCAGGTCCTTGGTCGTGGTCTTGCCGTAGGAACCCGTCACGGCGACGACGGTCAGACCGGACCGCAACCGCCGCAGCACCTCGGCGGCGAGCAGACCGAGGGCCGCCTGGGGGTCCTCGACGAGCACGGCCGGCACGCCGACCGGTCGGCCGGCCAGCACGAGCGCAGCGCCGGCCGACGCGGCAGCGCCCGCATAGTCGTGGCCGTCCACCCGCTCCCCGGGCAGGGCCACGAACAGCGAGCCGGGCTGCACCGACCGTGAGTCGATGACGACCGGTCCGTCGACCACCGTCCCGGGATCGGCTGCCAGCCGGCCGCCCGTCGCGGCGGCCACCTCGGCCGCGGTGAGCCTGATCATGGCCGGCGGCCTCCTCGAGCCCGCAGGGTCGTCCTCGTCACGGCCGGCCGGCCGCTGCCGACGTCCGCGCGGCCAGAGCCCTGCGCGCCTCGGTTCGATCGTCGAGCGGCACGTCGACGCCGTCGACGTCCTGGACGGTCTCGTGGCCACGACCGGCGACGAGCACGGTGTCCTGCGGCTGGACCGCAGCGATGGTCCGAGCGATGGCGTCGGCGCGCGAGGCGATCTCGTGCACCGGCACGGCGCGGCCCGCGGACCGCGCGCCGAACAGCACTGCGGCGCGGATGGGTCCGGGCGCCTCCCCGTGCGGGTCGTCGTCGGTCACGACGACGATGTCGGCCCGCTCCGCGGCGACCCGGCCCATCAGCGGGCGCTTGCCGGTGTCGCGCTCGCCGGTCGCCCCGAACACGACGACGAGCCGGCCCGCAGTGCTGGGAGCCAACGCATCCAGCGCCCGCGCCAGCGCTTCAGGATTGTGTGCGAAGTCGACGACGACCCGCGGTGCCCGGCCCATGACCTCCATCCGGCCGGGCACGGCCACGGCCAGGCCGCCGGCGCGATCGAGGGCTGCCTGCAGCTCGTCCGGATCGGTACCCGCCTCGACGGCCATCACCAGAGCCAGGGCCGCGTTCGTGACGTTGAAGGCGCCGGGCAGCGTCGTGGACGTGGTCACCGTCCGCCCGTCCCGGTGCCGGACGCGGAAGCCGTCGGGCTGCCCGTCCACCCGCCAGTCCGCGTCGGTCCCGAGCTGCCCGGCCGGGGCGAGGGTGACGACCGGGATGCGTGCGGACGACACGAGCCGGCGGCCCCAGGGTCCGTCGACCACGACCACGCCCCGGCGGGCGTGCTCCGGGGTGAACAGCCGTGCCTTCGCCGCCAGGTAGCTGTCCATGTCGCCGTGGAAGTCGAGGTGGTCCTGGCTGAGGTTGGTGAACCCCGCCACGTCGAACACCAGCCCGTCCACCCGCCGGGCGACCAGCGCGTGCGAGGAGACCTCCATGGCCAGCGACTCGACGCCGTCCTGCCGCATCACGGCCAGCACACCCTGCAGCTCGTCCGCCTCCGGAGTGGTCAGCCGGCTCGGCAGCACCCGGTCGCCGGACCGGGTCTGGACGGTACCCACCAGGCCCGTACGCCGACCGAGCAGCTGCTCGAGACGGTCGAGCAGGTACGTGGTGGTGGTCTTCCCGTTGGTCCCGGTCACCGCGTAGGTCCGCAGCGCACGAGCCGGATGGTCGTGCACGGCGGCAGCCACCGGGCCGAGCAGGGCACGGGGGTCCGCTGCCATGAGCACGGGCACCTCCGGGCCGAGCAGAGCGGCTCCGGCCGGGTCGGTGAGCACGGCCACCGCCCCGGCCCGCCACGCCTCCGCGGCGTGCCGGGCGCCGTGGGTACGGGCCCCGGGGAGTGCCACGAGCAGGTCACCCGGCACGACCGACCGGCTGTCGGAGGTGACGGAGGTGACCACCAGGTCCGGCGGCACCGCCCGGGCCTCGAGGCCGAAGGCGGCGGCCAGGTCGTCGACCCGATGGGGGGTGGGGCGCGCGGGGCGCATCCGACCTCGGGTCATGGGCACGAATGTACCCCGGGGATCCTCCGACCCCCCGGCGGCAGGTGTCGCCCGGACCGCGGCCGGCACCAGGTCGGCGGGGCTCACCAGGTGGTCGGGAAGAGCGTCGCCGGAGCTCCACTGGGCGCCACGTCGAGTTCCTGCAGGGCGTAGCCGGCCACGGCCGAGAACACCGGCGCGGCGACGTCGCCGCCGTACACCGCCGTCGTCGGGTCCTGCAGGAAGACCCCCACCGCGATCCTGGGGGAGTCCGCCGGCGCGACGCCGATGAAGGACGCCGTGATGCCCGCCGGGGCGAACTTCTGGGCGGTGCCCGTCTTGCCGGCGACGCGGTACCCGGGGATGGCCGCCGCGCTGCCGGTCCCCTCGTCGACGGCAGACTCGAGCATGGTCAGCAGGGTGTCCGCGGTCCGGGCGGAGACCACCTGGGTGGCGGCCGCGGGCTCGGCGGGGACAGCGGTCCCGTCGGCCGCCGTCCACCCCTTGACGAGGTGGGGCTGCACGCGCACCCCGTGGTTGGCGATCGTCGCGTACACCGTCGTCGCCTGCAGTGCGGTCACCGAGATGCCACCCTGACCGAACAACACGGTGTACTTCGTCCGGCCGTCCCAGCGGTCCAGCGGCAGCAGGATCCCCGGCTCGTCGCGCAGCTCGACGCCCGTGCGGCTCCCGAAGCCGAACTTCGCCAGGTAGTCGTAGCGCACCTGCGCCGGCACGTCCTGGCCGACCATCACCGTCCCGGAGTTCGACGACTTCGCGAGGATCCCCGTGAGGGTGAGGTTCTCCACGCCGTGCGGGTGCGAGTCGGTGAAGGTCTGGCCGTTCGGTGTGGTGTAGGTGTCGGTCACCTGGTATTGGGTCGACGGGTCCGCCAGCCCGGCATCCAGCAGCTCCGCCATCGTGATGACCTTCGCGGTCGACCCGGGCTCGAAGATGTCCGTCAGGGCGCTCGGACCACCCAGGTCAGCACTGGCGCCGGGATCGTTCGGGTCGAGCGACCGGGAGTCCGCCAGGGCGAGGACCTCCCCCGTCGTCACGTCGAGGGCCACGAGCGCGCCGGAGCTGGCGCCGGTCGCCGCGACCTGCGTGCGGATCGCCTCCTCGGCCTTCCACTGCAGGTCGGACAGCAGCGTCAGCTGGACGGCCTCGCCGGGCACGGCCGGGGTCTCCCGCTGGTAGCCGCCCGGGATCTGCTGGCCCCCCAGGCCGCGCTCGTACACCAGGGAGCCCGGCGTGCCGGCGAGCCGGTCGTTCAGCGCGCCCTCGATGCCCTGCGTGCCCGTACCGTCCCGGTCCACCCAGCCGAGGACCCGCCCGGCCACGCTGCCGTCGGGATAGGTCCGCTCGTCCGTCCGCTCGGCGGTGATCCCGGCGACCCGCAGGTCCTGCACCGCGCGCCACACCTCGGGGAGCACGCTGCGCGCGATCACCGTGTAGCGCGCGGTGCCGACCAGCCGGGCGCCCAGCTCCGCGTCGTTGAGACCCAGCAGCGGCGCCAGCACGTGGGCAGCCCCTGCCGGCCCAGCCAGCCTCGGATCGGTCCGGTCCACCCATCCCGCCACGGCGGTCTGGTCCGCCACGACGGTGTACCGCTCGACGGAGGTCGCCAGGACGACGCCGGTGGCGTCGGTGATCTGTCCCCGCGGGGCGAGCAGCGTGATCGGTGGCGTGAGCCGGGACGCCAACGCCTCCTGGGCGACCGCTTGACCCCGGAACCCCTGCAGGTAGACCAGCCGCGCCCCGAACACGGCGAGCAGGGCCAGCACCGTGACGAGCAGCGCACCCTGCCGGCGCCGCGGCCGGCCCACGCCGGTCCGCCGCCTGGCGGCGGCTTCGCCCGAGGACCGAGCGACGGGTCCGCGGGACGGCCCGGCAGCCCGGGCGCCTGCCGTCGGGCTCATCGCTGCGCCCCGGCCGGCGTCGGCAGGCCGTGCACGGTCCCGTCGGACAGGCGCAGCCAGGCCGTGGTGCCGGACGGCACCATGCCCAGCGCGCGCGCCGAGTCAGCCAACCGGGCCGGGGAGGACTCCTGGTCGATCTGGGAGGTGAGGTCCCGCTCGTCCTGGGCGAGACGAGCCAGCTGGCGGTCCATGTCGGCCTTCTCGTACGCGCCGCGTGCCATGGAGGTGTTGAGCACGAGGGCGCACAGCAGAGCCGCGACGAGCAGACCCATGCACCCGAGGATGAACGGAACCCGGCTCCGGGACGCCTGGGGCGGGCGGACGAGTCGCAGCCGCGGACGGGGGTCCGGCTCGGCGTGCGGATCCGAGACCGGCCGAGGCGCGCTCGGCCGCGCGGGGTGGGCGAGCGCCGCGGACGAGCCGCTCACCGTGGGCTCCGCGGGCCGGCCTCGACGATGGGCCGCAGGTGCTCGGGCGTGGGCCGCAGCCGTTCGGCCGCCCGCAGCCGCACCGACCGGGCCCGAGGGTTGCGCGCCAGCTCGGCCGCGTCCGCCTCCTCCGCACCCCGGGTGAGCAGTCGCAGGTACGGCCGGTGCGTCTGGGGCTCGACGGGCAGGCCGGCCGGCGCGCTGGAGCTCGCACCTGCCGCCAACGTGCGCTTGACCATGCGGTCCTCCAGCGAGTGGTACGACTCGACGACGATGCGTCCGCCGACGGCCAGGGACTCCACGGCCGCCGGGAGCGCGCGGGCAAGCGTCTCGAGCTCGCCGTTGACCTCGATCCGCAGCGCCTGGAACGTCCGCTTCGCGGGGTGCCCACCCGGCGCCGTGGCCGGCACGGCCGACCGGACCACGTCGACCAGGTCGCCGGTGCGCATCACCGGTGCGACCGCCCGACGAGCGACCAGCCGGTGCGCGATCCGACGGGCGTGGCGCTCTTCGCCGTACGCGCGCAGCACACGCACCAGCTCGGCCTCGTCGTAGCCGTTGACCACGTCGGCCGCGGTGATGCCCGTCGTCGGGTCCATCCGCATGTCCAGGGGAGCATCGTGGGCATAGGAGAATCCGCGGCTGGTCTCGTCCAGCTGCAGGGAGGACACGCCCAGGTCCATGAGGACCGCCTGGGCGGCCGGGATCCCGAGGCCGGCGAGCACCTGGGGGATGGCGTCGTAGGTGGCGTGCACCGCGACCAGGCGGCCCCCGTAGCCGGCCAACCGGCTCGTCGCCAGGGTCAGCGCCTGCGGGTCGCGGTCGATGCCGACGACGCGCGCACCCGGGAACCGGGCGAGCACCGCCTCGGCGTGGCCTCCCAGGCCCAGCGTGGCGTCGACGAGTACCGCGTCGGGACCGGCCAGCGCCGGCGCGAGCAGCTCCAGGCAGCGGTCCAGGAGCACGGGCAGGTGCCGCGCGGGGCTCGGGCCAGCCGCGGCCGGGTCGGGCGCCGAGGCGCTCCACGCGCCGGTGTCGTCGGTCCTGCCGGTGTCGTCGGTCCTGCCGGTGTCGTCGGTCCTGCCGGTGTCGCCGGCTGCGGCGGCCGGGTCTCCGATCGGCTGCGGCCTGCTCATGCCCCTCCTCCCCGCTGCGTGGTGCGAACTGGTGCTGGGACGCCCGTGCGGTGGTCCTGCCCACCTGGCGGCCGTCCCGCGACTGCTCGGCTCGGGCGCGTCCGGTCAGATCCCCCACCGGTTCTCTGACACCGGGGAAGGTGCGTCAGAGCGGACCGGGAGGAGGTCTCACCGGGCGGGCGCCGAGCGAGCATGCGGCCCCAGGTCAGAACGGGCCGTTGGGGAAGACCTCCTCGGCTGTCGCGGCGTAGCTGGACTCCTGCTCGGCCAGGTATGCCTCCCAGGCCGGCAGGTCCCAGATCTCGACCCGGGTGCCCATCCCGATGACGGCAACGTCGCGGCCGAGGCCGGCGTAGGTGCGCAGCATCGGCGGGATCGACACCCTGCCCTGCCGGTCCGGGACCTCGTCGCTGGCGCCGGACAGGAACACCCGCAGGTAGTCCCGGGCCTGCTTGCTCGTCACCGGCGCACGCCGGATGTCCTCGTGGAGGCGCCGGAACTCATCCACCGGCATGAGGAACAGGCAGCGCTCCTGCCCCTTGGTCATGACCAGCCCTGAGGCGAGCTGCGGCCGGAACTTCGCCGGCAGGATCAGGCGGCCCTTGTCGTCCAGTCGCGGTGTGTAGGTGCCCAGGAACGGCGCTGCCGCACCGAGGCCGCCGAGTGCCGACTCCACGCTCACCGCGACCTCCTCCCGACCTCAGGTCACGCCCATTCCCTCCAAGTGCCCCCACCGTACTCCACTTTCCACCACCCACCCCGGTGCGCAGCCCCAAGGTTGCGCGTGTCGGGGACGTCGACGCAGGTCACCCCGGTGGAGCGCAGTGGAGGGAGTCAGCAAGGGACGGCAGCGTTGTCACCGGTGCAGTCCGGATGCCGGCCAGTGCCGGCCAGTGCCGCCCGGGCGGCACACCATCGGCTCGCTCAGTTCCGCCCCGGACCGGCTGTCGCCGCGCTCGGGGCGCGCTGCACCGTGGCGCAGTGGGGTGGAAGGGAGGGCCGGTGGGGAGCAACGCGAGAGCCGCAGCGCCCAGCGCGACCCGGAGCACCACCGCCGGGTCGCGCTGCCGCGCCGCGGGTCGGCCGTGGGCTACCGCACCAAGCAGCACCCTGAGGGCAGCACCCTGAGGTCAGCGGCGAACGGAGCCGCGTCGGACGGGGCGGCGTCGGTCTGCGCCGCGCGCAGTGGCGCCCGCCTCGGCCACGCTGCCGAGCCGAGCGGTACACGCCCGCCCGAGCAGGCCTGACCTCAGCGGTCGCCCTGGTCGCGCCGCCGGTCCCAGCGGTCCTCCAGGCGCGCCATGAAACCCTTGCGCGATGGACGAGCGGGGGGCTTGTTCCGCGACGTGGCTGCCTCCTGCGAACCGGCACGCCGCGGTACCGCGAACGCGAAGGTCACGGCGGCGAACATGACGAGGAAGCCGACGACACCCAGCCACGGGATCGAGGAAGCCGAGCCGACAATGAGCAGGATCAGCCCGACGACCACCCCGACACCGGCCAGGACCCTCCGACTGAGCGCGCGAGGCGCCTTGGACGTCAGAGTGCTTGCCAGCTTGGGGTCGTCAGACGTGAGCTGCTGCTCCATCTGCTCCAGCACGCGTTGCTCGTACTCGGAGAGAGGCATCTCGACCCCCAACTCCCGAATGGGACGTGTATGCGCTCAGGATAGGTCCGCCGCGCGCGGCGTGGTAGTCACCGTCCGGGGGCGGGCGGGCGTCGCAACCGAGAGGCCGACCGCCGGCACCACGGCGGCCCGTCCGAACCGCCGCCGCACGTCGTCCACGGCGACCTCCGCCGCGCGACGGGCGGCGTGGTCGTCGGTCAGCGACTCCTCAAGCGTCGGCTGGCGTACCGCCTGTGCCGCCGGCACGAGGCCCTCGGCCCGCACACCCAGCAGCCGCACGCGCGCACCCGCCAGGCCCACCCCGGCGAGCAGCTCCCGCGCGTCGCGGTACAGCTCCTGCCCGACGTCCGTCGGAGCCTGCAGGGTCCGCGATCGGGTCAACGTGTGGAAGTCCGCCGTGCGGACCTTCACCGTCACGGTCCGGGCCAGCTGCCCGATCGTCCGCAGACGGCCGCCGCACCGGTCCGCTAGCCGGAGCAGCTGACTGTCCAGCTCTGCCGGGTCCACCAGGTCCACACCGAACGTCTCCTCCGCACCGACGCTCTTCTCCATGCGCCCCGGCCGCACCGGACGGGGATCGCGTCCCCAGGCCAGGTCGTGGAGGTGAGCCCCGGCGACCCGACCGACCGCCCGTTGAACGACAGCGACATCGGCGTCCGCCAGCTCCGCGACGGTGCGGATGCCCCACCGGGCGAGTGCGCTCTCGGTGCTCTCGCCGACGCCCCACAGCGCGCCCACCGGCAGCCGGCGCAGGAACGCCACGGTGGCATCGCGCGGGACGAGCAGCACGCCGTCCGGCTTGGCGTGCCCCGACGCGAGCTTGGCGACGAACTTCGTCGCGGCGATGCCCACGGAGCAGGTGATGCCGTGCTCGGCGCGCACCCGGGCCCGGATGGCAGCAGCGATGGCGGTGGGCGACCCGAGCCTGCGCCGTGCACCGGAGACGTCGAGGAACGCCTCGTCGATGCTCACCTGCTCGACGAGCGTGGTGACCTCCCGGAGCGCTGCCATCACGTCCTCCGACACCGCCACGTAGGCGTCCCGGTCCGGTGGCACGACCACCGCCTGCGGGCACATCCGCCGAGCCGCAGCCATCGGCATCGCCGCGTGCACGCCGTACGCACGAGCCTCGTAGCTGGCTGCGAGCACGACGGCCCGGTCCGAGCCGCCGACGATCACCGGTAGCCCGCGCAGCTGCGGTCGCCGGGCGAGCTCGACCGAGGCGAAGAACGCGTCCATGTCCACATGGAGGATGGAGCATCCGTCCTCGTCCTGACCCCAGTCGCGACTCACTGCAACCCTCGGCCTGCGGCTCATGACGCGCACTCCGCCCGGTCCCCCGGCGCGACGATCGCCTGGACCCCGTCGACGAAGTCCTCCGCTGCGGCCAGGGCCTCGTCAGCCCGGTCCGGTCCGACCTCGTCGAACCGCCCGGACTCCACGGCCGCGCGAAGAGCAGCACCGTCGGCGAAGTAGGACGCCCACCTCGACAGCCCGGGCTCAACGAGCTGCAGCATCTGCCACACCGCGCGGGGGGCGCCACGACCCCCGGGCCGTCCGCGAAGCTGGACCAGGGCCGCGGCGGCCCGCAGCGCGGCAAGGTGGGCGTGGGAGAACCGCTCCCACGGCTCCGACGAGAACTGCGCGGCCAGCAGCTCGGCCTCGGAGCGCTGCAGCTGGGCCTGGACACCGTGCGGCAGCGGCGGCGTCACCGGGTCGGGGGTCCGCCGGGACGTGGTCGCCGACCGTCGTGCCATGTCCTCCACCTCCTCCGCACCGGCTCCATCATCGAACACGTGTTCGAGACGTGTCAAGACGTACTGTGATCGCCATGGTCGGTCGTTGTCGCCCAGGGTCGCACCGACCACCCACACGAACCTGGCCGGCCGGCCCCGTCCCGCTGGCCACCGGCACCGCGGAGCTCGTCCCGGACGACCGCGGGGTGACGCTGTGGATCAACGGGGCCGAGAGCTCGTACCTCGATCTGCAGGATCCGCTGCGACTCGAGTTCGCCTACATGCAGCACATGGCCGCCGTGATCGACCAGGTCCCCACCCCCGACCGACCGGTGCGCGTCGTCCACCTGGGGGCCGCCGGTTGCGCGCTGGCGCGCCGGATCGACGCGACCCGGGTCGCTCGCCAGGTGGCCGTCGAGATCGACCCGGTGCTGGCCGACCAGGTGCGCGGCTGGTTCGACCTACCGCGCTCCCCGCGGCTGCGGATCCGGGTCGGCGACGCCCGCGCCGAGCTCGCCGGGCTCGCCGGCACCGACACGGATGTCGTGGTCCGCGACGTGTTCGCCGGCGACCACACGCCGCGCCACGTGACCACCGCCGAGTTCGTCGAGGACGTCGCCCGCGCCCTCCGGCCCGGCGGGGTCTACCTGGCCAACTGTGTGGACCGACCGCCGCTGGTGGCGGCCCGCTCCGAGCTCGCCACCCTCGCCGCCGTGCTCCCCCGGGTCGGGATCATCGCCGAGCCGGCGCAACTGCGGGGCCGGCGCTACGGCAATCTCGTCCTCGTCGGCACCACGGACCCCGACCTCCTCGACGACCCCGAGCTGCACCGCGCGCTGCGCCGACTGGCCGTGCCCGCACGGCTGCTGCACGGTGCCGAGGTGCCGCGGTTCACGGCAGGCGCAGCTGCCCGGCACGACGCGGACACCGCCGACAGCTCGCACTGACGCAGGGGACGCCGCTCGAGGTCTCGTCCCGACATCCCCGGGTCTCGGTCGAGCCGGCCGGGGCCGGCGCATCGCGACCGGCGGGACCGCTCGACCGGGACGACAACGGGGCCGCACCCCGGAGGGTGCGGCCCCGTTGCAGGTCGTCGCGTCAGAGAGAGGACAGCGAGTGGACCTTCTCCGCCTGCGGGCCCTTGGGCCCCTGCGTGATCTCGAACTCCACGCGCTGCCCCTCCTCGAGGGAGCGGTAGCCCTGCATGTCGATGGCCGAGTAGTGGACGAAGACGTCGGGACCGCCGCCGTCCTGGGCGATGAACCCATAGCCCTTCTCGGCGTTGAACCACTTGACAGCACCCTGTGCCATGAATCGTGTCCTTCTGATCTTGCCGGTGACGCCGGAGCGGTCTTGCCCCGACGTGCCGCAATGCCATGTCCCACGTCCTGCACCGGGTGGACCAGCTGTTGGGCTGGAGGTGCCGCACCGTCAGGTGCGACGCCGGTCAAGCGTCAGTACGTCACTGCAACGCCCCTTAGTGTTGCACGCCCACCGGCCGGACGCCATGCCTGTGCGCTCGCCGGACGCACCGACCGGTGCCCTGCGGCGCCGGTCGGGCCACGAGAGACCGTCTCACAGCAGCAGCCCGGGGTGGGCGGCCCGGGTGCGCCGGCGGCTCGACAGCACGCCGACCACGCCGAGCAGCCAGGGGACAGCCACGAAGGACATCGCCACGCGGTAGGCATCGAGGTCTCTCGGGCCGGTGCCGGCCACCGCGTCGAGGATGAGGCCGATGGCCAGCATCGTGGTCAGGGCGGTGACGAAACCGCCGGTGTTGACCACGCCGGTCGCCGCACCGAGGCGTTCGGCAGGCACGGTGGAGCGCGCCACGTCGAAGCCCACCAACGACGCCGGTCCTCCCGCTGCCAGCACGACGACGAAGACCGCGAGCACCCACAGCGGGCGGGGCCCGGCGGGCGCGAGGACCGCCGCCCACGCCGCGGCCGTCACCACGGAGATCACCAGCACCGTGCGTGTCCGGCGGGCCGGCCGACGCGCGGTGAGCTCGCCCAGCGTGAGGCCGGCGACGACGTTGGCCACGACGTTGAGCGTGAACAGGCCGCTGGTCTCGGCCGCCGTCAACCCCTCGCCCTCGACGAAGAAGGAGTACCCCCACAGCAGCACGACGACGTTGACCCCGTACTGGCTCAGCGCGTGGACCCAGAAGCCCAGCCACGCCCCCGGTTCGCCCAGCACGGCGCGGAGCACACCCGGAGCGGGCCGCAGCTGCATCGTGTCGGGGAACCGCGGACCGGGCGCATCCCGCACCGCGATGACCACGCCGGCGCCGGCCGCCGTGCCGGCAGCGGCCAGAGCCGCGAACGCCGGGGTCCACCCGAACGCATGCAGGCCGGCGGCGAACGGCACGGCCGACACCACCTGCCCCAGCTGCCCGACGATGCCGGTGAGCTGGGTCACGCGCGGCGTGTGCTGCGGGGCGAACCAGGCGGGCACCAGCCGTAGCACGGAGACGAAGGTCATCGCGTCGCCGGCCCCGACGAGCATGCGGGCGACCACCGCCGGGCCCGGCGAGCTCGCCACGGCCATCAGCAACTGCCCGCCGGCCATCACGAAGGCACCCGTGGCGACGAGCGCCCGCGGACCCCGTCGGTCCAGGGCGATGCCGACCGGCACCTGCAGCGCGGCGTACACGACGAGCTGCGCGACGGCCAGGACGGCCAGCGTCGAGGCGCTGACACCGAGCCGGTCACGGGCTTGCAGCCCGGCGATGCCGAGCGACGACCGGTTGGCGACCGCGACGACGTATGACCCGGCAGCCACGCCCCAGACGAGCAACGACGTGCGCAGCCGGGGCACGGTCGTCGTCACGGGACGTCATTGTCCCCCGGGCCGGACCCGGGTCGAGGCCGCCGAGTCCCGCGCCAGGTCAGTCGGCCGTGCCACCCTGCTCGGCGAGGAACCGCTCGAGCTCGTCGCCCAGCTCGTCCGCGGTCGGCAGCGACGACGGGTCGGTGAGCAGGCTCCGACGCCCCAGGTTGGCCATGAAGGTGTCGTACTGCTCCTCCAGGGCATGCACGACGGCCGCCACCTCCACCGAGCCGTGCACCTGACGCTCCACCTCGGAGACGGCCTCCCGCGCCGCGGGCTCCAGCAGCCCGACTCGCAGGTCGAGGCCCGTGGCCCGCTCCACCTGCCCCAGACCTACCACACTGGCCTGCGGGAACGTCGACTGCGCCAGATAGTGCGGGACATGGACCGCGAACCCCAGGGCGTCGTGCCCCGACTCGCCCAGGCGCATCTCCAGGAACTCCCCCGCGCTGGCCGGCACCTGGACGGTCCCCATCCAGGCCGGTTGGTCGGAGACCAGCTCGGCACGGTTGGCGTGCGCGGTAGCCCCGAGCGGGCGCGTGTGCGGCACACCCATGGGGATACCGTGCAGGCCGACGGTCAGCGGGACGTCGAACCGCTCGACGATCTGACGCACCGCGCCGGCCCACCGTTCCCACTGCAGGTCGGGCTCGGTGCCGTGCAGCAGCAGGAAGGCCACACCCTTGGCGTCGTGCGCGAGCTCGATCGCCAGCTCCGGCCGGTCGTACCCGGTCCAGGTCGACGAGTCGAAGGTCAGCGTCGGCCGGCGCGACCGGTAGTCGAAGAGCTGGTCGACGTCGAAGGTCACCAGCCGGCGCGTGTCGAGCTCGTCGACCAGGTGGGCGGCGGCGACCTGCCCAGTACCCCCGGCGTCGACGAAGCCGCGCATCGCCTGCACCATCACCGGTCCCCGGTCCCCGGCGGCGGTGACCTGCTCGGCGGTCTGCGGGTCGAGATCGTAGATCTCGGTCGGGTCCAACATGATCCTCACTCTCCGATGCCGCACCACGGCGGCCTGTCAGGTGTCAACAGCGCGGCACCGCCGCCTCTTCCCCGCCGGTGCTCGCACCCGCGTGCCCGACCCGCGGGTGCAGCGCGCGGGCGCCCCACCGGCAGGTCGATAATGGACGCCCGCTCGCCGCAGGCGGGCGGGCTGGTCGGGGACCGTACGGGAGTGACGTGGCCATCGAGGCGGAGCTGGGCGACGAGCAGGCGGCGGTCGACGCGATGTACGCACGACTGGACGAGCTGCGGGCGCTCACCGCGCGGCGCCTGGCCGCAGTCCGGCGGGAGGGACCGTCAGGCTCGCCGCAGAACCGCAGCGAACGGGACGCCTTCGCAACCCTCTACGAGGACCGGCTCGCCCAGCTGGAGGCCGTCGAGGACCGACTGGTGTTCGGTCGGCTCGACATGTCGGATGGGACGGTGCGCTACATCGGCCGCATCGGGCTGACCGACGACGAGCAGCGCACCCTGCTCACCGACTGGCGTGCCCCGGCGGCACAGGCCTTCTACCGAGCGACCGCCGCCCACCCCGAGGGCGTGACCCGACGTCGGCACGTGGTGACCCGCGGCCGCACGGTGACCGGCGTGGAGGACGAGCTGCTCGACCTGTCGCTGGCTGCCGACGGCCAGCCCGGGCGCAGCCGGGTGCTCGTCGAGGGTCTGTCCGGCGAGGGTGCGCTGCTGGCCTCGCTCGCCGCGGGACGCACGGGGCGGATGGGCGACATCGTCGCGACCATCCAGGCCGAGCAGGACGAGATCATCCGGTCCGACCTGCGGGGCGCGCTCGTGGTGCAGGGCGGCCCCGGCACCGGCAAGACCGCCGTCGCGCTGCACCGGGCTGCGTACCTGCTCTATGCGCACCGCGAGCGGCTGCAGCGCTCGGGCGTGCTGCTGGTGGGGCCGAGCCGGACGTTCCTGCGCTACATCGACCAGGTCCTGCCTTCCCTCGGCGAGACGGGGGTGGTGACCACCACGATGGCGGACCTGCTGCCGGGCGTGACCGCCGTCGCCGAGGAGCCGGACGCCGTCGCCGAGGTGAAGGGCCGCGCCGTGCTGGCCCGCGTGATCGCCCGGGCCGTGCGGCAGCGCCAGCGCGTGCCCGACCACGACACGCCCGTCCACCTGGACGGGCGGACCGTCATGGTGCGGGCCGAGGACATCGCCTCGGCCATCACACGGGCGCGCCGTGGCGGCCGCCCGCACAACGAGGCCCGGGTGGCGTTCGTGCGCGACATGCTCGGCCAGCTCGCGGACCAGTACGTCAGCCAGCTGCGGTCGGCGATCGCGCCCGACGACCGCGCAGACCTCGTCGAGGAGCTGCGCACCACCCGCGAGGTCCGCGTCGCACTCAACCTCGCCTGGATGCCGCTCACGCCGCAGGGGCTGCTCGCCGACCTGTTCGCCAAGCCCGATCGGCTGGCCGCCGCAGCCCCCGAGCTCACCGGCGCCGAGCGGGCGCTGCTCGCCCGACCGCGGGACGCGGCGTGCACCCCGGCCGACGTCCCCCTGCTCGACGAGGCCGCCGAGCTGCTGGGCGAGGACGACCAAGCGGAGCGCGCCGAGGCGCGTACGGACGTCCGCCGGCGCGCCGCCGAGGTGGACTACGCCCGCCAGGTGATCGAGCAGACCGGTGCGTCCCTGGTCTCGGCCGAGCTGCTGGCGGACCGGTTCGCCGCCCGGGGGCCCGCGCTGACCACCGCCGAGCGCGCGGCCGCGGACCGCACGTGGACCTATGGGCACGTGATCGTCGACGAGGCCCAGGAGTTGTCCGAGATGGCCTGGCGAGCACTGCTGCGCCGGGTGCCCACCCGGTCGCTGACGATCGTCGGAGACGTGGCGCAGACCACGTCGCCGGCCGGGACCCACGACTGGGCGGCACGCCTGGACCCGGTCCTCGCCGGCTCGTGGCGGGCGACGGAGCTGACGGTCAACTACCGCACGCCGGCGAGCGTGGCGCAGGCCGCCTCCGCGATGGCGACCGCCGCCGGCCTACCGGTCAGCCCGCTGGTGTCGGCCAGGGACGTCCCCGAGGCGCTGGCGATCCGTCGCGTCGAGCGGGGGCAGGCGGCCGCGACAGCCGCCGAGGAGGCGACGGCCGCGCTGGCGCTGGTGTCCGCGGCGGGCGGCCCCGGCCGGGTCGCGGTCATCGGTACGCAGGCGGCGCTGCGCGCCGTCCGCGCCGCGCTGGCCGAGGCCGGGGTGGCCGCACGGATCGGCGGCGGGAGCCAAGTTCTGGATGCGCCCGTCGCGCTCCTGCGGCCGCGGGAGGCCAAGGGGCTGGAGTTCGACGTCGTGGTGCTGGTCGAGCCGTCCGACGTGCTCGCCGACGGGGCCGGTGAGCTGTACGTGGCGATGACCCGACCCACCCGGGCGCTGCGCGTGGTGCACGCCGGTCGGCTGCCCGCCGGGCTCGCCGGGAGTCAGGCCCCGTCGCAGGGCACCTGACCCAGCAGCGCCAGCCCTTCCCGGTCACCGGGACCGAGGGTGGTTGTCGTACCGGTGGACGGGGCCATGAGCTCACCCGGCGCATCGACGTGGTCGAGTCCGACGACGTGGCCGAGCTCGTGCAGGACGACCGCGCGAGCCCGCGGATAGCCGTCCGGCCCGACGAGGATGCGCTCGAGGTCGGCGGCATCGAGCACGAGGCTGCCGGCGGCGAGGTAGGTCCGACCACCGTGGGCCGCCGGCACGACGGACGATCCGCCGATGCCTCCGACGTCGCCGGCGAGCACCGGGCTCTCGACGGGGTCGGACCAGACGACGAGCACCGGGGCCCAGCCGGCGCCGTACCTGCGCTGGACGACCGCACGATCCTGAGACGGCGCCTCGCTCGTGGGCCCGTCGTCGACGAGCACCAGGCCGGTGGCAGCCTGGATGCGCGCGACCGCATCCGCGAGGAGGGCGTCGCCCGACGCCGGCGCATGATCGGGGCGCACCACGAAGTGCACCGGCCGGCACGGGTCGTAGCCGACCGGAGAACCGTCCGCCTGGGTGTGCAGGAAGGCGTGGGGGCCCGAGCCGGTGACGGCCACGGCGGGGGCCGCACGGACGCCGCCCGGGACGGGGGCCGGCACGGGGACCAGCCGACCGTCGATGCGCAGCAGGGCCCGCGGCGCGTCCAGACCGACAGGCCCGAGCCAGCCGCGCGTCCAGCCCAGCACAGCGACCACGAGTACCAGGACCGCGGCCAGGCCCGGCGGGACCGCACGGACCGGCCGGTGGTCGGCCGCGCGCCGGCGGGCCCGCCGCCGGTACCACCACAGCCGCGCCTGCACGGGTGCAGTGTGCCAGCCCGCAGATGTCCGCAGGGCGGGACCGGCTTGGTACCCACCGGGCGCCGGGCCACGATGGGGCATGTGCGCGCACTGCTGCTGGAGAACATCCACCCCAACGCCCGGACCATCCTCGAGGCAGCCGGATTCGAGGTGGTCACCCGGTCCGGCGCGCTCGACGAGCGCGAGCTCGTCGAGGCCCTGCACGGGGTGCACCTGCTCGGCATCCGGTCCAAGACCCAGGTGACCGGTGCCGTCCTGCAGCAGGCGGAGTCGCTCGTCACGGTCGGGGCCTACTGCATCGGCACGAACCAGGTGGATCTCGCGGCGGCCGCGCACCGGGGTGTCGCAGTGTTCAACGCGCCGTTCTCCAACACCCGCTCCGTGGTGGAGATCGTGCTGGCGGAGATCATCGCCCTGCTGCGTCGCCTGACCGTGCTGGACCGGGCGATGCACGACGGCCGGTGGGAGAAGTCGGCCACCGGCTCGCACGAGGTTCGCGGACGGACGCTCGGCATCGTCGGTTACGGCAACATCGGCTCCCAGCTGTCGGTGCTGGCGGAGAACCTCGGCATGTCGGTGGTGTTCTACGACACCGCCGAGAAGCTGGCTCTGGGCAACGCCCGCCGCTGCGGTTCGCTCGACGACCTGCTCGACGTCGCCGACGTCGTCACGTTGCACGTCGACGGCCGCAAAGGCAACGCCGGAATGTTCGGCGCCGCGCAGTTCGCCCGGATGCGGCCGGGCTCGAGCTTCCTCAACCTGTCTCGCGGGTTCGTCGTCGACCACGACGCGCTGAGCGACGCGATCATGTCCGGGCACCTCGCCGGCGCCGCCGTGGACGTGTTCCCCGTCGAGCCGAAGCGCAGGGGCGACCCGTTCGAGTCGCCCCTGCGGAACCTGCCCAACGTCATCCTCACCCCCCACGTCGGCGGTTCCACCGAGGAGGCCCAGGAGGGCATCGGCCAGTTCGTGTCCCACAAGCTGGTGGACTACGTCACGACCGGGTCCACGACGCTGAGCGTCAACCTGCCCAACCTGCAGCTCGACCCGGCGCCCGGCGGCCACCGGCTGACCTGGCTGCACCGCAACACCCCGGGAGTGCTCGCCGCGGTCAACGCCACCCTGGCCGAGCACGGGGTGAACATCGAAGGACAGCTGCTGGCCACCCGCGGCACCCTCGGGTACGTCGTCACGGACACCGGCACGCCGGTCGGGCCCGACCTGGTCGATGCGCTGGCGACCCGCCCCGAGTCCGTCCGGCTGCGCCTGTTGTCATGACCTCGGCCGGGCCGTCCGGCGGGCCAGGCGGGCTCGGCGCACGACGTGCCGGGCGCAGCGGCCTGGTCCTTCCGGTGATGTCTGTGGGCCTGTGGCAGTCCGCCGGGCACAGCACGGCATTCGTCGAGCAGCGCCGGCTCGTGCTGCACGCGGTCGAGCGCGGCATCATGCACCTGGACCTGGCGAACAACTATGGTCCACCGCCCGGGGCCGCCGAGGAGACGGTCGGACGGCTCCTCGGCCGTGACCTGGCCGGACACCGGGACGAGCTGGTGCTCGCGACAAAGGCCGGCTACCGGGCATGGCCGGGTCCCTACGGCGAGCAGAGCTCGCGCAAGACGCTGCTGGCATCCCTCGACCGCTCGCTCGCCGCCCTGGGCACCGACCACGTCGACATCTTCTACAGCCACCGCTTCGACCCGCGCACCCCGCTGGCGGAGACCATCGGCGCGCTGGGAACCGCCGTGCGGTCCGGCCGAGCCCGGTACGTGGGGATCTCCTCCTACTCGGCCACCCGCACCGCTCAGGCGCTGCAGGTGGCCGACGACCTTGGCGTCGGCCTCGCGGTCCATCAGTGCGCCTATTCCATGCTCAACCGCTGGATCGAGGAACCGGACCCCGCAGCGGAAGGCCGCTCCCTGCTGCAGGTCGCCGCGGGCGGGGGCCTGGGTGTGGTCGCCTTCTCCCCGCTGGCGCAGGGCATGCTGAGCCCCCGCTACCTGCACGGCGTGCCCCCGGGCTCCCGGGCGGCCCGAGGCGGCCCGCTGCGCCCGGAGTACCTGTCCGAGGCCAACCTCGCGCGGGTCCGCGCGCTGGCCGCGATCGCCGCCCGGCGCGGCCAGACCCTCGATCAGCTGGCTCTCACCTGGGCCCTCCGTGACCCTCGAGTGACCAGCGTTCTGCTGGGCGCCCGCACGCCCGCGCAGCTGGACCAGAACCTCGCCGCGGCCACCGCGCCGGACCTCACGCCCGCCGAGCTCGCACAGATCGACGTGCACGCTCGCGACGCAGGGATCAACCTGTGGGGTCCCCGCTCCAGCGACCTGTGATCCCGCCCGTTGGCGAGACCCGCGGCGGCCCGACCCAGCAGATCGGGGCCGGGAAGGGTGCGGCGGGGCTCAGACCTGGCCGCTCGTGATCTGCTCGGCAGCACCAACGGGCAACGCGCGGTCGGAGTCCTCGGAGCGGTCGGAGCCGTCGGCGTCCGCGTCGGCCTCGCGCTCCGCCCGCAGGACGGTGATCGCCGACTCGAAGTCCTCCAGGGAGTCGAAGCCCTTGTACACGCTCGCGAAGCGCAGGTACGCGACCTCGTCGAGGTCGCGCAGCGGACCCAGGATGGCCAGCCCGATCTCATAGGCGTCGATCTCCGCGTTGCCCCCGCTCCGCAGAGTCTCCTCCACCCGCTGAGCCAGCAGTGCCAGGTCGTCCTCGCTGACCGGCCGTCCCTGGCAGGCCTTGCGGACCCCGTTGACGATCTTCTCCCTGCTGAACGGCTCCGTCGCCCCCGACCGCTTGACGACCGACAGGCTGGCGGTCTCCACCGTGGTGAACCGACGGTTGCAGCTGGGGCACTGGCGGCGACGGCGGATCGTCGTGCCGTCGTCGGACGTGCGGGAGTCGACGACCCGGGAGTCGGGATGCCGGCAGAACGGGCAGTGCACGCGATCCTCCTCGGTGCCGCCGCGGTGCCGACCATGGGCACCGCCACCCTGAGGATAGCGATCACGTCCGCGAGACCCCGCACTGCCCGGCACCGCCTTCTCCCGCGTCACCGAGCTCGTCGACCTCTCCGGCCCGCCGCGGTGGTCAGTCGGCGGGAACCAGGACGACCTGCCCGGTGCTCAGGGCAGCCGTGGCCGCGCCGTTCATGGCCATGAGGTCAGCGACGACGTCCCGGAGGTCCGCGCCGGGCTCCGCCACGCTGCCTGCCAGCGACCACCAGGTCTCCCCCGCGGCCACGACGTGCGAGCTCACCTCGAGTCCACGGGCCGGCGCGCCCGCGTCCGCCCGGCCACCGAGCAGCACGACGGCCCCGCAGAGGGACAGAGCGGCAGCGCCGAGCACCCGACGCCCCCGAGCCGTGAGCCTGAGCGTCCCCGCGTGCCCGTCCGGGCGCCGGGTCCGTGCCGACATCCCCGGCGTGCGCGGCACCACCGTCAGCGTGCTCATCGCCGTCGCCTCCTCGTCCCGCCCGTCCCAGGTGTCGAACATCCGTTCGTCATACGTCTGTACGAATGTCTACCACCACACACCGACATCGTCCAGACACGCTCGAACAGGTGTTTGATCCGCGGCGCGTCCGCCCGTAGCCTGGGCACCGCACCAGGGGATCACCGGGCACTGACACCTCGGGCGGACCCGTGCGGACGAGGAGGACACACCCGTGAGCGAGGACAGGCTCGGCGGAACGGTGCATGTGCTGCCCGATGGCGCGGCGGTCGACGGGCTCACGGCACGTCAGCGGCTCGTCCTCGCGACGATCCGCTCGTCGGTGGAGTCCCGGGGGTACCCGCCGAGCATGCGCGAGATCGGCGATGCCGTCGGCCTGACCAGCCCGTCGAGCGTCAAGCACCAGCTGACCATGCTCGAGCGCAAGGGCTACCTGCGGCGCGACCCGAACCGCCCGCGCGCGATCGAGGTCGTCCAGCCCGACGACTCCCGCACGGTCGCGGCGTGGAACGCGACAGCCGGGGAGGGCGCCGAGCGGGACGACACCCCGACCCCCACGTATGTGCCGGTCGTAGGCCGCATCGCGGCCGGTGGACCGATCCTCGCCGAGCAGCTCGTCGAGGACGTCTTCCCGCTGCCCCGCCAGCTCGTCGGTGACGGCCAGCTCTTCCTCCTCAAGGTCGTCGGCGACTCGATGGTGGATGCGGCCATCTGCGACGGCGACTGGGTGGTGGTGCGCCGCCAGCCCGTCGCCGAGAACGGCGAGATCGTCGCGGCGATGATCGACGGCGAGGCGACCGTCAAGACCCTCAAGCGGACCGACGGCCAGGTGTGGCTGCTGCCGCACAACCCGGCCTACGCCCCGATCCCGGGCGACGACGCGCAGGTGCTCGGCCGGGTGGTCTCCGTGCTGCGCAGTCTGTGAGACATCGCCGGGTCCGGTTTCCGAGGACGGCCGGACCACTCACGCCACGTGGACCAGTCCTCACACGCTGAGGAGGCGCAGGTGCCCGGACGACTTCGCGACCCACGACCAGGTCGGCGGGCAGTCCCGGCTGTCCCGCCGGCGGCCGGGGCACCCGCCGCAACGAAGGTGCGCTCCGGTGCGGAGCGCACCGCACCGGAGCGCGAGCAGCCGGAACCTGGTCAGCCGGAACGTATCGCGTCAGAGCCCGTCGCACCGCGGCGTGACGGGCTGGACCGCACCGGGGCGCAGGTGGGCGTCGGGACCGGCCCCGACGCCCCGCAGCGGCCGGCCGATCCGCCCGGGCCCGACGATCTGTCGGCGCAGCCGACGACCGAGCCCAGCGGGCAACGGCCCTAGCAGCCGAATCGGTGGGCGACCGGGCAGCGCGGCACCGAGGTCGCCGTCCGCGTAGCCGGTCAGGGATCCTCCGTGGCTCGGGCGGCGACCGACCCCGCCGAGCCGCCAGAGCTCTCCGCCAGGCGTCGAAGAGCTCCGAGCACCACCTGGCGGTCGCTCGTGCGCCAGAAGTCCGGCATGGAGCGGAGCAGGAACTGCCCGTAGCGAGCCGTGGCGAGCCGGGGGTCGAGCACCGCGACGACACCCCGGTCACGGTCGGTGCGGAGCAGCCGGCCGGCGCCCTGCGCCAGGAGCAGGGCGGCGCGCGCGGCGGACACGGCCATGAAACCGTTCCCGCCGCCGGCACTGACCGCATCGGCCCTCGCGGAGGCGACCGGGTCGTCCGGGCGGGGGAACGGTATGCGGTCGATGATGACCAGCTGGCAGGCGGGGCCGGGCACGTCCACGCCCTGCCACAGCGACAGCGTGCCGAACAGGCAGGTGGCCTCCTCCGCAGCGAACCGGGCCACCAGGGCGGGCAGCTGGTCCTCGCCCTGCACGAGAACGGGGACGGTCACCCGTTCGCGCACCGCCGCTGCCGCCACCTCAGCCGCCCGCCGAGAGGAGAAGAGGCCGAGGGTGCGCCCCCCGGCCGCCGCCACCAGCTCGACGATCTCGTCGACCTGAGCGGTCGTCGCAGGGTCCCGGGCCGGCGGCGGCAGGTGCCGGGCGACGTAGAGGATGCCCTGCCGACGGTGGTCGAACGGGCTGCCCACGTCGATCCCGCGCCAGGTCGGTGCCGTGCGGTCCTCCTGGGCGGGATGCTCGTCCGGAGTTGACGGGCTCGGCCCCGGCCCGGTCACCTCGAACTCCTCGGCCGCCTCGAGCCCCACCGCCGCCGCCAGGGGCGCGAACGAGCCTCCCAAGGTGAGCGTCGCGGAGGTCAGGATGACGGCGTGGCCGGCCAGCAACCGGGTCCGGATCAGACCGGCCACGTCCAGCGGCGCCGCGAACAACCGCGGCAGGTCCCCGGAGCGTGCGCACCAGAGCACCTGCCGATGCTCGTCGGTGTCGGCGAGCATGCGTTCCGCCGTGTCGAACAGGCTCTCCGCGCTCGCTGTCGCCACCCGGAGACCACCGACGCCATCCACGCCACCCGGCTGGTTCGCGCCACCGCTCGGCCGCAGGGCCGTCAGGACCTCTCGCGCGGCGTCCCGCACAGCCTCGACCGCAACGCGCGGGCCCTCGGGAAGGCCGGCCGGGAACCGGCCCTCCGGCAGCTCCGCCAGCGCTGCGGCAAGGCCTGCGCCGGCCGCGTCGAGCGTCGGCGTGGGGATCCCGCCGCGCCGCCGCGCCAGCCGGCCGGCCTGCTCCACGACGCCCGCCGACAGCTCGACCGTCGCCTGGTCGGTCACCCGGTCGGGCAGCTCGTGCGCCTCGTCGACCACCAGGACGTCGTGCTCGGGCAGGACCTGCGCCGCCCCGCCGGCCACCACGCCCAGCACCGCGTGGTTGGTCACGACGACGTCGGCCTCCCGTGCCGCACGCCGAGCCTGCTCCGAAAAGCAGTCGTCGACCAGCGGGCAGAGCTGACCCAGGCACTCCCGGGCGCTCACCGACACCTGCCGCCACGCACGGTCCGTCACCCCCGGGGCCAGGTCGTCACGGTCCCCCGAGGTGGTCCGGCTCGCCCATTCGCGCACCCGGACGACCTGCGCGCCGAGGGGCTCGTCGACCCGGGGGCGGCGCGGGCGCGGATCTGCGTCGGGCACGTCGAACAGCGCCGGCCCGTCATCCGGCGGGTACCCGCCGGCCAGCTTGTGCAGGCACGCGTAGTTGTGCCGACCCTTGAGCAGGGCGAACCGTGGCGGACGGGGCAACCGCGGGGCCAGGGCAGCCGCCACCAGCGGGAGGTCCCGGCTCATCACCTGCCGCTGCAGGGCCAGCGTCGCCGTGGAGACGACCACGCGCTGGTCCGCGACGACGGCGTGGCGCACCGCCGGCGCGAGGTATCCGAGCGACTTCCCGGTCCCGGTCCCGGCCTGGACGAGGAGCGACGCCTGCGACTGGATGGCGTCCGCCACGGCTCGGGCCATCGCCGCCTGACCGTCGCGCCGCTGCCCGCCGAGTGCCGCCACTGCCAGTTCGAGCAGCTCCTCCACGTCGGGCACGGCCGGCACGTCAGGCACGCCGGGCGGGACGGCGGGCCTCGGGCACCGGGTCAGCCTAGAGGCCGGTCAGCCGGCCGAGCCCGGCCGTGCGCTCCGCGGCACATCCGCCCCGGTGAGCTCGGCGGCCAGTGCCGCGTCCACCCGGGCCCGGAGCAGCGTGCCATCGGGCGTGTGCTCCTCGTGGAGCACCTGCCCCTCCTCGTGCACCCGGTGCACCAGATCGCCCCGCTGGTAGGGCAGCATCACCTCGACGGCGACCCCGGGGCGAGGCAGCTGGTCGGCGACCACGCGGCGCAGCTCCTCGATGCCCTGCCCGGTGTGCGCGGACACGACGACGGCGCCCGGCTCGTGGGAGCGCAGCCGCGCCAGCACCTGCGGGTCCGCGATGTCGGCCTTGTTGAGGACGACGATCTCGGGCACGTCCATCGCCCCGGGGATGTCCGCGAAGACCTGGCGGACCGCCGCGATCTGCCCCTCCGGATCGGGGTGCGAGGCGTCCACGACGTGCAGGATGAGGTCGGCGTCCGCAACCTCCTCCAGGCTGGACCGGAACGCCTCCACGAGCTGGTGCGGCAGCGACCGCACGAAGCCGACGGTGTCCGTCATGGTGTACACGCGCCCGTCGTCGGTCTGTGTGCGACGGACCGTGGGGTCCAGCGTCGCGAACAACGCGTTCTCCACCAGCACGCCGGCACCGGTGAGCCGATTGAGCACCGAGGACTTACCGGCGTTGGTATAGCCGGCGATCGCCACCGAGGGGATCGCGTGGCGCCGTCGCTGGGCGCGCTTCGTCTCCCGGCCCGGTCCCATGGCCGCCATCTGCCGCCGCAACCGTGCCACCCGGGTGCGGATGCGCCGCCGGTCGAGCTCGATCTTCGTCTCGCCGGGACCACGCGACCCGACGCCACCTCCGGTGCCGCCGACCTGCCCGCCGGCCTGCCGGGACATCGACTCGCCCCAGCCGCGCAGGCGCGGCAGGAGGTACTCCAGCTGCGCCAGCTCCACCTGGGCCTTGCCCTCCCTGGACTTCGCGTGCTGGGCGAAGATGTCGAGGATCAGGGCCGTGCGGTCGACCACCTTGACCTTGACGACGTCCTCCAGGGCGCGCCGCTGCGACGGCGCCAGCTCGCCGTCGACCACGACCGTGTCGGCACCCAGGGACGCCACGACCTCGGCCAGCTCGACCGCCTTGCCCGACCCCAGGTAGGTCCCCGGGTCCGGCGTCCGGCGGTGCTGCAGCATCCCGTCCAGCACGAGCGCCCCGGCCGTCTCGGCCAGCGCGGCAAGCTCCCGCAGCGACAGCTCCGCCTCCTCGACTCCGGCGGCGCCCCACAGCCCGACGAGGACGACCTTCTCCAGCCGTAGCTGCCGGTACTCGACCTCCGTGACGTCCTGCAGCTCCGTCGAGAGACCGCCGACCCGGCGCAGCGAGGTGCGCTCCTCCAGGTCCAGCTGGTCGCCGTCGTAGGCGGTGTGCACCGTCGCCCCATCCTGCACGGCCGTCCCCGCCCGGGCCAGCACGCGGGCGACCACGTCGTCCGCCACCGCTTGCGCCCTGCGCGGGTCCCCGTCGTACCGGTCCTCTTCGATCACGCGCTCGGTCCTCCGTCCGCCACCCCGCGCAGTGCCGATGGATGGCCCGCGACAGATGTGGTCCCAGCCTCGCACGGGAGCCCGCAGCCGGCGAGCTAATTCACGCAGGGCGGACACCCGGTCGTCGTGGGGCCACAGCACGACAACACCAGGGGCACGATGGCGTGCTGACGAGCGGCACCGACGGGTCCGAACCGGTCCGCCGTCCAGGGACGGGGCCGGCCCGGACCGGTCGTGCGGAGCGAGCCGCTCACGGAGCCGTCGTGCCCGCCACGCCCGCACCGTTGTACACGGGCACGGTCAGGTTGAAGTCGCTCCCCAGATGGGTCTCGTTCAGGATGAGGACCGAGATGCCGCCACCGACCCTCATCCCGGCACGGATGGAGAACGGCGTGGTCCCCGTCGCCGGATCCGTCCTGGACACCTCGACGCCCGTCTCCGGGGCCAAGGTCACATAGGGCCCGGCAACCCCGTAGATGAATACCTTGGGCCGCACGCCCGCATAGGCCAGCACTTGAGCCGACTTCGTCGTCTCGGTGCCGTTCAGCTGGACCGGGGTCCACGCAAAGGTTGGCGTGGGAAGCTCGACGATCGGCTGCACGTCCAGCCCGCCGGAATACTGCACCCCGACGGTGGCCGGGCTGTCCGCGCTGATCAGCGTGAGCTGCGATCCCCAGGACATGTCCACGGTGTCCTTGCCGAAGAATGCGCGCGGCTTGACCGAACCGTTGAAACCGACCACGACGTCGACGACCGGCGTGAAAGAGAATACGCCGACCGGGACCGCCGGCAGCGACAGGCTGTACGGAACAGTTTCCGACGATATCCCCTTGGTAGGAACCAGCCCCGCCACCACGAGATTCGCCGCCAGCTTCGAGAAATTCGCCTTCAACAGCAACGAGCTCAGCTTTCCGCTCTGCATGTCGAAGTCGAAGGTGATCGCCGGGAGGGCGAACGTCACCGTCCCGTTCGCCCGCGTCTGGTCGTCAGAGGTGCTGGCCTTGCCGTCCGCGTCCCACAGCACGTAGTCCTTCAGGCCGACGGTGAGCTCCTGTGGCAGCGCCGGCGCGTCCGGCCGGACCCCCGTCACGGTGACGCCGGGTGAACCGGGGGCCTGGAGCGCCGCGCTGCTCACCACAGGATGCCCCTGGTAGGAGAACTTGCCGTCCCGCACGGCTTCGCCGAGTGCGGCCGGCGCGGTCCTCACGACGAGCCCGTCCGCGGTGTGCAGCACGCTCACCACGCGTCGCATGAGCCCCGCCGGCGCCGCGGCGGTGGGCTCGCTGACGAGGACCTGTCCCGCCCGGACCCGGGCGAGGGACGCCGGCACGCCGGTGAACACGAGCCGCCCGTCCGACCCGTAGCTGGTCAGGGCATCACGTGCCCCGCCGTCCAGGACGGTGGTGCGGGCGGTAAAGGTCAGCGGGCGCTCGACGCGCGCACCGGCCGGCAGGAGCCCGCTCGTGGAGTTGTCCTGCGGTGGTGGCGGGGTGGCCGCGACAGCACCCACCTGCGGCAGGACGGCCAGGCTCACCCCCACCAGCGCCCCGACGACCACTCGAATTCTTGCAGACGTCGCCATGGCACTCCCCCCGTGCACAGCCGTCGCGAACTTCCCCGCGACAACTCCCCCGATGTGGCGGCAGATGACCGTCCCCGACGGTCTACCACCCGCCTGGGGGGCCGTCAATGGTCGACGGCTGTCGCATTCGTTCATCATCTCCCGGCGCTTGGATTCACGCCGGTGGATCGCCGCCACAAAAACGATCGCGAGATCGTGCACAATGATTCGTCCGGTTCCGGTCCGCGCTTCCGGCACGGGTGTGCGTGGCGAGGATCGGCGCGCCGAGCTCGGCCGGGGACCCTGGGCTAGTGTCACGGCCGTGACCGGCGACCACTACTTCTCGGCCCGGCCGGCATCCGCCGACGAGCGCCGGGACGTCGCCGTGCACCTGGCCGGACGCCAGGTCACCGTGCAGACGGCCGGCGGGGTGTTCTCCCCGGGGCACGTGGACCACGGCACACAGGTGCTCCTCGACGCGGTCCCGCCCCCACCCGGTGCGGGTGAGCTCCTGGACCTGGGCTGTGGCTGGGGTCCGGTCGCGCTCACCCTCGCCCTCGTCGCGCCCGGAGCCCGGGTGTGGGCGGTCGACGTCAACGAGCGCGCTCTGGACCTCGTCCGGGGCAACAGCCGGCGGCTCCGCTGCACCAACATCGTCGCTGCCACGCCTGACCAGGTGCCCGACGACGTGCGGTTCGCCGCCATCTGGTCGAACCCCCCGGTCCGCGTCGGCAAGGCCCAGCTGCACGCGATCCTTGCTCGGTGGCTGCCTCGGCTCACCGACGGCGGCCAGGCGCACCTCGTCGTCGGGCGCAACCTCGGGGCCGACTCGCTGCAACGCTGGCTCACCGACTCGCTCGGAGCGCACACCGAGCGAGTGGCCGGCTCACGGGGCTTCCGGGTGCTCCGCGTGCAGCGCCCCGCAGCCGACTGAGCACCCCGCACAAGCCAGCGGGTGCGACGGCGCCGCACATCCGGCGGGCAGGCCCCCTCCCCCCGCACCGGCGGGCGCACCTGCCCCCTCAGAGGGCCGCCAGGACCGCCCGGGCCTGGGCCAGCCGCGGCGCCCCGACCATGCGGCGCACCACCGTCCCGTCCGCCCCGAGCAGGACCACCGTGGGTGTCGACCTGACATCCAGGCGTTCGGCCAGGTCCGGGTGGTCGGCGACGTCCAGGTCGATGAACCTCACACCCTCGCTGGTGGCCACCACTCGTTCCAGGACCAGCCGGCAGGCCCGGCACACGCCGCAGAAGGCCGAGGACAGCTGGACGAAGGTCGCGAGGGCGCCCAGCGGGGACCCGACGTCCTCCGCGTCGAGCCGCATCACACGCCCCCGCCCAATGAGGACAGGTCGACGTCGGCGTCCGCGACGATCGTCGCCGGTCCGGCCAGCTCGACGTGGCCGTCCTCCAGCATGCGCACCTGCAGCGTCCCACCAAGCACGTCGACCAGCCAGGTGCTCGGCGCACGGGTTCCGCCCCAGGTCCGCACGGCGACGGCCGCGGCGCAGGCGCCCGTCCCGCAGGACTGCGTCTCCCCCACCCCGCGCTCGTGCACCCGCATCCGCAGGTGACCGGCCCGGGTGCCGTCCGGGAGCCGGGCCTCCCCCAGCGGCACGACAAGCTCGACGTTCGCGCCGTCCGGCGGCACCGGATCGACCTGCGGCGCACGGCTGAGGTCGGCTGCGGCCAGCTCGGCGGGATCTCCCAGGGCGATCACCCGGTGGGCGTTGCCGACGTCGACCGCGAGCGCCGGGCGCACTCCGGCGATGCCCGGCACCTGCACCTGGGCATCCGTGCCTGCCGCAGCCGCGGCAGCCCCGCCGGGCAGTGACCACGGCCCCATGTCCACCGCGTACCACGGGTCCGTGCCGACGACGGCCGGCACGGACCGGACCCGACGCACACCGGCCCGGGTGCCGACGAGCAGGTCGCCGTCGGCCGGCTCCCAGCGGCCCTGGCGGACGAGCCACGCGGCGAGCACCCGGACCCCGTTGCCGCACATCTGCGCGACGGAGCCGTCGGCGTTCCGGTAGTCCATGAACCAGCGCAGGCTGGGCTCCAGCCCTACCAGCGCGCGACCCTCCGGCAGCACCTCGGCGCCCACCAACCGGATCAAGCCGTCGCCGCCCACCCCCGCGTGCCGGTCGCTCAGCGCCCGCACGAGGTCGGCGGACAGGTCCAGCTGCCCGTCGAGGTCGGCGACCAGCACGAAGTCGTTGCGCGTGCCGTGGCCCTTGCTCACGCGGATCGCGGTCGGCATCACGACCCCAGGCTACGACGCACGGCAGCGGCCCCGGGCTCGGGCAGGCGCCCCGCGTCAGCAGCGGCGACGACGTCCAGGGCCCGCTCCAAGAGGTCCGGGTCGCCGACCCGCAGCCACTGCACCCGCCGGTCGCGACCGAACCAGCCCATCTGCCGTCGGGCAAGGCGGCGCGTGCCCACCACGGTGGCACTGCGGGCCTCGTCGTCGGTCAGCTCACCGCGCAGCAGCGCGAGCACCTGCGCGTAGCCCACCGCCCGAGCGGCCGTGCGGCCCAGCGGCCCGAGTCCGCGCACCTCCTCGACCAGGCCCGCTCGCCACATCCGGTCCACCCGCGCGGCGATCCGGGCGTCGAGCGTCGAGCGATCCTCGTCCAGACCGATGCGCACGGCCTGTACCGCGCCGGCTGGGCCGGGCAACGCCGCCGAGTACGGCCGGCCGGTGACCGCGATGACCTCCAGCGCCCGTACCACCCGCCGGGCGTTGTGCGGGTGGATCCGCGCGGCGGCGACCGGGTCCACGGCGGACAGCTCGCCGTGCAGCGCCCGGGAGCCCTCGCGCTGCACCCGTGCCTCCAGCTCCGCGCGGACCGCAGGGTCCGTGCCGGGAAACTCCAGCGGGTCCAGCGCGGCACGCACGTACAGCCCGGAACCGCCGACGAGGACGGCCCGAGCCCCGCGCACCACCAGCCCGGCCAGGTCGGCCCGCGCCGCCTCCTGGTAGCGGGCCACCGACGCCTCCTGCGCCGGGTCGAGGACGTCGATCTCGTGGTGCGGCACGCCGTGCCGCTCGGCGAGGCTGAGCTTGGCGGTACCGATGTCCATCCCGCGGTACAGCTGCATGGCGTCGGCGTTGACCACCTCGCCGCCGATCGCCTGGGCGAGCGCGACACCCAGGTCCGACTTGCCGGTGGCCGTGGGGCCGACCACGGCCACCACCGGCAGCAGCCGGCGCAGCCGGCCGCCAGGCTGCCAGCCGTTCGTCGCCGAGCTCATGCCCCTCTCGGCGCGGCGCGCGGTCACGGCCGGCCCCCTGCTACCCAGGTGGCCACGACGTACCACGCCCCCAGCGGCGCTCCGGCCTGCAACAGGCGCGCCCGCACCGGCGCCGCCGCGGCCGCGCCCAGCAGCACCTGCCACGGCCCCCACCCGCCGACCACCAGCTGCACGGCGAGCTGCTGGTCCAGCCCGGCCAGCCGCCGACGCGCCGTCGCGTCGGCGCACCCCAGGTCGGCAGTCAGCGTCTCGTCGAACGCCGTGGCACGCGGATCCTCCACCAGCGGTGCCGCAGGGCCGTGGCGGGCGCTGCCCGAACCGAGCACGACCAGGCCCAGCCGCGAGTCTGCGGCGAGGCCCGCTCCACCTTCGCGCAACCGCTGGGGACGGGCCGGGTCGCCCGGATCAGCCGGCCCGACCTCGACCACGTCCACGGCGCCCGGCCAGCCCATCCGGTGAACCAGCAGCAGGCCGACGCCGGCAGCCACCCCCACCGTCGGCGCACCCTGCGGGGCGGGCGGTACCTCCCATGCCGGAGCGGCATCGGGCACACCCGCCGCGCCGAGGCCCGCCCGCACCGGGCCCGCGACCGCACGGTCGGCCCGGCCCGGCGCGACGACGACGAGCCGATCGGGATGCACGGCCAGTACGACCGCGACCGCCTTCAGTGCCGCCGCCCGGACGGTGCCCAGCACGTCGGCGCCCCCGGCCGCCCCCGGCACGAGCAGCAGCGTCTCCGGCACCAGCGCGGCAGCGGCAAGCATGCCCCGACGGTAACCTGCGACCCGCAGCTACTCTGGTGAGTATGGGCGGCTTCCGCGACGGCTTGCTGCGCTGCTGGGCTGGGCGCCGCGGGGGCGGTGCTCCGGAGGGCCCGCCTCGGACGGTCCCACAGCACCCGGACAGCCTCGCCCCGGTCAGCGCGCAGCGCATCATGGCCTGGCTGGCGGACCACCACTTCTCCTACTTCGTCGACGACGAGGGGGACGTCGGCGCCCTGTGGCGCGGGCGGCCGTTCTCCTTCTTCCTCTTCGGCGACCACCAGGAGATCTTCCAGGTGCGCGGCCAGTGGAATCGCGAGGTTGCGATCGAGCGCCTGGAAGAGGTCCTCGAGCGGTGCAACGAATGGAATGCCGACCGCATCTGGCCGAAGACGTATGTCCGGGTACGGGACAACGGTCGCATCCATGTCGTGACCGAAGTGAGCACGGACCTCGAGCCGGGGGTGACCGATGCCCAGCTGGGTCAGCTGCTCCAGTGCGGGCTGAGCACTGCCATGGTGTTCATGGACTCCCTGGACGAGGCCTACCCCGACCCGGTGGGGCGCGCACCATGAGCCGCGCCATCCGCCAGCACGCGCGCGACGAGGACCGCGTCCGGCCGCTGTCCCGGACCCGCATCGAGACCTTCCTGGTCGCCTCCGGCTACCACTATCTGCTGGACGCGGACGGGGACCCCACCGGCCTGTGGGACGGTCACCGCTTCTGGTTCCTGACTCTCGGCGAACACGAGGAGATCCTGCAGGTCCGCGGCCGGTGGCGGCGCACCGCCGAACCGGACAAGCGTGGGGCCCTGCTGCTGGCCGCCAACGACTGGAACCGTGACCGCATCTGGCCGAAGGTCTACCTGCGCGAGGAGGACGACGTGATCGCCGTGTACACGGAGGTCTCCGTCGACCTCGAACGCGGGGTCACCGATGCCCAGCTCTACCGAATGCTCGAGTGCGGCCTCGGCACGGGAGCACGAGCGCTCGCCGCGTTCGACGCCGCGGTGCCGGACGATCCGAGGCCGTCGGCCTGATCCCGGCCGACCCCCGGACGGCGCCGGCCATATCCACAAGCGGCCCCGTTGGCCCGTGACGTCGGCCCCGATGATCGGTAGGTTCACGCCCATGGATCGCGGGGGCGACCCGGACAGGGCCGGACGGGCGGGCGCGAGATCGGGCGCGGAGGCACGTATCGCGGCGGTCTGCCTGATCGTCGCGCTCGCGGTCTCCGGATGCAGCGGGGCAGGCGACGCTGAACCCTCGCCGACAGCCACGAACGGGGCGCCCGACGCCTCGTCGGCGCCGGCCACCCGGACGCCGTCCCCCGGCCCGACGCCTCATCTGACGGTCCCGCCGCAGCGGCCGGCGGCGATGGACGCGGTGACGGTCGAGGGGGCCGTCGCCGCGGCCGAGTACTTCCTCGCCCTGTACCCCTACGTGTACAACACCGGGGACCTGACCGAGTGGAAGACCCTGTCCCACCCGGAATGCATCTTCTGCGCATCCGTCATCAGCAACGTCGAGGCCATGGTCGCGGCAGGAAATCATAACGAAGGCGGAGGGCTCTACACGGCTAACCCCTCAGGACGCGAAGTGGAGCCAGGTGCATGGTTCGCTGTCGAGTTGACACTCGTGCAAGACCCATCGCGCGAAGTAGATGGCGCTGGCGCCCTGGTCGACGGCTTTCCAGACGGCGGCACCTACAGCGTGGAACTCGCCATCATCCATGACGAAGTCGCCTGGCTCATCCGCGGCGTGACCCTCAAGGAGACCTCCTGATGCGCGGGATACCCGTGCTCCTTGTTCCTGTCGTCGTCCTGCTGGCGGTTGTAGCGGCTGCAGCGCCAGCTCTGGCTGAGGACATCAACGTTGAAGCGCAGGACGACGCAATAGTCCTCAACGGGCATGATCATGAGCGATCGGAGGAGATTCACAGGCCGCAGCAGTCGGACCGGACGGGGCATCAACGGACCGCTGGCGTTCCGGTGCCTCCTGATTGTGCTGATCCTGCTACGGATCCGGCGACCAACCCAGCGTGCACCCCGTCAGCCCCGCTGCGCTGCCCGGACAACCTCCTACCGCTCGGCGGACCCACCCTCGACCCGGCCTGCCGGCCCAGCACCCCACCGGCACCCGCACCCGCTCAGACCGACCCGGTCGTGCTCACGGTGGAAGACTTCCGCCGCCTGCCCCTGACCCCCACCCCGGTGCACATCCAACCCGACCGGGACCACACCCTGGTCAACATGCCCACCATCGTGTGGGCCGACCCCACCCCCCAAGACCTCACCACCACCCTGCTCGGGGTCACCGTGCACGTGCACGCCACCCCCACCACCTACACGTGGGACTTCGCCGACACCACCCCACCAGTGACCACCACCACCCCCGGACACCCCTGGCCCGACGCGGACATCACCCACACCTACACCACCACCGACACCCACCAGATCACCCTGACCACCCGATGGACCGGCCACTACCGCACCCAAGCCGACCCCACCTGGCACGACATCACCGGCACCGCCACCACCACCACCCTGACCCCACCCATCCACACCACCACCGCCCACACCCACCTCGTCGCCGACACCTGCACCACCACACCCACCCCACCCGGCTGCTAACACCCTGAAGCGCCGCAGGTTTTCGGCCGCTGCTATGCGGGTTGCGGCTCTCGGTTGAGGGTCGCGTAGTGGGCTTGCTCGTACTCCACTGGCGGGACGTTGCCCAGGGTCGAGTGGAGCCTTCGGTTGTTGTACCACTCGACCCAGCCGGCTGTCGCGAACTCCACGTCGGCGATCGTCTTGTAGGGGCCGGTGTGGAACACGGTTGTGCGGATGCACTCGGCCTTGTAGAGCCCGTTGATGCTCTCCATCAGTGCGTTGTCGTAGGCATCGCCGACGGTCCCGATCGAGGGCCGGATGCCCTCGAGAGCGAGGTGCTCGTTCAGGCGCACGGACGTGTACTGGGACCCGGCGTCGCTGTGGTGGATCAGCTCCCCGGGGTGGGCGGGGTGGCCCTCGCGGTCCCGCTGCCACAACGCCATGCGCAGCGGGACCATGACCAGGTCGGTGGCCTTGGAGGTCGACGCGTGCCAGGACACGATCCGTTGGGAGAACACGTCGAGGATGAATGCGACGTAGACCCAGCCGGCCCAGGTGCGGCAGTACGTGAAGTCGGTGACCCACACCAGGTTCGGTGCCGACGCGGTGAACTGCCGGTTCAGCAGGTCCCCGGCACGGATGCCGTCCTTGGCCTGGATCGTGGTGCGCAGGTGCTTGTCGCGGCGCACCCCGGCCAGGCCCAGTGCCCGCATCGCCCGGTCGACCGCGCCCCGCGAGGCGTCCGGAACGCTCGTACGGCGCAGGTGCGCGGTCATCTTGCGCCGCCCATACAGGCCCTCCGGGGCCAGCACTCGCTGCCCGGCGGCGTCGGTGGTCCACGCCGCGTTCCGGACCGCGTCCAGCACGTGGGCGTCAGTGAGCGTGCGGGCGGCGACCCGCCCACGGGCCGACCGCCACGACCGGTAGGTCCGTGCGGCGATCTGGCAGCCCTGCTCGCGCAGGACCCGGCAGATCGACTCGACCGCGTGACCCTCGGCCCTCATCGTGTCGATGAACCCCATGATCATCGGTTGCGGGGGTCGAGTTCCCCCACGAAGAAAACCGTCGCCGCCTTCAAGATCGCGTTGTCCTCCTCCAGCCGGCGGACCTTCGCCTTCAGCGTCTTGATCTCAGCGAGGTCCTCGCTGTTCACCCCGGTACGAGCACCTGTGTCGATGTCGGCCTGGGCGACCCACCGACGCACCGACTCCCGGCTCACCCCCAGCTGCTTGGCGACCGCGAACGACGCCGCCGTCACGTCCTGATACTCCCCGAGGTGGTCGTTGACCAACCTCACCGCACGCGCCCTCAACTCCGGATCGATCTTCTTCGGCATGACGACATCCTCCTGGACTCAAACAGGAGCGGCATCAAACCTGCGGCGCTTCACCCCGGCAAACCCGCCCAACAAGCCAGCACCCCCGAGGGCGAGCGCACGGTGCTACGGCCGAGCGGTGAGGATCCCGGCCTCAGCGCGGCGCAACGCCGGCAGGCCGAGCGGCACGCTCCCGCCGGACGGCGCACCGTGATGGTCGTGGTCCGCCGGGCCGCCGGACGCGCGGGCGTCCGCACCGTCCCGGCGGGCCTGCCAGGCGTCGCCGGCGCGCGTGCGCCGCACGCGGTACAGCCCGCCCGGCCGGTGGCCGGAGTCGGCGACGAGGTGGTGCGGGGCCGCATGGGTGACCTGCACGGTGACCAGGTCACCGGGCCGTGGCACGTCGACGGGCTCCGCGTCGGCGGGCAGCGACAGATGCACGAGGCGGTTGTCAGCGGCACGGCCCGAGACCCGTCGCGAGGCGTGGTCCTTGCGGCCCTCACCCTCCGCGACCAGCACGTCGACCGTGCGTCCCAGCAGAGCCCGGTTCTCCTCGAGGCTGATCCGCTCCTGCAGGTCCGTCAGACGCCGGTACCGCTCGGCCACCACCTGGGCCGGCACCTGGTCCGGCAGGTCCGCCGCCGGGGTCCCGGGCCGCGGGGAGTACTGGAAGGTAAAGGCCGACGCGAACCGCGCGGTCTCCACCACGCGCAGCGTCTCAGCGAAGTCCTCGTCCGTCTCCCCCGGGAACCCGACGATGATGTCCGTGCTGATCGCCACGTCGGGCATCGCCCGGCGCACCCGCCCCAGAATGTCGAGGAACCGCTCCGACCGGTAGGACCGGCGCATCGCGCGCAGCACCCGGTCCGAGCCGGACTGCAGCGGCATGTGCAGCTGGCGCATGACCGTCGGGGTCTCGGCCATCGCCGCGATGACGTCGTCCCGGAAGGCTGCGGGGTGCGGCGAGGTGAATCGCAGCCGCTCCAGGCCGTCCACCGCACCGACGGCACGCAGTAACGACGCGAAGGCGCCCCGGTCCCCGAACTCGGCTCCGTAGGAGTTGACGTTCTGACCGAGCAGGGTCACCTCGATGGCACCCGACTCCACCAGCGCCTCGACCTCGGCCAGCACGTCGCCGGGACGTCGGTCGCGTTCCCTGCCCCGCAGGTGCGGCACGATGCAGAACGTGCACGTGTTGTTGCAGCCCACGCTGATCGACACCCAGCCCGCATAGACGGACTCCCGCCGGGTGGGCAGCGTCGACGGGAACACCTGCAGGGACTCGGCGATCTCCACCTCGGCCCGCCGGTTGTAGCGGGACCGTTCCAGCAGCACCGGCAAGCGGTCCATGTTGTGGGTGCCCATGACGACGTCCACCCACGGGGCCCGGTCGACGATGCCCTGCCGATCCTTCTGCGCCAGACAGCCCCCGACGGCGATCTGCATCCCGGCCCGTGAACGCTTCACCGCCGCCAGGCGGCCGAGCGTCCCGTACAACCGGTCGGCAGCGTTCTCCCGCACGGCACAGGTGTTGATGACGACGACGTCGGCCAGGTCCGCGGCGGCGTCCTGCGCCGGGGCCGGCACGTAGCCGGCCGCCTCGAGCATGCCTGCCATGTGCTCGGAGTCGTGCAGGTTCATCTGGCAGCCGAGGGTCCGCACGAGGTAGGTCCGCGGCAGGTCGATCTGGGCGGGGCTGGTCATGGTCGTCCAGGGTACGGCCGCCCGACGCGGCGTCAGCCGGCTGTGGCGCTCGCGCGCAGCTCCCGCACGACCGTGACCCGCACCTCGCCGGGGTAGGTCAGCTCGCTCTCGATGTGCTGCGCAATGGCCGTCGCGAGACCCGCGAGGGCCGCGTCGTCGACCTCGGTCGGTTCGACCACCACGCGGACCTCCCGGCCTGCCGCCATCGCCAGCGCGCGCCGCACCCCTGGGTGGGCGACCACGAGCTGCTCGAGGTGGTCCATGCGCTCGATGTACTGCGCCACGTCCTCCTTTCGAGCCCCGGGCCGGGCGGCCGAGATCGCGTCCGCCGCCTGGACCAGGACCGCCTCGACGGTGTCGAACGGCACGTCCTCGTGGTGCGCCGCGATCGCGTTGCCGACGGCGTCCGACTCGCCGAACCGGCGCGCCAGCTCGGCACCGACCGCGGCGTGCGGACCGGCGTGCTGGCTGGTCAGCGCCTTGCCGACATCGTGGAGGAACGCCCCGCGCCGGGCCACCCCCACGTCCGCGCCCACCTCGGCGGCCATCGCAGCCGCGAGGAGGGCGGACTCCACGAGGTGCTCGAGGACGTTCTGGCCGTAGGAGGTCCGCAGCCGCAGCCGCCCCATGGTCCGCACGAGCTCGTCGTGCAGACCATTGACCCCGGCCCGCTCCGCAGCGTCGTGGCCCGCCTGCTCGGCACGGTCGTCGGCCCCGGCCAGCGCCTCGGCGTAGGCCGCCTCGATGCGCTGCGGGTGGATCCGTCCGTCCGCCATGAGAGCCTCCAGGGCGACCTGGGCGACCTCGCGGCGCTCCGGGTCGAAGCTGGACAGCACGACGGCGTCCGGCATCTCGTCGATGAGCACGTTGACGCCGGTGAGCGCCTCGAACATGCGGATGTTGCGGCCCTCCTTGCCGATGATCCGGCCCTTCATCTCCTCCGAGGGCAGCGGCAGCACCGTGATGACCGACTGCGTGCTGGTCGGCACGGCCAGACGTTGGACTGCCGTGGTCACCACCCGCCGGGCACGGGCGTCGGCCGACCGCCGGGCCTGTGCCTCGACGCGGCGGACCCGGGAGGCAGCCTCCTGCGTGGCGTCGGCGACCAGCCGCTCGACCAGGCCGGCCCGTGCTTGCGCGGCGTCGAGCCCCGACACCTGCTCGAGCCGCTCGAAAGCCTCCCGGTCCGCCTGGGCGATCCGGGCGGACGCGGTGGCCTGTGCCTCGGCGAGCCGGTCGGCCGCGGCGCGCTCCGCGTCAGCCAGCAGCCGGGAGGCCTCACGGTGTGCGGCGTCCACCTCCTGCTCGCGGGTGCGCAGGGTGCGATCAAGAGTCGCCACCGCCTGCTGCGCCTCCGACACCTCCTGCTCCCGCGCCACTGTGCGCTCGTTCCGGCGCACCGTGTCGGCCAACAGCTCGGCCGCCTCCTCGCGCGTCGCGGCGACGTCACGGACAGCCTGGGCGCGCTGCTGGTCCGCCTCCCGGCGTGCGACGAGCACCAGGACGAGGGCGACCAGGCAGGCCCCGAGCAGCCCGACGATGACCGCGATCTCACCGATCCCGCCCAGAGCCACGCCAGCCTCCCAGCCTCGCCTCGACGGCCTGGCCGCCCGCGCCCGCAGCCCGGGCGCTTCCCGTGATTGTGCCCCACGCCGCCCCCGCGCCGACGCCCACCACCCTCGAACCGACGGCACCTCGAACCGACGGCGAAGGCGCGCCGTCACTCGTCGAGCAGGTCCGTGCCGGCCAGGTCGACGTCGGCACCCTCCGTAGCCAGCGCCTCCCGGACCAAGCGAAGCGCCAGCCCGGGGGCGTACCCCTTCCGGGCCAGCGCAGCGACCGTCCGGCGGACCAGCACCTGCTCGTCCAGGCCCCGCCCGGCCGCCATCCGCCGGCGCACCAGATCGCGCGCCGTGGCCAGCTCGCTCTCGTCATCGACCTCGGCCAGGGCCTGTGCCGCGGCCTCCGGGGGGACGCCGTGTCGGTTCAGCTCCGCAGCCAGGCCGCGCCGCGCGAGCCCACGCTCGGCCTGCCGCGACCGCACGAGCATCCGGGCGTACTCGGCGTCGTCGACCAGACCCACCTCGGTGAACCGGTCGAGCACAGCCTCGGCGGCCTGCTCCGGCACGGCCCGCGCTGCCATCGCCCGAGCAAGCTCGGCCCGGCTGCGCGGTGCGGAGGTCAGCAGCCGCAGGGCGATGGCGCGCGCCACGTCCTCGGGGTCCGAGTCGTCGTCCGGCGCCGCGGCGGGTGCGGCGCCGGGCTGCGGGTCCGGCGCTCGGCGTTCCGGTCCCGCCGTCGTGCTGCGCCGCGCGCGTCCTGCGCTCCGCACGGTCACAGGTCGGTCGCCGGATCGGCGGACGTGCCGACGGGTACCCCGATGCCCAGCTTGTCCTTGATCTTCTTCTCGATCTCCGCAGCGAGGTCGGGGTTGTCACGCAGGAAGCTGCGCGCATTCTCCTTGCCCTGACCGAGCTGGTCGCCCTCGTACGTGTACCAGGCCCCCGACTTGCGCACGATCCCCTGCTCCACGCCCATGTCGATGATCCCACCCTCGCGGGAGATTCCGACGCCGTAGAGGATGTCGAACTCGGCCTGCTTGAAGGGTGGCGCCATCTTGTTCTTCACGACCTTGACCCGAGTGCGGTTCCCGATCGACTCGGTGCCCTCCTTGAGGGTCTCGATCCGGCGGATGTCCAGCCGGATCGAGGCATAGAACTTCAGCGCCTTGCCACCCGTGGTGGTCTCCGGCGAGCCGAAGAACACCCCGATCTTCTCGCGCAACTGGTTGATGAAGATCGCGGTGGTGCCCGAGGAGTTCAGCGCGCCGGTGATCTTGCGCAGCGCCTGGGACATCAGGCGCGCCTGCAGCCCGACGTGGCTGTCCCCCATCTCCCCGTCGATCTCGGCCTTGGGGACCAGCGCCGCCACGGAGTCCACCACGACGACGTCGATCGCTCCGGACCGGATGAGCATGTCCATGATCTCCAGCGCCTGCTCGCCGGTGTCCGGCTGGGAGACCAGCAGCGCGTCCGTGTCGACCCCCAGGTGTTTGGCGTAGTCCGGGTCCAGGGCGTGCTCCGCGTCAATGAACGCCGCGATGCCGCCCGCCCGCTGGGCGTTGGCCACGGCGTGCAGGGCGAGCGTCGTCTTTCCCGACGACTCCGGCCCGTAGATCTCCACGACCCGGCCCCTGGGCAGGCCGCCGATGCCCAGCGCGATGTCCAGCGCGACGGAGCCGGTGGGGATCACCTCGACGGGGACGCGGCCGTCGTCCCCCAGCCGCATGATCGAGCCCTTGCCGAACTGACGATCGATCTGGGAGAGAGCGGCCTCCAGGGCCTTCTCACGGTCCAGCGGAGCGGGCATGTCACACCTCGTCGTCTCGGGCAGCACGGGCTGCAGGTACTGGAGCTGGTCTCGACGTGCGGTGACGCTATGCCCGACCACCGACATGCGCCGCGAGGGCGTCCACAGTCCTGCTCCGCCCCCGGCCGCGTCGTCGGCCGGGGGCGGAGCAGAGCGCGGGGGCTCCGCGGTGTCGTCACCATGCCTCACCCTAGCCGAACAGGTGTTCGACGTGGAGCGCCACGCCGCCACTGCGCCGCACCGCAGCTCGGCGCGCAGCACGGCACCCGTCTCAGGCCACCCGGACCCGCTCGCCGGGCGCCAGCACCGCCGCGTGGCACCTCGGCGCCCGCCGGCGCAGCGCAGCCGCGAAGGCCGGACCCGCGCGGTCCATCCACCCCGGCGGGAGCCGGCTCGACGCCGGCGCGTGCAATGTGCCCCAGTGCACCGGGATCGCCACCCGTGCCCCGACCACCGCGCACGCCTCGGCCGCCTGCACCGGGTCCATGTGCCCTGCCGACAGCCGTGGCCCCCACCCGCCCACCGGTACCAGTGCGACGTCGACCGGACGGCCGGCCAGTTCCGGCAGGGCGCCCATCGCCGGGTATGGCGCCGTGTCCCCGGCGAACCACACGGCGGTCGACGGTGCCACGACGAGGAAGCCGTTCGCCGCGTTCGGGCGGTGCGGCATGGGCCTGCCGCCATGCACCGCCGGCACCAGCCGGACCGACACCTCGCCTCCGTCCGGCGCCGGCAGCCGCCACCAGCCGTCGGCGGTCGGGCCCGCCGGGGCACCCAACCCGTGCCGGTGGAGCCAGCGCGCGTTGGCCGCAGCGGTGAGCACCGGCACCGCCCCGAGCCGCCGCAACGACGCCGGCTCGGCATGGTCGTGGTGCAGGTGGGACAGCAGCACGACGGCCGGGTCGGCCCAGGCCTCCGAGTCGGGCTCACCGGGCCGGCGACGCAGCAGGCCGGCGTTGCCGCCCAGCAGCGGGTCGGTGAGCAGCCGGACGCCGTCGAGGTCCAGCACCACGCTGGCGTGCCCCAGCCAGGTGATCACGGCTCCCGGCCCGGCCGCGGGGGTCATGGCCGCAGGTCCAGCTGGCGCTGCCAGCGGACGAGCTGGGCGTGCACCCGTTCGGCCCCCACCAGCCGCGCCTCGTCGCCGGGCACCGCCGGCCCGGCCAGGTCGTCGTCGAGGGTCAGCTCGGTCGGGTGCACGAGCAGGGCCCGGTTCTGCTCCCCGCCCAGGCCTCCGTGCGAACCGACCTGCTCCTCGAACGCGTGCACGTGCCCGTCCGGCGTGACCGAGGACACCAGCACCAGGTCGCCGGCGTGCGGGCGGCGGGCCGCGCCGGCCAGGTCCTTCGCCGCACGCACGCCGTAGCCGGCCAGCGGGTCGATCCCCTCGACCGGGTGACCCTCCTGCTCGAGGAGCACCAGCCCCCCCGAGCCCACCGCGACCAGGCCCCGCTCCGCGGTGTCCACGACGACCGCGCCGATCCCGGGCTGCGCCGCCAGCGCCGCGACCAGACCCGGCCAGCGGTCCTGCACCTCGTCCAGGCTCGGGCGGCGCGGCAGGCCGGGGAACCACACCATGGCGAGGTTGCCGGACGCGGCGACCACGACGTCGGCCTGCCCGGCGGCGCGCTGGTCCGCGTCCGGACCGAGCACCACCGCGCGGTCGCGTCGCCGGGACGTCAGGGAGGTGAGCAGGGCGTTGATCGGACCCCAGTCCTCACCGTCACCGGCCTGCACGGCACGGACCGGGCCGGTGACGCAGCGATCCATCAGGTCCCGGACGGTCTGTGTCAGCGTCGCGTGCGCGACCTGGGAGAACGGCGTACCCAACGACTGGCCGTGGTCGGAGGCGACGACCACCCGGTAGTCGCGGCC
The DNA here is from genome assembly GCA_963703555.1 of uncultured Actinomycetota bacterium. Classification (GTDB taxonomy): domain Bacteria; phylum Actinomycetota; class Actinomycetes; order Actinomycetales; family Cellulomonadaceae; genus CAVPEV01. Next base: position 69,428 of record CAVPEV010000046.1, on the reverse strand, counting down.
CGCCACCGGCAGCACCTGCTCGAGGATGCCCAGCACCCGGTCCAGACCCTCGAGCGCGCGCATCGCCTCGGGCCGCCGCGGACCGGCGTGATGGGCGATCTCGTCGTAGTCGACGTAGTCGACACACACGGTCGGGGCGCCGCGCACCAGGTGCTCGGCCACCAGGGAGGTCGCCAGGTCCCGCAGGGCAACGTTGCTGACCCCCCGGAGCAGCACGTACCAGCCGGTCCGGGACACCCGCGGGGTGACCCCCCGGACCCGCTGGCGGCGGGCCTGGTACAGCTCCTTGACCATCTCTCCCACGGTCAGCCCGACCGCGCGGGCGAGCACGAAAGGGCTGGCGAAGAACCGTAGGTAGGACGCACCGGAGTCGCGCCGGCCGGCGCGACTCATGACCAGCAACGCGGTCGGCGCGTCCCCGGAGAGCATGGTCGCCACGGCCACGCCATCGTGGGCGAGCAGGCCGTCCCCGGTGGACACCTGCGCCTCGAGCCGCGCCGCATCGACGGGATGGTTCGACACCACGAGCCGGCCCAGGTCCCGGTCCCACCAGCGGAACGCCGGGACCGCCGTGCTGGCGTGGAGCAGACCGGCCTGGCTGGCCGGGGTGGTGGCCGGGGCGCCGGCCCACCACTCCTCGAGCCGGTGCGAGCCGCGATCCAGCCACCGCGCCAGGGTGGGGGCCAGACCCGCCTCGACCGCCTCGCGCAGCACCGGGGCGCTGACCCCGTCCAGGATCACGACGAGCAGTCCGGCAGGGCGTTCGGCACCCGGCCGCGCACCGGCGGCGCCGGCGCGCCGCGCAGCAGCGCGTGACCGGCGCAGCACGTCGCCCATGACGTACTCGGAGTCGTTCACGCCCCACGCCCATCGCCCGGCCGCCATCGCCATGGCGGCCACCACGAGCACGGCGACGACCGCCCACGCCGAGCTCGCCGTCACGCCGGGGACGAGCCGCAGCGCACCCCAGGCCACCGCGGTCTGCGCGACGACGCCGGCAGCCACCGCCCCCGGTGCGCCGGTGGCCCGCGCGAGCAGCCGCAACGGTGCCCGCAGGACGAGGTCGCCGACGGCGACGGCGAGCGCGACGAGGAGCACGGCGCCCGGGTTGTCCGCCGAGACGCCGTCGACCAGGCCGATGCCCACAGCCAGCCCTGCCGCCGTGGTCACCAGGGCGAGCGCGGCATCCCCCACGTCGACGAGCGTGGGCCACCAGACCGGCCGGTCAGCCACGGTCCCAGCCTGTCACAGCCCCCGGCGGGTCGGTCCGCCGGTCACCGCCGCGGCGGGGCCTGCCGGTGCGGGTCGGCCCCCCACCGGCGCGACTCCGGCACGTCGAGCTCGTCGCACAGCGCGTGCCACACGTCGCGCGGCTCGACGCCCGCGTCGAGGGCCTGCACCGCGGTCGCACCGCCCAGGCGCAGCAGGACGAGCTCCCGGGTCAGGGTCCGGCCCTCGCGGCCGAGCACCTCGTCGACCAGCTGCCAGAACTCGCGGTAGCGCACCGCACCAGCCTGCCACCGCGGGCCGACGGCTGCCGCCGGGTGCCTCGGACCGGTGCCGGGCGGGAGCCAGGTCAGCCGGGACCGATGTCACCGGCACCGTCGACAATGGTGCGGTGACGCCCGGCCGGCCCGACCCGCTCACGCGGCTCAGCCCTGCCACCCGGGCCTGGTTCGCGCAGACCTTCGCCGTGCCCACGCCGGCGCAGGTCGGCGCCTGGGAGGCGGTGGCCTCCGGGCGTCATGCCCTCGTCGTAGCGCCGACGGGGTCGGGCAAGACGCTGGCCGCGTTCCTGTGGGCGCTCGACGCGCTGCACGCCGCCCCACCCCCCGGCACCGGGGACGCCGACCCGGCCCTCGCCTGCCGGGTCCTCTACGTCTCACCGCTGAAGGCGCTGGCCGCCGACGTCGAGCGGAACCTGCGCACACCGCTCGTCGGCATCCGGCACGCGGCGGACCGGCTGGGCGTCCCGGTCCGCGACGTCCGGGTGGGCGTGCGCACCGGGGACACCCCGCCGGCACAGCGGCGCGCGTTCGCCACCCGTCCGCCGGACATCCTCGTCACGACGCCCGAGTCCCTGTACCTCATCCTCACCTCCCGGGCGCGGGCCGGGCTGGCCGGGGTCGGCACGGTGATCGTCGACGAGGTCCACGCGCTCGCCGGCACCAAGCGGGGGGCCCACCTCGCGCTGTCGCTGGAGCGCCTGGACGCGCTGGTGGCCGACCGCACAGGACCGGTGCAGCGCATCGGCCTGTCCGCCACCGTCCGGCCCGTCGACGTCGTGGCCGGCTGGTTGGCCGGGGCGCGCCCCCGCGCCGACGGCGGCCGGGAGGTCGTCGTGGTGCAACCGCCCGTCGACAAGGCCATCGAGGTCGAGGTCGTCGTCCCGGTGCCCGACCTGACCGACTTGACCGGCCTGACCGACCCGGCCGCCCCCGGCGGACCGGTGCCGCACGGTCCGGACGGCGGGACCGAGCCGGCGGGCGTCGGCCCGCGCCGGGCGTCCGTATGGCCGCACGTGGAGGAGCGCGTCGTCGACCTCGTCACGGCGCACCGCTCCACCCTGGTCTTCACCAACTCACGCAGGAGCGCCGAACGGCTCACCACCCGGATCAACGAGCTGTGGGCCCAGCGCCGCGGGGACGGCTTCGCCGATCCCGGCAGCCTGCAGCCCGCCCAGGTCCTCGCACAGTCGGGGGTGGCCGTGGGGGTGGACACCCGCCACCCGGAGGGCATCCTCGCCCGAGCCCACCACGGCTCGATGAGCCGGGCGGAGCGCACCCGCACGGAGTCGGAGCTCAAGGCCGGACTGCTGCCCGCCGTGGTGGCGACCAGCTCCCTGGAGCTCGGGATCGACATGGGCGCCATCGACCTCGTGGTGCAGGTCGGGGCACCGCCGTCGGTCGCGAGCGGCCTGCAGCGGGTGGGCCGGTCCGGGCACCAGGTGGGCGCCGTGTCCCACGGAGTGGTACTGCCGACCTTCCGGGGCGAGCTCGTCCCGGCGGCGGTCACCGCCGAGCGGATGCGCGCCGGGCAGCTGGAGGCGCTGCACGTGCCGGCCAACCCGTTGGACGTGCTCGCGCAGCAGGTCGTGGCGATGGTCGCCGTCGAGGACTGGTCGGTCGCACAGCTCGCCCGGGTGGTCCGCCGCGCGGCGCCGTTCGCCGAGCTCGGCGAGGCGACCTGGTACGCGGTGCTGGACATGCTGGCCGGGCGCTACCCCAGCGAGGAGTTCGCCGAGCTGCGCCCGCGGCTGGTCTGGGACCGCGCGCGCGACGTGCTGCACGCCCGCCCCGGCGCGCTACGGCTGGCGGTGACCAGCGGCGGCACCATCCCGGACCGCGGCACCTACGGCGTCTACCTCGCAGGCTCGGCGGCCCACGTCGCAGGGGTGGCCACCGATCCTGCTCCGGCCGGCGGGGGCCGGCGGGTCGGTGAGCTCGACGAGGAGATGGTCTACGAGTCCCGGGTCGGCGACACGTTCACCCTCGGGTCCAGCACCTGGCGCATCGAGGAGATCACGCCCGACCGTGTCCTGGTCAGCCCGGCTCCCGGCGTGCCCGGTCGGCTGCCGTTCTGGAAGGGCGACTCGCCGGGCCGGCCGGCACCGCTGGGCCGCGCCGTCGGCGCCTGGGTCCGCGAGCTCGCAGCCCTGACGCCGGTCCGGGCGCGCGCCCGGCTGGCCGCCACCGGCCTGGACGCATGGGCAGCCGACAACCTTCTCGCCTACCTCGCCGAGCAGCGCGCGGCCACCGGCGCGCTGCCCACGGACACCACGGTCGTGGTCGAGCAGTTCCGCGACGAGCTCGGTGACTGGCGGGTGGTGGTGCACTCCCCGTATGGGGCGCAGGTGCACGCGCCGTGGGCCCTCGTGCTGGTCCAGCGGCTGCACGAGCGGTTCGGGCTGGACGCCGCAGCCCTGCACTCCGACGACGGCATCGTGCTGCGGCTGCCCGACGTCCTCGAGCCCGGCGCCCAGCCGGGCGCACCCGGGGCCGGCCCCGGGCTGATGGCGGCCGACCTGCTGATCGACCCCGCCGACGTCCAGACCGCGGTCCGCGCGGGCCTGGCCGGATCCACGCTGTTCGCCGCCCGGTTCCGGGAGGCGGCCGCACGGGCACTCCTGCTGCCGCGGCGCCGCCCGGACCGGCGCACCCCGCTGTGGCAGCAACGGCAGCGGTCCGCCCAGCTGCTCCAGGTGGCGTCCCGGTACCCGGACTTCCCCATCCTCCTGGAGGCGGCGCGGGAGTGCCTGCGCGACGACTTCGACGTGCCGGCCCTCACCGACCTCATGGGCCGGCTGACGACCGGCCAGGTGCGGGTCGTCCAGGTCACCACCGCCGCCCCGTCACCGTTCGCCCAGTCGCTGCTGTTCGGCTACACGGCCCAGTTCCTCTACGACGGCGACGCGCCCCTGGCCGAGCGCCGGGCCGCGGCCCTCACCCTGGACCCCACGCTGCTCGCCGAGCTCCTCGGTGGGCAGGCGCCCCCGGTGGCCGACCTGCTCGACCCCACCCAGGTGGTCCGTACCGAGGCGGAGCTGGCCAGGCTCGCACCGGAACGCCAGGTCCGCGACGCGGAGGCGCTGGCCGACCTGCTGCGCACGCACGGTCCGCTCACCGCCGCGGAGGCGGCCGTGCGCACCCGCCCGGACCAGCGCGAGCAGGTCGCCGGCTGGCTGGCCGCCCTGGCGGGCGACGGCCGTGCGCTGCGCGTCCGCCTCCCGGGGGTCGCACCGGACCGCGCCGAGCAGTGGGCGGCGGTCGAGGACACCGGCCGGCTGCGGGACGCGCTCGGCGCCGCGGTACCGGTCACCATGCCCGAGGCGTTCGGCGCACCCGTCGCGGACCCGCTCGGCGACCTGGTGCGACGGTACGCGCGCACCCACGGGCCGTTCGCGGCCCGTGACGTGGCGATGCAGCTGGGCCTCGGCCGTGCGGTCGTGGCCGAGGTCGCCGACCGGCTGGTCCGCGACGGTGCGCTCGTCGCCGGGCCGCTGCGCCCGGACGTCCTCGGCGGCGTCGGCGAGGAGTACTGCGACGTCGACGTGCTGCGCACCCTGCGGCGCCGTTCGCTAGCCGCGCTGCGCGCCGAGGTGGAGCCGGTCCCGCAGCGCGCTCTCGGCGCCTTCCTGCCGTCCTGGCAGGGCGTCGGCGCTCCGGGCGAGCCGGACCATGGGTCGCCGGGCCGACGTGGCGGGTCGTCCGCGCCCCGCGGCCCGGCCGCGCTGCTGCGGGCCGTCGAGCAGCTGGCCGGTGTGCCCCTGCCACTCTCGGCGCTGGAGGGGCTGGTGCTGCCGGCCCGGGTCGGTGACTACTCCCCGGGAATGCTCGACGAGCTCGTCGGCGCCGGTCAGGTGGTGTGGGCGGCGCACGGGGAGCTGTCCGGCCACGACGCGCTGGTCAGCCTCCACCCGGCCGACGTCGCTGACCTCACCCTGCCCTGGGTCGACGACGCCGCGGTTCCCACCGGGACGGCCCACCGCGCCGTGCTGTCCGCGCTCGCCGACGGCGGCGCGTACTTCCTCGGAGGGCTCGTCGCCCGCGTGCATGCCGACACCGCACCGGTCCCCGCCGGCGGCGCAGGTGCACCGGAGCCCGGAGCACGGGCGACCGACCTGACCACGGTGACGGCTGCCGTGTGGGACCTCGTGTGGGCCGGTCTGGTGACCAACGACCGGCTCGCCCCGCTGCGGGCGCGAGGACCGGGCCACCAACCCCGACCACGGTCGATGTCGGTCGGACACGGACGCCGGGCGCTCGCTGTGGGGCGACCCGGGCGGGGCTCCGTCGCGGGCGACGGTGGTGGCCGGTGGTCGCTGCTGCCCGCCCGCGAACCCGACCCGACGGTGCGCGCGCACGCCCTGGCCCTCCAGCTCCTCGACCGCCACGGCGTGCTCACCCGGGCCGTCGCGGCGAGCGAGGGCGTGCCGGGTGGCTTCGCAGCCGTCTACCGGGTGCTCTCCGCGCTCGAGCAGTCCGGCCGGGCCAGGCGGGGGTATTTCGTCGAACATCTGGGAGGCTCGCAGTTCGCGCTGCCCGGAGCGGTCGACGAGCTGCGCCGAGTGGCGCGGGACATCGCCGACCTGCCCGGGCCCGGAACCGACGTCGGTCCGAGCACCTCCCACGGCCTGGGCAGCCGGCCCCGAACGCTCGTTCTGGCCGCCACCGACCCTGCGAACCCGTACGGTGCCGCGCTCGCCTGGCCGCACCCGGCCGACGGCACGGCGCCGGTGAGCCATCGTCCCGGCCGCAAGGCCGGGGCGGCGGTCGTCCTCGTCGACGGAGCACTGGTGATCTTCGTGGAACGGGGCGGCCGGTCCCTGCTCACGTTCGGCGCGGACCGCGCCCTGCTCGACCGGGGCGCCGCCGGGTTCGCCGACGCCGTCCGGGCGGGGTGGCTGGGCCGCCCCACGGTGGCCCACGTGGACGGCCAGGACGTGCTCGGAGCCACCGCGGACCGACCACTGGTGGCCGCGCTGCTCTCGCACGGCTTCACGGTGACCCCCCGGGGGCTCCGCCTGCGGGGCGGAGTCTGACCGGGCGGAGTCCGACCTGCCGTCGGTCCGGGTCGCCGCCCCGGGGGCGGCCATACCTCACCCGACAGGCGCCAGCTCCGTCCAGGTGCGCGCCCGGCGGTTCTCGCCGCGGACCGCGGCCGCCAGGTCCGCCGGGATGGTGTCCGGCACGACGAGACCTTCCGCGACCGCGATGCGGTCGCTGACCTCGCGGAGCACCACCGACATCGGGACGTCCAACGCGGAGCAGATGCTCGCGAGCAGCTCCGACGACGCCTCCTTCTGCCCTCGTTCGACCTCGCTGAGATAGCCCAGGGAGACCCGCGCCGCGGCGGACACCTCGCGCAGGGTTCGCCGCTCGCGCTGGCGCACCAGGCGGAGCACGTCACCGATCTCCCGACGTAGCACGACCATCCGGCGTCCCCCTCTCTGCTGCTCGAGATCTCCTGCCTGTACCGCGCCCGGACGGACCGGACGGACCGCACGTACGGCGCTGCGTCCCCTCGCCGGGGATGTTCCACCGTACCTCGCAGCGGTCGCCCGCTGCGCGGTGGTCCGGACGGGGGGTCGAGTGCTGGTCATGACCGTCCCAACGCACGGCCCCCAACCGGTGTTCCCGTGCGGCCGAGGACCTCCAGGGCCAGTGCGAGCACCGCCTCGACGGCTCCCGCGCGCACCTCGGGACGCCCGCCCGGGAGCCGCAGGGAGCGGACCTCGACGTGGTCCCCGACGGCCACCGCCACGTGCACTGTGCCCGGGGGCTTGCCGTCCTGCGGGTCGGGCCCCGCGACGCCGGTGGTGGCCAGCCCGACGTCCGCCCCCAGCCGGTCCCGCACACCCTGCGCCATCGCCATGGCGACGTCCGGGTCCACCGCACCGCGCTCGGCGAGCAGGCCCGGGTCCACGCCGAGCAACCGGGACTTCAGGTCGGTCGCATAGGCGACGACCGCACCTCGCACCACGGCCGAGGCGCCCGGTACGTCGACCAGGGCGGCGACGACGAGGCCGCCGGTGAGAGACTCCGCCACCGCGAGCGTCAACCCGCGCTCCCCGGCCGCGTCGAGCACCGCCGCGCCGGCGAGCGTGCTCATGCGCCACTCCGGGCAGCCCGGCGGATGTGCCCGGCGGATCGCAGGTAGTCGGCACCCGTGACGACCGTGGCGACGACCGCCGCGATCATCACCACCCAGGCCAGCACCGTGACCGCACCCGGCAGGTGATCCAGCGGGAGGAGGAACAGGCCGATCGCCACGGACTGCAGGCCGGTCTTCAGCTTGCCACCGCGGGACGCCGGCAGCACCAGGTAGCGCAGCAGGCGCATCCGCAGCACCGTGATGCCCAGCTCCCGGGCCAGCACCACCACCGTGATCCACCACGGCAGGTCACCCAGCACCCACAGGCCGACCAGCGCGGTCCCCACGAGCAGCTTGTCCGCGATCGGGTCCAGCAGCACCCCCAGGTCCGTGACCTGGGCGAACCGGCGGGCGACGTAACCGTCGACCCGGTCGGTGACCGCGGCGAGGACGAACAGTGCGGTGGCCACCAGCCGCCAGCCGACGCTGCGACCGTCCGCGGCGAACAGCGCGACTGCGAAGACCGGCACCAACGCGATCCGGACGAGCGTGAGCACCGTCGCCACGGTCAGCCGAGAGTCGCGCACCCGGCCAGCGTAGGTGCTCGCGGCCGAGCCGAGGCAGCGCGCGGCACCGGTAGGCGCCGGGGTGGTCGCGACGGGGAGCTGGGCAACCGCCCCGGCAACGACGGCTGCACCCACGCCCAGCACCGTGCCGGACTGTGGGCTGACGATTGTGGCTGCGGGCGAGGTCCTCGTGCACGCACCGGTCGCCCGGTCCGCACGCTTCGCCGACGGCTACGACTTCACCCCGCTGCTGACTCCCGTCGACGCGTGGGTACAGGGCGCGGACCTGGCCCTGTGCCACGTCGAGGCCCCGACGACACCACCCGGTACGCAACCATCCGGGTACCCGGTGTTCGCCATGCCGCCCGCGATCGTCACGGCGCTGGCGGCTCAGGGATGGGACGGCTGCTCCACCGCCTCCAACCACGCCGTCGACCGCGGGTTCGCCGGCGTGACGGCCACCCTCGACGCTCTCGACGCCGCAGGGCTCGGTCACACCGGGACTGCGCGTAGCCCCCAGGAGGACGCCCAGCCGCAGCTGTACCGGTTCCACCGTGCCGGCCGGACGGTCACGATCGCCCACCTGGCGTTCACCTACGGCACCAACGGGATGCCGGTGGACGCCGACAAGCCGTGGTCGGTGGACCTGGCCGACCCGGCCGCCATCGTCGCGCGCGCCCGGACCGCCCGCCTCGCGGGCGCCGATCTCGTCCTGGTGAGCCTGCACGGTGGCGCCGAGTACGTGTCCACCCCGACCGATTGGCAGCGTGCCGTGGTCACGGCGCTGGCCGATTCCGGCCAGGTCGACGTCGTGCTCGGCCACCACGCACAGGTCCCGCAGCCCGTCGAGCACGTCCCTGGCGGGCCCCGCGGGCAGGGCATGTGGGTGGCCTACGGCATGGGCAACCTGCTGACGAACCAGGACGAGGCCTGCTGTCCCCCGGCGACGGCCGCCGGGGTGCTGCCGACCGTCCACCCCACGTCCCCGGCGACCCCGCGTGGCCGGTCGCCGTCTCCGACGCGCAGTGGACGGCGACAACCGTGGACCGGCGCAGCCACAGGCCCCGGGCCGCAGGTGCTGACCCGCCCGTAGCACCACCGCCAGCCGGGAGTCGCGCACCCGGTCAGCGCAGGTGCTCGCGGCCGCCGCCGTCCGGCTGCGGCTCGCCGAACAACCACCCCTGGCCGTACCGCCACCCGCTGCGGTGCACGAACGCGGCTTGCTCCGCCGTCTCGATGCCCTCCGCGATGGTGACCATCGTCATCTCACGGGCCAGTGCGCCCAGCGCACGGGTCACCCGCGCGGCGGTCGGGTCGTCCGGGATCCCCGAGGTGAACGACATGTCGAGCTTGACACCGCCGACCGGCAGGTCCCGCAGGTAGGACAACGGGGACACGCCGGTGCCGAAGTCGTCCAGCAGGATGGGCACACCGGCGTCGGCGAGCTGGGTCAGCTCGTGGCGGATCCGCGTGCCCGCCGCCACCAGCGAGCTCTCGGTGAGCTCGACCACGACCCGCCCGGGCTGCAGCCGGTGGCGTGCCACGTCGGCGAGCAGCCGTGCGGCGAACTGGCCGTCGCCGAGCTGGTCGGCCGACACGTTGACCGAGACCCATCGGTCCGGGTAGGGGCTGCGGGCGAGCCAGGCGACCGCCGCTCCGGCGACGTACGTGCCCAGCTCCACGCTGAGCCCGGCCTCCTCCACCAGTGGCAGGACGACGCCGGGCAGGAGCAGTCCGCGCTGGGGGTGCCGCCAGCGGACCAGCGCCTCGTGACCGCGGACCCGACCGTCCGCGAGGTCGACGATCGGCTGGTAGTAGACGACGAGCTGCCCCTGGGCCAGTGCGTCGGGCACCTCGTCGAGCAGCGATCGGTCCCCGCCCGGGCCGTCCGTGCCGGTGTCGTACACCTCGGTCCGGTCCCGACCTGCGCTCTTCGCCCGGTACAGGGCCGCGTCGGCGGCCGCGAGCAGCGCGGGCGAGCCCGCCCGCGCGAGGTTCGCCGTGGCCAGGGCGATGCCGATGGACGCCCCGACGACGACCCGGTGACCAGCGACGCGGACCGGCTCCCCCAGCGCGCTGTGGATCGACCCGGCGATCTCGAACACCGTCTGCGCGCCGGCAGACCGCTGGACCACCACGACGAACTCGTCACCTCCCAGCCGCGCCACCGTCCCCCGGCCGGCCACCGCCACCCGCAGCACGCCGGCCACGTGCACGAGCACCGCGTCCCCGGCTGCGTGTCCCCAGCGGTCGTTCACCGCCTTGAAGCCGTCCAGGTCCACCAGCAGCACCGCGGTACGGTCCTCGACGCCGGGCTGCTCGAGCGCTGCCTGCAGCACCTCCTGGAGCAAGGTGCGGTTGGCCAGCCCGGTCAGCGGGTCGTGCATCGCCCGGTGGGCCAGCATCTCGGCCTGCAGCCGGGTGTCGGTGCCTTCCCGGACCTGGACCACCACGTGGTGGAGGTCCCCGTCCGGACCGTCCACGCCGGCTGCGTCCAGGACGACCCACACCGCCCGGCCGTCGGACCGGAGCAACCGCTGCTCGACGGACACCTGACCCCGTCGCCCGGACAGCAGGAGCGCGGCCTGGTCGCGTTCGGCCGCCCGGTCCTCCGGCACGGACAGATCCGCCAGGTCCACGCCGCGCAACGTGTCGGGTTCGGTGCCGACGAGGTCGGCGAAGGCCTGGTTGACCTCGGTCAGCCGCCAGTCCGGGCCGGCCAGGGCCACGCCGAGCGGCGAGCTGGCCATCGCGACCCGGAACTGCGACTCGCGCAGTCGCAGGGCCGCCTCGGCCCGATGGGCCTCGGTGACGTCGGTCACCACCGTGAGCAGGTCCTCCCGGCCCGGCTCGCCCCCCGGGAGCAGCCGGGTGGTGACCTCGACGAGCGGCCCGGACGGCTCCGACCGTCCTGGCCCCGCAACCCGGACCAGCTCCGGGGTCGGAGCAGGCACCGGGCCCGGCGCGAGCAGCAGATCGGCAGCCGATGCCGGGCCGTACGGCGGGCGGCGGCTCAGCACCGCCGCCGGGTCGAGCTCAGCACCCGACTCCGTCGCCAGCACGAGGCCCAGGTCCCCCACCTGTCGACCGAGCGCCGCTGCGGGATCCAGCCCGAGGATCTCGCCGGCCCGCGGGCTGACCTCCAGCAGCCGGCCGGTGGCGGACAGCACGAGGACACCGTCACGCGTCGCTGCCTGCCAGGCCGCGTAGCGTCGGCTCAGCTCGCCGTCGCGAACCGCCTGTGCCTCGGCACGGCGTCGGCGTCGCCGTTCCCGACCGAGCAGCTCGAGAGCCCCGGCCAGGGCGACGACCAGCGCAACCAGCAGCACGAGGTCGTCGGCAGCCAGGGCGCCCCTCACCGCACGCCCGGTCGGACCGGCACGTCGTCCTCCCGGTCCGCCGGCTCGTCCGGGCCGGCGTCCCCGCGCAGCAGCGCCAGGGTCCCGGCCAGGTCGTCCGGGGAGACCAGCACGTCCCGGGCCTTGGAGCCCTCCGACGGCCCGACGATCTCCCGCGACTCGAGCAGGTCCATCAGGCGGCCGGCCTTGGCGAACCCCACCCGCAGCTTGCGCTGCAGCATCGACGTCGAGCCGAACTGCGTGGTGACCACCAGCTCGGCCGCCTGCAGCAGCAGGTCCAGATCGTCCCCGATGTCCTCGTCCACCTGCTTCTTCGCCACGATCTGCGCGACGTCGTCGCGGTAGACCGGTCTCATCTGGGTCCTGACGTGTGCGACGACGGCGTGGATCTCCGACTCGGTCACCCAGGCGCCCTGCGCGCGCACCGGGCGCGCCGCGCCCATCGGCAGGAACAGCGCGTCGCCCTGCCCGATGAGCTTCTCCGCGCCGGGCTGGTCGAGCACCACGCGCGAGTCCGCCAGTGAGCTGGTGGCGAAGGCCAGCCGCGACGGGATGTTCGCCTTGATGATGCCGGTGACGACGTCGACGCTCGGCCGCTGGGTGGCGATCACCAGGTGGATCCCGGCCGCGCGGGCCAACTGTGTGATGCGTTGGATCGACGACTCGACGTCGCGTGGGGCGACCATCATGAGGTCGGCGAGCTCGTCCACGATGACGAGGAGGTACGGGTAGGGGGTCAGGGTGCGCTGGGAGCCGGGCAGCGGGTTGACCTTGCCCGCACGGACGGCGGCGTTGAAGTCGTCGATGTGCTTGAAGCCGAACAGGGAGAGGTCGTCGTAGCGCGACTCCATCTCCCGGACCACCCAGTCCAGCGCCTCGGCGGCCTTCTTGGGGCTGGTGATGATCGGGGTGACCAGGTGCGGGATGCCTTCGTAGATGGTCAGCTCGACCCGCTTGGGATCGACGAGGATCATCCGGACCTGGTCGGGCGTGGCACGCATGAGCACCGAGACGATCATGGAGTTGACGAAGCTCGACTTGCCCGCGCCGGTCGCCCCGGCGACCAGCAGGTGGGGCATCTTGGCCAGGTTGGCCGTGACGTAGCCGCCCTCGACGTCCTTGCCGACGGCGATCACCAGCGGGTGGTCGGTGCGACGCATCGCGGCGGAGCGCAGCACGTCGCCGAGCGGCACGATCTCCCGATCCGTGTTGGGTATCTCGATGCCGATGGCCGACCGGCCGGGGATCGGCGACAGGATCCGCACGTCCGCGCTGGCCACCGCGTAGGCGATGTTGCGGCTCAGCGCCGTGACCCGCTCGACCTTGACGGCAGGCCCCAGCTCGACCTCGTAGCGGGTCACCGTCGGGCCGCGGGTGAACCCGGTGACCTGCGCATCGATCTCGAACTGCTGGAGCACGCTGCTCAGCGCCTCGACGACGCGGTCGTTGGCGGCGGACCGGACCTTGTGCGGGGCCCCCTTGGTGAGCAGGTCGTCCCCGGGCAGCTGGTACAGGCCGGCACCCTCCAGCATGGGCTGGACCCCGGTCGGCACCCCGGTGGTCGGCGGTGCCAGCAGCGCGGTCTCCCCGGCGGGCAGCAGCTCGGTGGCAGCCGGGTCGCTCCCGGGCACGGCCGGGTGCTCCACGGCGGCGGGCACGGCGTACGGCTCGTCGCCGGCATACGCGTCCAGCAGGAGGGTCGCGTCGGCGCCGTGGTCGCCGCCTCGGCGGCGGCCCAGTCGACCGCGGGTCCGGGCGGGAGCCGGCTCCTCGGCGTCGTCGGCGCCGTGGCCGGTGACGTGGGCACCCAGCGTGCGCAGCCGCGGACCGATCTGGCGGACCGGGGTGGCCGTGAGCACCAGCACCCCGAAGAACGCCAGCAGCAGCAGCAGCGGCCAGGCCACCCAGATGCTCAGCAGGCTCTCCAGCGGCGTCCCCACGAGGTAGCCGACCACCCCGCCGGCCGCGCGGACCGCAGCGAACCCGTCCACCGGGTCGGGCCGGCCGGCCGCGAGGTGCACCATCCCGCAGGAGGCCAGGGTGATGGCTGCCGCGCCGATCCCCATCCGCGAGTTCGCGGGCCCACGATCGGGGTAGCGCATCAGCCGGATCGCCGCTGCGAGCAGCGCGACCGGCAGCGCGAGCCCGACCCTGCCGAAGGTGCCCGCGACCACGTCGTGCACCACGGTGCCGGCAGTCCCGGACAACCCCCACCACTCCCGGGCGGCCAGGACGATCGCCAGGGCGAGCACCGCGAACGCGACGCCGTCGCGCCGGTGCGCCGGGTCGAGCTCCCGGGCGCCGCGCCCGATGCGGCGGGCCGTCCCGCCGACCAGGTGGGCGACGCCCATCCACGCCCCACGCACCATCCGCAGCGGCAGGGCGGGCCGGGCAGCGGCCTGCGCGGCGGCCCGGCCGCGCGCCGTCGGCACGCCGCGTCCCGCCGGTGCGGCGGCACGGCCGCCGGAGGAGGACGCACGGGCCGACATGGTGCCCACGGTAGCGCCGAGCCCCGTGCCGCCGGCCTGCCGGCCGCGCGTGTCGGTCCTCGACGGTGCGGGCGCCCGGGACTGGCTCAGCTGCGTGCGGCGCCCTGCGGCTCACCGTCCAGCAGCCCGGCCGCGACCAGCCCGGCGCGCACCGCCCGAGCCTCCTGCGCGGTCGCCGCGACGAGGGGCAACCGCACCTGGCGGTCGTCGAGCAGACCGAGCGCCTCGAGCGCTGCCTTCGTCGCGACCGCCTGGAACCCGGCCCCGTTGACCGCGTCGATCGCCGGGATGATCCGGACGAAGATCTCCCGGGCGCGGGCCACCTCGCCGGTGTCGAAGGCGGCCGTGAGCTCGGCGAACGCGGCGGCGGCCACCTGTGCCGCGACGCTGACCACCCCCGACGCACCGAGCGCCAGCATCGCGAGGTAGGCCGAGTCGTCCCCGGAGTACCAGGCCAGCCCGGTGCGCGGGATGGCCTTCGCCGCGGCGTACAGGTCCCCCGTGGCGTCCTTCATGGCGACGATCCGGGGGTGCGCGGCCAGCCGGTCGAGGGTCGCCGGCTGGATGCGGACCCCGGTCCGTCCCGGCACGTCATAGAGCATCACGGGCAGGTCGGTGGCATCGGCGACGGCGGTGAAGTGCCGGTACAGGCCTTCCGGGGATGGTCTGGAGTAGTACGGCGTGACGACGAGCAGACCGTGCGCGCCGGCGTCGGCCGCTTGCTCGGCCATCCGCACCGCGTGCGCCGTGTCGTTCGACCCGGCACCGGCCAGGACCTGGGCGCGGTCCCCGACCGCGTCGACGACCGCCGCCACCAGGGCGGACTTCTCCGGCGCGTGCGTCGTCGGGGCCTCGCCCGTCGTGCCGTTGACGACCAGCCCGTCGCACCCCTGGTCCACGAGGTGGGCGGCCAGGCGGCGCGCCGCGGCCAGGTCCACGGCGCCCGACGGCGTCATCGGGGTGACCATCGCCACGAGGACCGCGCCGAACGGGCGCGCCGGGGTCGTCGGCATGGGGACCACGCTACCGCCGAGGAGCCGGTCGACCGCTGCCGGGAGCCCCCACCGGCGACATCGCGGCCGGATCCGCAGAGTGCGCCCGCCGGTACGACCGGAACCGGTAGGGGGTGCCCTGCGCCGAGGTGAACCAGCCGCTCTCCGGCTGCCGTCTGACCTCCCACCCGACCGTGCCCAGCCGGGGGGCATGGGCGTCACCCGGCACCGACAGCCCGACCTCCGTGACCTCCACCCGGTCGGCACTGTCGATGGTCGCCGCGTACACCGCGGCGCCACCGATCACCCAGGTGTCCCGACCGCCGGCCACCGCCAGGGCGGCGCCCAGGCTGCCGACCACCGTGGCGCCCGGCGCGGTGTACCCGGGGGTGCGGGACAGCACGATGTTGTCGCGACCCGGCAGCGGTCGCGCCCGCGCGGGCAGCGACTCCCAGGTTGCTCGACCCATCACCACCACGTGACCGGTGGTCAGCTCCCGGAACCGGGCCAGGTCCTCGGGGACGTGCCAGGGGATGGCGCCGGCCTGCCCGATGACCCCCTCGGGGGTCTGCACCCAGACGAGCGCCAGGCTCGGCGCCGAGCCTGGCGACGGTGCGCCGGTGCCCGCCATCGCCTCACACCGCGACGGGAGCGCTGATCGCCGGGTGATGGCGGTATCCGACGATCTCCACGTCCTCGAACGAGTAGTCGAACAGGGACGACGCCCGCCGCAACCGCAACGTCGGGGGCGGGAACGGCTCCCGGGACAGCTGCTCGCGCACCTGGTCGACGTGGTTGTCGTAGATGTGGCAGTCGCCGCCGGTCCACACGAGGTCACCCACCTCGAGGTCGACCTGCTGGGCGACCATGTGGGTGAGCAGCGCGTAGGACGCGATGTTGAACGGCACGCCGAGGAACAGGTCCGCGCTGCGCTGGTACACCTGGCAGGACAGCCGCCCGTCGGCCACGTAGAGTTGGAAGAACGCATGGCAGGGCGGCAACGCCATGTCGGCGATCTCGGCAACGTTCCATGCGGACACCAGCATCCGCCGCGAGTCCGGGTCCGACCGTAGCTGGTCGAGCACGTGCGCCAGCTGGTCGATGCGCCGCCCGTCGGGAGTCGGCCACGAGCGCCACTGCACCCCGTAGATCGGCCCGAGGTCGCCGTCGAGGTCGGCCCACTCGTCCCAGATCGACACGCCGTGGTCGTGCAGCCAGCCGACGTTGGAGTCCCCGCGCAGGAACCACAGCAGCTCGTAGACCACCGACCGCAGGTGCACGCGCTTCGTGGTGACCAGGGGGAACCCGGCGCGCAGGTCGAACCGCATCTGGTGACCGAACAGGGAGCGGGTCCCCGTGCCGGTGCGGTCGGCCTTGGCCGTGCCGGACTCGAGCACGAGCCGCAGCAGGTCCTCGTAGGGCGTGGGGATGTCGTCGCGCACGGGCTCGGGCGCCACCGGCTGCGTCATGCCGGCCATCGTAGGCGCCGTCCGTCGGTCAGCGGCGACCGCCCAGGCGGTCCGCTGCCGGTGCGTCCTGGCCGCCCCGGAATCGCCTGGCGCCGCGCGCGCACCGGGTGCCCGCGCGACACTGGTGGCATGTCCGTGACGTTGCCCGCCCCCTTGTCCGGTCCCTGGACCGCCGACCTGCCGACCGGCCTGCTCGTCGACGGGCGGTGGGGGGCGGCACGATCCGGGCGCACCTTCCCGGTGGAGGACCCGGCGACCACCCGCACGCTCGCCGAGGTGGCCGACGCCGGTCCCGAGGACGCCCTCGAGGCGCTCGCCGCCGCAGACCGGGCCGGACGGCTCTGGCGGGAGGTCGCACCTCGGGACCGCGCCGAGCTGCTCCGGGCCGTGTTCGACACGATGACCGCCCGAGCCGACGAGGCGGCGGCGCTCGTCACCGCCGAGGGCGGCAAGCCGCTCGCCGAGGCGCGCGCCGAGGTGGCCTATGCGGCGGACTACGTGCGCTGGTACAGCGAGCAGGCCGTGCGCCAGGACGGGCTGGCGCGGCGCGCCCCGGCCGGCACCCACCACCAGCTCGTGCTGCGCCGTCCGGTGGGCACGGCGCTGCTCATCACACCGTGGAACTTCCCCATCGCGATGATCACCCGCAAGGTCGCACCCGCGCTGGCCGCGGGGTGCGCGGTCGTCGTCAAGCCTGCTCGGCTGACCCCGCTGACCACGCTGTGGTTCGCCGAGATCGTCCGAGCCGAGCTCGGCGCCCGGGGGCTGCCGGTCGGTGTGCTCGGCGTCGTTGCGACGTCCTCCGCCGGCGCGACGACCGCGCCGCTGTTCGCCGACCCCCGCCTGCGCAAGGTGTCCTTCACCGGGTCGACCGAGGTGGGCCGGGGCATCCTGCGCCAGGCCGCCGACCGGGTGCTGCGCACCTCGATGGAGCTGGGCGGCAACGCGCCGTTCCTCGTCTTCGACGATGCCGACCTCGATGCGGCCGTGCAGGGAGCCGTGGTGGCCAAGATGCGCAACAGTGGCCAGACGTGCGTGGCCGCGAACAGGTTCCTCGTGGACGAGCGGGTTGCCGGGGAGTTCGCCGACCGGCTCACGGCGGCGTTCGCCGAGCTCGTGGTGGGGCACGGTGCCGAGCCGGGCACGACGGCCGGTCCGCTCATCGAGGAGGCTGCCGTGGACCGGGTCGCCGAGGTCGTCGCCCAGGCCGTCGACGCCGGTGCACAGGTGCGCACGGGCGGCGCACGGCCGGACCGGATCGGCTGGTTCTACGCCCCGACGGTGCTGACCGACGTCCCGCCGGACGCCCGGGTGGTGCGCGAAGAGGTCTTCGGGCCGGTCGCGCCGATCCAGACGTTCGGCTCGGAGGAGGACGCCGTGCGGCTGGCGAACTCCACCGAGGAGGGCCTGGTCGCCTACGCGTACACCCGCGACGTCGCCCGGGTGCTGCGGCTGGCCGAGTCCCTGGAGACCGGCATGCTCGGCGTCAACCGGGGCATGGTGTCCGACGCGAGCGCACCGTTCGGCGGGGTGAAGGCGTCCGGGCTCGGCCGCGAGGGCGGCGAGGCAGGCATCGAGGAGTACCTCGAGCCGGTCTACGTGGCCCTGTGAGCTGGGCCGTCCCGCCGCCGGCGGCGATCCCGACGGCAGGGGTCACCGCGACCTCGTCCACCAGCACCCATGGAGGCACCATGGCCCTCTTCCGCACCCCGGCCGACGTCTCCGTGCGCCCCGCGGTCCCCGGCGACGAACGAGCCGTCGCCCGGGTGCAGGTCGCCGCATGGCAGGCAACGCTGGGGAGCAGGCTCGGTCCCGCGCTCGACCGGATCGACGTCACGGAGGTCGAGAGCCGGTGGGCGCCCGCCGTGGCTCGCCCGCCGGCCGGCCACCGGGTGCTCGTCGCCTGCGACGGGCCCTCCGTCGTGGGGTTCGCGGCCATCGGTCCCGGCGACGGCGCAGGGGCCGGGGAGCTGCTCGCCCTCGAGGTCGACCCGCCGGCGCAACGGGGTGGCCACGGCTCGCGCCTCCTCGCCGCGGCGGTCGACACTCTGCGAGCAGACGGTGCCCGCAGCATCGGCACCTGGGTGCTCGGCTCCGACGAGGCGCGCGAGCGGTTCCTCGGCGCGGCCGGCCTGGGCCGAGACGGCTCGGAGCGGACACTGGCCACCGGTCCAGAGGGCCCGGTGGTCGAGCGGCACTGGGTCGCCGAGATCTGACGCGCCGCTGCGGATCGCCGGGATCAGACGCGCGGCACCGGGCCGTCGAAGGCGGGCGCCAGCACCGTCACGAGGTGGAGGTGAGAGCTGAGAAGGAGGGAGTGCTGCTCTGCCATGCTCCGGGCGCAGCACGTCACGATCCCCGGCCTGCGGATCGAGTCTGCGTTGTCGGACGTCGCCGGTGGGACTGCCAGCGAGCGTCGCCACGCCATGGTCGAGCTGTTCGACATCCCCGGCGGTCCGGACGGCTCGACGCCTCCATGGCACACCTGCTCAGGGAGGCGACCATCCGGGTCGCGGCGTACCCGAAGGCAAGAGTCGGTGAGATCGCGGCCCACACCCGTCCGACCACGACCGAGGCGCCGACGTCGCCCATGGACGGCGCGAGTCCGAGGACCTCGAACCCGTTGCCGCGCAGCCGATCGGGCAGCATGACGGCGCTCGTCTCATGGAACGTGACCTCGGCGCGCCGGACCTCAGCGCACGACGTCGGCGGCGCCGAGCCACACACCGAAGGTGTGCACCGTCCAAACCACGCGGGCCATCATGCGCAGCTACTTGGGCTTTGCATCCATCGCGGCCCCGCCCCTCGGCGCCCTACGCACAACCCCACAAATCGCATGTCCGGTGCACACGCATCCCGCAACAGTGCAGATAATCCCAAACCACAAGTCGAGATGGTCTGACGACTGCAACCCCCTAACCCAGAATGAAATTCCCATGACGATACAGAGCGGAAAATTCCAAGGGAAACCCTTGTTGGAACGGGCCGCCGCAGACTCGCAGGGAACAGCATCCGGAAGTTTCGGCCCATCCTGCATGAGGATCCTCCCTCAACTAGCAGCTCAAGTGAGGTCTTCTCACCAGAGTGGCTGGTGAGAAGACCTCAGTGCTAACGCATCCGCCCTCCTCGCGAAGAACGAATTGTTGACAAGTCCATTCTTCAACGGGAGGGCCGATCCCTTCGGCGACACGCCAGATCGTCGGACGGCAATCTCGTGAATAACACCCTAAGAGTTGCCGTCCAGCCCGGTGATGTGGGCGTGGTGGCCCGGGCGGCCGATGGTCGCAGGGCGAGGGGATCGCGCGGCGCCGGGCCGCCGGGAGGGGACCCGTCCGAGCGCCCCTCGGTCAGGACGCAGCACGCCGGAGCCGCGCCGCGGTCCGCAGCGCCTCCCGGGCGCGCCGACGGTCCCCCGCCGCGTCGTAGGCGAAGGCCAGCCGGTACCAGGCGCCCCAGTCGTCGGGGGACGACTCCACGAGGGTCCGGTGCGCCTCGAACGACGCCCGCGCCGCCGCACGGTCGATCCGACCTCCCGGGGAGCGTGGCAGGTCGTCCACCGGCAGCCGGCCAGCCTCGGCGAGCTCGTCGGCCATCCGCTGCACCTGCACAGCCAGCCACCACTCCCGTGCCACCGCCCACACGACCAGGGCCGGGAGCACCAGCACGCCGACGCCCAGCCCGATACCGACCGGCTCCCCCGTGCGCAGCAGCGCGACGCCCCGCACCGCCACGACCGCCACGTAGAGGGCCAGCAGCGCCGTGACCGCCAGGGCGCCCGCGACGGCGACCGTGTGCGAGCGTCGGCCGGACGCCACGGCTCAGCCCAGCCCGAGCAGGCGGTCCAGGCCGACCGTCAGCCCCGGGTTGTCCCCGACGCGGCGCACGGCGACCAGCACTCCCGGCATGAAGCTGACCCGGTCCATCGAGTCGTGCCGGATCGTCAGGACCTCGCCGGGGTTGCCCAGCAGGATCTCCTCGTGGGCGACGTAGCCGCGCAGCCGCACGGCGTGCACCCGCACGCCGTCGACGTCGGCACCACGCGCGCCGTCCAGCGCGGTGGCCGTCGCGTCGGGCGACCGGCCGAGCCCGGCTGCGGCTCGGGCTGCGGCGATGCCGGCCGCGGTGTGCTGCGCCGTGCCCGAGGGCGCGTCCGCCTTGTCCGGGTGGTGCATCTCGACGATCTCCACGGACTCGAACCACCGGGCAGCCTGCACGGCCAGCACCTCGGCCAGCACCGCCCCCAGAGCGAAGTTGGGGGCGATGACGACGCCGACACCCGGCCGCTCGGCCAGGTGGTCCCGGACCCGGGTCAGGGCCGCATCGTCCCACCCGGTCGTACCCACCACCGCGTGCACACCCAGGTCGACCAGGGCGTGCACATGGGCCTCGGTGGCCTCGGGCACGGTGAAGTCCACCGCAACCTGTGCCGACGGCGTCGCGGGCCGGTCGGCGCCGACCCCGCGGCCGGACAGCACGCCGAGGTCGTCCCCTCGCTCGATCGCCGCGACCAGCTCCAGGTCCGGCGCGGCTCGGACGGCCTGCACCACGGTCGAGCCCATGCGTCCCGCCGCGCCCAGCACGGCCACCCTGATCCGTTCGCTCACGAGCGGCACCCTAGCCGCCGTCCGCGGCGGTCCGGTCCGCGGCGGCCGTCCGGTCCGCAACGGCGGTCACCGCCGGTTCCGCTGCGGGCCGGCACCGTCCGTGCGACGTCACTGGGACAGCGGACCGACCCGCACCACCGACCGTGGCCGTGCCGCGAGGTCGGCCGCCAGCTCCTGGACCTGCACAGCAGTCACCGCACGGATCCGGCCGAGCATCTCGTCGACCCCGACCAGCTCGCGGTAGACCAGCTCGGCGTTGCCCAGCCGCGTCATCCGCGAACCACTGTCCTCCAGGCCGAGCACCATGCTCCCGGACAGCTGGCCGATCGAGCGCCGCAGCTCGGCCTCGTCCATCCCGTCCGCCGCCAGCCGGTCCCACTCGGCGTGCAGCAGCCCGGTGACCTCCTCCATCCGGGACGGGGTGCAGCCGGCGTACAGCCCGAACACCCCGGCGTCGGAGTGGCCGGCCGCGAAGGAGTAGGTCGAGTACGCCAGCCCCCGCTTCTCGCGGATCTCCTGGAACAGCCGCGAGGACATCCCGCCGCCGAGCGCGGCGTTGAGCACCGCGAGGACGAACCGTCGTGGGTCGGTGGCGGTGAGGCCCGCGCAGCCGACGATGACGTTCGCCTGCTCCGTGGCCCGGTGCGCGGTGCGCGCCGTCGCCGCACCGAGGACCGGGGCCGTGCGATCCTCGGCCACCCGGCGCCGGGGCACCGCGTCGGGATCCAGGTCCCACCCGCCGGCCCGCAGCGCGCCCGCCACCTGCGCGCACAGGGCGTCATGGTCCACGTTGCCGGCCGCGGCGACGACGAGTGTGTCGGCCCGGTAGTGCTCCTGATAGTGCTGCCGGACGGCGTCGCGCGGCACTGCCCGGATCGCCTCCGGGGTGCCGCCGATCGGCCGCGCCAGCGGGTGGCTGCCGAGCACGGCCGCGGCGAACTGCTCGTGGACGACGTCGGACGGGTCGTCGTCGGTCATGGCGAGCTCTTCGAGGATGACGCCGCGCTCGAGCTCGAGCTCGCCCGCGTCCAGCCGGGCCGAGGTCACCATGTCTGCGATGACGTCGACCGCCATCGGCAGGTCCGTGTCCAGGACACGGGCGTAGTAGCAGGTGTCCTCCTTACCCGTGGCCGCGTTGGCCTCGCCGCCGACCTCGTCGAACGCCGTCGCGATGTCCATCGCGGTGCGCCGTGCGGTGCCCTTGAACAGCAGGTGCTCGAGGAAGTGGGTCGACCCGTGCTGACCCTCGCGCTCGTCGCGCGAGCCCACCCCGACCCAGGCGCCGACGGTCGCCGAGCGCATGCCCGGCACGTGCTCGGACAGCACGCAGACACCGCCGGGCAGAACCGTGCGGCGCACGCGGGCGCCACCGTCCTGCCCGACGGTCAGCTCGCTGCCGGGCGAGCCGGTGGCGACGAGCGGGAGGGAGACCGCCACGTCAGGCGTCGGCGGGCACGTCGGCCGGGGCGTCCGCCGCGGGCTCGGCCGCCTGGTCTTCGACAACTGCCAGCGACAGCTTGCCGCGAGGGTCGATCTCGGCGACCTGGACCTGGACCTTCTGGCCCACGGCCAGGACGTCCTCCACGCTGTCCACCCGCTTGCCACCGACCAGCTTGCGGATCTGCGAGATGTGCAGCAGACCGTCCTTGCCGGGCGACAGCGACACGAAGGCACCGAACGAGGTGGTCTTCACCACGGTGCCCACGAACCGCTCGCCGATCTCCGGCATGTGCGGGTTGGCGATCGCATTGATCGCCGCCCTGGCCGCCTCGGCGGCCGGCCCGTCGGTGGCGCCGATGTAGACGGTGCCGTCGTCCTCGATGGAGATGTCCGCGCCGGTGTCCTCCTGGATCTGGTTGATCATCTTGCCCTTCGGGCCGATGACCTCGCCGATCTTGTCCACCGGGATCTGCACCGCGATGACCCGGGGCGCGTTCGGCGACATCTCGTCGGGGGTGCTGATGGCCTCGGCGAGGACGTCGAGGATCGCCAGGCGAGCCTCCTTGGCCTGCGCCAGGGCGCCGGCCAGGACGTTGGCCGGGATGCCGTCCAGCTTGGTGTCCAGCTGGATGGCCGTGACGAAGTCACGCGTCCCGGCGACCTTGAAGTCCATGTCCCCGAACGCGTCCTCCGCACCGAGGATGTCGGTGAGGGTGGCGTAGCGGGGCTGCCCGTCCACCACGTCGGAGACCAGACCCATGGCGATCCCGGCGACCGGGGCGCGCAGCGGCACCCCGGCGTTGAGCAGCGAGAGCGTCGAGGCGCAGACCGACCCCATCGAGGTGGAGCCGTTGGACCCCAGTGCCTCGGAGACCTGACGGATCGCGTACGGGAACTCCTCGCGGCTGGGCAGCACGGGCAGCAGCGCCCGTTCGGCCAGGGCACCGTGGCCGATCTCGCGCCGCTTCGGTGAACCCACCCGGCCGGTCTCACCGGTCGAGTAGGGCGGGAAGTTGTAGTTGTGCATGTAGCGCCTGCGCGTGGTCGGCGACAACGTGTCCACCTGCTGCTCCATCCGCAGCATGTTGAGCGTCGTGACGCCGAGGATCTGCGTCTCGCCACGCTCGAACAGCGCGGAGCCGTGCACCCGGGGCAGCACCTCCACCTCGGCGGACAGCGTGCGGATGTCCTTCAGACCACGCCCGTCGATGCGGAAGCCGTCGGTGAGGATGTGTCTGCGGATGACCTTCTTCTGCACCGCGCGCAGCGCCGCGGGGATCTCGCGCTCCCGACCGACGAACTGCTCGGCCAGCTCGGCGACGACCTCGGCCTTGATCTCGTCCAGCCGGGACTCGCGGGCCTGCTTGTCGGCCATGGTCAGCGCGCTGTCCAGCCGGGACTCGGCCACCGCCTCGACGACCTGGTAGGTGTCCGGCTGGTAGTCGGGGAACACCGGGAACTGCTGGGTCGGCTTGGCAGCCTTCGCGGCGAGGTCGGCCTGCGCCTCGCACAGCGCCCGCAGGAACGGCTTGGCGGCCTCGAGCCCGTCGGCGACGACCGGCTCGCTCGGGGCGGTGGCCCCGCCCTGGATGAGGTTCCACGACGCCTCGGGCGCCTCGGCCTCGATCATCGCGATGGCGACGTCGTCACCGACCACCCGCCCGGCGACCACCATGTCGAAGGTGGACCGTTCGCGCTCGGAGTACCGCGGGAAGGCGACCCACTGGTTGTCGACGAGCGCGATGCGCACCCCGGCGACCGGTCCGGAGAACGGCAGGCCGGACAGCTGGGTGGACAACGACGCCGCGTTGATCGCCAGCACGTCGTAGGTGTCGTCGGGGTGCAGCGCGAGCACCGTGACGACGACCTGCACCTCGTTGCGCAGCCCCTTGACGAACAGCGGGCGCAGCGGGCGGTCAATGAGCCGGCAGGCGAGGATCGCGTCGGTGGACGGGCGGCCCTCCCGGCGGAAGAACGAGCCGGGGATCTTGCCGGCAGCGTACTGGCGCTCCTCGACGTCCACGGTCAGCGGGAAGAAGTCGAACTGGTCCTTGGGGTGCTTGCCGACCGTGGTGGCCGACAGCAGAGCGGTCTCGCCGTCCAGGTATGCCATGGCCGAGCCGGCAGCCTGACGGGCCAGCCGGCCGGTCTCGAATCGGACGGTGCGGGTGCCGAAGCGGCCGTTGTCGATGACGGCCTCGGCGAACTGGATCTCGGGTCCCTCCACGGGTGCCCTCCTGGTTCTGGTCAGGAGCCGGCCGTGGCGTCGGTCTTCGATCGAGGCCCGCGGAGCGTGCTGCTCCGAGGGCCACTACCGAGGACCGGGCGCTCGGGGCAGGCTCCGGTTCGGATGGAACGATGGTGGGACCGGGGTCCCACCCATGACCAGCCCGGACCCATGGGGCCCGGGCTGGTCATGACGTCATCGGCGCAGTCCGAGCCTCTCGATGAGGCTGCGGTAGCGCTCGATGTCGACCTGCTGCAGGTACCCCAGCAGCCGGCGGCGCCGGCCCACGAGGAGCAGCAGGCCACGGCGGCTGTGGTGGTCGTGCTTGTGCACCTTGAGGTGCTCGGTGAGGTCCTTGATGCGCTGGGTGAGCACCGCCACCTGGACCTCGGGGGAACCGGTGTCGCCCTCGTGCGTGGCGTACTCGGTCATGATGGACTGCTTCGTGGCGGCGTCGAGGGGCACGGTTCTCCTGGTGTCTCGTTGCGCGGTGCTCCGGGGCATGTCCACCCGGGCGCTCTGGGTCCGCGGCCGTTCTGACGGCGTGGCAAGCCTATCAGGGCCTACCCGGCCCACCGGTTACGGCCGGCCGGACCTGTGGTTCACCGGCCGCCGCCCACCCGGCTGCGTACGGCGTCGACGTCGGCGCGCATCTGGGCGCGCAGCTCCTCCACCGAGGCGAACCGGAGCGTCGCCCGGAGCCGGTCGACCAACTCGACGACGACCTCCTCGCCGTACAGGTCCAGGTCGTCCCGGTCCAGCGCGTACGCCTCGACCCGGCGCTCGACCCCGTCGAACGTGGGGTTGGTGCCGATCGAGACCGCGGCGGTCAGCCGACGGTCGGGGTGGCCGTCCGGCAGGCCCGGGCGCACCAGCCACCCGGCGTAGACCCCGTCGGCAGGAACCATGCCCTGCATGTCGGGCCCGAGGTTCGCCGTCGGGTACCCGAGCGCGCGCCCGCGGGCGTCGCCGTGCACGACGACCCCCCGGATGCGGTGCGCGCGCCCGAGGATCTGCCTGGCGGCTGCTATGTCACCCGCGGCGAGCAGCTCGCGCGCCCAGGTGGAGGACCAGCGGCGGGGAGCTGCGCCGCGCTGTGGACCGTGGGTGTCCTCGATCACCTGCACCTGGAAACCGAGCTCGTCCCCCAGCGCCATCATCGTGCCCAGGTCGCCGCTGTTGGCACGGCCGAACCGGACGTCACGCCCCACGCAGACGACCACGGCGTGCAGGGTGTCGACCAGGTAGCGGTGGACGAACTCCCGCGGCGTGGTGCGGGCGAACTCCAGCGTGTAGGGGATCACGAGGGTGGCGTCCAGACCGGTGTCGGCGAGCAGCTCGAGCCGGTCGGCGAGACCGGTGAGCAGCTCCGGGGCCTGCTCCGGCCGGTGCACCTGGGCCGGGTGCGGGTGGAAGGTCACCGCCACCGCACGGACGCCGCGCCGGGCCGCCTCGGCGACCGTCGCGACCAGGACGCTGCGATGGCCCCGGTGCACCCCGTCGAAGTTGCCCACTGTCACGACCGACGGCCCGTAGCCGCTCGGCACCTGGTCGGTGCCGGTGAAGCACTCCACGCGAGATCCTCTCCGGGCTCCTCGGGGCCTGGCCGCGGCACGGGAGGAGGCCCGGTCGACCAGAGCACAGCCTGCCATGCGCAGCGCACCCCACCCTGTGACGTCTCGACCGCGCGGAACCCCCCGCCTCCACGGACGCCATGGCCGGCCGGCCGCCCGGTCCGCCCGGTCAGCCTCCGGCGAGCACCAGGAGCGGACGCGCTCGGCCGTCGGTGACCGTCACGAGCGCGACGAGAGACCCGTCCGGGGCGAACGCGGCGAGGGGCGCGGCGTCGGCGGTACCGTCAAGAACGACGGTCGCGCCGTGGCCGAGCCGGACGGCCTGGTCGGCGTCGAGCTCGACCGGGCCGAACGTCTGCCGTGCCGCCGTCGCGAGCGGTACGACCTCCAGCGGGACGTCGGGCGGCGTGCGGGACAGGTCGTCGAGGGTCCGTGCGGATGCGAGGGACCAGCC
Organism: uncultured Actinomycetota bacterium; assembly: GCA_963703555.1. Classification (GTDB taxonomy): domain Bacteria; phylum Actinomycetota; class Actinomycetes; order Actinomycetales; family Cellulomonadaceae; genus CAVPEV01. The sequence goes on along the minus strand of CAVPEV010000046.1, from coordinate 42,661 downwards.
GCCGACCCGGGTCCGGCGCAGGGCGGTCAGGTGGCCGCCGACCCCGAGGGCGACGCCGAGGTCCCGCGCCAGCGCCCGCACGTAGGTGCCCGACGAGCACACCACCCGCAGGTCGACGTCGAGCACACCGGTCCCGTCGACGGTGCGGGCCGGGCGCGGCTCGCCCAGCTCGAGCTCACGAACCGTCACCGGCCGCGCCGCGAGCTCGACGTGCTCGCCGGCCCGGGCCCGCGCGTAGGCCCGCTGCCCGTCCACCTTGATCGCCGAGACCGTGGCCGGAACCTGCTGGATGGGCCCGGTCAGGCGCGCGGCCGCGGCAGCCAGCAGGCCCGCGTCGATGCGGTCGACGCCGGTCTCGGCGAGCACCTCGCCCTCGGCGTCGTCCGTCGTGGTGGCCACCCCGAGCCGGACCGTCGCGGTGTACTCCTTGTCCGCCCCGACGAGGAACGTCAGCAGCCGGGTCGCCCGGCCGACCCCGACGACGAGCACGCCGGTGGCCATCGGGTCGAGCGTCCCGGCGTGCCCGACGCGCCGGGTCCCGGCCAGGCCGCGCAGCTTCGCGACCACGTCGTGGCTGGTCCAGCCGGCCGGCTTGTCGACGACCAGGAGCCCGTCCGGCGCGGTCGGCCGACGCCCGCGGGGAGCCCCCGGGATCGCCTGCGGGTCATCGCTCACGGCAGCGGTGGCGTCCCGTCGGCCGGGTACGGGGCGGCCGCCGCGCCGTCGTCGGCCGCCGGCTCGCCGCCGTCCGTCGTGCGGTACGGGTCGGGGTCGCCGGCGTAGCTGGCCCCCTCCCGGATCCGGGCCAGCTCGGCGTCCTTGCGGCGCGCCTGCCGGAGCGCGGCGTCCAGCTGCGCCGCCGTCTCGGGCACCGCGTCCAGGTGGAACTCCAGCGTGGGCGTCAGCCGCAGGCCGGTCTGCCGGCCGACCTCCGACCGGATGAGCCCCTTGGCCGACTCGAGCGCCGCTGCCGTGGCCGTCCGCGCCTCCTCGTCGCCGAGCACGGTGTAGAACACCGAGGCGTTCTGCAGGTCCCCGGTCACCCGGACGTCCGTCACGGTGACGAAGCCCAGCCGCGGGTCCTTCACCCGGGTGTCGAGCATCTGCGCGACGATCACGTGGATCCGGTCGGCGAGCCGGCGCGCCCGCGGGTGGTCGACCATCACAGCTCCTCTCCGGCGCACGCCCGGCCCCTGCGGGCAGGGTCCGGGCGGCGCGATAGGACGTGCCGGATCAGTCGCGAGCCTTCTCGCGCATCTCCCACGTCTCGATGACGTCGTCGACCTGCAGGTTGTTGAAGGACCCGAGCCCGATGCCGCACTCGAAACCCTCGCGCACCTCCGTCGCGTCGTCCTTGAACCGCCGCAGCGACTCGATCGTGAGGTTGTCCCCCACCACGGAGCCGCCCCGCAGCACCCGGGCCCGGGCGTTGCGACGGATCTCGCCGGACCGGACCAGCGCGCCGGCGATGTTGCCGAACTTCGACGAGCGGAACACCTCCCGCACCTCGGCGGTGCCCAGCCGTACCTCCTCGAAGGTGGGCTTGAGCATGCCCTTGAGGGCGGCCTCCACGTCGTCGATCGCCTGGTAGATGACCGAGTAGAAGCGCACGTCCACGCCCTCGCGCTCGGCCAGCTCCTCGACGCGCTCGGCGAAGCGGACGTTGAAGCCGATGATGATGGCGTTGTCCACGGTGGCGAGGTTGACGTCGTTCTGGGTGATCGCACCGACACCGCGGTGGATGACCCGCAGCTCGACCTCCTCGCCCACGTCGATCTTGAGCAGCGCATCCTCCAACGCCTCGACGGCTCCGGACACGTCGCCCTTGAGGACGAGGTTGAGGGTCTCGACCTTGCCCTGCTGCAGCGCCTGCGTGAAGTCCTCGAGGCTGATGCGCTTGCGGCGCCTGGCCAGGGATGCGGCCCGCTCGGCCGCCTCACGCTTCTCGGCGATCTGCCGGGCGGTGCGGTCGTCAGGAGCCACGATGAACGTGTCTCCTGCACTGGGGACCGACGTCAGACCGATGACCTGGACCGGGCGCGACGGAGGAGCCTCCTGCACGGTGTCGCCGTGCTCGTCGAACATCGCCCGGACCCGCCCGTGCGCCGTGCCGGCGACGATCGCGTCGCCGACGTGCAGCGTGCCGGACTGCACGAGCACCGTGGCCACCGCACCGCGGCCGCGGTCGAGGTTGGCCTCGATCGCCACGCCGCGGCCCGGCTTGTCCGGGTTGGCGCGCAGGTCCAGCGCTGCGTCCGCGGTGAGGAGCACGGCCTCGAGCAGGTCGTCGATGCCGATCTTCTGGGTTGCCGAGACGTCGACGAACATCGTGTCGCCGCCGTACTCCTCGGCGACCAGGTTGTACTCGGTGAGCTGCTGACGGACCTTGGCGGGGTTGGCCCCCTCCTTGTCCACCTTGTTCACCGCGACGACGATCGGCACGCCGGCCGCCTGGGCATGGTTGAGCGCCTCGATGGTCTGCGGCATCACGCCGTCGTCGGCGGCGACGACGAGGATCGCGATGTCGGTCACCTGGGCACCGCGGGCACGCATGGCGGTGAACGCCTCGTGGCCCGGGGTGTCGATGAAGGTGATCGCCCGGTCGCCGCCGTCGTGCTCGGTGCGTACCTGGTAGGCACCGATGTGCTGGGTGATGCCCCCGGCCTCGCCACCGACCACGTCGGTGGACCGGATCGCGTCGAGCAGCTTGGTCTTGCCGTGGTCGACGTGGCCCATCACCGTGACGACCGGTGGCCGAGGCTTGAGGTCCTCATCGGACTCCGCCTCCAGCTCGGCGTCCAGGTCGATGTCGAAGGAGCCGAGCAGCTCCTTGTCCTCCTCCTCGGCCGAGACCATCTCGACGACGTAGCCCAGCTCCGTGGCCAGCAGGCCGAAGGTGTCCTCGTCCAGCGACTGGGTGGCCGTGACCATCTCACCGAGGTGGAACAGCACCGTCACCAGGCTGGCCGGGTTCGCGTCGATCTTGTCCGCGAAGTCGTTGAGCGACGAGCCGTGGCGCAGCCGTACGACGGTCGAGCCGGTGCCGCGCGGGACCTGGACGCCGCCCAGCGACGGCGCCTGCATCTGCTCGAACTCCTGCCGCTTCGTCCGGCGGGACTTGCGCCCGCGCACGGGCCGACCACCGGCGCGCCCGAAGGCACCCTGCGTGCTGCCACGACCGCCGGCACCCGGCCGGCCACCGCCGCCCGGCCGGCCGGCGAAACCGCCACCACCGCCTGCGCCGCCCGGACGACCGGTGGACCCGGCACCACCCGGCCGGCCACCGCCGCCCGGACGACCGGTGGGACGCTCACCCGGCCGGCCGACGCCGCTGGAGGTACGCCCGGGCATCATGCCCGGGTTGGGACGCGGGCCGCCGGGACGTGGACCGCCGGGACGCTCGGCCTCGGTGCGCCGCTCACCCGGACGCGGCATGCCCTGCGCCGGTGCGAACGGGTTGTTGCCCGGGCGCGGACCACCCGGGTGCACGCCGGCCGGGCGTGGACCGCCGGGACGCTCGGTCTCGGTGCGCCGCTCACCGTCGGTGCGCCGCTCACCCGGACGCGGCATGCCCTGCGCCGGTGCGAACGGGTTGTTGCCCGGGCGCGGACCGGCCCCGGGACGACCGCCGGACGAGCGAGGGGCCGGTCGGGACGCAGTGCCGGGCTCAGCCACGCGACGCGGGCCGGGGACGGCGCCGGGGGTCATGGACCGAGCGGCCGGACGCGCGGGCGCGGTGCCGGCCTGCGGAGCGGCAGCTTCGGCGGCCGGCGCCGCGGCCTCGGTGATAGCGGCCGGCTGCGGTGCGGCCGGCTGCGGTGCGGTCGTCGCAGCAGCGACGGACGGCACGCCAACCGGGGCGGGCGCGGTGGTGGCCTCGGCGGGGCCCGACGGTGCCTCGGCACCGGGGCGTGCCGGCCCGGCACCGGGTCGCGGAGCCGGGCGCGCGGCCGCGCGGTCGGTCGCCGCCGGCGCTGTCGTCGCCCCGTCGCCGGGGAAGACGCCGCGCAGCTTGCGGACCACCGGCGGCTCGATCGTCGAGGACGGCGACCGGACGAACTCACCGAGCTCGCCCAGCTTCGCCATGAGGGTCTTGCTGTCCACTCCGAGCTCCTTGGCGAGCTCGTAGACGCGGGCCTTGGCCACATCTCTCCTGTCTCGGTCCGCCCGGACAGGGTCGGACCGTCGTTAGTGCGGGGCGCTCATCGCCGGGTACTCATCGGTGCGTGCTCATCGGGCAGCCATCGGCTTCCTACCCGCTCCCTGTCTCGACGGTGCGGCGCCACCGGGTGAGGACCCGGCGGCAGGGGTGCCCTGGCGCTCGATGACCGCGTGCACGTCGGAGGCGTCCAGCGGCCCGGCATGACGCAGGGCACGAGGAAACGCATGACGACGTTCGGCGAGCTCAAAGCACCGAGGGTCGGGGTGCAACCACGCCCCTCGGCCCGGCAGACGACGGCGCTCGTCGACGACGAGCACCGCAGCACCCGTCTCGTCGCAGATCACGACCGTCCTCAGCAGGACCGACCTCAGGTCGGACGAACGACAGCCCACGCACGTGCGGACCGGCTCGGTGCCGCCCGCGCCCGCGTCTGCGGGGACGGTGTCGGTGAGTCGGCTGCGCGGCGAGGACGGCCGGTCGCCCGGCCCAGCCGACGTGAGTCTACCGTGCCGTGTCACCGGATGGGACCCGTCGGGCCGGCGACGTCCGGCGCGTGGTGCTCGGCGGCGTCGCCCGCGTCCGGCGCGTGGTGCTCGGCGGCGTCGCCCGCGTCCGGCGCGGTGTCGGAGCGGATGTCGATCCGCCAGCCGGTGAGCTTGGCCGCCAGCCGCGCGTTCTGGCCCTCCTTGCCGATGGCCAGCGACAGCTGGTAGTCGGGGACCACGACGCGCGCGGATCGCAGCACGGGGTCCACCACCTGCACGGACAGCACCCGGGCCGGGGACAGGGCGTTGGCGACCATCCGGGCGGGGTCGTCCGCGTGGTCGACGATGTCGATCTTCTCCCCGTGCAGCTCGGTCATGATGGCCCGCACGCGCGCGCCCATCGGGCCGATGCACGCGCCCTTCGCGCTGAGCCCGGGGACCGTCGAGCGCACGGCGACCTTCGTCCGATGGCCGGCCTCCCGGACCAGCGCCATGATCTCCACGGAGCCCTCGGCCACCTCGGGGACCTCCAGCTCGAAGAGCTTCCGCACGAAATTGGGGTGCGACCGGGAGAGCGTGATCTGCGGCCCCTTCATCCCCCGGGCCACCTCGAGCACGTACGCGCGCAGCCGCTCCCCGTGGACGTACCGCTCCGTCGGCACCTGCTCGTGCTGGGGCAGCACGGCCTCGACGCCGCCGAGGTCGACGAGCACGACGCGTGGGTCCCGGCCCTGCTGGATGACGCCGCTGACGATCTCGCCCTGCTTGTCGCGGTACGCGCCCAGCACCTGGACGTCCTCCGCGTCGCGCAGCCGCTGGAAGATCACCTGTCGTGCGGTCGCGGTGGCGATGCGGCCGAAGCCCTCCGGCGTGTCGTCGAACTCCGGGCCGAGGACCGGCGCCCGGTCCGCCGCGCCGCCCGCCAGCGGCTGCGCCCCGGCCACGGACTCCGGCTCGCCGTCCGGCTGCTGGCCCGTTGCCGCCGGATCGACGTGCCGCTCCCGGGCCCACACGGTGACGTGCCCGGTGTGGCGGTCGACCTCGACCCGAGCGTCCGGGTAGGCGCCGGGCGTGTGGTGGTAGGCGGACAGCAACGCCTGCTCGATCGCCGTGACGAGCACGTCCAGGCTGAGGTCGCGCTCGTGCTCGAGCGCCCGCAGCGCCTGCATGTCGATGTCCATGGTCAGTCCTCCTCCGCTGCGTCGTCGTCGGAGCCCGGGTGCGTCAGCTCGACCTCGACGTGACCCGCCTGCACCTCGTCCAGCCGTACCCGGACAGGGATCCCGGCACGGGGCGGCCGACCCGTGCCGACCTCGAGCTGCGGGACGAGGACGAGGACCCCGTCGTCGCCCGGCCGCTGCACGTCGACCAGTCGGCCGCTCACCACCCGACCGTCCGTGCACGTGACGACGACCGACCGGCCCACGGCATGCACGAAGTGGCGGCGCAGGGTCAGCGGGCGGCTCGTGCCCGGGCTGGACACCTCCAGCGTGTACGCACCGGTGTCCCGGGACTCCAGCGCTGCCGAGACCCGCTCGGACACCTCCGCCAGACGGTCCAGATCGAGCGGACCCGGGTCGTCCTCCGTGAGGTCGACGACGACCCGCACCGTGGCTCGGCCGGCTGCCCTGCTCACGACGACGTCCTCCAGCTCGAAGCCGGCGGCTGCCACGAGGGGCGCGACCACCTCGCGGACCTGCGCGGGACCAGTGGGCATGATCGCCTCCCTTGTCGGCTCGACGGACCTCCCCGCCTGCCACGCTGAGGAGCAACGACCCTGTGACGGTGTGCCGGCCCAGCGTATCGACTCCCCGGTGCGCCGGTACGCCGGCCCGGGTGTGGCCGGTCCGTCCGGGCGGCCGCACGGTGGCAGGATCGCCGGGCATGGACCCCTCCCGGCCGGCCACACCACGGCGCGCCAGGGCGCTGCGCATGGCAGCGGTGGCGATGGTGGCGGTGCTCGCACTCACCGGCTGCGGGTTGCGCTGGGAGACCGGACCGGTGCCCGTCCCCAGCCCGGACGCCGCCGAGCTCGCCCGGGCCCGCGCCGTGGCCGACGCCGTGGCGGTGGCCGGATCGGCGCAGCCGGCCGAGCCGGGTGCCCCGCCCGACGTGGCGCAGCTGCTCGCCGTCGTCACCGACACCGCCGCGCGGCACGAGGACGAGCTCGGCGGCGTGTGGTCACCGCCCACGTCGAGCGACCCGGCCACGGCGGGCTCCGCCTGGCCGGTGCCCACCGCCGGCACGCCCGCGGCCGCCCTGGACGTCCTCGCAGTCGCCGCGCAGCACGCCTGTGCCGACGCGGACACGGTGCCCGACGGCCGGCTGGCCCGCCTGCTCGCCGCCGTCTGCGCCTCGCGCACCGACCTGGCGGACCGCCTCGCCGGGATGCTCGGCGCACCCGCGCCGACGCCGCCTGCCGCCGCAGCGACCGACCCGACCCCGACCGGTGCACCGGCGGACCCGTCCACGGCCGGTGCCGTCCCGGCCACCGCCACGAGCCCGGCCCCGCAAGGCACCGGTGCTCCGCCCGACCTGGCGCCCGGCGCCACGGGCTCCGCGACCGGCACCGGCGCGCTCGCCGACCTGGTGCGTGCCGAGGACGAGGCAGGCTACGGCCTGGAGGTGGTCGCCGCTCGGCTCTCGGGCGAGCAGCGTGCCACCGCTCGATCGGCCGCCGCGGCTCATCGGACCGCGGCGGAGCAGCTGGCCGCCGCCGGCGGGATCGATGCCGGCCCCGCCGACCCGCGCCGCGTGGCCTACGCCCTGCCTGCGGGACTGGACGACCCGGCCGTCCTCGTCACGCTCGCGCGCGACCTGGAGACCGCGCTCGCGCAGGCCTGTGCGCAGGCCGTCGCCGACACGCCGGCCGGCGCACGGCGCCCCCTCGTCGCCGGTCTGGTCGCGGCGACCCGGGCGGCCGGCGGGTGGGGCGCTGCTCCGCTCGCCTTCCCGGGCCTGCCCGAGCAGGTCGGCGCGCCGGCCTGACGGCCCGGGGCGGGCCACCGTCGGAACCCCCGGCCGGGAGCCGGCCACCGGCGGCACCGCCCGGCAGGCTCAGCTGCGCAGCAGCTGCGTCACGAGGCCCGCGACGTGCTCGGCGGCCTCGCCGACGGGGACCTGCTCGGCCCCGGCACCCGCCCGGGGCCGGACCTCGACGACGCCGTCCCCGACGCCGCGTCCGACCACGACCACAAGCGGCACACCCAGCAGGTCGGCGTCGGCGAACTTCACCCCTGCCGACACCTTGGGCCGGTCGTCGTAGAGCACCTCGACACCTCGGACGTCCAGGTCGTGGGCCAGCTGCTCGGCGACCTCGGCCACCCGGGGGTCCTTGCCGGTGGCGACGAGGTGCACGTGAGCCGGCGCGACCTTCGCCGGCCAGGCCAGGCCCGCGTCGTCGTGGTTGGCCTCGGCGAGCGCCGCGACCACCCGGGAGACGCCGATGCCGTAAGAACCCATCGTCACGACCCGCGCCCTGCCGTCCTGGTCGAGGACGGTCAGTCCCAGCGCGGTCGCGTACTTGCGGCCCAGGGCGAAGATGTGGCCGATCTCGATGCCGCGGGCGAGCTCCAGCGGGCCCGACCCGTCGGGCGCGGGGTCACCGGCACGTACCTGGGCCGCCTCCACGGTGCCGTCGGTGGCGAAGTCCCGACCGGCCACGAGGTCGAACACGTGGCGCCCCGGCTGGTTCGCACCGGTGACCCAGCGGGTGCCGGCCACGACCCGAGGGTCGACGAGGTAGCGCAGTGCGCGCCGACCCCGCTCGCCCGCCGCCCGACCGGCGGCGTTGGGGCCCAGCGCACCCGGGCCGATGTACCCCTTGACGAGCTCGGGGTGGGCGGCGAAGTCCGCCTCCCCCGCGGTCTCCACCTCGGCCGGTGCCAGGCAGGCCTCCAGCCGCTTGAGGTCGACCTCCCGGTCACCGGGCAGCCCGACGACGAGCAGCTCCCGCTCGCCGTTGGGGTGCCGCAGTGCGACGACGACGTTCTTCAGCGTGTCGCCGGCGTGCCAGGGCCGGTCCGGGCGCGGGAACCGCTCGTTCGCCACGGCCACGAGCGCGTCGATCGTCGGCGTGCCCGGCGTGTCCTCGACGTGCGCGGCCGGGACGCCGTCCCAGCCCAGCGGGGCCGGCGCGACCGTGGTCACCGCCTCGACGTTGGCCGCGTAGCCCCCCGGCGAGCGCACGAAGGTGTCCTCGCCCACCGGCGTGGGGGTAAGGAACTCCTCGCTGCGCGAACCGCCCATCGGCCCGGAGGTGGCTGCGACGATGACGTGCGCCAGGCCCAACCGGTCGAAGATCCGCTGGTACGCCTCCCGCTGGCGCTGGTAGGCGCGGTCCAGCCCGGCGTCGTCCAGGTCGAAGGAGTAGGCGTCCTTCATGATGAACTCGCGGCCGCGGATCAGTCCCGCCCGCGGGCGGGCCTCGTCGCGGTACTTCGTCTGAATCTGGAACAGCACCAGGGGAAGGTCCTTGTAGGACGAGTACATGTCCTTGACCAGGAGGGTGAACATCTCCTCGTGGGTCGGCGCGAGGAGATAGTCGGCGCCCCGACGGTCGGTGAGCCGGAACATGGTCTGCCCGTACTCCGTCCACCGGCCGGTGGCCTCGTACGGCTCCCTGGGGAGCAGGGCCGGGAAGTGCACCTCCTGCGCGCCGATGGCGGCCATCTCCTCACGGACCACCTGCTCGACCTTGGCCAGCACCCGCAGCCCGAGCGGCAGCCAGGTGTAGATGCCGGGGGCGGCCCGGCGGACGTACCCCGCGCGAAGCAGCAGCCGATGGCTGGCGACCTCGGCGTCGACGGGATCCTCCCGGAGGGTGCGGAGGAACAGGGTCGACAGTCTCAGCAGCATGGCTTCGAGCGTACCGGGGCCCGATGACCGGCCCGCCGGGGCGGGTGAAGGGCCAGACGACCGGCCGTGTCCCGCGCGTCGGGCGGCCAGCCGGTCAGAACAGCACGGTCGCCCAGGTGCCCACCTGGCGAAAGCCCACCGCCCGGTAGGCGGCCAGGGCGCGGGTGTTGTACCCGTTCACGTACAGCGACACCACCGGTGCCACGTCCCGGCGGGTCGCCACGACGACCGCCGCCATGCCGCCCTCCGACAGCCGGCGGCCCCGGTGCTCGGGGTCGACCCACACCCCCTGCACCTGAGCCACGCCACCGGCCACCGCTCCGAGCTCGGCCTTGAACACGACCGTGGGGCGGCGACCGTCCTCCGGGTCGATCCGCACGAACGACCGGCCCTCCCGGATCAGTGCCCGCACGCGCGCCTCATAGGCTCCCGGCACCCCCGTCACGGGCGAGTAGCCCACCTCCTCGACGAACATCCGCACACAGGCCGGCAGGACCAGCTCGTACTCCGCGGCGCGAGCGCGGCGCACCAGGGGGTCGGCCGGCACGTCGGGAGCACGGTCGATGACCATCGACGGCTGGTCGGCGCGGATCTCCCGGGGCCGGGGCCAGTGCGGGGCGAGCCGCTCCCACAGCCCGAGGGCGGCGTCGGCGGCTCCGACGACCGAGGACGACCGCCGGCCCTGTGCCCGGGCCAGGGCCGCAAAGGCGTCCAACGCCTGCTCGTCCGCCTCCGGCAGCACCGGGACGAGGTTGGCACCCGCCCAGCACACCGCCGTCAGCGCACCGGCCCGCACGAACCCCCACAGCTGACCGCCGGCGACCGCGGAACCGTGCGCCCGCAGGTCCTCGATCCGCGCGGTGGCCAGCACAGCCGCCACCGGGTCCCGCGCGCACACCGCCAGGGCGGCATCCGCGTCCCGCTGGGACAGCACCCGGCCCCCGGTGCTCCCGTCGGCGGTCATGGGCGCGATTGTGCTCCACGCCGTATGACGCGGGAGGGCGCCCCGCCCGCGGGCGCGTCGCACGCTCAGGCGACGGTCACCACCGGGCCGCCGGGCTCGGTGTGTTCCATGGTCTCGGCGAGCCGGAGAGCCTCCGTGACGAGGGTCTCCACGATCATCGACTCCGGGACGGACTTCACGACCTCGCCGTGGACGAAGATCTGTCCCTTCCCGTTGCCCGAGGCCACGCCCAGGTCCGCCTCCCGGGCCTCGCCGGGCCCGTTGACGACACAGCCCATCACAGCGACCCGCAGCGGGACCGTCATGCCCTCCAGGCCGGCGCTGACACGCTCGGCGAGGGAGTACACGTCCACCTGAGCCCGTCCGCAGGACGGGCAGGACACGATCTCCAGCTTGCGGGGACGCAGGTTGAGCGACTGCAGGATCTGGATGCCGACCTTGACCTCCTCCACGGGAGGCGCCGACAACGAGACCCGGATCGTGTCGCCGATGCCCTCGCTCAGCAGCACACCGAAGGCCGTCGCCGACTTGATCGTGCCCTGGAAGGTCGGGCCGGCCTCGGTGACACCCAGGTGCAGCGGCCAGTCGCCACGCTCGGCGAGCATCTCGTAGGCGCGGATCATCACGACGGGGTCGTGGTGCTTGACGGAGATCTTGAAGTCGTGGAAGTCGTGCTCCTCGAACAGCGACGCCTCCCACACCGCCGACTCCACCAGGGCCTCCGCGGTCGCCTTGCCGTACTTGGCGAGCAACCGCGGATCGAGCGACCCGGCGTTCACCCCGATCCGCAACGACACCCCGGCGTCCGAGGCCGCGCGGGCGATCTGGCGGACCTGGTCGTCGAACTTACGGATGTTCCCCGGGTTGACCCGGACCGCCGCGCAGCCCGCGTCGATGGCCTGGAAGACGTACTTCGGCTGGAAGTGGATGTCGGCGATGACCGGGATCTGCGACTTGCGGGCGATCATCGGCAGCGCGTCGGCGTCGTCCTGGCTCGGCACCGCGACCCGCACGATGTCGCACCCCGCGGCGGTGAGCTCGGCGATCTGCTGCAGTGTCGCGTTGATGTCCGTGGTCGGTGTGGTGGTCATGGACTGGACGCTGATCGGGGCGTCGCCGCCGACCTCCACCTTGCCCACCCGGATCGTGCGGGAGTGCCGACGAGGAGCCAGGACGGGAGCCGGCGCCTCAGGCATGCCAAGACTGATCGGTGTACTCACCGCGTCATTATCGCTCGCGGCTGTCCGGGGATCAGCCCAGCGTCACCGGGCGCACCAGGTCGGCGTAGATCAGCAGCCCACCCATGGCCAGGAGCAGCACGAACACGACGTTGGCCAGGGGCACCAGGCGCGCGGTGTCCGCAGGCCCGGGCCGGGGCAGCCGCCGGAGCCGGGCCGCCTGGCGGCGAGCGCCCTCCCACAGCGCGCCGGCCACGTGCCCCCCGTCCAGCGGCGGCAGTGGGATGAGGTTGAACACGAACAGCGCGATGTTCAGCGAGGCGAGCAACGCGAGCATGTCTGCCACCCGCTGAGCCAGGCCGTAGCCGGCGATGTGCTCCGAGGCGATCTGGCCGGCGAACCGGCCCACGCCCACGACGCTCACCACGCTCGTCGCGTCGCGGGTCCCCGTCCCGAAGGCTGCCCGAGCTACGTCCGTCAGCCGCGCCGGCAGGGTGACGATCGCCCCCGCGGTCTGCCACACCGCCGAGCCGACCGCGCCAGGAACGGCGCCGACCGGCTGGCGCTGCACCTGGGAGGCCGGCGAGACACCGAGGAAGCCGACCGGGCGCAGCACCGGGCCGCCGGCGGCGTCGAGGACCGGCGTGCCGTCGTCGGCATAGACCGGCCGCTCGGTACTCACCGGCGTGACCGTGGTGGACACCCGGCTGCCGTCCCGCTCGACGACGACCGGCACGCTGCGTCCGCCGGAGTCCCGGATCAACCCCGACAACTGGTCCCAGGAAGTGACCTCCACCCCGTCGTAGCGCACCACCCGGTCGCCGGGACGCAGCCCGGCCGCAGCTCCGGGCGCGACCGGGTCGGTCGCGGTGCACTCGCGCTGCGTGCCGGTGGGCAGCACACAGGCATTGACCTGCGCCAGCGTGGTGCTCGTTACGGGTGTGCCGAAGCCCACCAGCACCACCCCGAGCAGCACGGTCGCGATGACGAGGTTCATCACGGGACCGCCGAGCATGACCACGAGCTTCTTCGGTGCGGACAGCCGGTAGAACGCGCGCCCGTCCTGCCCGGGTGGGATCTCGTCCTCGGACAGCGCGCGCGCCTGCGCAGCCAACCTGGACAGCGCCCCCCGGGCCGGCGGCTCACCGACCGCGTAACCGGGCGGGTACATCCCGACGAGCCGCACGTAGCCGCCGAGCAGCACCGCCTTGATGCCGTACTCGGTGTCGCCGCGCCGACGCGACCACAGCGTGGGTCCGAACCCCACCATGTACTGGCTGACCAGCACACCGAACCGCTTGGCCGGCACCATGTGCCCCACCTCGTGCAGGGCGATCGAGACGAGCACCCCGAGCACCAGGACGAGCACACCCACCAGGTACGCCATGCGCCCTCCCTGAGGTCGTGCGGGCCGGTCCCCGCGTGCCCATCATCGCGCGCCCACCTGGGCGGTCCACGTCGTGCGTCGGTCAGCCGGCCTCGAGCAGCTGTCGGGTACGCGCGCGCGCCCAAGCCTGGGCCGCGAGCACCCCGTCCAGCGTGAGGTCCTCCGGCCGGATGCCGTCGTGCTCGGAGAGCACGCGCTCCACCGTGGACACGATCCCGAGAAAACCGAGCCGGCCCGCCAGGAACGCCGCCACGCACTCCTCGTTCGCCGCGTTGTACACGCCCGGATGGGTCGGCGAGGCCCGGACCGCGTCGCGGGCCAGCCGCACGGCCGGGAACACCTCCTCGTCGAGCGGCTCGAAGGTCCAGGTCGTGGCACCGGACCAGTCGCACGCAGCCGCCACGTCGGGCAGCCGGTCCGGCCAGGACAGGCCGAGCGCGATGGGCAGCCGCATGTCCGGCGGCGACACCTGGGCGATGGTCGCCCCGTCGACCAGCTCGACCATGGAGTGCACCACCGACTGCGGATGGACCACGACCGCGATGTCGTCCACCGGTACGCCGAACAACAGGTGGGCCTCGATGACCTCCAACCCCTTGTTCATCAGCGTGGCGGAGTTCACGGTGACGACCGGACCCATCGACCAGGTCGGGTGCGCGAGGGCCTGGGCCGGCGTCACATCGGCCAGCTCGGCCCGGCTGCGGCCGCGGAACGGGCCGCCGGAGGCGGTGAGCAGCAGCCGACGCACCTGCGAGCGGCTGCTGGCGCGCAGGCACTGGGCGATCGCCGAGTGCTCGGAGTCCACCGGGACCACCTGCCCTGGTCGGACCTGCGCCGCGCCGACCAGCGCACCGCCCAGCACCAGGGACTCCTTGTTGGCCAGCGCCAGCGTCGAGCCCGAGCGGAGCGCCGCCAGCGTCGGCCGCAGGCCGATCGCCCCGGTGATGCCGTTGAGCACGACGTCCGCGCCGACCCCGGCCAGCTGCTCGGCGGCATCCGGGCCGACCAGCACCTCGATGCGTGCGGGGGCGCGGCGCGCACCGTCGAGCGCTCGCAGCGCGGTGCGCAGCGGCTCGGCGGCGGCGGGGTCCGCCACCGCCACGACGTCGACGTCCAGCTCCACGGCCTGACGAGCCAGCGTGGCCGGGTCGGCACCGCCGGCCGCCAGCCCGGTCACCCGGAAACGGTCGGGATGCCGGCGCACCACGTCGACCGCCTGGGTGCCGATGGAGCCCGTCGAGCCGAGCAGCACGACGCTGCGGACGGGTGACGGCGCGGACTGTGCCGGTACCGTGCCCGCACCGGCGACCAGCCCGCGCGGTGCCGGCGACGCGCCGCTCACTCCGCCCCGATCAGGACGTCCACCGCCCGGTCGAGGAAGGCGTCGACCGGCCCCTCGGCGTAGGCGTGGCTGCCCCGCGCGCGGCCGAAGAGCACCGAACGGACCTCGTGAGCGGTCAGCGGCGCCCCCGAGTCGAAGTAGGCCACCAGGCGGCGGCACAGCGCATCCACCTCCGCGGGCTCATAGCCGGGCCGGCGCCCGTCCGGCGGCGCGAACCGCTGGCCGTCCGGCCGCGTCAACCGCCCGTACAGGGTGCGAGCCCGTTCGGCCAACCGGGCCATCCAGGCCTGCTGGCCGTGCTGAGCGATGAACTCCGCCCGTGCCCGCGCAACGAAGGCCGCCTCGAGCCGATCGAGCGCCGCGTCGACGGAGGCCGGCGCGTAGCCGCCCCGGACGAGGGCGAACGCGGTGCGGCGCACGTCCTCACCGGTGAGGGCGGACACCGGCCCGGTCTCGTACACCGAGCGGGCGTGGGCGAAGAACTCGTCCACCTCCTCGGGGTCGTACCCCTGGTGCAGGCGCGAGACCTGCCGGAACGTCGCAGCGCTCACTCGTCCTCCTCCGCTGCCAGCTGGCCGCAGGCGCCGTCGATCTCCCGGCCCCGGGTGTCACGGATCGTCGTGGGGATGGCCTGGGCGCGCAGCCGGGCGACGAACTCCCGCTCGACGGCCGGGTCGCTGGCCGTCCAGCGCGACCCCGGGGTGGGGTTGAGCGGGATGGGGTTGCAGTGCACCCAGCCCGTGCCGCGCGAGCGGAGCTTCTCGGCCAACAGGTCCGCCCGCCAGGCCTGGTCGTTGACGTCGCGGATGAGGGCGTACTCGATGGACACCCGTCGCCCGGTCGCGGTGAAGTAGCGGTGGGCGGCGTCGAGCGCCTCGTCCACGCTCCACCGGGTGTTCACCGGCACGATCTCGCTGCGCAGCTCGTCGTCGGGGGCGTGCAGGGACACCGCGAGGGTGACCGGCAGGCCTTCGGCGGCGAGCCGGTCGATCGCCGGCACCAGCCCGACGGTGGACACCGTGACGTTCCGGGCCGACACACCCAGGCCGTCGGGCGCCGGGTCGACGATCCGGCGCACGGCGCCCAGCACCGCACGGTAGTTGGCCAGCGGCTCCCCCATGCCCATGAACACGATGTTCGACAGCCGCGCCGGCCCTTCCCCGACCTCGCCGGCGGCCAGCGCTCGCGCGGCCTCGCGCACCTGCTCGACGATCTCGGCGGTGGACAGGTTGCGGGTCAGCCCCAGCTGCCCGGTGGCACAGAACGGGCAGGCCATGCCGCAGCCCGCCTGGCTGGACACGCACAGGGTGGCACGGTGCGGGTAGCGCATCACGACCGACTCCACGCGCGCCCCGTCGAACAGGTGCCACAGCGTCTTGACGGTCCGACCGGCGTCCGCGGTGAGCGTCCGGGCCGGGGTCAGCAGGTGCGGGAACAACCGCTCGACGAGGCGCGCCCGGTCGGCCCGCGGCAGGTCGGTCAGCGCGTCCGGGTCCGCGCCGAGGTCGCTGAGGTGGCTGAAGTAGTGCACGCCGAGCTGCCGGGCTCGCCAGGGCTCCTCACCGAGCTCGGCCATGGCCTGGCCCCGCTCGTCGACGGTCAGGTCGGCGAAGTGGCGGGGCGGCTTGCCGCGGGCACCCCGGGTCCTCGGTGCGAGGTCCAGCAGCACCGGGCCGGTGGGCCGCGTCGCGTCGTCACTCATGCGACCACCGGCTGGAGGATCTCGAGCAGCACGTAGACGACGGGCGCCGCGAGCACGAGGGAGTCCAGACGGTCCAGGACACCGCCGTGCCCCGGCAGCAACGTGCCCATGTCCTTCAGCTCCAAGTCCCGTTTGAGCAGTGATTCCGACAGGTCTCCCAGCGTTGCCACGGCGACCGTCGCCAGCGCGAGGACGACACCCGTGAGGGGTTCGCCATGGAGCGCGACCTGGATGCCCACCACGCCCACCACACAGGTCAGCACGACGGAGCCGGCCAAGCCCTCCCAGCTCTTCTTCGGGCTGACCGTGCGGGCCAGCGGGTGGCGCCCGACCAGCGCGCCGACCGCGTACCCGCCCACGTCGCTGGCGACCACCAGCAGCACGAACAGGGCGACCCGCGCCTGTCCGTCGGGCCGGGCGACCATGAGCATGACGAAGCCCGCCAGGAAGGGCAGGTAGGCCGCGGCGAACGCGCCGACCGTCACGTCGCGCAGCGCCGGCTCCCCGGTGCCGTCCAACAGCCGCCAGATGACCAGCCCACCCACCGTGAGCATGAAGGCGACGAACAGCGCCTCGGGGCCGGCGACGTAGGCCGACACGAGGATGCCCGCCGCGCCGACCAGCAGCGGCAGCAACGGCAGGCGCACGCCGCGCCGGGCCACCGCCTGGGCCAGCTCCCACAGGCCCAGCCCCACCGCCAGCACCGTCACCGCGACGAACACCTCCCGGCGCAGGAACAGCGCCAGGCCGACCACGGCGAGCAGGCCGACGCCGACCACCGTGGCCACGGTGAGGTTACGGCCGGCCCGGGGGGCCTGCGGTGCGCGCCGGGCGCGCGTGACGGCTGTGTCCGGCATCAGACCTCGAGGAGCTCGCTCTCCTTGGTCGAGAGCAGGTGGTCGACGAGCTCGACGCGCTTGCGGGTGAGCGCCTCGAGCTCCTTCTCGGCCCGCGCCACCTCGTCCTCGCCGGCCTCGCCGTCCCGGGCGATGCGGTCCAGCTCCTCCTTGGCGCGCCGCCGTACGCTGCGCACCGATACCCGGCCGTCCTCGGCCTTGGCCCGGGTGAGCCTCACGTAGTCGCGGCGCCGCTCCTCGGTGAGGGCCGGCAGCACCACCCGGATGACGCTGCCGTCGTTGCCCGGGTTGACGCCGAGGTCGGAGTCTCGCAGCGCGCGCTCGACCGCTGCCATCGA
Source organism: uncultured Actinomycetota bacterium (assembly GCA_963703555.1). Classification (GTDB taxonomy): domain Bacteria; phylum Actinomycetota; class Actinomycetes; order Actinomycetales; family Cellulomonadaceae; genus CAVPEV01. The sequence goes on along the minus strand of CAVPEV010000046.1, from coordinate 25,389 downwards.
GGACTTGTCGTACGGAGAGATGAGCACGGTGCGGGCCTCGACCACCGTGAACGACGCCAGTTGTTGCAGGGGCGTCGGCGCGCCGTAGTAGTCCACCAGGACCTTGGCGAACATGGCCGCGTTGGCCCTGCCGGTGCGGATGGCCGCGAAGTCCTCCTTGGTGACCTCGACGGCCTTGTCCATCTTCTCCTCGGCCTCGAGGAGGATGTCGTCGATCACGGGGTGCTCCTTCGTCGGGCGGTTCGCAGCTGGCCAGCGTGAGCCGAGCGGCACGGCGGTCCCGGCCACCGACCGGCTGCCGTCGGTCGGCTCACTCGGCGGTGACCAGCGTGCCGATCTTCTCACCCCGCAGCGCACGCGTGACGTTCCCCGGCTCCTCGAGCCCGAACACCCGCATGCGCACGTGGTTGTCACGGCACAGGCTCAGGGCCGCGGCGTCCATCACCCCGAGGTCCTTGACGATGGCGTCGGTGAACGTCAGGTGGTCCAGGCGGACAGCCCCCGGGTCGACGCGCGGATCCGCCGAGTAGATGCCGTCCACGCCGTTCTTGCCCATCAGCACCTCCTGACAGTGGGTCTCCAGCGCCCGCTGCACCGCGACCGTGTCGGTGGAGAAGTACGGCATCCCGGCCCCGGCACCGAAGATGACCACACGACCCTTCTCCAGGTGCCGGATCGCCCGCAACGGGATGTAGGGCTCGGCGACCTGGCCCATCGCGATGGCCGTCTGCACCCGGGTGTGCACGCCCGCCTGCTCCAGGAAGTCCTGCAGCGCCAGGCAGTTCATCACCGTCCCGAGCATGCCCATGTAGTCGGCTCGCGCCCGGTCCAGCCCGCTGTGGGACAGCTCCGCACCCCGGAAGTAGTTCCCGCCGCCGACGACGATCGCCACCTGCACACCCTCGCGTACCGCCGCGGCGATCTCCGCCGCCACGCGCTGGACGACGTCCACCGCCAGCCCCACGGAACCGCCGCCGAACGTCTGACCGGACAGCTTGAGCAGGACCCGGCGAGCCGGGGACGTCGGGGCCAGGTCGCGGTCGCTCACCAGGGATCTCCTCCTGCTCGGCGCGGGCGGGCGTGCTCGGGGTGGTCCGGTCAGGCGCCGACGCGGTACCTCAGGAAGTCGGTCACGGTGCCCCCGACCTCACCGAGCACCTGGGCCACGGACTTCTTCGGGTCCTTCGCGAAGGCCTGGTCCAGCAGGACGTTCTCCTTGAAGAAGCCCTGCAGACGGCCCTCGACGATCTTGCCGATCGCCGCCTCCGGCTTGCCCTCGTTGCGAGCCGTCTCCTCCGCGATCCGTCGCTCGTCGGCGACCGTGGTCTCCGGCACCGCCGCACGGTCGAGGTAGGTGGGAGCGAACGCCGCCACGTGCGTGGCGATGTCCCGCGCCACCGCCGCACCGGCGGCGTCGGTGGCGACCAGCACGCCCACCTGGGGCGGCAGGTCCTTGTTGACCTTGTGCAGGTACAGCTCGACGTGCTCGCCGGCGACCCGTCCGAGCCGCCGCACGACGATCTTCTCGCCGAGGGTCGCGGCAGCCTGCGTCACGACGTCCGCGAGCGGACGGTCGTCGACATCGGCGGCCAGCAGCGTGTCCACGTCCTGCACGCCGGAGGCCACCGCCGCCTGCAGCACGGTCTCGGCCAGCTCGACGAAGGCGGCGCTCTTGGCCACGAAGTCGGTCTCGGAGTTCACCTCGACCATGACCCCGACCTGGTCGGAGCCGTCCTGGGCCGGTACGACCTGCGCCGCGACCAGGCCGTCGGAGGCCGACCGACCCTCCCGCTTGCTGACGCCCTTGAGGCCCCTGACGCGGATGATCTCCACGGCCTTCTCGAGGTCCCCGCCGGCCTCCTCGAGCGCCTTCTTCACGTCGAGCATGCCGGCACCCGTGCGCTCCCGGAGGGTCTTGATGCCCTCGAGGCTGCTGTTCGCCATCGGTGGTTCCTGTCCTTCTCGGTTCGTGGGGTATGGGTGCGGTGTCAGTGCAGACCGGGCTCGGCGTCGACACTGTCGGCCGGAGCGCCGTCGGCAGCCGGAGCGGGCTCGGCGACCGGGACGGTGTCCTCAGCCGGAGCGGTCTCGGCAGGCTCGGCGACCGGGACGGTGTCGACGGCAGGGGCCACCTCGGCACCCGGCGCCACGGCATCCTCAGCAGGACCGGGCTCATCGCCCGACGCCTCGGCGTCTTCGGCGGCAGCGGCCGCGGGCGACACCGCAGCGGGATCAGTCGCCGCGGCACCCGGCGCCTGTGGCGTCGCGTCCTCGGCCGTGGCCTGTTCCGCACCGGCGAGCAGCTCGCGCTCCCACTCGGCGAGCGGCTCCGCCTCCCCACCCGGCTCGGCACCGGTGCGAGCGGCCTGCCGCTGCAACACGCCGTCAGCCACCGCGTCGGCGACCACGCGGGTCAGCAGCTGAACGGCGCGGATCGCGTCGTCGTTGCCCGGGATCGGGTAGTCGATGAGGTCCGGGTCGCAGTTGGTGTCGAGGACCGCCACCACCGGGATGCCGAGCTTGCGCGCCTCATCGACCGCGAGGTGCTCCTTGTTCGTGTCGACCAGCCACACCGCGGAGGGCACCTTGGTCATGTCGCGGATGCCGCCGAGCGTCTTGGCAAGCTTGTCCTTCTCGCGCCGCAGGACGAGCAGCTCCTTCTTGGTCCGGCCGGACGCCGCGACGTCGTCGAAGTCGACCGTCTCCAGCTCCTTGAGGCGCTGCAGGCGCTTGTGCACCGTGGTGAAGTTGGTGAGCATGCCGCCGAGCCAGCGCTGGTTGACATAGGGCATCCCGACTCGCGCCGCCTGCTCGGCGACCGCCTCCTGAGCCTGCTTCTTCGTGCCGACGAAGAGCACCGTGCCACCGTGGGCGACGGTCTCCTTGACGAACTCGTACGCGCGATCGATGTAGGTCAGCGTCTGCTGCAGGTCGATGATGTAGATGCCGTTGCGCTCGGTGAAGACGAAGCGCTTGACCTTGGGGTTCCACCGGCGGGTCTGGTGCCCGAAGTGCACGCCGCTCTCCAGGAGCTGGCGCATCGTGACGACGGCCATGGCACGTCCTTCCGGCGCGCGCCCGAGGGCGTGCGCATCAGGCGGGCCGGCGAGCAACCCGCGTTCGGTTGTCGGTACCGTCCGCAGGCGGCACCCCTGGCGCTCGGGACCGTTCCCGCCGGGGACGAGCCCCGGACCGAGGCGGACGGTCCCCTGCAGCCCAGGAGGGGTCGCAGCGGGAGCGCGCGATGTCGACCGGCAGGCACCGGTCGCGTCCGGGAGTCTAGCGGACCTCGAGCCTCGGGACGGCACGCCACCGCGAGCGCGGCACCCCCAGACCCGCTCGGCAACCCAGCACTCGCGCTCCGCGCCGCCTGGTGACCCCGCTGCCCGGGCCACGCCACAGGCTCCTGTCATGCGACAGGTGCTGTCCTCCGCCCGGCGACCGGTGCTGTCCTCCGCCCGGCGACCGGTCCTGATGCCCCGCCACGCTGCGGCCACCTTCCTGCTCGCCGGCGCCACCTCCCTCGTCGCCGTGGCGGGGGCCCAGGCGACCGGCACCCCGGCCCCCACTGAGGTCGCCGGTGCCGGTGCCGGTGCCGGTACCGCCGTGGCATCCAGCTGGGTCCCGGCGGCCACAGGCTGGGACCAGCTGCCCCGGAACGCGCCACGACCCCACCGCGACCCGGCCCCCCCGTCCGACGACGGCGTGCCGGCATCGGACGGTGCGCAGCGCGGGAGCACACCCCACCAGGGCCGGATCGTCACCCCGGGAACCGTCCCCTGGCGGCTCCCGGTGGACGGCGCGCTGGTGCGGGGCTTCCAGCCGCCGCCTCAGCCCTGGGCGGCGGGGCATCGGGGCGTCGACCTGCGCACCACCGCCACGGTCGTGTCCGCCCCCGCCCCCGGGGTGGTCACGTTCGCCGGCCAGGTCGCCGGTCGCGGCGTCGTGACGATCCTGCACGCCGGGGGACTGCGCACCAGCCTCGAGCCCGTCACGGCCACCGTCGCCACGGGCACCCCCGTGCTCGGCGGTGCGTCCGTGGCCACGCTCGAGGCCGGCGAAAGTCACTGCTCGCCGGCCACCTGTCTGCACTGGGGCGTACGGCGCGGCGACGTCTACCTGGACCCGATGACCCTGCTCGGCACGGTACCCGTCGTGCTCCTGCCGCTGCCCTGACCGGCCCCACCCGCCAGACCGGACCACGCCGCCCGCCATCGGGCCGACACGGGCGCCTGCGCCGCCGGGGGGCCGTGCCGGGGGACGGTGCACCGTCCGCGCCGCAGCGCTCAGACGAACTCGGCGTCGAAGAGACAGGTGCGCAGCCGGGCCATCGCGGCGGTGTGCATCTGTGAGACCCGCGACTCGGTCACCCCGAGCACCCGGCCGATCTCCGCCAGGGTCATCTCCTCGTAGTAGTAGAGGACGAGCACCATCCGCTCCCGGTCCCCGAGCTGCTCGATGGCGCGCGTCAACAGGTAGGACGTCTCCTGGTCGTCCATGCTCTGCTCCGGGTCCGCGCCCCGATCGGCGCCGAGGGTGTCCAGCAACCGCAACCCCTCGGCACCGGTCTCGGCACCGCCCAGCAGATCGTCGAGCGCCGCCACGTTGACCACCGCCAGCTGCGAGAACGTCGCGCGGAGCTCGCCGGGCGTGACGCCGAGGCGCCGGGCGAGCTCCGGCCGCGTGGGTGCGCGATGCATCTCGGCTTCGAGCTCCGCTCCCGCGCGCTCGACGGCGCGGGCCTTGGTGCGCACCGAACGCGGTATCCAGTCCATCGCACGGAGCTCGTCGATGATCGCCCCGCGGATGCGCGTGGCGGCATAGGTCTCGAACTTCACGGCACGGTCGGGCTCGTACTTCTCGATCGCGTCGATGAGGCCGAACATGCCCGAGGACACCAGGTCCGCCAGCTCCACGGTGCTGGGCAGCCTCATGCCGACCCGTCCGGCGACGGACGTCACGAGCGGCGCATAGCGCAGGATCAGCCGCTCACGCGCATGCGGGTCGCGGGTGGCCTTGAACCCGCACCAGTCGTCGTCGAGGCTCTGCGCGTCGACCTGCCCCAGCAGGTCGGCCCCCGGCGCGGTCCGGGGGGTCGGGATGACGCCGCGTGGTGCCGTGCTCAGGGTGCGAGATCGCGCCGCGAGCGCAGCCAGCGAGTCGGTCTTCGAGGTCATTCGGTCTCTCCGGCGCTCAGGCCCTCGGGTGGGCCAGCTGATAGGACGAGCGCAGGCGCTCGGCGGTGACGTGCGTGTAGCGCTGGGTGGTGGCCAGGCTGGCGTGGCCCAGCACCTCCTGGACGCTGCGCAGGTCGGACCCGCCGGCCAGCAGGTGGGTGGCGGCCGAGTGCCGCAGCGCGTGCGGCGACACGTCGGCAACACCGGCGCGCGCAGCAGCCGTGTGCACAGCGGCGCGCAGCTGACGCTGATCGACCCGGCCTCCCCGGCGACCGAGCAGGAGGGCCGCCGGACCATCCGGCCTGGTGAGCGCCGGCCTGCCGCGGTCGAGCCACCGGGCTACGGCGTCCGCCGCGGGGCGCCCGAACGGGACCATGCGCTCGGTGCCGCCCTTGCCCAGCACCCGCAGGGTGCGCGTCTGAAGGTCGACGTCGACGACGTCCGCGCCGCACAGCTCCCCGACCCGCACACCCGTCGCGTAGAGCAGCTCGAGCACCGCCCAGTCGCGCAGGTGCACCGGATCGCCGTCCTCCGCCTGGCGAGCGGCCGTGTCGATCAGCGTCGCGGCGTCCTCGACGCTGAGTACCGTCGGGATCGTCACGGCCGCGCGAGGGCTGGCCAGCCGCACGGCAGGATCGGACGCGATCCGCCCGTCCCGGTGGGCCCAGGCGAAGAAGGTGCGCGCCGCCGCGCCTCGGCGAGCCAGCGTGGCACGGCTGCGGTGGGCCGTCGCCATCGCGGCCAGCCATCCCCGCAGGACGTCGAGATCGAGCTGAGCCAGCTCCGTGCGGCCGTGCCGGCGGGCGTACGCCAGCAGGTCCCTGACATCGCCGACGTACGCCCGGACGGTGTGCTCGGACAATCCGCGCCGGAGCCTCAGGTGCTGCGCGAAATCGGCGAGCAGCGGCGCGTCGTCGCTGCACTCGTCGATCCGTGCACGTCCGGGCATGTGTACACGTTCGCAATGACACGGACGGGTGACAAGGGCCTGCGGCGGAAATTCTTGCCGGGCTGGGCGGATCACGGTTTCTTGTCCGTTTTATCCGGCGCTCGGTCAAGACCCGGGCGGTTCTGGCGGACTGCACCACCAACGGTGTCACCTGCCGGGTGGGACCAGCCGCCAGCCCTGGTCGGTGCGTCGGACCCGGCCGTCGAGCTCGAGCGCACCCAGGGCGGCCGCTGCCTCCGCCACGGACAGCCCGGCCTCCCGGGAGATCTGCCCCAACCCGGCCGGGGCGCGGCGCGGGAGCGCATCCAGGACGAGCCGCTCGGCCGTGCTCGGACCCGGGGGGTCCGCAGGCTCCGGCGCCAGGTCCACGCCCAGGCTGCCGGCCAGCTCCACGACCTCGGCCACGTCCGTGACGCAGACGGCCACGCCCTCCCGGAGCAGCCGGTGGCAGCCTGCCGACGCCATGGACGTCACCGGTCCCGGCACGGCCCCGACCGGACGGAACAGGTCGGCCGCCTGCCGGGCCGTGCTCAGGGCGCCGGAGCGCCAGGCCGCCTCCACCACCACGGTCGCCCGGGAGACCGCCGCCACCAAGCGGTTGCGCAGCAGGAACCGGCTGCGGGTCGGCACTGCGCCCGGCGGCACCTCGGACAGCACGGTGCCTCCCCGGTCGAGCACCTGTGCGAGCAGGCCGGAGTTGCCCGCCGGGTACGCCCGGTCCACACCCCCGGCCAGCAGCACGACGGTCCTGCCCTGGGCGACCAGCGCACCCCGGTGCGCGGCGGCGTCGATCCCGTAGGCGCCGCCGGAGACCACGCAGACCCCCCGCTCCGCGAGCCCCGCAGCCATCTCGACCGCCACCCGCTCCCCGTACGCGGTCGACGCCCGCGCCCCGACGATCGCCACCGACCGCGCGGTGCCCACGTCCAGGTCCGTCCGACCACGCACCCACAGGCACGCCGGTGCGGCCTGACCCAGGTCGTCCAGACCGACCGGCCAGCCGGGGGTGCCGGGGTGGACCAGGTGGCCGCCGTACCGGCGCAACACCTCGACCCCGGGCCGCGGGTCCAGCCCGTCGACCCGGGGCGCCCAGCGTGGCAGGGCGCGCGCCAGCCGCGGCTCGATCGCAGCGAGGCCGTCGGGCGTCAGCGCACCGGGGAGCTCCGACAGCTCGTGGACCGCACCCGCGACGACGTCCGGGCCGATCTGGGCCGGGTCCCCGGAGCCGACCGCGCGCAGCACCCAGGCGAGGGCCTCGCTGGCGCCCAGTGCTCCGATGAGGAAGCCCGCCGTGACGTCCCCCGGCTCCACCAACCGGCTCCACGCGGCCCGGGCAAGCGTCTCGTCGGCCACCCAGCCCGGCGGCTGCACCGGTGCGGACGGCGCACGGGAGGTCATGCCGCCCTCCCGCGGGTGCGCAGGGCGAGCGCCTGGCCCACGTCCGCCCTGGTCGGAGCGTCACGGCCGGCGAGGTCCGCGAGCGTCCAGGCCACCCGCAGCACGCGGTCCACGCCGCGCAGGCTGAGCAGGCCGCGGTCCAGCGCACGGTCCAGGTCGCCGACGACGGACCGGTCGGCCCCCAGCCGGGCGCGCAACCATCCGCCGGGGACCTCCGCATTGGTGCGCCACGGGGTGCTCCGGAGCCGAGCCGCCTGGGCGTCCCGGGCGGAGCGGACGCGTCGAGCGACGGTGCGGGTCGGCTCGGGCCGCGCGTCCACCGACAGCGCCAGCCGGTCGACGGGCGGGACGTCGACCTGCAGGTCCACCCGGTCCAGCAGGGGCCCGGACAGCCGGGCGAGGTAGCGACGCCGCTGGTCCGGCGTGCAGGTGCAGCCCAGACCCTTGCCGACGGCACGTCCGCACGGGCACGGGTTGGCAGCGAGCACCAGCTGGAACCGCGCCGGGTACCGCGCGACGCCCCCGGCCCGGTGGATGACCAGCTCGCCGTGCTCGAGCGGTTGCCGCAACGTCTGCAGCACCGCGGAGGAGAACTCCGGAGCCTCGTCCATGAACAGCACGCCGCGGTGGGCGCGCGACGCCGCGCCCGGACGGGGGATGCCCGACCCACCACCCACGATGCTCGCCGGGGTCGCGGTGTGGTGCGGGTCCTCGAACGGCGGCCGGCGCAGCAGGCCTCGCTGCAGGGTCGAAGGTGCCGGCCACCGAGTGCACCGCGGTGACCTCCACGGCCTCCTCGTCCGTGAGGTCCGGCAGCAGGCCCGGCAGCCGGGCCGCAAGCATCGTCTTCCCGGCTCCCGGCGGACCCACGAGGAACAGGTGGTGCCCGCCCGCTGCGGCGACCTCCAGGGCCGCCCGGGCTTCGTCCTGGCCGAGCACGTCAGCCAGGTCGCCGGGCGGTGAGCCACTGCTGGCGTCGAACCGCTCGAGCTCGACGGCGTCCACGTCGGGGACCTCGACGGCCGCGCCGTGCAGTGCCGCGACCTCCGCGAGGCTCCGCACGCCGCGCACCCGGGCGCCGGGCACCAGCCGGGCCTCCTCCACATTGGCAGCCGGGACCACGACGTCGGCCAGACCGGCGGCGACCGCCGCCGCCACCGCCGGCAGCACGCCCCGCACGGGCCGCAGCCGACCGTCCAGCCCGAGCTCGCCCAGGTGCACGAAGGCGCCCGCGGCGGCGGCGTCGAGGGCGCCTGCCGCGGCCAGCGTCGCCACGGCGATCGCGAGGTCGAACCCGGAGCCGTGCTTGGGCAGCGCCGCCGGGGAGAGGTTCACCGTGATCCGCCGCGCCGGCCAACCCAGTCCGGAGGAGGTCACCGCGGCCCGCACCCGGTCCCGGGCCTCGGCGAGCGCGGCGTCGGGCAGGCCGACCAGCACGAACGCCGGCAACGAGGCGGCCAGGTGCGCCTCGACCTCGATGACGTGCCCGGTCAGGCCGACCAGACCGACTCCCCAGGTGCGTCCCAGCGCCACTCAGACCACCGCCCGCAGGTGCTCGACCCGAGCCGCGCCCGCGCCGCTGACGTGCACGGCCAGCACGTCGATCCGCACCGAGGCCGGATGCAGGTCATGACAGGCCAGCCACTGCGCCGTGAGCCGACGCAGCCGGGCAAGCTTGCGGGGCGTGACCGCCTCCGCAGGATGACCGAACGTCGCGCTGCGCCGGGTCTTCACCTCGATCGCCACCAGCTCCGAACCGTCCAGGGCCACCAGGTCCAGCTCCCCCGCCGGGCACCGCCAGTTGCGGTCCAGCACGGTCCAGCCGGCCGCCTGGACGTGTGCCGCGGCCACGTCCTCCCCGTAACGCCCGACCGCATCAGTCGCCCGCACGCCGCACCACCTCCGACCAGCACGGTGCCCGACCCGTGCCGGCGTGCAGGCGCCGGTCGTCGGATCGGTGCGCCCGGCCCGGTGCCACGCGAGGCTGGGGACGGCGCAGACACCGGCCGTCCCACGGCGTACCGGGCGGCAGGCCGGTCGAGGCTCGGGGACGGAACCCCGGGGTCCGGCAGACGGAGCCCGGGCTCAGCGGACGATGTCCGGGACTGAGCAGGCGGGACCCGCGACTCAGCAGGCGGGACCGAAACCTCAGCGGGTGAAGCCGGAGTCCTCACCGAGCTCGAGCTCGGACTTGGCGAGCTCCTCGACGTTGACGTCCTTGAACGTCACCACGCGCACGGACTTGACGAACCGCGCCGACCGGTACACGTCCCACACCCAGGCGTCGACCAGCGTGACCTCGAAGTAGACCTCGCCCGGCCGCCGACCGCACCTGCAGGTCCACCTGGTTGGCGAGGTAGAACCGTCGCTCGGTCTCCACCACGTAGGAGAACAAGCCGACCACGTCGCGGTACTCGCGGTAGAGCGCGAGCTCCATGTCGGTCTCGTAGTTCTCCAGGTCCTCGGCGCTCACCGGTACATCATCCCCCCTCGACCGTCGCCGCGGCGGTCGAGGGGGGCAGCCGCCAGCTCGTCCGGTGCCAGGGGCTGGGCCCGTGCGCGGCCAGCGCCGCCAGGTGCTCCGGGGAGGCGTACCCCTTGTTGGCGTCCCACCGGTACTCCGGGTGGTTGCGCGCGAGCCGGACCATGAGCGCGTCGCGCTCGCACTTGGCCAGCACGCTCGCGGCGGCCACGGAGGCGCAGGACTGGTCGGCCTTGACCCGCAGGTGCACCACCGGGCCATCGACTGCATCGTCCGCCGCCCCGGGGGCCACCTCCCGCTGCACGGGTGCCTGCTCCCACCCGGCGAAGAGGTCCGCCGGGCGCGGGCTCAGCCAGTCGTAGGACCCGTCCAGCAGCACGGCGTCCACCGCGCCCACCCGGGCGGTGACGGCGGCCAGGGCGCGCCGCCCCGCCCGGCGCAGCGCCGCGATGATCCCCTCGGCGTCGATCTCCGCAGCGCTGGCGTGCCCCACGGCTCGTGCGCGGCCCCATCGGCCGAGCGCGGGCAACAGCTGCGTGCGGGCTCGGGCCGACAGCAGCTTGGAGTCGGCCAGGCCGGCCGGGCAGGCCGCGGTGCGCAGGTCAACGACGACCACCCCGACGCTCACCGGGCCGGCTAGGGACCCCCGGCCCACCTCGTCCATGCCGGCCACGAGCCGGGCGCCGGCGCGCAGCAGCTCACGCTCGTGGCGCAGGTCGGGCACGGGACGCCGGGCGGTCGACGCGATCATGACGCAGCGGGGACCGTGGCGAACGTCGGACCGGGGTTGTGCAGGACGCCGAGCCGGTCGGCGGGCCAGATCCGGACGAACGCCGCCCCGACGACGAGCGACTCGTCCACAAAGCCTCCGCCGGGCTCACCGGTGTGCCACCGCGAGTCCAGCGAGTTCGGTCGGTTGTCGCCCATCACCCACAGCGCGCCGTCCGGCACGACCACGTCGAACGCGATCTCCGACGGCACGGCTCCGGGCACAAGGTACGGCTCGTCCAGCGCGACACCGTTGACCAGGACCGGCGACCCGGCCCCGGCACAGGACACGTGGTCGCCGGGCAGGCCGATCACCCGCTTGATGAGGTGCTCCCCGGAGTTCTGCGGCATCAGCCCCACGAACGTGAGGACGTCGTCGGCGACACCCCGCAGGCCACCGGCGTCGGCCGGCGGCGGCTGATCCAGCCAGCCCCCCGGATCGGCGAACACGACGATGTCCCCGTGGCGGACGTCCCACGGATCCGGCCGCAACTTGCTGACCAGCACCCGGTCACCCTCGAGCAGGGTGTCGTGCATGGATCCGGACGGAATGAAGAAGGCCTGCACGAGGAACGTCTTGACGACCAGGGACAGCACCAGGGCGCTGACCAGGACGATGACGACCTCGCGCAGCCACGCCAACGCCCCGGTCACCGGGCGACGCTCACGGTGCCGCGCGTGCACGCCCTCGGCCATCCCCGTCCTCACTCACACCCGTCGCTGCCCGGCACCGTGATGGACCCGGCAGCCGGGGCGGCACGGCTCGGGCGGTCCAGCCCGTCCGGGTCAGCCCTGGGCGGGCGTCGTGTCCCGCTTCTCCTTGATCTTCGCAGCCTTGCCGCGCAGCTCGCGCAGGTAGTACAGCTTGGCGCGGCGCACGTCACCACGGGTGACGACCTCGATCGACTCCAGCGACGGGGAGTGCACCGGGAAGGTCCGTTCGACGCCGACGCCGAAGCTGACCTTGCGGACGGAGAACGTCTCCCGGACGCCCGAGCCCTGCCGGGCGATCACCACGCCCTGGAAGACCTGCACGCGCGACCGGGTGCCCTCGACGACCTTGACGTTCACCCGCAGCGTGTCGCCGGGCCGGAAATCGGGGATGTCGTCACGCAGAGAGGCGGCGTCGACGGTGTCGAGCGTGTGCATCGTGATCTCCTCGCCCTGCCACAGGTCAGGGGCGTTGTCGAGAACGCCCGCTGGGCGTCGCTGGGGTCGGTCGGGCCGCAGCCCTGCAGGCCCGTTCCTCGCGGTCCCCCCCGTGGCAGGGACATCGTCTCCGGGCCGACGGGTCAGTCTGCCACAGCCCGGCTACCCGGTGAAATCAGTCGCCGGTCGGTTCGCGCAGCCGTCCGTCGACGACCGTCCATCCCGCCTCGCGCAGGACCTGCAGGTCCCGGGCGTCCAGCCCGGCCGGGTCGAGCCTCACGACGAGGTCCGCGCGGCATGCGACCGTCCGGCGCAGCGACTCGTCCCGGCGCCATCGGGCGACGCGTCCGTGGTGCCCGGAGGCCAGGACCTCGGGGACGGCCAGACCGCGCCACGTGGTCGGCCGGGTGTAGACGGGGTACTCCAGCAGTCCCTCGGCACCGTGCGACTCCTCGACCAGCGACTCGGGGTTGCCGACCACGCCGGGCAGCAGCCGGGCGACCGCCTCGACCAGGACCAGCGCGGCGGCCTCACCGCCGTTGAGCACGTAGTCGCCGATCGAGTACTCGTACACCGCCACGTCGCCCCGCGCACGGTAGTGCTCGGCCACCCGCGCGTCGATGCCCTCGTACCGCCCGCAGGCGACGACCAGCTGCGCCCGGGTGGCGAGCTGCTCCACCGCTCGCTGGGTCAGCAGCCGGCCCGACGGGGTCGGCACCGCCAGCACACCACCGGGCTCCAGCAGGTCGTCCAGCGCGGCACCCCAGACGTCCGGGCGCATCACCATCCCCGCGCCACCGCCCGCCGGGGTGTCGTCCACGGTGCGGTGCCGATCCTTCGCCCAGGACCGCAGGTCGTGCACCCGCAGGTCCAGCAGGCCCGTCTGGCGGGCGCGTCCCACCAGGGAGAGGTCCAGAGCACGCAGGTAGTCGGGGAAGATCGAGACGACGTCGATGCGCACCTCAGCGGTCGCTCCCGGCGTCGTCACCGTCGGCGCCGACCGCCTCGTCAGGATCGGCTGCGAGCAACCCGCGGGGCGGGTCGAGCACCACCCGTCCGCCGGGCACGTCCACCACCGGCACGATCGCGCGGACGAACGGCACGAGCGTCCGGGTGCCGTCGAGCTCCCGGACCACCAGCATGTCCTGGGCCGGCAGGTGCTCGAGCCCCACGACCTGCCCGACGACCCGGCCGTCGACGTGCTCGGCGCGCAGCCCGGCGAGCTCGTGCGGGTACCAGGCGTCGTCCTCCCCGGACGCACCGACGTCGACCACCAGCGCGGTGCCGCGCAGCGCCTCGGCCGCGTCCCGGTCGGTCACCTCCGCGAACCCGAGGTACCAGCGGCCCTGCACGTGGCGGGCCCTGACCACCGTCAGCGGCCCGGCCGGCGCCGGCACGGTGGCCAGCACGGCGCCCACGGCGAACCGCTCCCCGGGAACGTCGGTGCGCAGGTCGACGGCCACGTCGCCGTGCACGCCGTGCGCGCGGGCCACCACGGCCACCGTCAGATCCATCGACCCTCCTCGTGGTCGGCCGGTCGGCCGGTCACGACGCGCGTCAGCGCTGCGTGTCCACGACGTCGACCCGGACCGGGCCCGCGGCGATCGCGCCCATCACGGTGCGCAGCGCGCGCGCCGTACGACCACCCCGGCCGATCACGCGGCCGAGGTCCTCAGGGTGGACGTGCACCTCGAGAACCTCCCCGCGGCGCAACGGCCGGGTGTCGACGTGCACGTCGTCCGGGTGATCGACGATGCCGCGCACCAGGTGCGCGAGCGCCTCGGCGAGCATCAGGCCTGCTCGGCCTCGGCAGCCCGGGCGGCCCTGGTCGCCGAGGCGGCGGCCTTGGCCCGCTCGGCCTGCTCGGTGACGGCGTCGACCGCAGCCTGGACCTTCGAGCCGTCGGAGCGCTCGCGCACCCGCAGCGTGCCCTCGGCACCCGGCTCGCCGCGGAACCGCTGCCAGTCGCCGGTGATCTTCAGCAGCGCCAGCACCTGCTCGGTCGGCTGCGCACCCACGCCCAGCCAGTACTGCGCCCGTTCGGACTTCACCTCGATGAGCGACGGCTCCTCGGTGGGGTGGTACTTGCCGATCTCCTCGATGACGCGACCGTCGCGCTTCTCGCGGGAGTCGGCGACGACGATGCGGTAATAGGGCGCCCGGATCTTGCCGAGACGCTTGAGACGGATCTTGACGGCCACAGTGGTGGTGACTCCTGGTTCTGCCGGGGTGGCCCCTCGGGCCGACCCGTGGGGTTGGGCGGCCCGAGATGACCGGGGACACGACGTCGGACGGGTAGAGGGGCCGACCGGGCCGGTACAGCGGGCCATTGTGCCAGATCGCGGCGGCGCGCCCCACCAGGACGGCCCGGTCAGCGGCGCAGGTACTCCGCCAGCCCGGGGGGCATCGGCACCGTGGGGTCCGGCGCTGCGGCCGGTGCTCCGGTCAGGCCGAACGCCGCGCCGGCCGGCGCCGTCGGCTGCTGCGCGCCGGACCGGGCGGTCGCCTCGCGCTCCTGCTGGGCCCGCTTGGCGGGGTTGCCCGACCGGCTCTTGGCCTTGCGCGCGGGTGCGGCGGCCCGGCCTCGTGCCTTCGTGCCGGCCCTCCCCGGCAGGTTGCCCATGCCGGGCATGCCGGCCATGCCCGGCAGCCCCCCGCCGCGCGCCATCTGACGCATCATCTTCTGCGCGGCGGCAAAGCGCTCGAGCATCTGGTTGACGTCGGTGACCGTGGTGCCGGACCCGCGGGCTATCCGCGCCCGCCGCGAGCCGTCGAGGATCCGCGGCGTGCGCCGCTCCGCCGGGGTCATGGACCGCACGATCGCCTCGACACGGTCCACCTCGCGCTCGTCGAAGCTGTCGATCGCCTCGCGCATCTGACCCATGCCGGGCAGCATCCCGAGCATCTTCTTCAGCGAACCCATGGACTTCACGGCCTGCATCTGCTGCAGGAAGTCCTCCAGGGTGAAGGACTCCCCACCGGTCAGCCTGGCCGCCATCTCCTCGGCCTGCTCGGCGTCGAACGCCCGCTGCGCCTGCTCGATGAGGGTGAGGACGTCGCCCATGTCGAGGATGCGCGAGGCCATCCGGTCGGGGTGGAAGACCTCGAAGTCGGTGAGCTGCTCCCCCGCGGAAGCGAAGAGGATCGGCCGCCCGGTCACCGAGGCGATGGACAGGGCGGCGCCGCCGCGCGCGTCGCCGTCGAGCTTGGCCAGCACGACCCCGGTGAACCCGACCCCGTCGGCGAAGGCCTGGGCGGTCACCACCGCGTCCTGACCGATCATCGCGTCGACGACGAAGAGGATCTCGTCGGGGTGGACCGCGTCCCGGATGTCTGCAGCCTGCCGCATCAGCTCCGCGTCCACCCCCAGCCGCCCGGCCGTGTCGACGATGACGACGTCGTGCTGGCGGGCCCGTGCCGTGGCCACGCCCTCCCGGGCGACCGCGACCGGGTCGCCGGTGGGCACCTCGTCCTCGCCGGCCACGCCCGGGTGCGGGGCGAACACCGGCACCCCGGCACGCTCGCCCACCACCTGCAGCTGGGTGACCGCGTTCGGCCGCTGCAGGTCCGCCGCGACGAGCAGCGGGGTGTGGCCCTGCTCGCGCAGGTACAGACCGAGCTTGCCGGCGAGGGTCGTCTTGCCGGCCCCCTGCAGGCCGGCAAGCAGGATGACCGTCGGCGGGTGCTTCGCCAGGGCCAACGGCCGGTCGGCAGCGCCGAGCACCCGGACGAGCTCGTCGTGGACGATCGAGACGACCTGCTGTGCGGGGTTGAGCGCGCCGCTCACCTCCGCCGAGAGGGCCCGTTCGCGGACGGCGCCGGTGAACGCCCGGACGACGGGCACGGCCACGTCGGCGTCGAGCAGCGCCCGGCGGATCTCGCGCACCGTCGCGTCGATGTCCGCCTCGGAGAGTCGACCCTTCGTGCGGAGGTTGCGGAACGTCGAGGTCAACCGGTCGGACAGGGTGGCGAACACCGCGGAGCCCCCCAGGGTCTCGGGATCAAGGAGCTCTCAGCGTACCGGCCGCCCGTGCCGTCAGGCCGTCCACCAGCTGCTCCCGCCAGGCCGTCCAGGTGGCCTTCCCGGCGGCGCGGGCATCGGCCTCGGTGAGCGCCCGCAGCAGCGCGAGCAGGTCGGCGCGGTGGTCCACGGCCGCCAGCAGCGCGGTCACCGTGGCCGGCTCGTCCGGGTCCGCACCGGTGGCCAGGTCAGCGAGGGTGAGGTGATGGCGCACCAGGCGCGCCACGTCCGACGCGTCCTGGGGTGGGAAGCCCATCCGGACGACGATCGGCCCGGCCAGCCGGGACCCCTCCACCGAGTGGTCGACGACGCCGGCGCGCTTGCCGATGTCGTGCAACAGCGCCGTGACCAGCAGCAGGTCGCCGCGCTCGACGGACCGGCGGGCCCGGCCGGCGACGACCACGGTCTCCACGAGGTGGCGGTCCACCGTGTGCCGGTGCACGGGTGAGCGCTGCGGCCGGTTGCGCACGCCGGCCCACTCGGGGATCCACCTGGTCACGACGCCCGCGAGGTCCAGCGCCTCCCACACCGGGACCTGGGCGGGACCGGAGGACAGCAGCTGGAGCAGTGCCGTCCGCGCGGCCCGCGGCCAGGGCTCGGGCAGCGCCGGCCCCTGGCCGAGCGCCGCGGCGGTCACCGGCGACAGCGCCAGACCGGTGCGTGCCGCTGTCGCCGCGGCCCGCAGCGACAGCAGGGGGTCACCCGCCGGGCGCGCGTCGACCGCCAGCACGACCTCCCCGTCATGCTCGACCAGCCCGTCCCCCACGGGTCGCAACCGTGGAGCGCTGCGCACGCCGCGGACCACCGGTGGCAGCCGGCTCGGTCGGCGCAGCGCCCGGCTCGCACTGCGCGCCGTGGAGTCCAGGGCCGAGGCGACGACCCGGCCCGCCTCCGCAACCCCGGCGAGCAGGTCGTCCCGGTCGGCGGCCCCGACCAGCCCGGCCACTTCCTCCTGGTCGGCGGCGAGCAACCGGTTGGTGTGCCGCCCGGCCACGACCTGCACCGCGTCCCGCACGTCCAGGAGGCGCTGGTAGGCCACATCCACCGCGCCGTGCGGGCGATCCGCCAGCCACGTCGCCGCCAGGGCCCGCAGGACCACCGCGTCCCGGATGCCACCGCGGGACTCCTTGAGGTCCGGCTCGATGAGGTAGGCCAGCTCCCCGTACCGGTCCGCGCGCCCGCGGGTCGATGCCAGCAGCTCGGGCAGGCGCCGGCGGGCGGCCGAGCGCCAGTCCGCCAGCAGCGCCGACCGGGCTCGGTGCACCACGCTCACGTCACCGGCCACCGGCGCCAGGTCGAGCAGCCCGACCGCCGCGGGCAGGTCCCGGGAGGCGACCTGCCGGCACTCGGTGAGCGATCGCACCGAGTGGTCGAGGTCGAGCCCCGCGTCCCACAGCGGGTACCACAGCCGGTCGGCGAGCGCGGCGAGCTCGCTCGGCGAGCGTCCGCGACCGTCATGCACGAGCACGAGGTCCAGATCGCTGGCCGGGCTGGCGTCCCCCCGACCCAGGCTCCCGACCGCACCCAGCGCCACCCCGGTCGTGGGCAGGTCCGTCGTCGCACGGTCCCACAGCTGCGCCAGCGCGCCGAGGACCAGGGCGGTCCCTGCGCGCCGGCGCGCCACGCCGTCGCTGCCCGGGCCGGACAGCCGGGCGGCCAGCGACAGCCGTGCGGGGCCGAGGTCCCGCAGTCCCGCGGGGTCCGGGACCTCGGCCGACCGACCGTCGCCGGCCCCGGGCGCCGGCCGGCCGGTCATCGCGCGCCCGTCACGCCCGGGCCGCACCGCCCCGGCTCACAGTGCACCGATCCCGTGCTCACCGGTGCGGACCCGGACGACATCCTCGACGGCGACCACCCACACCTTCCCGTCGCCGATCCGCCCCGTCTGGGCCGCCGTCACCACCGCGTCGACCACCGTCGAGGCGTCGGAGTCGTCCACGAGGACGTCGACGCGGACCTTCGGGATGAGGTCGACCGTGTACTCCGCGCCGCGGTATACCTCGGTGTGCCCGCGCTGGCGGCCGTAGCCGCTGGCCTCGCTCACCGTGATCCCGCGGACACCGGCCGCCTCCAGCGCCGACTTCACGTCGTCCAGCCGGTGCGGCTGGATCACCGCCGTGACGAGCTTGGCCATCACTTCACCTCCGTGAGAACGCGGGTGCCCAGGGACTCGTACGCCGTCTCGCCGTGCACGGCCTGGTCGATGCCGACCGTCTCCACGTCGGCGGACACCCGCAGGCCCATCGTGGCCTTGATGGCCAGGGCGATGATCGTGGTGAGCACACCGCTGAACACGATCGCTGCCAGTGCGACGATCACCTGCGTGAGGAGCTGGCTGCCCCCACCCCCGTAGAACAGGCCGTTCTGGGCGCCGTCCGGGTACCAGGTGCCGTTGACGTTGTCGCCCACGTGCGCGAACAGGCCGATGAGCACCGTGCCGGTGAGGCCCCCGACGAGGTGCACGCCGACGACGTCGAGGGAGTCGTCGTAGCCGAACCGGTACTTCAGGCCCACGGCCAGGGCGCACGCCACGCCGGCGATCGCACCGATCGCGATGGCCCCGTAGGTGTCCACCGCTGCCGCCGCGGGGGTGATCGCGACCAGCCCGGCCACCACACCGGACGCCGCACCGAGCGACGTCGGGTGGCCGTCCCGCACCTTCTCCGTGCCGAGCCAGGCGAGCATCGCCACGCCCGCCGCGAGCATCGTGTTGAGCCAGGCCCGCCCCGCGGTGCCGTCGGCGGCGAACTCCGAGCCGGCGTTGAACCCGAACCAGCCGAACCACAGCAGGGCCGCACCGAGCATGACGAACGGCAAGTTGTGGGGGCGCATGGGCTCCGTGCCGAACCCCTTGCGCTTGCCCAGGACGATCGCCAGCACCAGGCCGGCCATGCCGGCGTTGATGTGCACGACCGTGCCACCGGCGAAGTCGATCGGCGTGGAGATCGACTGGGTGATGCCCGTCGCGCTGAGCAGGCCGCCACCCCAGACCATGTGCGCCATCGGGACGTACACCAGCGTCGCCCAGATGCCGGCGAACACGAGCCACGCGCTGAACTTCATCCGGTCGGCCACCGCACCGGAGATCAGTGCCACCGTGATGATCGCGAAGGTGGCCTGGAAGACCACCGCGACCAGTGCCGGCACACCCACGCTCGCCATCAGGCTCTGGTCGTCGGTGATCGAGTTGACCCCGAAGAACTGGAACGGGTCGCCGACCAGGCCACCGAGACGGTTGGCGCCGAACGCGCCCGAGTAGCCGTAGAGCAGCCAGATGAGCCCGACCAGGCCCATGGCGCCGAAGCTCATCATCATCATGTTGAGCACGGACCTGCCGCGCACCATGCCGCCGTAGAAGAACGCCAGACCCGGCGTCATGAGCAGCACGAGCGCCGATGCGGTGAGCATCCACGCCGTGTTGCCGCTGTCCAGGGAAAACTCCATCGAGACCGTCCCTCCCCTCGCCAGCCGAGGCGGCTGGTCGGGTCCACTGTCGAGGAGGTGGGTTACCTGTGCGCGAGGACTGCGTTACGCCGGCGTGACGGCGGCCGGGCCCAGGTAAACAGTCGGTTTCGCCGGGTCGGTCAGGCCTCCAGCAGGCCGTCGACGAAGGCCTGCACGTCGAACGGGGCCAGGTCGTCCGGGCCCTCGCCGAGACCGACGAGCTTGACCGGCACACCCAGCTCGCGCTGCACAGCGACGACGATGCCGCCCTTGGCCGTGCCGTCCAGCTTGGTCAGCACGAGGCCCGTGACGCCGGCCACCTCGACGAACACCCGGGCCTGGGCCAGCCCGTTCTGACCGGTCGTGGCGTCCAGCACCAGCAGCACCTCGCCGAGCGGGGCCTCGCGGGTCACGACCCGGGTGATCTTGCCCAGCTCGTCCATCAGCCCGGCCTTGTTCTGCAGCCGCCCGGCGGTGTCCAGGAGCACGACGTCCACCCCCTCGCGCACCCCGGTGCGCACGGCCTCGAACGCCACCGACGCGGGATCGGCGCCCTCGCGGTCGGCGCGCACGGTCGGCACGCCAACCCGCGCGCCCCAGGTGGCCAGCTGGTCGGCAGCGGCGGCCCGGAAGGTGTCCGCGGCGCCCAGCAGGACGGAGCGCCCGTCAGCGACGAGCAGCCGGGCGAGCTTGCCGACGGTGGTCGTCTTCCCGGTGCCGTTGACGCCGACGACGAGCACGACCGCCGGGACCCGGGTCCCGGCCACGACGCGGGGCGCGCTCGCCAGGCTCCGGTCCAGACCGGGGTCGACCAGGGCGACCAGCTGGGAGCGCAGCATCGCCCGGGCGTCCTCGGCGGTACGCGGCCCGACCACCCGCACCTGGGTACGCAGCGCGTCGAGCAGCTCGCTGGTGGGCCCAACGCCGAGGTCGGCCAGCAGCAGCGTCTCCTCCAGCTCGTCCCAGTCGGCCTCGGTGAGCCGGTCCCGGGACAGCACGGCAAGCAGCCGGGTGCCCAGCGGCGAACCGGACCGGGCGAGCCGACCGCGCAGCCGGACCATCCGCCCCGCCGGCGGCGCCGGGACCTCGCCGACCTGCTCGGTGGTCCCGGCCGGCTCGCCCGGCGGTGCGACGACCGGGCTGGGCGGCGCCACGTCGACGGGGCCGGCGACGGGCGGTGCCGTCCCGGCAGACGTCGGACCCCCCGGCGCCTCGGGCGGCTGCGGCGGCGCTGGGGGGACGGTGCCGGCCGACGACCGGTCTGCCCGGCGGCGTGCGGCGAGCACGCCCCCGCCGGCGATGAGCACCACTGCCGGCACGCCGACGAGCAGGAAGGTCAACAGGTCGGAGGAGTTCACCGGGGCAGTCTGTCAGGTGACCAGGGTGGGTCAGGCGTCCCGCTGGCCGCGTCGGGGCAGGCTGCGGGCCGCGCGCCCGCCCACCCGGGCGAGGGCGTCGGTGATCTCCTCCGGCTGCAGGTACGGCTCCTCCGTCGCCGGCCGGAGCAACGCTTCCAGCGTGACGTCGACCGGCTCCGACGCGGTGACCTCGTCCGCCGGGGTGTCCCCGTGCCGGGCATCCCGCCAGGACCGCAGGTCGTCGAGCAGCGCCCGGGGTCCGCGGACCTCCTCCTGGCCGACCGCTGCGAGCCCGAGGACGGCGGCGGCCGCGACCAGAGCGATGACGACCATCAGCACGGTGGCATTCATGGGATCTATTGTCCGTGGTCGCGCCGGACGAGGCGGCCCCCCGGGCGGCCCGGCGGAGAACACCACCGAACCTTCACACGGTGACGTCGTGCAGCCGCTGGCTGATCACGGTCGACACGCCGTCGCCGCGCATGGTCACCCCGTAGAGAGCGTCCGCGATCTCCATCGTCCGCTTCTGGTGGGTCACGACGATGAGCTGGCTGTCCGCCTGCAGCTCGGTGAGCAGCTCGAGCAGCCGGCCCAGGTTCGTGTCGTCGAGAGCCGCCTCGACCTCGTCCATGACGTAGAACGGGCTGGGCCGAGCCTTGAAGATCGCCACCAGCAGGGCCACCGCCGTCAGGGAGCGCTCACCGCCGGACAGCAGCGACAGCCGCTTGACCTTCTTGCCCGCCGGACGGGCCTCCACCTCGACACCCGTGGCCAGCATGTCCTCCGGCTCGGTAAGCACGAGCCGGCCCTCGCCACCGGGGAAGAGGCGGGCGAACACCACGGCGAACTGCTCTGCCGTGTCCCGGAAGGCGTCGGCGAACACCTCCTCCACGCGCTCGTCCACCTCACGGACGATCTCCAGCAGGTCCTGCCGGGAGCGCCGCAGGTCGCCCAGCTGGTCGACCAGGAAGCGGTGCCGCTCCTCCAGGGCGGCGAACTCCTCCAGGGCCAACGGGTTCACCCGGCCGAGCAGCGCCAGGGAGCGCTCGGCCGCTCGCAGCCGCTTCTCCTGCTCCGCGCGCACGTACGGCACGACGGTCGGGGCGCCCGCCGGCACGTCCTCGCCCGGGGCATGGAGCACCGGGACCGGCTGGTCGGGTCCGTAGTCGGCGAGCAGCACGGCCGGGTCCAGGCCGAGCTCCTCGACGGCCCGTGCGGTCAGCTGCTCCACGCGCAACACCTGCTGGGCGCGCGCGACCTCGTCGCGGTGCGCGACGTCGGTGAGCTCGGTGAGCTCGCGGGTCAGCGTGTCGACCGCTGTGCGGGTGGACGCGAGGGCCTCGTCACGGTCGGACCGGGCCTGCTCGGCGACCTCCCGCTCGGCCCCGGCGCGCAGCAGCGACCGCTCCACTGCCGCCAGCACCCGGGCCGCACCCCGCCCGACCGCGCGTGCGACCCGGGACCGCTCCGCGCGGCGCCGCTCGCGCGCCGCCGCCTGCTCACGAGCCACCCGCTCCGCCTCGGCGGCACGTTCCAGCGACTGCGCCCGTCCGCCCAGTGCCCGGGCACGCTCCTCGAGGGTGCGCAGGGCGAGCCGGGCCTCCGTCTCCCGGGCGCGCTCCGCGCTCGCCGCGGCCACGACCCGGTCGCGCTCGGCGGTGCGCTGCTCGATGAGGTCTGCAGTCTGCGCAGGCTCCGCCTCGGCTGCCGCCAGCCGGACGGTGAGCTCGGCCAGCTCCGCCGAACCGGCGGCCAGATCGTGCCCGGCGCGGTCCAGCGACGCCTGCGCCCGGTCCGCCTCCGCGCGCGCCGAGCGCGCCACCGCGCCCAGGCGGCCCAGGCGCTCCGCCACCGCCGCCAGCGCGGCGTCGGACTCGTTGAGCCGCGACAGTGTCTCCTCGTGGCGGCGCCGGGCCGCGGCCAGCTCCTCCTCGGCGGCAGCCAAGGCGAACCGGGCGCGCTCGCCGCGGGCCAGGGCAGCCTGTGCACCGTCCCGCGCGGTGTCCAGCGCGGACTGCAGGTGCAGCGTGCTGGGGGCCGCGGCCGAGCCGCCGGCCGCGCGGTGCCTGGCCAGCACGTCGCCGGTGCGGCTGGCCACGGTGAGCCCCGGTTGTGCGGCGAGCAGCGCTCTGGCGGTGGCGAGGTCGTCGACCACGACCACGTCGCGCAGCAGGGCAGCGACCGCGCTCCGGACGGCGGGGGCGGCATGCACCAGCTCCGTCGCCCAGCGCGCCCCCGGGGGAAGCCCGCGCCGCGCCGGGGCGTCGTCGCCCCGCGGTCCGCCCTCCTCGTCCGCGCCCCCCTGGTGCCCACCCGCCACGACGAGGGTCGCCCGGCCGGCGTCCTGCGTCCGCAGCCGACGGATCGCGTCGACCGCGGCATCCACCGACTCCACGGCGACGGCGTCCGCGGCCGCGCCGAGCGCGGCGACCACCGCCTCCTCGTCGCCGGGCGCCACGTCGAGCAGGGCGGCGAGCGAGCCCAGCACGCCGGCCGTCCCGGCATCGGCCAGCAGCGCCCCGGCGCCGTCCTTGCGGCCCAGGCTCAGCTCGAGCGTGGCCACCCGCTCGTGCAGCGCGGCCCGCTCCCGCTCGGCGGACGCCAGCTCCTCCCGCAGCGCGGCGAACCGCCCGGTGGCGTCCGCCAGCGCCGCGGACGCCTGCTCGTGGTCGGCGTCGAGGCCTTCCTCCCCGGCCTCGGCGCCGACGGCCTGCATCTCGAGGGCCGCGAACTCGGTGCTCGCCTCCTGGGCGCGTCGCTGGGCCTCTGCCAGCCCCTCCTGCAACCGCCCGATCTCCGCCTGTGTGGCGTCCACCCGGCTGCGGCACGCGGCGACCTGCCCGGTCAGCCGGGCCAGCCCCTCCCGCCGGTCGGCCGCTGCGCGCAGCGCCGCGGCGAGGTCCCGCTCGCCCGCGCCGGCCGCCGCCTCGGCCTGCCCGCGCACGGCGACCGCCTCCGCCAGCGCGGCGCGGGCCAGACCGACGTCGGCGGCGAGCTCCGCCTCGGCCGACCGGACGCGCTCGGCCTGCGACCGGAGGTCGTCGGGGTCCTGCCGGAGCACCGGACCGGCCGGCGCGTCACCCAGCAGTCGCACCCGTTCCGCGGCGAGGGTCGCCGTACCGCGCAGGCGGTCGCGCAGCGCGGACAGCCGGTACCACACCTCGCTCGCGTCGGTGAGCGCCGAGGCGCTGCGGACGGCCTCCTCCTCGAGGCCGGCCAGCCGCCTGCGGGCCTGGTCCAGCGTGGCCGCGACATCGGCCCGCCGGGCGAGCAGCGCGGACTCGTCGGCCCGGTCGTGCGCCAGCGTCGCCGAGGCCTGGGCGAGGTCGTCGGCCAACAGCCGGGCCCGGGCGTCCCGCACGTCCTGCTGGACGACCTGGGCCCGGCGCGCCACCTCGGCCTGCCGGCCCAGCGGTCCGAGCTGCCGACGGAGCTCCGCGGTGAGGTCGGACAACCGGGTGAGGTTCACCTGCATGGCGTCGAGCTTGCGCAGCGCCTTCTCCTTGCGTCGGCGGTGCTTGAGGACACCGGCCGCCTCCTCGATGAAGCTGCGTCGTTCCGCCGGCGTCGCGCCGAGCACCGCGTCCAGCCGACCCTGTCCGACGATCACGTGCATCTGCCGGCCCAGTCCGGTGTCGGAGAGCAGCTCCTGGATGTCGAGCAGTCGGCAGGACCGCCCGTTGATCGCGTACTCCGACCCACCGTTGCGGAACAGCGTGCGCGAGATCGTCACCTCGGTGTACTCGATGGGCAGCAGACCGTCGCCGTTGTCGATGGTGAGGGCCACCTCGGCCCGACCCAGCGGCGGTCGCCCGGCGGTCCCGGCGAAGATCACGTCGTCCATCGCGCCACCTCGCAGCGACTTCGCTCCTTGCTCCCCCATCACCCAGGCCAGCGCGTCCACCACGTTGGACTTGCCCGACCCGTTGGGGCCGACCACGCAGGTGACGCCCGGCTCGAAGGTGAGCGTGGTCGCCGAGGCGAACGACTTGAACCCGCGCAGGGTGAGGGTCCGCAGGTGCACGCCCTGCAGCCTACGGCCGCCCGTCCCGCTGGCCTCGGCGCGTGCCGACCGTCGGCCCGGCGGCTACGCCGGGCGGTGCCCGGCGCTCGAGTCCGCCGTCGCCCTGGTCGTCGTCGACGACGAGGCGGCGGGATACCTGCCGGGAGTACCGGAGGCGGCCGTCACAGCTGCGGAAACCACAACCGCACCTCGCGCTGGGCGGAGACCAGCGAGTCCGACCCGTGCACGATGTTCTCGATGACGGAGGTCCCGGTGTCGCAGGCCAGGTCCCCCCGGATCGTGCCGGGCGCGGCGAGGGTGGGATCGGTCGCCCCGGACAGGGACCGCAGGCCGTCGACGACGCGGTACCCCTCGAGCACGGCCGCCACGACGGGGCCGGACCGCATGAAGGCGACCAGCGGCTCCAGGAACGGCTTGCCGGCGTGCTCCGCGTAGTGCTCCCGCAGGAGCGCCTCCGAGGGGCTGCGCAGGTCGAGCGCGCGCAGCGTGTAGCCCTTCGCCTCGATGCGCCGCAGCACCTCACCGACCAGCCCGCGGCGGACACCGTCCGGCTTGACCAGCATCAGCGTGCGCTCGGGTGGCGGCGTCATGGCGCCACACCCTAGCGCGCGGTCCGCGG
>CAVPEV010000045.1:0-15388 GCA_963703555.1 uncultured Actinomycetota bacterium | reverse complement strand
AGAGACATGCAGACAGTTCACCACCGCCAGCTCACCGCGCCGGCGCCGCTCGCCCCGGGCGCGCTGCGCATCACCCCGTTGGGCGGTCTGGGGGAGATCGGGCGCAACATGACCGTCTTCGAGCACGCCGGCAAGCTGCTCGTCGTCGACTGCGGCGTGCTGTTCCCCGAGGACCACCAGCCGGGCGTGGACGTCATCCTGGCGGACTTCACCTCCATCCGGGAGCGGCTGGCGGACATCGTCGCCATCGTGCTCACCCACGGGCACGAGGACCACATCGGCGGGGTGCCGTACCTGCTCCGGGAGCGTGCCGACATCCCGGTGATCGGCTCCCAGCTGACGCTGGCGTTCGTCACGGCCAAGCTCAAGGAGCACCGCATCACCCCGAGGACCGTGGAGGTCCAGGCGGGGAGCACCTACCAGGCGGGCCCGTTCGGCCTGGAGTTCGCGGCTGTCAACCATTCGATCCCCGACGGCCTGGCCGTGGCGATCCGCACGGTGGCCGGCCTGGTGCTGCACACCGGGGACTTCAAGATGGACCAGTTCCCGTTGGACGGGCGGATCACCGACCTGCGGCAGTTCGCCCGCTTCGGCGAGGAGGGCGTGGACCTGTTCATGGTGGACTCCACGAACGCGGAGGTCCCCGGGTTCCTCATGTCGGAGCGGGAGCTCGCCCCGGCGATCTCCGACGTCTTCGCCACCGCGCCCCGGCGGGTCATCGTGTCGAGCTTCGCCAGCCACGTGCACCGCATCCAGCAGATCCTCGACGCCGCGCACGCCCACGGACGCAAGGCCGGCTTCGTCGGCCGGTCGATGGTGCGCAACATGGGCATCGCCCGTGACCTGGGCTACCTGACCGTGCCGCGCGGTTTGCTGGTCGACGCCGCGAAGCTCGACTCGATGCCGCCGGACAAGGTGACGCTCATCTGCACGGGGTCGCAGGGCGAGCCGATGGCCGCACTGTCCCGGATGGCGAACGGCGACCACCAGATCACCATCGAGGAGGGCGACACGGTCCTCCTGGCCAGCTCGCTCATCCCGGGCAACGAGACGGCCATCTACGGGGTCATCAACAAGCTCACCGACCTGGGCGCCCGGGTGGTCCACAAGGGCAACGCCCAGGTGCACGTCTCCGGGCACGCCGCCGCCGGGGAGCTCGTGTACTGCTACAACATCGTCCGCCCGCGCAACGTGCTGCCGGTGCACGGCGAGTCCAAGCACCTGCACGCCAACGCCGCGCTGGCGGTGCGGACCGGGGTGCCGGAGGACCGGGTCATCGTGGGTCGGGACGGGGTGACGATCGACCTGGTCGACGGGATGGCCACGATCTCCGGCCAGGTCGACGCCGCGTTGGTGTACGTCGACAATCAGGGCGTCGGGCGGGCGACGGAGGCCACTCTCGCCGAACGGCGGATCCTCCGCGACAGCGGGGTGATCACGGCCGTGGCGGTGGTCGACGCCGCGACGAACGCCCTGGCGGAGCCGCTGGAGCTGATCTCCCGGGGGGCCGTGTTCGACGAGGCCACCGTGGCGGCCGCAGCGCGCGAGGTCACGAAGGCGCTGCAGGATGCTGCGGGCCGCAAGGTCGAGGACGTCGCCGACCTCGACGAGGTCGTCCGGCGCGCGGTGGCCCGGGCCGTCCGGCGCAGCACCGGGCGCGAGCCCGTGGTGATCGCCGTCGTCATCGACGCCTGACCGGAGGCACGCCGCGTCGCAGCAGCGGCGCCCGGGTCAGGGCTCGCCGTCCGGCCCGGGAAGGGCGACCTCGAAGACGGCTCCTCGGCCCGGGCCGTCGCTGTGCGCGGTCACGGTGCCGCCGTGGGCTTCGACGAGGGCTCTGGTGATGGCCAGGCCGATCCCGGAACCGCCGTGGTCGCGGTCGCGCGCCGTGTCCACCCGGTAGAACCGTTCGAAGACGTGCGGCAGGTGCGCCGCGTCGATGCCCTCGCCGGTGTCCCGGACGACCAGTCGGACCCGGCCATGATCGGTGCGGCGGGCGCTGAGGGTCACCGTCCCGCCGGCCGGGGTGTGCCGCAGGGCGTTGTCGAGCAGGTTTCCGAGCACCTGCCCGATCCGGTCGCGGTCGACGACGACGTCGGGCAGGCCGCGAGGGACGTCCACGCCGAGGCGGACCCCGCGGGCGGCGAAGCGGTCCGCGGCCGAGCGGGCCGCTGCGGTGAGCACGTCGTCGGGTGTCATGGGTTCCAGTGCGAGGGCGAGGTCGCGGCTCTCCGCCCGGGTGACGGCGGCGAGATCGTCGGCCAGCCGGGTGAGCCGGGAGCCCTGCGCGCGCAGCACCGCGACGGTCTCCGGGCCCAGGGTCTCGACGCCGTCCTCGAGCCCCTCGAGGTAGGCGTTGAGGGTGGCGACCGGGGTCCGCAGCTCGTGGGCGACGTCGGCCAGCAACCGGTTGCGCAGCGCCTGGCTCTCGTCGAGCCGGGCTGCCATGTCGTTGAAGGAGCGTGCGAGGTCGTCGAACTCCGCCCCCATGCGTGGGCTGGGCACCCGGGAGTCGAAGCGCCCGCCCGCCACGCGGGACGCTGCGGCGGACAGCGTGCTCAGCGACCTGCCGATGCGTCGGGTGAGGAACAGGCTGACGGCGAGGGACGCCACCGCAGCGGCACCGAGCGCCACGCCGAGGGAGGTCACGCTGGCCGACCGGAAGGCTTCCTCGGCGTGCAGCACCGCGACGCCGTCGCTGAGCCCGGCGGCGAGCATGTGCCGGTGGAACACGCCCGGGCCGATCGCGCCGGCGACCAGCCATGCGGTCAGGCCACCGGCGAGGACGACCAGCGCCATGGCCGCGAGCAGCCGGGCGGCGATCCCCGGCCTGCCGGCTCGACCGCGCGCGGGGCTCACCGGCCCGAGCCCATCCGGTAGCCGACCCCGCGGACGGTCCGCACGAAGCGCTGCTCCTGCGCGGTGTCGCCCAGCTTCTGGCGCACGTGCAGCACGTGCACGTCGACCAGGTGCTCGTCGCCGACCCAGGCGCCTCCCCAGACCTCCTCGATCAGGGCTCGGCGGCTGAACACCGCGTGCGGCCGGTGGGCCAGCGCAGCGAGGAGGTCGAACTCCGTGCGGGTCAGGGCCACCGGGTCGCCGTCCAGGTGCACCTCACGACCCTCGACGTCGATCGCCAGCGGACCGAACACCAGCGGCGGCGTGTCGCCGCGCGCGGCCGCCCGCCGGGGGCGGCGCAGCAGCACGCCCACCCTGGCCAGCAGCTCGCGCGGGCTGAACGGC
The DNA here is from genome assembly GCA_963703555.1 of uncultured Actinomycetota bacterium. Classification (GTDB taxonomy): domain Bacteria; phylum Actinomycetota; class Actinomycetes; order Actinomycetales; family Cellulomonadaceae; genus CAVPEV01. The sequence continues at coordinate 12,145 of CAVPEV010000045.1, read as the reverse complement.
TTGGTCATGTAGTCGTCGGCGCCGACGGACAGGCCGATCAGGGTGTCGACGTCCTCGGTGCGGGCGGTGAGCATGAGGATGTAGCAGTCGGAGAAGGTGCGGACCTGGCGGCACACCTCGATGCCGTCCAGGCCCGGCAGGCCGAGGTCCAGCACGATCACGTCCGGGTCGACGCTGCGGGCGAGCTCCAGCCCGTCCGCGCCGTCGAAGGCCAGGTGCACCTCGAACCCGTCCCGCTCCAGGTATCCGGCGACCACGCGGGCCATGGGCTGCTCGTCGTCGACGACCAGGGCGCGACGGGTGGGCGTCGCCGGGGCGGTGGTCATGGGACCAGTGTGACCGTCCCCACCGACGCTGCTGCGGCAGGGGCGGGTGGGGAGCCGGACTTCACCGAACATTGATCGAACCTCGACCGGCGGCACACCGCCGTCCGGCAGGCTTCGGGGTGTCCTACCGGATCAAGCCCCTCGGAGACAGCCGTGACGGACCAGACTGCTGCGCCGATGCGGGTGACCGTCGTGCACGCCCCGGCCTGCCACTACTGCGAGGAGGCCGAGTCGGTCCTGCGCGACCTGGCCGCCCGCTGGGCGATCGACGTGCGCGTGGTGGAGCTCGACTCGCCGGAGGGCGCGCGGCTGGTGGCGGCGCACCGCCCGGCGATGACGCCGCTGGTCCTCGTCGGTGACGCGTACTTCAGCAGCGGGCGGCTGCCGCGCACGAAGCTGACCGCACTGCTCGAGCGGCGCGGTGTGCCGCGGGCCCCGGTGGCCGCGGTCGCCGTGCCGCAGTCGGGTCGCTGAACCGTGGGCAGCGAGCTGCTGGCGACGGGCAGCGTGCTGGCGGCGTTCTTCGCCGGCGGGGTCGCCCTGTTCGCCCCGTGCTGCATCGTGTTCCTGGCGCCGAGCTACCTGGCGGGGGCGGTGAAGAACCGGCGCTGGCGGCTGCTGCCGTTGACCTTCGTGTTCGCCGCCGGGCTGGCCCTGGTGCTCGTCCCGATCACGCTGGGCATGAGCCTGCTCGCCGGGGCGATCGCGCGCTACCACGCACCCCTGTACTACGCCGGCGGCCTGCTGATGATCGGGCTGGCGGCGCTGGCCCTGTCCGGGCGGATGTGGTCGCTGCCGAGCGCGCTGCGCGCACCGGACACGGCACGCGGGGACAGTGCGAGCTTCTTCGCCCTGGGGGTGTTCTCCGGGATCGCCTCGTCCTGCTGCGCACCCGTGCTGGCCGGGGTGATGACCTTGTCCGCACTGGCCGGGTCGGCGATCGGTGGGGTGACCCTGGGGCTGGCCTATGTGTTCGGCATGGTGTTCCCGCTGTTCGTGATGGCCCTGATCTGGGACAGGGCCCGGTTGGGGGAGCGCACGCTGCTGCGGGCCAGGCTCGTCCGCCTGCGGATCGGCGGGCGGGTGCTGATCACCAACACCCTGAACGTCGCCGTCGCCGTCGCCTTCACCGTCATGGGCGGTTTCATCATGGCGCTGGCGAACGACCCGGACATGACCGGCGGGACGGCGGCGCAGGACTCGGCGGCGCGTGGGCTCACCGGTCTGTTCCTGCGCATCCAGGACTGGACCAGCGCCGTGCCGGAGCCGGTGCTCGGACTGGCTCTGCTGACGCTCGTCGCCGGCTTCGTCCGGGCGACCCTGTCCGGGCGCCGGGGCGGTCCCGGATCGGGCGGTGGGTCCGAGACCGACCTCGACACCCCCGCCACCACGATCGAGCAAGGGCTGACACGATGACCTCCGGTTCCGCGACCAAGCGGGCGAACGACCACCTCGAGCAGCTCGCTGAGGTCCAGCGGGCGTAGCCTGCGGCGGCTCGGCGCCGGCGCGCCGTCCGTACCGGCGCCTGGGTGGTGGGGCTGCTCGTCGCCGTCGCACCGGTGGTCACCGCCCTGCTGTCGTCCCGGCCGGTGCAGTCCGCCGACGCCCGTCAGGCGCCGGACTTCACCCTGGCCACCTCCGACGGGCGGACGGCGGTCACCCTGTCCGACCTGCGCGGGGGGCCGGTGGTCCGGTACTTCAACGAGGGTGCCGGCTGCGACTCGTGCCTGGTGCAGATGGCCGAGATCGCGAAGGCCCCCGGGTTCGCACAGGCCGGCATCACCGTGCTGCCCATCGTGATGAACACCGCCGAGCAGATCAACGCCGAACGTGAGCGGCTGGGTGTGACGACCCCGTTCCTGCTCGACGACGGCACCGTCTCCACGGCCTACGGCACGCTGGGCACGGGTACGCACGAGGGGCTGCCCGGTCACGGATTCGTCCTCGTCGACGCCGACGGTGTCCAGCGGTGGTCCGGCAGCTACCTGTCCATGTGGCTCGCCCCGGCCGACCTGCTGGCGCAGGCGAGCAGCCGGCTGTGAACCGCCGTGCCCACGTCGGCGAGCCCGACCAGCTCCGGCCGGCCCGATGGTCGGTCCGGCTCAGGGGGACGACGGGATCTTCTTCGGGACGTCGGGGTGCTCTCCATCCGCCGGGACGTACCGTTGGGACACCCGCAGGGGGTAGCCCTGGAGCACGGGGCGGACGTCGGTCGCAGGCGCGGGAGATGGCCGGCCCCACCGGGCAAGCCTTCGGTGGGGCACCGTTCATGACTGGCCCGGAGGCGGTCCAGCGGTCCCCGGCTCGTGTGCTCCAACGGGACGCAGCCCGGCCCGGGGCATGAGTTCTTCAGCAACTCTTCATGGCTCGCCGGTCGGTTCTTGACGACGAGCGACGACCGTGATGACCAGGCACCAGCCCGGTGCCGGGATCGAACGGGAGACGACGATGGGGCCGTGGTTCGCGCAGCCGGGTGCGAGCGGCTGGCTGGCGATGGCCGTCGTGTGGATCGGGGTGGTCGCGCTGGTCGTGTGGGCAGTGGGCCGGCTGTTCCCGGGCCGGTCCGACGTCGACGCGGGTCCGATCCTCGATGCCCGGCTCGCCGCCCGCGAGATCGACGCCGAGACCCACCGGGCGATCCGGGGCCAGACCGACGGGGACCCCTCCGTCCAGACGAAGGGACACCTGTGATGGCACACCTGAAGGGCCACCTCACGCACATGGTCATCGGCGCGGTGGCGATCCTCGCCGTGCTGCTGGTAGCCGGCGTCGACCTGGGCGCAGCGCTGCGGTACGCCCTGCTGCTGGCCTGCCCGCTGGGCATGCTCGGCATGATGGTCATGATGAACCACCAGCCCGGCGACCGGGGTGCGGACCACCAGCACCACTCCTCCGGCGGGCCGTCGGCCGACGTCGAAACGCCCCGGACGGTGCTGGACCACGAGCGGATCGGACCGGCCCTCGAACGGCCTTGACCGCGTGCCGCACACCGCACCGAGATCGCCCTCGAGCGTTGGGAGACGAGCGTTGAGCCGCAGGACACGGCTCACCGTCATGGCCGGCATCACGGGTCTGGCCCTCACCCTCGCGGGCTGCGCCGGCCAGGACGCGGCACCCCCCGGCCAGACGGAGCGGCCGCGGCGGGATGGACATGGACGGGCTCGACCAGGACGGCGCGATGAGTGTGCTCGAGGGGGCGACCGGAGGCGATGTGGACCGGGTGTTCCTGCAGCTGATGATCGAGCACCACCGTGGCGCCATCGAGATGGCGCAGACGCAGGTGACCAACGGGCAGGACCTCGGGCCGTCGCCCTCGCCCGGGACATCATCGACGCCCAGGAGGCGCGGATCGTCGAGATGGGGCAGATGCCGGCGACCTCCTCGCGCTAGCCCCTATCCGTCATCGGATGCCCTCGTCAGGGGTGGTGGCCGCCGCCGCCGTCCAGCCTGCAGGTCCTCCACGGGCCCTGCCGGGCCCCGTGCGAGCGGCACGGGACGGGACCACGGGACCGGCACCGTCAGACGTTGATGACCTTGTCCGCCCAGGTGGTCCACTCGGCGAGCTCGACCATGGAGGACCGGTGCACACCGTCCAGCAGCCGCTGGTCCTCGACGCCCCGGGCGTTCATGCAGGTGCCGCACGCCCCGACCACGCCACCGGCCTGGACCAAGGTGGCGATCTGCCTGCCGGTGTTGTAGTAGCCGTCGGGCACCTGTTGGCCCTGCACGCCGGCGATGACGGAGTCCCCGAAGAGGAACACCCGGACCTGGTCCCCGGCCCTGGCCAGCTGCAGCGCCCAGCGCAGCCCGTTGTACACACGCTCGGTGCCGTAGGGCGGGTCGTGCAGGGCGAACAGGACTGCGCTCACCACTCCTCCAACGGTCGGTGGTGCCAGGCCATCACCCTAGCGGGGCAGGCCGTGGCCGGTGGGCTCGGGCGCCTCAGACGTCGCGCGGTCCCTGCTCGGCACCCTCCTCGAGCGGCCGGTCGACGAGCGCGTTGATCGGGGTCTCGGCCTCGCCGTGCCAGGCCTCCATGCCCTCCCGCACGGCCATGGCGGCGATGACCAGCGCGGCCAGCGGGTCGGCCCAGGTCCACCCGAGCGTGCTGTTGAGCACCAGCCCGACGAGGAGGGCGGCGGACAGGTACGCGCACAGCAGCGTCTGGTGCGAGTCGGCGACCGCCGACGCGGACCCGAGCTCGTGTCCGGTGCGCCGCTCGAACCAGCTGAACGCCGGCATGACGGCGAGGCTGACGCCGGCCAGGGCGATGCCCACCGTGGAGTGCTCGGGCGTGCTCGCGCCGGCCAGCGTGCGGGCCGCGTCGGCGGTGACGAACGCGGCGAGACCGAAGAAGGACAGGGCGATCGCGCGTACGGCCGTGCGCTCGCGCCGCCGCGGGTCGGGCGCGGAGAACTGCCAGGCCACGGCGGCGGCGGAGCCGACCTCGACGACGGAGTCCAGTCCGAAGCCGACCAGCGCGGCCGACGACGCCATCCCGCCGGCGACCAGTGCGACGACGGCCTCGATGACGTTGTACGTGATGGTCGCTGCGACGACGGCGCGGATCCGTCGTTCCAGGACGGCCCGTCGGGGTGGCGACAGCGGCTGGCCGGTGGTGATCGGCGTCATGAGCGAGTGCCTCCGTGGTGCCGTGCGGGGTGCAGCCGGTGCGAGTGCCGGCAAGCGGCGCGGACGGGCCCCATCGGGTGGACGCGTGCGCGAGGGCCGTGAGCAACGATCAGAGCCTGTGGATGGTGCTCGGCCGGGTGACGTGTAGGGGCGCACCGTCCCGAGGATGATCTGAAGTCCAGGTGGTTGCGATCAGGACCGGCGTTGACGCGCTGGTTCGAGAAGGGACGCCCAGGCTCAGGATAGTCCACGATGCCGAGGGTCACGGGCTGGTGGTCCGCAACGGCGACCACCAGCCGCGGGAGGTGACTGCCGCGGCGGGTGCGGTGGCGGTGCGGGCGCCGCTGTCAACGACAAGCGCATCGACGCCGAGACCGGTGAGCGGAGGCGGTTCTCCTCGGCGATCGTGGCTGCGTGGGCCGGGAAGTCGCCACGGGTGGCCGAGGTGCTGTCACTCGGCTCGCCAGGGACTGGCAGAACGAGGCGGTCGCGGTCAACGAGCGTTCGTTGGCCGGCACCGACGACGTGTACCGCTGGGTCGACGGGATCCACTTCACGGTCCGCCCTGCCCAGGACAAGGTGTGCCTGCTGGTGATCAACGCCGAGGACCGCGCGCACGCCCTCAAGGTGCCGCCGGGATCGCGATGGCGTTCAAGCTCACCGAGTCCGCCCAAGCCAGGTGGCGTGCCATCGACGGACCCCACCCGGTCGCCCTGGTCCGCGCCGGCGCGGTGTTCACCAAGGGCAAACTCGTCGAACGACCCGCCGGGCGAATCAGGAAGTGATCAACAAGTCGCACGACACGCCGATCCACACGTCTTGACTGCTCCTCTACGGCGCTCGACTGCACGCACAACAACGCTGGCGTCGAGGGTCCGATGGCGCCGACCGGGGACTGTGCCGAGGCGGACCGGGACCGGGTGGTCGCCATCAACCCGCGGTTGACGGTGGCGGGGGAGCCATCGTGCACGCGGCGTCGATCGCGGGGCTCGTCGGATTCCAGGGCGTTGCCGCGTACAGCGCCTCGGGGTGGGGAGTGAACGGGCTGACGAAGGTGGCGGCCATGGAATACGCCAAGGCTGGCATCCGGGTGAACTCGGTGTGCCCCGGTGTCATCCAGACGTCGATGGTCGATCGTATCGTCGCAGCCAACCCTACGATGGAGGCCGGCCTCATCGCCGGCACGCCCCTGGTGCGCTTGTGGGGCGCTGCCGCGACGAGACCCTCCTCGGATCTCCAGACACGATCGGCATCCTTCCAGCGAGGGCGCCGCCCCCACAGATCAGGTAGCCGTGGGGCAGATCCAGGTGTCAACCAAATCCTCAGCAGTCCCGAATGGGTCACGTCCCCCAGATGGCGTCCAGGATCTTCATTCGTACGGTCCGGAAGGCAGGCACGAGCACCGACGCGACGGAGATGGCGACGAGCAGCAGCAGGTTCCGCAGCGCGTCGCCCGGATCGGAGACGAGGACAGCCGGGCCGCTGGGAAACATGATCGGGTGCCGCTCCACCGCCGGCATGACCACCAGGTGGAAGACGGCCAGGCCGGCGGCGGTGCCGATCACCGCGTTGACGACCGCCCGGATGACGTAGCTGCCGACGATCGCGGAGGCCGTGATCCCGATCGCCCGCTCGATGCCGATCTGGCGTCGCCGGTTGGTCAGGTCGACGTAGGTGATGATGAAGACCGTCACGGCGGCGACCAGCAGCGAGATCGCCCGCATGATCGAGTCGATCAGCTCGAACGCCTCGATCTGGTCCTGGATCGCCGCCGTGAGCTGGTCCGGGGTCTGGAACGAGACGTCGGAGCGCACCTCAGCGAGGCGGTCGGTCAGTTCGGCCGGCGACACCCCGTCGGCCTTGACGTGGATCGCCGTGGCCAGGTCACCGGCGGCCGGCAGGAACCTCGCCGCCGCGGCGTCGGTGATGAAGGCCCCCTGGTCCGAGGGCGGGAAGTCGTTCCGGTAGATCCCGCGGACCGTGAAGGCCTGCTGGGCCCCCCCGGTGAGCGTGAGAATCACCACGTCCCCGGGGTGCACCGTCTTGAGCGAGGTCGAGTAGGTGCGCTGCTCCGTATGGCCGGCGCCGGCGACGCCGATACCTAGCAGCGCTCCGTGGCTCCGTTCCTCACGTGTACTCCGGTCCCGGATCCGCCACGCCTGGGGGGGACGATCGCCGCCGCTCGCGTCCCTGCGGGCGGCTCGGAGTTCTCGGTGCGACTGCCGATCATCGACCGACGGTGACACTGGCCGGGTGCCCGCTCCCGAAGCTCCTCGGGCACCTCTTCGGCGCCAACCATGATTCTGATTCTCTCGGGGATTGAGAGCCTCGGCGACGTAAAGGGGTGAGTGCGTCACCACCGGTATGATCTGCTGCTTTCGAGGTGGGGTGTGTGGCAGGACCCCGGAAAGGTCGTGGTTCAGCAGGTCAATAGGCATGTGATGGCTCGTTCTGGGTTGCGTGAGTGATGTCGGGTGGCGGCGGCGATGTCATTCCAGCCGGTCAGACGCAGCACGGTGATGGCGGTGTTGCGCAGGCTGGCCATGACGTGCGGCGCGTTGCCGCTGCGGACCTGGGATCGGTCCTCGTCGTAGGTGTCGTCGCGGACCGGGTGGAGCTTGTTTTCGATGCCCCAGTGTCCTTGGACCCAGGCGGCCAGGGTCGCGGGAGGTGCGGCGTGGTGGTCCGCGGAGGTGATCAGGTAGACCACCTCGACGGTCTTCTTGCCCGTCTGGGTCACGGTTCGCGACTGCGACGGATCCTGTCGATCCTGCGCCAGGCGCCGGTCGACGGACGGACGATCGCGACATGGTTCAGCGTGCCCGCGACTGAGCTCGACGGCGCGAGCCCGCGGCGGTGGCTGGCTCGGGCGGGTGCACCGATCGAGCCAGTCGAACAGCTCGCGATCGCTGGCGTTCGACGCTGGTCGGCACCGTGAGACCAGGATCTCATGACGGGCTGGGAGCGTGCGCCGCTTGGGGCGGTCAGCGCCCATGAGCCCGAGTAGGAGCACGCATGGCGTCACACCCACCACGGGGACAAGGGCGGATTCAACTGGTTGTCGCAACACCGTGATCGTGGAGGTGTGCGGCGTGGTGACGGCGGATTGGAGCAAGAAGACCGGCGACGTTCCTGAGGGAGTACGCCGGCAGTGGCGTGCTGACCGGGCGCTGAGGCTGGCGGTGCGTTCGCCGGGGCGGCCGGATCCGTCGCGGGTGGTGCAACGTCAGTTCTGGCGGTTGATCGCGACGGGCGTGACGACGGTGGAGGCGTCGCTGGCGGTCGGCGTGTCGTGGCCGGTGGGTACCCGGTGGTTTCGTCACGCTGGCGGCATGGCGCCGATCTGTCTGGCCGAGCCCACGGGCCGCTACCTGACTTTCCAGGAGCGCGAGGAGATCGCGCTGATGCGCGCGAAGGGTGCCGGGGTGCGCCAGATCGCCCGGGCGCTGGCGCGCGACCCGGGGACGATCTCGCGTGAGCTGCGCCGTAACGCTGCCACGCGCAGCGGCACGCGGGACTACCGCGCGACGGTTGCCCAGTGGAAGGCCCAGCAGTCCGCCAAACGCCCCAAGGTCGCCAAGCTCGCCAGCAACGCGCGCCTGCGTGACTACGTCCAGGCGCGCCTGGACGGCACCGTGCGGCGTGCTGACGGCACCGCCATCGCAGGGCCGGACACGCCCGGATGGGAGGGCCGCAAGATGAAGCCCCACCGAGCAGATCGGCACTGGGCGACGGCCTGGATCCCGCAGCAGATCAGCAACCGGCTCCGGCTCGAGTTCCCCGAAGATGAGTCCATGCGGATCAGCCACGAGGCGATCTACCAGGCGTTGTTCATCGAAGGGCGCGGCGCCCTCAAGCGTGAGCTCGTCGCGTGCTTGCGCACCGGATGGGTGTCACGCGAACCACGAGCCAGGACGCGGAACAAGCCACAAGGGCATGTCACCGCCGACGTGGTCCTGTCCGAGCGACCTGCCGAGGCCGCCGACCGTGCTGTCCCCGGGCACTGGGAAGGCGACCTGATCATCGGGACCGGCCGGTCCGCGATCGGCACGCTCGTCGAACGGTCCAGCCGTTCGACGATCCTGGTGCACCTACCGCGGCTGGAGGGTTGGGGTGAGCACCCGGTCGTCAAGAACGGTCCCTCGCTCGGTGGCTACGGCGCCGTCGCGATGAACGCCGCCCTCACCGCGTCCATGGCGCGGCTGCCCGCCCAGCTGCGGCGCACGCTCACCTGGGACCGGGCAGGCGAGCTCGCCGGCCATGCCCAGCTCGCCCTCGACACCGGCACGAAGGTTTTCTTCGCTGACCCGCACTCACCCTGGCAGCGACCGACGAACGAGAACACCAACGGGCTGCTGCGCCAGTACTTCCCGAAGGGCACCGACCTGTCGCGGTGGTCCGCCGAAGACCTCGAGGCCGTCGCGATAACGATCAACAACCGGCCCCGCAAGGTCCTCGGCTGGAAGACCCCCGCCGAGGTCTTCGCCGAGCAACTACTCTCGCTCCAACAACCCGGTGTTGCATCGACCAGTTGAACTCGCCGAGCGCACCGTGGAGCGGTGTCGTCACCATCACCCGCTAACCCACGGACACCGCCTGGACGATCCAGGTCTCCGCCGATGGAGCGGCGCGCCTCGAACCGCTCGGCATCGACTACCAGCCGCAGCGGCTCACCGCCGAGCACGCCGAGCACCTGCGCACGGTGCTCGTCACATCACTGCCACCCGAGCCGCGCCGCACGCCCGAGGAACCGACCACGACGCTCGCCGAGGACGTCACCGCGCTGGCTCTGGCCAACCCGCCGGCGCCGCCCCTCGCGGACGACGAGCCCCAGGTGTCGATCGACGTCCTCGGGCCGATCCGGTTCCGAGGACTGCCACCCACCGCCAAGCCCCTGACCCCACGGATGAAGGAGCTCCTCGTCTACCTGGCGCTGCACGGCCCGACGACCGGTGCGGACCTCGAGGACCTCGTCGAAGTCTGGTTCGGCATCGTCGAGCGCCAGACTATCGGCGCGGGCTCCCGGACATCGCACCCAACCTCCTGTCGTAACGCCTGCGCGACTTCGGGGCACACGGGGTGATCCGGCGCGAGCCGGGACGACCCGGTGGGCCGGCGATCTACGGGCCTACGCCGCGGGGGCCGCGCTCGAGGGGGGTGGTGCGGGAGCTGCTGCGGTGGCGTACGCCGACAGTGCCGAGCGCCCCCGCCGACCCCGTCTTCCAGGTGCACTGGCTGAGCCAGCCGGCCCGGTACCTGCTGCGGGACCACCGGCCCACCCAGGGGATCGTCTCCATCCGGTTCGGGGACGCCCCCGACAGGTTCGACCTGACCGCGGACCGCGGCGAGGTGCGGGTGTCCCGCTGCTCGCCCGACGCTGACATCGCCACTACCGTGACCGGAACCGGCTAGGTCTTGGTCGCGATGCGGCAGGGCGCGCCGTCCCTGCAGCGGGCGCTCGCCCAGGGCGTCACCCTCGAAAGTTCACGTGACGCCCTGCTGCGGGTGCCGTCGCTCACGACGATGCGGGGCGCCGACGATGTCCCGGGGAAGGGAGGCGCCGTGACACCGGACGACGAGGCCGAGGTGCTGCACCGCACCGCCCGCGGCGCGCTCTCCGCCGAGTCCGAGGCGGCGTTCCAGGCGTCGCGGCGCCGTGCCGACCTCGTCCTCCGGTGCAACCGGACGCCGCCCGGCGACGCCACCGCCCGGCGCGCGCTGCTCGAGGCGATCGTCAGTTCCGTCGGGCAGCGGACGGTGCTGCTGTCCGCTGCCCGACGGGTTCGGCAGCGACGTGCCACCGATTACGGTGGCCACCGACGTGCCGGCACCGCGTGGTGCGGGAGATCGGCGACGACGACCTGCGCCGACCCCGCGCGGTCAGACCGTATGAGGGTCCGGGACGGTAGCCCCGGTCGCCAGGACGGGGCCTCGCTGCGAAGGTCGTGGGTTGCCGAGCAGGAGTCCCTGCCTGGCCTGTCCACAGTCGTAGGAGGCCCCGATGTTCACCGAGCGTACGAGTGTCGGCTTGGACGTGCACGCGCGATCGATCAGCGCGAGCGGGATCGACACACTGACGGGGGAGCTGTTCGAGACCCGGCTGGTGCCGGGCGACGACTACCGTCCGGTCCTGGACTGGATCGGCCGGTTGCCCGGCCCGGTGAAGGTGGCCTACGAGGCCGGGCCGACCGGGTTCGGGTTGGCGCGGGTCCTGGCTGCGGCCGAGATCCGGTGCGTGGTCGCTGCGCCGTCGAAGATCAACCGTGCGCCCGGGGACCGGGTCAAGACCGATGCGCGGGACGCGCGCCTGCTCGCGCGGTTGCTGCGTAACGACGACCTGACCGCCGTGAGGGTCCCGACGATCGAACAGGAGTCGGCCCGTGACCTGGTCCGGCTGCGGTTCGACAACCGCTCGGACCTGATGAGCGCCCGTCATCGGCTGGGCAAGCTGCTGCTGCGTCACGGGCACGTCTACTGCGGGGGTGCCGCATGGACCGGTGCGCACGCCACCTGGCTGCGCACCATCAGGTTCGACAACCTCGGTACGGCCACCGCGTTCGAGGAGTCCTGGGAGCTGGTGCGCACCCTTGAAGCACGCCGCGACCGGCTCGACAAGAAGATCGCGGTCATGGCCGCCGACTGCAGCTTCACCCCGATCGTGACCAACCTGTGCTGCCTGCGCGGAGTCGCCACGCTGACCGGGTTCGCGTTGGCAGTCGAGATCGGTGACTGGACGAGGTTCTCCGGGGCCTCGATCGGTGCGTTCCTCGGCCTGACCCCGTCCGAGCACTCCTCCGGGACAGCGCACCGCCAGGGTGCGATCACCAAGGCCGGCAACACCCACGCCCGACGCCTGCTGATCGAGTCGGCCTGGTTGCACAAGCCCCGCTACGTCGTGGGCAAGGTCCTGCAGGAACGCTGGGACGCCGCACCCGCAGCCGCTCGCCTGCGCGCCGACGAAGGCAACCGGCGGTTGCACCACCGCTGGGTCCAGTTCGCTCGCCGCGGCAAGCAGCACAACCTCGCCACGACCGCGGTGGCCCGCGAGCTCGCAGGCTGGTGCTGGTCCCTGGCCACGATCGACGCCTGACCCACCGACTCCCGCCCACCGGGGCGGGCAACAAAGCTTGTCATCGCTGCTGAACGCGGTGCTCAGCGCGAGGAGCGACCCACGACTGGCCTGTGTG
>CAVPEV010000044.1:0-171981 GCA_963703555.1 uncultured Actinomycetota bacterium | reverse complement strand
GTTCGGCCGTGAGCTGCTGGCCCGGCTGCCGGTCCGCACGGCGGACGGCCGCACAGGGCACCGGCCGGCCCGGTTCATCGGCGTGGACGGACCTCGCTGGTTCCTGCGAGGCGTGCTCACCGGCCGAGCGGCGGTGGACCCGGAGGAGGCGCGGACCCTCGAGGAGGTCTTCGCGGACATCGTGGTGGTGCGTGGCGACGACGCCCGGCCGCCGCGTGACCTGCTGGCTCTGCGGATGCCCGGGCAGGACCAGATGCCGGCGACGCCGGACGGGACCTCGTTCGACCCGCCGACCCGCGGCCCCGAGATCACCGAGGTGCGCTGATGGCCCCCACGATCCGCGAGCGCTGGCGCAAGGCTGTGGCGTCCCAGGAGGAGGTCGAGGCCGACGAGGAGCGGACCGCGGCGCACCGGTCCGTCGGCTGCGTGCTGGCCTCGGACGTCGTGCCCCGCCGGGCGGCTCGGGTGAGCGGGATCGTGCGGTCGGTCACGCTGCGTCCACGCCAGGGGGTGCCGGCGCTCGAGGCCGAGCTGTACGACGGCAGCGGCACGATCCTGCTGATCTGGCTCGGGCGTCGCCGCATCGCCGGCATCGAGCCCGGACGCCGGCTGCGCGCGGAGGGCCGGGTCTGTCTGGTCCGCGGCGCGGCGGCGATCTTCGACCCGCGGTACGAGCTGATGCCCCGACCGGGGGAGTGACCGGTGTCCCAGGACGACGCGGGCGCCGGACGCGCGCAGGCGCCCGCCGGGGCAGTGGCGCCGGACCCTGCGCAGATCGCTGCCGACGCGGCCCCGGACCCCGTGGCGGCGCCGGGCGGGGCTGTGGCGCGCGAGCTGCGGTCGCTCACCGGGGAGGAGTTCTCGGCGACGGCAGCGATCGGCGGCACCCGCGGGGCCGTGGAGTCTGTCGCTCCGGGTCTGCTGTTCGTCGTCGTCTTCGTGCTGTCCGGCCAGCGGCTCGGCCCTGCACTCGTCGCGGCGAGCGCTGCCGCCGCCGTGGCGGTGGTGGTCCGGCTCGTCCAGCGGACCCCGGTGACCCAGGCGGTGTCCGGGCTGCTGGGGGTGGGCATCGGCGTGCTGTGGGCGTGGCGCACCGGGCGAGGCCAGGACTACTTCGCCTACGGATTGTGGACCAACGCCGCCTACCTCGTCGGGTTCCTCGTGTCGGTGCTCGTCGGCTGGCCACTGGTGGGCCTGGTGATCGGCCTGTTCGCCCCGGACGGCCCGCTGACCGGCGGCCCGTGGTCGCGCGCCGTCGCCTGGCGGGACGACCGCGCCCTGCGGCGCAGGTACGTGCTGGTCAGTTGGGTGTGGGCGGGCATGTTCGCCGCGCGACTGGCGGTCCAGGTGCCGCTCTACCGCAGCGCCGAGGTCGGCTGGCTGGGCACTGCCAAACTCGTCATGGGCCTGCCGCTGACGGCCCTCGTGCTGTGGCTCAGCTGGCTTCTGGTGCGCCGATCAGGAGTTCGTGCAGCGCCTGCTGGTCCGCCTCCCGAGCGATGACGAACAGCAGCTCGTCCGCCGCTTCGAGGGTGTCGTCGATGCTCGGCGCCACCGGGCGGTCGTCGCGCACGACGCAGGCGAGGACCACGTCGCGCGGCCAGTCCACCTGACCGACCCGCACCCCGACGAGCGGGGACGTCGCGGGCAGGGTGAACTCGAGGATGTCCGCACCGGACTGGTGGAACGTGAAGATGTTCACCAGGTCGCCCACCGCGACGGCCTCCTCGACCATCGACGTCATGATCCGCGGGGTCGACACGGCCACGTCGACACCCCAGGCCTCGTCGAACATCCACTCGTTCTTCGGATTGTTGACCCGGGCGACGGTGCGTGGGACGCCGAACTCGGTCTTCGCCAGGAAGGACACCACGAGGTTCGCCTTGTCGTCGCCGGTGGCGGCGACGACCACGTCGCACTCGGCTGTGCCCGCCTGGGTGAGCGTGGTGAGCTCGCAGGCGTCGGCCAACAACCAGTCGGCGTCGGCGACCTGCGCCACTCGCATGGCTGCCGGCTGCCGATCGATGAGCGTGACCTCGTGCTCGTGGGCGAGCAGCTCGCGGGCGATGGACCGCCCCACCGAGCCGGCACCGGCGATGACCACCCTCATGCCGACACCTCCGGGGCCCGGGACAGCAGCTGCTCGACGATCTCCAGGCGGTCGTGCTGGACGAGGACGTGCACCACGTCGTTCTCCTGGACCACGGCGTCCCCCCCGGGCAGCATGCCGTCCCCGAACCGGGTGAGATAGCCGACCCGGGCGCCGGTCGCCTGCTCGAGAGACCGCACCGAGCGGCCGATCCACGCCGGGTGCACGTCCACCTCCGCCAGCACGACGAGCCCGGACGCGTCGCGGAACTCGCCCGCGGCACCCATCGGGAGCATGCGGCGGAGCACCTGGTCGGCGGTCCAGCGCACGGTGGCCACGGTGGGGATGCCGAGGCGCTCGTAGATCTCCGCACGGCGCGGGTCGTAGATGCGCGCGACCACGTTGGCGACACCGAACGTTTCCCGGACCACCCGGGCGGCGAGGATGTTGGAGTTGTCGCCGTCGGAGACCGCGGCGAACCCGAAGGCGTCGTCGATGCCCGCCTGGGTGAGCGTGTCCCGGTCGAACCCCAGCCCGGTGACCTTGCGCCCCGCGAACCCGGCGTCGAGCCGGCGGAAGGCGTCGGCGTTCTGGTCGATGACGGCCACCGTGTGCCCGCGCGCCTCCAACGACAGCGCGAGCGTGGCACCCACGCGGCCGCACCCCATGATCACGAAGTGCACAGCCGGACACGCTATACCGCGGCGCAGCGTCCGGGCAGCGCGCGAAGGAGCAGACCCGGGCGTAGCGACGCGCCAGGGGTGCGGGCCCCTAGCATGGTCCTCCGTGGCAGGCATCCAGGACGCGGCCAAGCGTCTCATCCTCGGCCGACCTGTCCGCAGCGACACCCTCGGGCAGACGCTGCTGTCGAAACGGATCGCACTGCCCGTGTTCGCCTCTGACGCGCTGTCCTCGGTGGCGTACGCCCCGGACGAGATCCTGCTGACCCTGGCGGTCGCGGGGATGGCCGCGACGGTGATGGCGCCCTGGGTGGGTCTGGCAGTGGCGGTCGTCATGCTCACGGTGGTCGCTTCCTACCGCCAGAACGTGCACGCCTACCCCTCGGGCGGCGGCGGCTACGAGGTGGCCACCGTCAACCTGGGCCGCAATGCGGGTCTCACGGTGGCCAGCGCGCTCCTGGTGGACTACGTCCTCACCGTCGCCGTGTCGGTGTCCTCCGGGGTGCAGTACGCCGTGTCGGCGATCCCGGCGCTGCGCGGGCACGAGGTGGCGTTCGCCGTGCTGGTCGTCGTCGTGCTCACCCTGGCGAACCTGCGCGGGGTGCGGGAGTCGGGGACCGCGTTCGCCGTCCCGGTGTACCTCTACATGGGGGTGATCGGCGCCACGGCCGTGGCCGGGCTCGTGCGGTGGGTCACCGGTTCGCTGGGACCGGCGCAGAGCGCCGACCTGACCATCCTGCCGGCGGACGCCTACCAGCAGGGCTTGACCGGGCTTGCCGGGGTGTTCCTCGTGCTGCGCGCGTTCGCCTCCGGGTCGGCGGCTCTCACCGGCGTCGAGGCCATCAGCAACGGGGTCCCGTCGTTTCGTCCGCCGAAGTCGCGCAACGCGGCCACCACCCTGGCGCTGCTGGGCGGGATCTCGGTGGCCTTCACGATGTCGATCCTCGTGCTCGCGCGGGTGACCGGCGTGCACTACGTCGAGAACCCGGCGACACAGCTGCTGCGTGACGGGATACCGGTGGGCGACAGCTACGAGCAGCATCCCGTCGTCGCCCAGCTCGCCCGGACGATCTTCGAGGGATACCCGATCGCGTTCTACGCAGTGTCGGGGGTGACCGGGGTGCTTCTCGTGCTCGCTGCCAACACGGCGTTCAACGGCTTCCCTGTGCTGGGTTCCATCCTGGCGCGCGACGGCTACCTGCCCCGTCAGCTGCACACCCGCGGGGACCGGCTCGCCTTCTCCAACGGGATCGTCGCGCTGGCCGGCGGCGCGATCATCCTCATCGTCACCTTCCACGCGCAGGTCACCCACATCATCCAGCTCTACATCGTGGGCGTGTTCGTCTCGTTCACGCTGAGCCAGCTGGGCATGGTGCGGCACTGGACGCGCGAGCTCCAGACCCAGCCGGACCCGGCAGCCCGTCGCCGGATGAGGCGGTCGCGGATGATCAACGGTTTCGGTTTCGCCATGACGGTCACGGTTCTGGTCATCGTGCTCGTCACGAAGTTCGTGCACGGAGCCTGGATCGCCGTCCTCGCCATGGCGGCGGCGTTCGTGCTGATGCGGTCCATCCGCCGGCACTACGACACGGTGCACCGGGAGCTGACACTGGACGTCGACTCCGAGCGGGAGACCGCTCGGGCCTTGCCCAGCCGGGTGCACGCGATCGTGCTGGTCTCCCAGCTGCACCGTCCGACGATGCGGGCACTGGCCTACGCCCGGGCGTCGCGCCCGCAGGTCCTGGAGGCCGTCACCGTCGCCGTGGACCCCGACGAGGTGGAGCGGCTGCGCGCGCAGTGGGAGGCAGTGGACCTGCCTGTCCCGCTCAAGGTGCTCGGCTCGCCCTACCGGGAGATCACCCGCCCGGTGCTGCAGTACGTCCGCTCGATCCGGCGGGACAGCCCCCGCGACCTCGTGGTCGTCTACATCCCCGAGTACGTGGTCGGGCACTGGTGGGAGCAGCTGCTGCACAACCAGAGCGCCCTGCGGCTCAAGGGTCGGCTGCTGTTCACCCCCGGCGTCGTGGTCGCGTCCGTGCCGTGGCAGCTGGAGTCCCTGGGCGGACAGACCGGGCTCGAGGGCCCCGTGACGAACACGGCTGCTCGTGGACTCTGACCGGCTCGTCGAGCTGACCATCGGCGCCCCCGCGCACGGCGGCCACTGCGTCGCCCGGCTGGACGGGCGGGTCGTGTTCGTCCGGCACACCCTGCCGGGAGAGCGGGTGGCGGCCCGGCTCACCGACGGGGGCGACACCTCCGCATACTGGCGGGCCGACGCCGTCGAGGTCCTCGAGGCGTCGGCGGACCGGGTGCCGTCCGCCTGGTCGGCTGCCGGCCCGGACGGGGTGGGCGGGGGAGAGCTCGCCCACGTGGCGCTGCCGGCACAGCGGGCGTGGAAGGCGACCGTGCTCGCCGAGCAGCTGCGCCGGCTCGCCCATCTGGATCGAGAGGTCGTCGTCGAGCCGGTCCCCGGCGACGCCGAGCGGGGCGGGCTGCACTGGCGCACCCGGCTCGAGCTCGTGGCGGATGCCGAGGGCCGAGCCGGCATGTACCGACACCGCTCCCATGACGTGCTGGCGCTGGACGCGATGCCGCTGGCCGTGCAGGCGCTGGACGCGCTGGAGCTGTTCACCCGACGGTGGCCGGCAGGGGCCCGGCTGGCGGCGGCAGCACCGGCCGGCGGAGACGCGCCGCTCGTGCTGGTCGACGGGAAGCCCTTCGACCTGCGTCGCGGGCGGCCCGACTGGCGGCCCAACGCCCGCACGTCCGTGCGCGAGGTCGTCCGCGTGGGCGGTGCGGAGCTCCACTACCGTGTGGCGGCGGACGGGTTCTGGCAGGTGCACCGGGAGGCGCCGGCCCTGCTCGCCGCTGCCGTCCTGGCCGGGCTGGGCGGCGCCGGGGCCCTGGCCGGGGCCACGGTGCTCGACCTGTACGCCGGTGCGGGTCTGTTCACGGTGCCGCTGGCGGACGCCGTGGGTCCCGGCGGCCGGGTGGTCGCGGTGGAGGGGGACGCCCGCGCCGTCCGGGACGCACGCCGCAACGTGCACGACCGACCTCAGGTGGAGCTGCACGCCGGGGACGTCCGCGCGGTCCTCGCGCAGACCGGCGGGCCGGCGGACGTCGTCGTGCTCGACCCCCCGCGCACCGGCGCCGGTCGGGCGGTCGTCGAGGAGGTCACGGTCCGGCGCCCCGAGCGGGTGGTGTACGTGGCGTGCGACCCCGCCGCCCTGGCCCGGGACGTGTCCTACCTGGCAGCGGCCGGCTACGGCCTCGCCGACCTGCGCGCGCTCGACCTGTTCCCGATGACCCACCATGTCGAGGCCGTGGCGGTCCTGACGCGGTGACCGGCGGCACGCCCCCAGGGGAGCACGGGCCTGCCACATCCGGCAGCGGGAGCAGGGACGCCCCGGGTCGTGAGGATGTATCTTGACATCAAGATAGTTCGGCGCGGTCGGGAGGCGGGTCCTCCGGTCGGTCGTCGTCGGCACCCGTCAGCGGAGGAGCGCAGGTGAGCAGCATCGACAGCTTCGGATCGAGGGGGTCCCTCGAGGTCGCCGGGACGACCTATCAGATCTTCCGGCTCGCGGCGGTGCCGGGGGCGGACCGCCTGCCCTACAGCCTGAAGATCCTCACGGAGAACCTCCTGCGCACGGAGGACGGCGTCAACATCACCGCCGATCATGTCCGGGCGTTGGGCTCCTGGGACCCGTCGAGTGCACCGAGCACGGAGATCCAGTTCACCCCGGCCCGGGTGGTCATGCAGGACTTCACCGGGGTGCCGTGCGTCGTGGACCTGGCCACCATGCGCGAGGCGGTGGCGTCGCTGGGCGGCGACCCGGGTCGGGTCAACCCGCTGGCTCCGGCCGAGCTCGTCATCGACCACTCGGTGCAGATCGATGTGTACGGCCGCGCAGACGCCTTCGAGCGCAACGTCGATCTGGAGTACCAGCGCAACTACGAGCGCTACCAGTTCCTGCGCTGGGGGCAGACGGCCTTCGACAACTTCACGGTGGTGCCGCCGGGCACCGGCATCGTCCACCAGGTGAACATCGAGTACCTGGCGCGCGGGGTGATGACCGGCGAGCTCGACGGCGTGCTCACCGCCTACCCGGACACCTGCGTGGGCACCGACTCACACACGACGATGGTCAACGGCCTGGGTGTGCTCGGCTGGGGGGTCGGCGGCATCGAGGCCGAGGCCGCCATGCTGGGCCGGCCGGTCTCCATGCTCATCCCGCGGGTGGTCGGTTTTCGGCTCACCGGCGAGATCCCCTCCGGCGTCACGGCCACGGACGTGGTACTGACCATCACGGAGCAGCTTCGCCGGCACGGCGTGGTCGGCAAGTTCGTCGAGTTCTACGGCGAGGGCGTCGCAGCGGTGCCGTTGGCCAACCGCGCCACCATCGGGAACATGAGCCCGGAGTTCGGCTCCACGTGCGCGATCTTCCCGGTCGACCAGGTCACGATCGACTACCTGCGGCTGACCGGCCGGTCCGCCGAGCAGATCGCCCTCGTGGAGGCCTACGCCAAGGAGCAGGGGCTGTGGCTGGACCCGTCGGCACCGGCCGCCGCGGCCCCGGCGTACTCGGAGTACCTCGAGCTGGACCTGTCCACCGTCGTGCCGTCCATCGCCGGGCCCAAGCGTCCGCAGGACCGTATCCCGCTGTCGGTGGCCAAGGAGTCGTTCGCGGCGTCCTTGCGGGACTATGTCGACGAGGACGACGACGCGGAGCTCATCGGCCTGGACGAGTCGGTCGCCGAGACGTTCCCGGCGTCCGACCCGATCGCGGGCTCGGAGCACGAGGAGCCCGGTGACGCGCCGGAGCCACCACCTGCCCCGGCGGCGACCCGCCCGCACCGTCGGGTCCCCGTCACCCTCGCCGACGGCACGGACACCGAGCTGGACCACGGGGACGTGGTCATCGCATCGATCACGTCCTGCACCAACACGTCCAACCCGTCGGTGATGCTGGCCGCGGGCCTGCTCGCCCGCAACGCCGTCGCGCGCGGCCTGCGGAGCAAGCCGTGGGTGAAGACGTCGATGGCCCCGGGCTCGCAGGTCGTGACGAACTACTACGAGAAGGCCGGGCTGTGGCCGGACCTCGAGGCGCTGGGCTTCCACCTGGTCGGCTACGGCTGCACGACGTGCATCGGCAACTCCGGCCCGCTGCCGGCGGAGGTGTCGGCCGCCGTCGGCGAGCACGACCTCGCGGTGGTGTCGGTGCTGTCCGGCAACCGGAACTTCGAGGGACGGATCAACCCGGACGTCGCGATGAACTACCTCGCCTCCCCGCCACTGGTGATCGCCTACGCCCTGGCGGGCACGATGGACGTCGACTTCCAGACCGAGCCGCTCGGCCACGACCAGCTCGGCGAGCCCGTGTTCCTCCGGGACGTGTGGCCTGCCGAGGCGCAGGTGCAGGCCACCATCGATGCGTCGATCGACCGGGAGATGTTCACCACCGACTACGCCGACGTGTTCACCGGGGACGAGCGCTGGCGGTCCCTGCCCACACCGGCGGGGGAGACCTTCGCCTGGGACCCCGCGTCGACCTACGTGCGGCGACCACCCTACTTCGAGGCCATGACGGCGGCACCGGAGCCGGTGACGGACATCCTCGGGGCCCGGGTGCTCGCGCTGCTCGGCGACTCGGTGACCACCGACCACATCAGCCCGGCGGGGTCCATCAAGGCGGACAGCCCGGCCGGCCGGTACCTCGCCGAGCACGGCGTGGACCGCCGGGACTTCAACTCCTACGGATCCCGGCGCGGCAACCACGAGGTGATGGTCCGGGGCACGTTCGCCAACATCCGGTTGCGCAACCAGCTGGTCCCGGGGGTGCAGGGCGGCTTCACGCGCAACCTGCTCACCGGCGAGCAGACGAGCATCTACGACGCCGCGATGGCCTACCAGGAGGCAGGGGTCCCCCTCATCGTGCTGGGCGGGACGGAGTACGGGTCCGGCTCGTCGCGCGACTGGGCGGCCAAGGGCACCCGACTGCTCGGGGTCCGGGCGGTCATCGCAGCGAGTTTCGAGCGGATCCACCGGTCCAACCTCATCGGGATGGGGGTCCTCCCCCTGCAGATGCCCGCCGGGCAGACGGCGGCCTCCCTCGGGCTGGACGGCACCGAGGTCTTCGCGGTCAGCGGGATCACCGCCCTCAACGAGGGAGTCACGCCGAGCACCGTGCGGGTCGACGCCACCCGGTCGGACGGGTCGGTGGTGTCGTTCGAGGCGATCGTGCGCATCGACACCCCCGGTGAGGCCGACTACTTCCGGCACGGCGGGATCCTGCAGTACGTGCTCCGTTCGCTCGTGCACTCCTGACGGTGCGCCCCCTGCCCTGTCAGGGGTCGGTCGCTCCACTCAGCGGCGGGGGCGGGTCGGCGGGGCGATGTCGTACGGGACGACGGTGCGGGTGGGGTCCCACGGTTGCGCCCAGCCCAGCTCGGCCAGGATCCGGTCGAGCACCAGGGCGGTGAAGCCCCAGACCAGGACGCCGGACACGGTGAAGGCGGGGGTGGTCACGGGTGTCCCTCGCGCGCCCGTCGGGACGAGGGCCGTGCGCCGGTTGGCCGGGTCGACGAGGTCGGCGACCGGCGCACGGAACACGTCCACCGTCTCGGCATGGTCCATGGCGACGACCTGGGAGGGCCTCGCCCACCAGGCCGGCACCGGTGTGACCAGGTGGTGGCTGACGGCCAGGGGCACGGCCGGCAGCTCGCCGAGCACCTCGACGCCTGCTGGGTCGAGGCCCGTCTCCTCGACGGCCTCACGCAGGGCGGCAGCGGCCGGTCCGTCGTCCGTGGGCTCCATCCGTCCGCCCGGGAACGACACCTGCCCGGGGTGGTCGCCCAGGGTCGTCGCGCGGCGCTGCAGCAGGACGTCCAGATCGCGGGGGACGGCGGTCCGGGCCGAGACGGCCGGGAGGCTGTCCAGGACGCCGAACAGCACGAGGACGGCAGCGGGTCGGCCGCCGATGCCGGGCAGGACGGTCGGGTCGCGCAGCAGGACCGGTCGGCGCGCGGTCATCGCCGCGAGCTGCTCGCGAGCCGCTCGCGGCGACGCACCGACGGGCCGGGCCGTCATCCGCGTTCCCGGGCCGCGGCGGCGAACCAGCCGAAGGCCTGCAGCGCCGCCGGGACGAGGTCCGGCAGCACGACCGCGCCGTCCGCGCGGATCCGGTCCGCGTCGCCGTCGGCCAGGTCGGCGAGCATGACCGGGGTCTCCAGCCACAGGCCGAGGTGACCGGGGTCCACCTCGAGGTGGAACTGCAGGCCGACCGCGCTGCCGGCGCGGAACGCCTGCACCGGCGTGGCGGCGCTGGCCGCGAGCAGCGTCGCCCCGGAGGGCAGGTCGACGGCGTCGCTGTGCCAGTGCAGGACCGGTGGCCGGGGGCCGAGCGGCGCGAGCGCCGGGTCGTCGGCGAGGACCTCGACGGGGGCGAAGCCGATCTCCGTGCCGTGCCGGCGGTGCACCGGGGCGCCCAGCGCCCTGGCCAGCAGCTGCATGCCCAGGCACACGGCGAGCACGGGCACGTCGGCGTCGACGGCGTCGGCCAGCAGGCGCCGTTCGGCGGCCAGCCCGGCGTGCCCGGCCTCGTCGTCCGCGTCCTGGGCCCCACCCATGACGACCACCCCGGCGAGCCGGTCCACCGGTGGCAGGTGCGGTTGCCGCGAGTCGACGACGGTGCGCGCCGTCACGGGGACGTCGGACAGCGCCCGGGCGATGAGCCCGGGTCCCTCGTGCGGTGCGTGGGTGAGGACGAGGACGGGTCGGACGGTCACGGGGCCGACCCTAGGACGTGGCGCGGACCACGTCACCAGCCGTCCGGGAGCGGCTGCCCCTCGTCGTACCCGGCTGCGGACTGGATGCCGACGACCGCACGCTCGTGCAGCTCCGCCAGGGTGGTGGCGCCGACGTACGTGCAGGCCGACCGCACGCCGGCGGTGATGTGGTCCAGCAGGTCCTCGACGCCCGGCCGCTGTGGGTCCAGGAACATCCGGGAGGAGGAGATGCCCTCCTCGTACAGGCCCTTGCGGGCCCGCTCGAACGGCGAGTCCCCGCGGGTCCGTGCCGCGACGGCCCGGGCCGACGCCATCCCGAAGCTCTCCTTGTACAGCCGCCCGTCCGCGTCGCTGTGCAGGTCGCCGGGGGACTCATGGGTGCCGGCGAACCACGACCCGATCATCACCTGGGACGCGCCGGCCGCCAGCGCGAGCGCGACGTCCCGCGGGTGCCGGACACCGCCGTCGGCCCAGACCTGCCGGCCGAGCAGCCGTGCCTGCTCGGCGCACTCCAGCACGGCGGAGAACTGCGGGCGCCCCACGGCGGTCATCATCCGGGTGGTGCACATGGCCCCCGGGCCGACGCCGACCTTGACGATGTCCGCCCCGGCGTCGACGAGGTCGCGCACCCCGGCCGCGGTCACCACGTTGCCGGCCACCACGGGGACCTGCGGGTCCAGGGCGCGCACGGCCGCGACGGCCTCGAGCATCCGGCGCTGGTGCCCGTGCGCAGTGTCCACGACGAGCGTGTCGATGCCGGCGTCGAGCAGGGCGGCGGCCTTGGCCCGGACGTCCCCGGTGATGCCGATCGCCGCAGCGACCTGCAGCCGGCCGGCCGCGTCGAGGGACGGACGGTAGATCGACGAGCGGAGCGCCCCGACCCGGGTGAGCACACCGACGAGCCGGTCGCCGTCCACCACCGGGGTGAACCGACGCCGGGAGGAGTGCAGCCGTTCGAACGCGGCCTCCAGGCCGGCTCGACCGCCCGAGGTGACCACGGACAGGTCGACGACCGTCGGCTGGGCCGACATCACGACGCCCACCTGGGTGAACCGGTCGACACCCTGGCAGTCGGCCTCGGCGACGACGCCCACCGGGCGCCCGTCCTCGACGACCACCGCCGCACCGTGCGCTCGCTTGCCGATCAGGGTGAGCGCCGTGTGCACGGTGTCCTGTGGCGAGACCACGACGGCCGACTCCACGACCGGGTGCCGCGACTTCACCGAGGTCACGACGTCCGCGACGACGTCGGTCGGGACGTCCTGGGGGAGCACGGCCATCCCGCCCCGGCGGGCCACCGTCTCGGCCATCCGGCGCCCGGACACCGCGGTCATGTTCGCCACAACGACGGGCACCGTGGTGCCCGTGCCGTCCGTGGTCGTCAGGTCCACGTCGAACCGGGACGTCACGTCCGAGCGGGCCGGCACGAGGAACACGTCGTCGTAGGTCAGGTCGTAGCTGGGCCGGTGCCCGGGCAGGAACTGCATGGCAGGGTCCTCTTCTCGGTCCGGGTCAGCCTACGGGTGCCGACCTGCTGCCGCCCGGTTCACTCCTTCACCGCGCCGCCGCTGGCGTTCATGATGCGCCGCTGGAACACGAAGAACAGGGCCGCCACGGGCACCGTCATGATGACGGCGGCGGCGAGCTTGATGGGGTATTGCGTGCCGGCGCTCAGCGCGCCCGACGCCAGCTGGGCGACGCCCTTGGTCAGGGTCACCAGCCGGGGGTCCTGGGAGGCCACGATGAAGTGGGAGAGCTCGTTCCACGAGCCCTGGAAGGACAGGATGACGAGCGTGACCAGGGCGGGTCGGGCCATCGGCAGCACGACGGACCAGTAGATCCGGAACGGTCCTGCGCCGTCGATGCGGGCGGCCTCCTCCACGCTCGGCGGGATCGACTCGAAGAAGTTCTTCATGATGAAGATGCCCGCGGCGTCGGCCAGCAGCGGCACGATGAGCCCGGCGAACGAGTTGTAGATGCCCAGCTGCTTGATGACGAGGAACTTGGGGATGAGCAGGACGACGCCGGGCACCGACATGATGGCGACCACGCCGGCGAACACGATCCCCCGGCCGCGGAACCGCATCCGGGCCAGGGCGTAGCCGGCCAGGGAGTCGATGAACACCCGCCCCGCGGTGACCACGAGCGTGACGATCACCGAGTTGCGGAACCACAGCGGGAAGTCCGATCGGGTGAACAGTCGGGCGTAGGCCGCGGTCGTCGCCCCGGACGGCAGCAGGGACAGCGCGTTCGACGCCGCCTCGGCGTCGGTCTTGAACGACGTCGCCACCTGGATGAGGAACGGGTACACGTACACCGCCGCCAGCGCGACGAGCATCAGGTAGGTCAGCGCTCCGCCGACCCAGCGGCCCCAGCCGCCCCGGGGCCGCCGGCGGACGACCCGGCGGCCCGACGGACCGTCCGGGGGAGCGGTACGGCGGGCGACCGAGCGGGTGGGGGTGGCCGGTGCGGCGGTCATCGGGCGCCCGGCAGGTGCCGGCGTCGCCGGGCCGGGCCCGTGACGTCCTGACGGAGGACCATCCGTTGGCCGATGGTGAGGGCCACGATGATCGCGAAGAGGATGAAGGCGATCGCCGCACCGCGTCCCCACTGCTGCGTCGCGCCGAATGCGGTCTGGTAGGACAGGTAGGCCGGGGTGAGCGTCGTCTTGGCCGGGCCGCCCTGGGTGCCGGTGTAGATCTGGTCGAACACCTGCCAGGTCCCGATCAGGCCGAGCGTGACGACGGTGAACACCGTCGGACGCAGCATGGGCAGCGTCACCAGGCGGAAGCGCTGCCAGGCCGAGGCACCGTCCATGATCGCCGCCTCCTCCACCTCGCCGGAGATCTGCTGCAGGCCCGCCAGGAACAGCAGCATGAACGTGCCCGACGTGGTGAAGATGGCCAGCAGGATGAACGCGGTCATCGCCACGCTGGGGCCGGCGAGCCAGTCCCACAGCGGAACTCCCAGGACGGCGTGCGAGCTCAGCACCGCTGGCGCCTGGTCCGCCCCCAGCCGGGCGAGCAGCAGGTGGATCAGCCCGCGAGGCTCGTTGAACCAGTTGGGCCCGGTCGCGCCCAGGCGGGCGAGGACGGCGTTGACGGCCCCGGAGGCGGAGAACAGGAACAGCCACAGCACGGTGATGGCCACCGAGGACGTCACCGACGGGAAGTAGAACGCGGTCCGGAAGAAGCCCCGCCCGCGCAGCACGCGACGGTTGACCATGGCGGCCAGGAAGAGCGACAGAGCCGTCTGCACAGGGACCACGAGGAGCACGTAGTAGACGTTGTTGCGCATCGCCGTGCCGAAGTCCTTCGTCGCCAGGCCGGCACCGAGGAGCAGGTCGGAGTAGTGCTTGGCGCCCACGAAGCCCACGCCGGCGGACAACGGCGAGCCGCGACCGGTCCAGTCCGACACGCTGACCCACGCCGCCATGAGCACCGGGACGACGAGGAACAGGCCCAGGATCACGAGCATGGGGGTGATGAACAGCCACCCCTGGGCGTTCTCGTGGCCACGGACCCCGTGGCGCCGGGGCGGACGGTGCGTCCGCCCCGGGACGGCGTGGGTGGTGGGCGCCGGGGCGCTCATGGTGTCCTCCGCGGGATCGGTGCGGCGGGGTGCGCCGGCGCGGTCCGGCGCACCCCGCCGCGGTCAGGACCGGTGCTCGTCGAGCACGGTCTGCAGGTTGGTCTGGACGGAGGACAGGATGGCCTTCGGGTCACCGCTGGCCAGCCCCTCCAGCTGGGCGTTGAAGTCGGTGATGACGTCCGACGCGCCCTGGGCGTTGACGACGTTGACCGCGAAGTCGGCCGAGTCGATGAACGCGCTCATGTTCGGGTAGAGCTTCCGCCAGCCGTCGGCCGCCGACTGGACCGACGGCATGACGCCGAACGCCTTGGCGAAGGCGAGCTGCTGGTCGGTGGCGGTGAGGAAGTTCACCAGGGCGACGGCGTCGGTCTGGCTGGGCGAGTCGGCGGCGATGCCCCAGCAGTTGGTGAACTGCAGGGTCCCCTTCCCGGCGGGACCGGCGGGCAGCGGGGCGACCTGGTACTTCACCGTGGGGTAGTCGTTCGTCATGGCGCCGGTGATCCAGTTGCCCTCGATCGTCATCGCGGCCTTGCCGGTGCCGAACGCCTCGCCACCCCAGCCGGCGCCGACGGTGGCGGCGTACGCCGTGGACCCGCTGCTCAGCTGGTCCTTGACCCAGGCGAGCGCCTGGAGGTTCTCCGGCGAGTCCACCGTCGCGGTGGTGCCGTCGGCGCTGACCAGCGAGCCGCCGGCCTGGGCCAGGAACACGCCGAGCCGCGCGTACTCGCCGCTGAACGCCAGACCGACGTGGTCCGCCGTGGTGAGCTTCTTCGACACCGCTGCGAGCTGGTCCCAGGTGGTCGGGACGTCGGCAGCGGTGAGGCCGGCCGCCGTCCACATGTCGGAGTTGATCACCAGGGCGAGCGTCGAGAAGTCCTTCGGCGCGCAGTACAGCTGCTTGTTGTAGGTGAACTGGTCCACCAGCGAGGGGTAGAGGTCGGCGGCTGCCGTGACCTGGTCACCGTACGGGTACAGCGAGCCGTTGGCCGCATACCCCTGGAAGGCGTCCGCGCTGACGTAGAACACGTCGGCCGGGTCGCCGGAGGCGAAGCCCTGGCTGAGCTCCTGCGTGAGGTCGGAGGCGACCCGGACGGTCGCAGGCGTGCCCGAGCTGTCGGACCATGCCTTGACTGCGGTCTGCACCGCGGTGGTCTCCGCGTCACCGGAGGACCCGATGAGCACGGTCAGGCCGGCGCCGCCCCCGGTGGGGCTGTTGGACGGCGGCGCGGTGTCGAACCCGGAGCCCGAGCTGCAGGCGGTGAGCGCGAGCAGTCCGGTCAGGCCGGCCGCCGTCGCGGCGAGACGGCGGGTCGTGCGGGTGGGCGGGTGCATGAGTTCTCCTTGGGGATGCCCGCCGGCTGCGGTGCCGGCGGGGTGGTGGGGTCAGGGGGCGGGGGTGCTCGAGGCGCGGACCTTCAGGTGCGGCGTGAGCATCACGTGCGGGTCGGCGACGTCGGTCGTGGGGTGCTCGATCCGGTCGAGCAGGAGGTTCACCGCCCGGGCTGCGGCCTCGGCGAGCGGCTGGGCCACGCTGGACAGGCCGACGGCGGCGGCGACCGGGGTGTCGTCGAACCCCACGACGGCCGTCCCGAGGGAGCGGCTGCGCACAGTGGTCAGCGCACCGAGGGCGAGCGAGTCCGAGGCGCAGACGAAGGCCGTCGGTGCGACCGTCGCGAGCAGGCGCTCCGCCGCCCGGGTGCCGGCGGCCACGCCGTCCGGGACCGCCACTGCCAGGCGGTCCGGCTCGCCCGGCGCCAGGTCGATGCCCGCCATGGCCTCGGCCCAGCCCGCGCGTCGGTCGTCGCCGACGCCGGAGCGGGACGGCCAGCCGAGGAACCCGATGCGGGTGTGCCCGAGGGCGCGCAGGTGCTCGACCGCCGCCCGGGTGCCGGCGGCGCCGTCGACGTCGACCCAGGGATGCTCGGGGACGTCACCTTCGGCCGCCCAAGGGCGACCGAAGGTGACGAACGGCACGCCGCGCTCGGCGAGCCACTCGGTGCGCCGGTCGTCGTGGTGGGTGCTGGTGAGCACGAACCCATCCAGGTCGGCGGTGTCCAGCAGCTCGGCGTACCGGTCGATCTCCTGCGCGTCGTCCGCAGCGGTGAACAGCATGACCCGGTAGCCGTAGGCCTGGGCGTGCTCGGTGAGCGCGTGCATGAAGCGGTCGAGGACCGCGCCGTTGATGCCGTCGCGCACCGGTTCCAGTCGCAAGCCGAGCACCCATGAGCGTCGGGTGCGCAGCTGCCGTCCCGCCTGGTGCGGGCGGTACCCGACCTCGTCGATGACCGCCTGGACCCGGGCGAGAGTGGCCGGGTGGACGAGGCCGGGTGCGTTGATGACGTTGGAGACGGTCTGCCGGGAGACCTGCGCGCGGCGCGCAACGCTCACCAGCGTCGGGCGCTCCGTGCGCTCCATGGCCGCTCCCTCGCGACGTACCGCATGTCTATGAACGATCAAATCCTCGCGCCGGAGGCGGCTTTGATCGTTCAAATGATGAGCCCTAGAGTTGCCAGCACCGGCGGCGCTGTCAAGCGGTCCCCCCGGTGACGAGGTCACGATCCGGTCACGGCACCGGGGAGACGAGGAGGTCGGCGTGCCACGCCAGCCCTTGCTGCACGAGCTGCTCGTGGCCCTGGCGGCGCCGACCCAGGCATGGTCCGGGCTGGACGGGCAGATCCGCCCCGAGGGTGCGCAGGGCGCCTACCACGGTGACCTCAGGGTGCTCTCCGGCGCCGTGCTCCGGGTGGGTGGTGAGGAACCGGAACCGATCGGTGCCGGCGGCGACGGGCCGGGGCGGGTCCTCGCGGTGCACGTGGCTCGGGCGGTCGACGGGCCGGGCGCCGACCCGACGGTGCGGGTGGACCGTGCCCGGGTCGTCACGCCCGGGCGCGTCGAGGAGACGATCGTGCTCGGGTGCGCCACGCCGCAGCCCGTGGTCACCCACGTCGAGGTGCTGCTGGCCTGCGACGGCGCGTCGATGGCGGAGGTCAAGTCGGGCGGCCGTCCGGCCTCGCTGCCGGCCCGGTCCGCCGGCACGCGAGCGGTGCGCTGGGACCTCTCGCGCGGGGTGCGGGTGCTCGTCGACGCACCCGGCGCCGCGGTGAGCGTGGACGGCGCCGCGGCACGGCTGGACTGGGCGGTCGAGGTGCGCGCCGGCCGCCCGGTGACGCTGCGCTGGGTGCTGGACGTCGAGGATCCCACCGGTGTGGTGCGTGCCCCGGCACGTGCGCAGCCGGAGTGGGAGGTACCGGCCGTCGACGGGGACGACCGTCGACTGCGGCGCTGGCTGGACCAGGCGCTGGGCGACCTCGCCGGGCTGCGGATGACCGCCGAGTTCGCCCCCGACGACGTGTTCCTGGCCGCCGGTGCGCCGTGGTTCTTCACCCTGTTCGGCCGGGACTCGCTGTGGGCCGCCCGGATGCTGCTGCCGCTGGGCACGCGGCTGGCGGGCGGCACGCTGCGGACCCTGGCGGCACGCCAGGGCCGCCGGGATGACCCGGGAACGGCCGAGCAGCCTGGCAAGATCCTGCACGAGGTGCGGCGCGGCGGGCTGCACCTGCCTGCCCAGGGTCTGTCGCTGCCCCCGGTGTACTACGGCACGGTCGACGCCACCCCGCTGTGGGTGTGCCTCCTGCACGACGCCTGGCGCTGGGGGATGCCGAGCGCGGAGGTCGCGGAGCTGCTGCCGGCCGCGGAGCGGGCGCTGGCGTGGATGGCCGACTTCGGCGACGCCGACGGCGACGGCTTCCTGGAGTACGTCGACGTCACCGGGACCGGGCTGGCCAACCAGGGCTGGAAGGACTCCGGGGACTCCGTCCAGTGGCGCGACGGCCGGTTGGCGACCGGGCCGATCGCACTGGCCGAGGTGCAGGGCTACGCGCACGAGGCAGCGCTCGGCGGGGCCGCCTTGCTCGACGCCTTCGGCCGGCCCGGTGCGGACCGGTGGCGCGACTGGGCAGCCCGGCTGCGCGACCGGTTCCGCGAGGTGTTCTGGGTGCCGGGAGCTGACGGTGGCTATCCGGGGATCGCGCTGGACGCGGACAAGCGCGCGGTGGACACGGTGACGAGCAACATCGGGCACCTGCTGGGCACGGGGCTCCTCGACGCGCAGGAGGAGGCGCTCGTCGCGGAGCGGCTCGTGCGCCCCGACATGAGCTCCGGCTACGGGCTGCGCACCATGTCGACGCAGTCGGCCGGGTACTGGCCGCTGCGCTACCACGGCGGCGCGGTATGGCCGCACGACACCGCGGTCGTGCTCGCCGGGATGGCTCGGTCCGGGCACGCGGCGGCCGCGGCGACGCTCGCCGACGGCCTGCTGGCGGCTGCGGACGAGTTCGACGGACGGCTGCCGGAGCTCTACGCCGGCGACGCCCGCGGAGCCGTGCCACGGGCCGTGCCGTACCCGGCGGCCTGCCGCCCCCAGGCCTGGTCGGCAGCGGCATGCGTGGCGGTGCTCGGCGCGATCCTCGGGCTGGACCCGGACGTGCCCGCCGGAGTGCTGCGCGTCGCGCCGCCCCGACCGTCCCCGGTCGGGTCCCTGCAGGTGCACGGCCTCCGGCTGGCCGGCTATCGGCTGGACGTGGACGTGAGCCCTGACGGAGCGGCCCGGGTGCGCACGCAGGCTCCCGTCGAGGTGGTCGCGCGGTGACCCCCCCGGGTCGGCATCCCGCGCCCTGAGGCGCGCCGCACCGGCGCACAGCGCCTAAGGTGGATCGGCGCGGGACGGCGGTCCCGGTCGGTGGCCGACGCGGGACGGGATGGCGCATGGGACTGCTGGAGAAGATCGGCTCGCCGGCCGACCTGCGTCGTCTGACACCGCGTCAGGCGAACCATCTTGCGGCGGAGATCAGGACCTTCCTCGTCCGGTCCGTGTCCCGCACCGGCGGGCACCTGGGGCCCAACCTCGGGGTCGTGGAGCTGACCATCGCCGTGCACCGGGTGTTCGAGTCGCCGCGGGACACCGTGGTGTTCGACACCGGCCACCAGGCCTACGTGCACAAGCTGCTCACCGGGCGCCAGGACTTCTCCCGGCTGCGCAAGGCCGGCGGTCTGTCCGGGTACCCGAGCCGCGCGGAGTCGGTCCACGACGTGGTGGAGAACTCGCACGCCTCGACGGCGCTGAGCTGGGCCGACGGTATCGCCAAGGCGAACCTGCTGGCAGGGCGGACGGACCGGCACGTCGTGGCGGTCGTGGGGGACGGCGCACTGACCGGCGGGATGGCCTGGGAGGCGCTGAACAACATCGCGGCCGGGCAGGACCGTCGACTCGTCATCGTGGTCAACGACAACGGACGGTCGTACGCGCCGACCATCGGCGGCCTGGCCCACCACCTGAACACCCTGCGCACGACGCGCGGCTACGAGGCCTTCCTCGAGTGGGGCAAGCGCGCCCTGCGCCGGTCGGGTCCGCCGGGACGGGTCGCTTACGACGCCCTGCACGGTCTGAAGAAGGGTGTCAAGGACGTCGTCGCCCCCCAGGGGATGTTCGAGGACCTGGGTCTGAAGTACGTCGGGCCGGTGGACGGGCACGACATCGCCGAGGTCGAGTGGGCGCTGCGCCGTGCCCGGGCCTTCGGCGCTCCGTGCATCGTCCACGTGATCACCCAGAAGGGGCGGGGGTACCGGCCCGCCGAGCACGACGCCGTCGACCGGTTCCACTCCGTGGGCCAGATCCACCCGGAGACCGGCCTGCCCCTGGTCCCGTCGCGATTCGGCTGGACGAGCGTGTTCTCCGACGAGATGGTCCGCATCGGGCGTCGCCGCCCGGACGTGGTGGCGGTGACGGCCGCGATGCTCGTCCCGGTGGGGCTCGCCCCGTTCGCCGAGGCGTTCCCCGGTCGCACGTTCGACGTGGGCATCGCCGAGCAGCACGCGGTGACGTCCGCCGCCGGAATGGCGTTCGCCGGCCTGCACCCGGTCGTGGCGGTCTACGCGAGCTTCCTCAACCGGGCCTTCGACCAGGTGCTCATGGACGTCGGGCTGCACCGGGCGGCGGTGACGTTCGTGCTGGACCGGGCGGGCATCACCGGCGACGACGGCCCGAGCCACAACGGCATGTGGGACATGGCCCTGCTGCGGATCGTGCCGGGCCTGCACCTGGCCGCACCGCGCGACGAGGAGACGCTGCGTGCCGCGCTGCGTACCGCCGTGGACCTCGACGACGGCCCGAGCGTGGTGCGCTACCCCAAGGGAGCGATGGGCGAGCCCATCCCGGCCGTGGAGGACGCCGACGGCGTCGACGTCCTGGCGCGCCACGACGGGCCCGAGGACGCGACGTCCGTGCTGCTGGTGGGCGTGGGGGCGATGGTCCCCACGGCGCTGGCGACCGCGGAGCTGCTCGCGGCGCACGGGTTGCGCGTCACCGTGGTCGACCCTCGGTGGGTCCTGCCCGTGCCGAGCGCGTTGGTGAAGCTGGCGGGTGCCCACGACCTCGTGGTCAGCGTGGAGGACGGGCTGGCCGACGGCGGGGTCGGCGACGCGATCGCCGCCCGTGCCCGCGAGGCGGGGGTGCGGGCACCGGTGCACGTCTTCGGCATCCCTACCACGTTCCTGGCCCAGGGCAGCCGGGAGGAGATCCTCCGCGACCTGCGACTGCGCCCGGCCGACCTGGCGCGCGACGTGCTGGACGCCGTGCATCCCGTCGACTGACGGGCCGCGGTCCGCGCGCGCGAGGCGCTCCGTCGCCGGCTGTGACGGAACCGATACCGGGCGACGGGACCGTGGGGCCGTAGGTCCCAAGACATCCCATGACTTGCTCCGTAGCGTCGACGTCATACGACGTCTCCCGAGGAGTACACAGATGTCCATCACCGCGGTACCTCAGAGCACGACGGACGCGCCCACGACGGGCGCCTGGCGCGGGTTCGTCGCCGGGCCGTGGTGCGAGCGGGTCGACGTGCGCGACTTCATCCAGCGCAACTACACCCCGTACACCGGCGACGCCGGGTTCCTGGCCGGTCCGACGGCGCGCACCCTGGGGGTGTGGCAGCGGCTGTCCGCCCTGTTCACCGAGGAGCGCGAGCGCGGCGTCCTGGCGATCGACGCGAGCACGCCGTCCACCATCACCTCGCACGGCCCGGGGTACATCGACCGTGAGCACGAGCTCATCGTCGGGCTGCAGACCGACGCCCCCTTGAAGCGGGCGATCATGCCCAACGGTGGCTGGCGGATGGTGGCGAAGGCGCTGGAGACCTACGGCTACGAGCCGGACCCGATGGTGACGAAGATCTTCACCCAGTACCGCAAGACCCACAACGACGGCGTGTTCGACGTCTATCCGCCGAACGTGCGGGCCGCCCGGTCCTCCCACCTCATCACCGGCCTGCCCGACGCGTACGGACGCGGTCGGATCATCGGCGACTACCGACGCGTCGCGCTCTACGGCGTGGACGCCCTGGTCGAGGCCAAGAAGGCGGAGAAGCACGAGCTGGACCACGAGCGGTCGGTCGAGGACGTCATCCGGGACCGCGAGGAGCTGGCCGAGCAGATCCGTGCGCTCGGCGAGCTCAGGCAGATGGCCGCGTCCTACGGCATGGACATCTCCCAGCCGGCGACGAACGCCCGTGAGGCCGTCCAGTGGCTGTACTTCGCCTACCTGGCCGCGGTCAAGGAGCAGAACGGCGCCGCCATGTCGCTGGGCCGGACCTCCACGTTCGTCGACGTGTACCTGGAGCGTGACCTGGCGGAGGGCACCCTCACCGAGGAGCAGGCGCAGGAGCTCGTCGACGACTTCGTCATCAAGCTGCGGATCGTGCGGTTCCTGCGCACGCCGGAGTACGACTCGCTGTTCTCCGGCGACCCGACGTGGGTGACGGAGACGCTCGGTGGGATGGGTGAGGACGGCCGCCCGCTGGTCACCCGCAGCTCGTTCCGCTACCTGCAGACCCTCTACAACCTCGGCGCGGCCCCGGAGCCCAACCTCACGGTGTTCTGGAGCAACCGGCTGCCGGAGGGCTGGAAGCAGTTCTGCACCCAGGTGTCCATCGACACCTCCGCGATCCAGTACGAGTCCGACGACCTCATCCGCGAGTCCTGGGGCGACGACGCGGCGATCGCCTGCTGCGTGTCCCCGATGCGGGTCGGCAAGCAGATGCAGTTCTTCGGCGCCCGCGTCAATGTCGCCAAGGCCCTGCTGTACGCCATCAACGGCGGCCGGGACGAGGTCAGCGGCAAGCAGATCGCGCCGGTGACCCAGCCGGTGGTCAGCGACGTGCTGGACTACGACGACGTCGTCGCCAAGTTCGAGAGGATGCTCGACTGGCTCGCCGAGACCTATGTCGACGCGCTGAACTGCGTGCACTACATGCACGACAAGTACGCGTACGAGCGGCTGGAGATGGCGCTGCACGACCGGTTCGTGCTGCGCACGATGGCCTGCGGCATCGCCGGGCTGTCCGTGGTCGCGGACTCGCTCTCGGCGATCCGCTACGCCACGGTCCGCCCGGTGCGGGCCGAGGACGGCCTGATCACCGACTACGCGGTCGACGGGGCGTACCCCAGCTACGGCAACGACGACGACCGCGCCGACGAGATCGCGGTCTGGGTGGTGCGGACCTTCATGGACAAGTTGCGCCGGCAGCCCACGTACCGCAACTCGCTGCACACCCAGTCGGTGCTCACCATCACGTCGAACGTGGTGTACGGCAAGGCCACCGGTTCCACGCCGGACGGCCGCCGGGCCGGTGAGCCGTTCGCACCTGGTGCCAACCCGATGAACGGGCGGGACACCCACGGGATGCTCGCCTCGGCGCTGTCCGTCGCCAAGCTGCCCTACCCGGACGCGATGGACGGCATCTCGCTGACGTCGACGGTGGTGCCCTCCGGGCTCGGTCGGACCCGCGCGGAGCAGGTGCACAACCTGGCCGGTCTGCTCGACGGCTTCATGGTCTCGTCCGGTTACCACATGAACGTCAACGTGCTCAACCGCGAGACGCTCGAGGACGCCATGGTGCACCCGGAGAAGTACCCGCAGCTGACCATCCGGGTGTCCGGCTACGCGGTGAACTTCGTCCGGCTCACCCGCGAGCAGCAGCTCGACGTGCTGTCGCGGACCTTCCACGGCGGTCTGTGACCCTCGGACCTGGCGGACGGAGCGTGCCGGTGGACGGCGCGGGAGCGGTGCAGGTAGATGACTGCGGCGCGCCCGTCGTCACCCTCGACGGGCCGGTGGTCGGCGGGCACCTCGGGAGGACCGCGGGCGCCGGCGCGGAGGGGCTGACGGTCTCGGACGCCGATCGTGGCGAGCGGCTGGCCCGGCTGCGCTCCGGCCTGCTGGGTTCCGTGCACTCCTGGGAGCTGGTCACGGCGGTGGACGGCCCGGGGACCCGGCTGACGGTGTTCCTCGCCGGCTGCCCGTTGCAGTGCCTGTACTGCCACAACCCGGACACCTGGCAGATGCGCCGCGGCGAGCCGGTCGCCGCGGTCGAGGTCCTGCGCCGCGTCGCGCGCTACCGGGGCGTGTGTGCCGCGACCGGCGGCGGGCTGACGCTCTCCGGCGGCGAGCCGCTCATGCAGCCGGCGTTCCTGGCGCGAGTGCTGCACGGTGCCCGCGCGATGGGCGTGCACACCGCGGTCGACACCTCGGGCTACCTCGGCGCGCACTGCACCGACGCGATGCTCGACGACATCGACCTCGTCCTGCTCGACGTGAAGTCCGGCGACCCGGACACGTACCACCGGGTGACCGGCCGGGCGCTGGCACCGACCCTCGACTTCGGCCGGCGGGTAGCCGACTCCGGCACCGAGATCTGGGTGCGGTTCGTCCTGGTGCCCGGGCTGACCGACGCGGTTGACAACGTGGCCCGGGTGGCCGACCACGTCGCGGCGATGCGCACCGTGTCCCGGGTGGAGGTGCTGCCGTTCCACCAGATGGGTCGCGACAAGTGGGCCTCGCTGGGGATGCCCTACGAGCTGACCGACACGCGGCCGCCGACGCCGGACCTCGTGGAGCGGGTCCGTGGTCAGTTCCGGCAGCGGGGCCTGACCGTCTACTGACGCGACGGCGCCCTACTGACGCGACGGCGCCGCGGTCGCCGAGAGGGCCGGGACGAGCCGGCCGGCCAGCAGCTCGACCTGCCACGGCCGAGCCCCTCCGGCCGCCAGGGTGTCGCCGACCGCCGCGGCCTGCGCCGCCGGTGGGGACCAGCACAGCCGCCGCAGCAGGTCGGGCTGCAGGAGGTTCTCCGCGGGTGTGCCGACCTCGGCGGACAGCGCGGCGACGATCTGGCGTGCCACGGCGAGCCGGGCGGCCGCCGGGGGGTTGCGGTCCGGCCAGCTCCGTGCGGGCGGGGGCGCGTCCGTGCGCGCGGGGCGCGCCGCGGGCAGCTCGGTGGCCGGCAGCGCGAGCGCCCGGTCGATCGCGGCTTGCCACAGCGGGGCCCGTCGGCGAGTGCCCTTGCCGGCGAACTCGCGCAGCGCGACGAGCTCCGTCACCGACCGGGGCCGGGTCTGCGCGGCGACGACGATCGCCGCGTCGGGCAGGACCCGGCCGGGGGAGACGTCCCGGCGACGGGCCTCCTCGTCCCGGGTGGCCCACAGCTCGCGGACGACGGCCAGCCGGCGAGGGTCGTGCACGCCGTGCACGCCGGACACCCGGCGCCAGGGCTCTGCTCGCGGTGCCGGCGGAGGTGCCGTGCGGACCGCCTCGAACTCCTGCGCCGCCCAGACGGCCTTGCCGGCCTGCTCCAGCCGTTCGTCGATGACGTCCCGGAGCGGCACGAGCAGCTCCACGTCCAGGGCGGCGTAGCGCAGCCAGTCCTCGGGCAGCGGCCGGGTGGACCAGTCGACGGCCGAGTGCTCCTTGGCGAGGTCGAGCCCGAGCAGCTCGCTGGTGACGGCCGCGAGCCCGACGCGTTCCATGCCCAGCAACCGGGCACCGAGCTCGGTGTCGAATACGCGGGCCGGGCGGAGCCCGACCTCGGCGAGGCACGGCAGGTCCTGGGACGCGGCGTGGAGCACCCACTCCGTGCCCGCCAGCGAGCCGGACAGGGCGGACAGGTCCGGCAGCGCTGCCGGATCCAGCAGCGCCGTGCCCGCGCCCTCGCGGCGCATCTGGACGAGGTAGGCGCGCTGTCCGTAGCGGTAGCCGGAGGCCCGCTCGGCGTCCACCGCCACCGGCCCGGTGCCGCGCGCGAAGGCCTCGACGACCCGGGCGTACTCCTCGGGCTGTCGCACGACCGGCGGCACACCCTCGGCGGGCTCCGTGAGCAGCACCGCCTCGGGTGCCGAGCGGGCCGGTTCCAGGACGGTCGGGTGCGTCGCGGGAGCCTGGTCCGTCGGATGCATGGGTCCACCGTAGGTCGCCGGCGCCCCGGGTCGATGCCAGGCCGACCCGGTGCGTCCTCGCGCGCCGCCGATCGGGGTCAGGCCGGTCTCAGTCCAGCGCACTGGCCCGGATCGCCCGGGCGACGAGGCCGGCCCGGTCCCCGGTGCCCAGCTTGCGGGAGATCCGGGCCAGATGGCTCTTGATGGTCAGCGACGACAGTCCCAACGCCCGGCCGATCTCACGGTTGCTCCGCCCGTCGGCGACCAGCCCGAGCACGGCCAGCTCGCGGTCGGTGAGCCGGACGCCCGGACCAGGCTCGGCCACCGGCGGCAGGACGGCGGCCGTCTGGGTGGCCAGGGCGCCACGAATCCCGGCATCGAGCAGCGCGAGCAGCTCGGGACGACTGGCGCGGCGGGCCAGCAGCATGACGCGAGCCTGGCCCGACCGGCGCAGGCTGCGCAGCAGCGGCCCGGAGCCTCCGTCCGCCAGGTCCGTCACGACGACGAACAGCTGGCCCGCTCGGTCGCTCGTGCTGGCGGGCTGTCCGACCGTGCGCTCAGCCGCCGTGGCAGCGCCCCACGGCGAGATCGGGGCGCCAGGCTGTCGTGCTGCGGCCGCGGTGGCGGCGGGGGTGCTGGTCACGACGGGCTTCTTCTCCCGGGCGGAGGCGTTCTCCCGGTGGCATCGGTCGGCGAGGTGTCGTCCTTGAGGGGTGCGGGCGCAGCCCGGTGCGATCAGCGCCACGGGAGCGTGGTGACGCCGTCCGGCACCGGGGGGAGCCCGGCTGCCGTGCACAGCAGGCCGGCCCAGGCCCGCAGGTGCGGCCCGAGGTCCTCGTCCCGTGCCGTCCAGCTCGCTCGCACCTCCAGGTCGACCTGCTCGGGCCGGCGGTCCAGCGCGCCGAAGCTCTGCGACAGGACCCGGGTCACGGTCCCGGCGGCGGCCAGCGCGTCGAGGCCGGCAGAACCCAGGGCGTCGGAGAACCAGCTCCACGCGACCTCGGCGAGCAGCGGGTCCGCGCCGACCTCGGGCTCGAGGGCGACCCGGACGAGCGTGACCAGCCGGAAGCAGCCGTCCCACGCCTCCTGGCCGGCCGGGTCGTAGAGGATGACGAACCGGCCCGACGCGAGGTCGTCGACGTCGACAGCACGCCGCAGCGGGCGCACCTCGGCGGACAGGGCCGCGGTCCACGGTGCGATCCTGCCGGGCCCGGGCACCTCGGTGAGCTGCACCTCCGGGCGCAGCCGCACGTCGCGCAGCGAGTCCAGCGCGCGACGGAACGGTGCTGGAGCGTCGGGCGCGACGAGATCAGGCATGGGGTCTCCTTCCCGGGGATGATCCTGGCCGCTGCCCCCGACGTCCGCGTCGCGCCGCGCCGGGGCGGCCGTCACCGCCCGCCGCGGACCGCCCGGAGCAGGCGTTTGGCCCGGGGAAGGGCCAGGTTCCACACCGGGTACCAGGGCGAGAACGCCACGTCGAGGGAGCCCACCAGGCGGTCCTCGTGGTGGGCGAAGGACCGCTTGAACTCGGAGATGCCGTCGTTGAGCAGCCCGTTCATGTCATACTCGGCGAGCCCGCGAGCCTTCATGGCGCGGATCGCCGTCCACTTCAGGGCGTAGTTCGCGCGCAGCCGCCGACCCTCGTCGTCGGCGCCCGCGTACAGCTCGAACGCCGTGCGCGCGGAGGCCGCCAACCAGACGAAGGCCACCGGGCGCGGGCCGTCGAACGCCGCGAACACCGCGGAGTGCTCGTCGAGCTGGTCCGCGACCCGTTCGTAGTAGGCGTCCTCGTGCAGCGCGAAGCCGGCGCGGCGGGCCGTCTCGTGGTAGATCTCCAGGCAGGCACGCAGCTCGGCGCGGTCACCGACCTGCCGGTACGCCAGGTCGG
The DNA here is from genome assembly GCA_963703555.1 of uncultured Actinomycetota bacterium. Classification (GTDB taxonomy): domain Bacteria; phylum Actinomycetota; class Actinomycetes; order Actinomycetales; family Cellulomonadaceae; genus CAVPEV01. The sequence continues at coordinate 144,683 of CAVPEV010000044.1, read as the reverse complement.
TGCGCTGGGAGCGGCGGACGCCCTGCCGGGTCGTGCGGCTCATGTCGGCGAGCAGCTCGTCCTCGCTGCGGGTGAGGTCGAGGACGAGGGTCGTCGGGAACAGCACGGGGTTGGGCGAGGGACGGGCTCCGGGCAGGTCCAGCGGCGTGCCCTCCGGCCACGGCGGCTCCAGCGTGACGCCGACGCCGTGCACCGTCGACCGGCACCAGCCCACGACGGCGGAGGTGACTGCGGAGCGGTCCGCCCCCGGGGCCACCACCGGTCCGCGCGGCACGTGGCTGAGCGCCCGGAACGGGGCCGGGAGCGTGCGCACCAGGACCTGCGCGAGGCCGGCCGTGCTGCCGGTCGGATCCAGCACCTGCACCCGGTGCGCCGTCCACGGTCCCGCCGCCTTCACCTCGCCCCAGCCCCACAGCTGCAGCGGGTGGCCGCCGGCGGCCAGCACCTCGGCGTCCCAGGACGCCCGATCGGTCACGGTCCGGACGGTCATCGCGGAGTCCTGCACGCGGACGACCCTATCCCGGGCGACTATCGTGAGCCGGCGTGCCCGGGCGTCGGCCCGGGCGCTCGTCCCCGTGCGAAGGAGTGACCCCCGGTGTCCGAGACGCAGGCTCAGCGGGCGCAGATCGGCGTGACAGGGCTGGCGGTCATGGGTCGCAACCTCGCGCGCAACCTGGCCCGGCACGGGTACACCGTCGCGCTGCACAACCGGACCTGGTCGCGGACCCAGTCGCTGGTCGCCGAGCACGGCGATGAGGGGACCTTCCTCCCAGCACGGACGATGGCCGAGTTCGTGGCCTCGCTGCAGCGCCCGCGCACCGTGATCATCATGGTGCAGGCGGGCGAGGCGACCGACGCCGTCATCGACGAGCTCACCGGGCTGCTGGAGCCGGGGGACATCGTGGTGGACGCGGGCAACGCCCACTTCCCGGACACGGCGCGGCGGGAGGCGGCCCTGCGGGACATGGGCCTGCACTTCGTCGGGACCGGGGTGTCGGGCGGCGAGGAGGGCGCCCTGCTCGGACCCTCGATCATGCCGGGTGGCACCCGGGAGGCGTACACCACGCTCGGCCCCATCCTGGAGTCGATCGCCGCGCAGGTGGACGGCGTGCCGTGCTGCACGTACGTCGGCCCGGGGGCGGCCGGGCACTTCGTGAAGATGGTGCACAACGGCATCGAGTACGCCGACATGCAGCTCATCAGCGAGGCGTACGACCTGCTCCGGCAGGGGCTGGGCGCGTCGGCGGCGCAGATCGGGGAGATCTTCGCCGAGTGGAACACGGGAGACCTGCAGTCCTACCTCATCGAGATCACCGCCGACCTGCTCGGTCACGTGGACGCGGCCACCGGCCGGGCGTTCGTCGACGTGGTGGTCGACGAGGCCGAGCAGAAGGGCACGGGCCGGTGGACCGTGCAGAACGCGCTGGACCTCGGGGTGCCGGTCACCGGCATCGCGGAGGCGACGTTCGCCCGCGCGCTGTCCGGGTCCGTCCCGCAGCGCCGGGCCGCTCGCGCCGCGCTCGGCGGGTACGCCGACAGCTGGCAGGTCGCCGACCGCGATGCGTTCGTCGAGGACGTACGGCAAGCGCTGTACGCGTCGAAGGTGGTGGCCTACTCGCAGGGCTTCGACCAGATCGCCGCGGCGTCGCAGGAGTTCGGCTGGGACATCGACCGTGGTGCGATGGCCCGGATCTGGCGGGATGGCTGCATCATCCGCGCACGGTTCCTCGATCGCATCACCGAGGCGTACCGGCGCGAGCCCGGGCTGGCCCTGCTGCTCGCGGACCCGTACTTCACCGAGGCGGTCGGCCACGGGGTACCGGCCTGGCGTCGCGTGGTGTCCCAGGCTGCGCTGACCGGCGTGCCGACGCCGGCCTTCTCGTCATCCCTGGCGTACTACGACGCGGTGCGCGCCGAGCGGCTGCCCGCGGCGCTGGTACAGGCACAGCGCGACTACTTCGGAGCGCACACGTACCGCCGGGTCGACCGGCAGGGGACCTTCCACACCCTGTGGGGCGCCGACCGCTCCGAGATCGATGCCTGAGCTGGACCTGCTGCCGGTCGGCGTCGGCGGCGACATCGGGGTGTACGCGATGCTGCGCGCCTTCCACGAGGAGTACGGCTGCGACGCGGTCGTCGTGTCGACCGTCGCCAGCCGTGCGATGGAGGCGTCCTCGTTCGTGACGAGCGTGGTCGAACCCGGCATCGACACCCCTGAGGTGCTCATCGCCGCGCTGGAGCGGGTGGCCGACGAGCACCCGGGTCGCACGCTGGTGCTGCTGACCAACGCCGACTGGTACGTGCGGGCCATCGTCGAGCAGCGGGGCCGGCTCGACGGCCGGTTCGTCCTGCCCTACTGCACGCCCGAGGTGCTCGGCCTGGTGTCCTCGAAGGAGGGCTTCGCGCAGGTCTGCGCCACCCTGGGCATCCCTACCCCGCGCACGGTCTGTGTCGAGGTCCCGGCGCTGGCTGCCGCGGGGGGCCGGGCGGCGGTCGCCGACCTGGTCGTCGACCTGCCCTTCCCGCTGGTCGCCAAGCCGTCCTCGAGCGCCGAGTACTTCTACGTCTCGTTCCCCGGCAAGCGGAAGATCCACCACGTCGCCGACCGGGCTGCTCTCGACGAGCTGCTGGGGAACCTCGTCGACGCGGGATACGCCGGCACGTTCCTGCTCCAGGAGCTCATCCCGGGCGACGAGACACAGATGCGCTCGCTGACCGCCTACCGGGACTCCCACGGCGTCGTCACCCTGCTGTCCACCGGTCGGGTGCTCCTCGAGGAGCACACGCCGGGGACCCTCGGCATCCCGGCGGCGATCCTCACCGAGCCGTACGAGGACGCCATGGCGGCCGCGAGCCGGTTCCTCGACGCCACGGGGTACGTCGGGTTCGCGAACTTCGACTACAAGCTCGATCCCCGGACCGGCCGGCACGTCTACTTCGAGATGAATCCACGGATCGGGCTGAACAACTACTACGTCACCGCGGCCGGGGCGAACGTGGCACGGGTGGTCGTCGACGACCTGGTCATGGGCCGTACCGGGGCGACCGTCCGCGCCGACCGGGAGGTGCTGTACAGCGTCGTGCCGTTCGCGCTGCTGCGGCGCTACGTCACCGACGATGCGCTGGCGGCCCGGCTCGACGCGGCCCGCCGCCGGGGCGACGCCGTGCACCCGTTGCGCTACCGGGCGGACCGATCGTGGCGTCGACGCTTCGTGGTCGAGGCGATGACCGCGAACTTCTGGCGGAAGTACCGCCGGTACTACCCGCACCCGACGCCGGACGGGTACTGACGCCGGACGGGAGGTGCCGACGCCGGACGCGCCTCGGCCGAGCCCGGTGGTCCCCGGTCGGCCGGAGCCCGGTGGTCCCCGGTCAGCCGAGCTCGTTGGTCCCCGAGTACAGGTGCAGCACCGGGACGTGCAGCTCGTCCCGGGCGCGTGACGCCCAGTCCCGGTGGAACGTGTCCTCGACGGCGTGCGGGTACGTGACGACGACGATCTCGCGCACGTCGCCGCCGGCGACGGCCCGGCGCAGCGCGGGCAGCGGGTCGTCCTCGACGACCTCGCCGGTCGCCCGGCGTCCGGCCGCGCCGAACGCCACGAGGCTCTCGGTCAGGGCGTCCGCGGCATCGGCGCGTGCCTCGACGGGCTCGGGCTCCCGGCCCAGGACGAGCTCGAGGGCCTCGCGCAGGTCGCCCATGCTCAGCTCGTCGATGAGGGAGACCAGCAGCGGGCGCTGGGTGTCGGCGGGGACCAGCACGCGGTAGTCGGTCACCTCGTCCTCGTGCAGGCCGAGGATGTGCTCGACGTCGGAGTCGGCCAGCGTGTCCTCGGTGAGGACGAGGATGGTGTCGGTCACGGACGGAGCCTATCGGCGCACCGGGCTGCCGGGCTGCGCGTCCAGCACCCAACGGGCGAGGAGCTCGCCGCGGGCGTGCAGGAGGTGCACCAGCCGGGCCGGGCGGGCCATGGCGGACCCGTGGCCGTCGACCATCCGGCCCGGCCCGGCACCGACCAGCAGGGGGCTGGTGGTCAGGCACAGTTCGTCGACGCGGTCCTGCGCGAGGAGCGCCCCGAGCAGTCGTGGACCTCCCTCGGCGAGCACCCGGACCAGGCCGCGCTCGGCCAGGGCGTCCAGCGCACGCTCCGGGTCGACCTCGTCCGCCCCGGCCACGACGACCCGCTCGGCACCCAGCCGCTGCACCAGCCCGCCCCGGCGGGCACCATCGGCCGTGGTCAGGAGGAGCGGGGCGCGCGGGGCGTCGAGGACGGCGTCGGGGAGGTTCCCCGAGCTGGACACCACGGCCAGCACCAGGTCCGCCGCCTGCCCGCGTGCCGCACGGCCGGGGCGGAGGGCCGGGCCGACGGCGACGCGCCGGTAGCCCTCGGCGCGCACCGTACCGGCCCCCACCAGGACGACGTCGGCCACCGCGCGCAGGACCTCGAAGACCCTGTGGTCCGCCGGGCCGTGGATGGAGCCGGACACACCGTCAGGGCCGCTGGCGGCCCCGTCCAGGCTGGTGACCATGGACGCACGCACCGAGCACCGACGACCGGGTCGTGGGGCCGGCGCCGCATACCAGTCCAGGAGTGCGGCCTCCGCCGGGTCCGGGGGGAGTCTCTCACCCTGCCGGTGGGCGGGGAGCAGGACGTCCAGGGCGGGGCCGGTCACCGGGACAGGGTAGTCACGGCACCGACGTAGGCTGTCGCGCCGTGGACGACGTCCCGCAGATCGCCGACGACACCGCGGTGACCGGCCCCGGGTCGCTCACCGCCCGGACCCCGGTGGTGGCGACCGAACGGCTGCTGGCCGACCTGGTGCCGCCGCGCCGCTTTGCCATGGAGTCGTTCGACACCTACCGGCCCGATCCGCAGCACCCCTCCCAGCAGGCCGCGCTGGACCGCCTGCGCGAGGTCGCGGTCCGGATCGCCGCGCCGCCCGAGCGGCACCGGCTGCGGCGGTCGCGCCGCCCGGCAGTGCCGGGCATCTACCTGGACGGGGGGTTCGGCGTCGGCAAGACGCACCTGCTCGCCGCGCTGGCCGGTGCGGTGGGGACGCGGGCCACGGCGTACGGCACGTTCGTCGAGCTGACCAACCTCGTCGGGGCGCTGGGGTTCCGGGCCACCGTGGACGTGCTCGGGGCGCGACGACTGGTGTGCATCGACGAGTTCGAGCTGGACGATCCCGGCGACACGGTCCTGATGTCCCGGCTGCTCCGTGAGCTGGCGGACCGCGGCGTGGCACTGGCGGCGACGTCCAACACCCTGCCCGGTGCGCTGGGGGACGGGCGGTTCGCCGCCGAGGACTTCCTGCGGGAGATCCAGTCCCTCGCCGACCGGTTCGAGGTCGTCCGGCTCGACGGGGAGGACTACCGCCACCGCACTTCGGGCACCACGATCGACCCGGTGCCGCAGGCGCAGCTCCGCGCCGTCGCGTCTCGGCTGCCCGGCGCCACCCTGGACGACTTCGACGCCGTGCTGGCCCACCTGGCGTCCGTGCACCCGAGCCGCTACGGGGCGTTGATCGACGGCGTGACGGTGGTCGGGCTGACCGGCGTCGGACCGGTGGCGACCCAGGACGTCGCGCTGCGGCTGGTCGTCCTGGTGGACCGGTTGTACGACCGTGAGGTGCCGGTGCTGCTCGGGGGCGCGCCCACCGCCTTGTTCAGCCCCGCGATGCTGGCCGGCGGCTACCGGAAGAAGTACCTGCGGGCGCTGTCCCGGCTGGCGGCGCTCGCTGCGGAGGGTCGCCGGCTCGCCGAGCAGGTGGCCGGCTGAGCCGTCGGGCTCAGTCGGCGTCGGCGCGACCGACGTGCCGACCGCGCGGACGGGTCGCCCGGGCGAGCACGGCGACGGAGTGGGCCGGCAGGCGGACCCGCAGATCGGCGCCTGCCCCGGCGAGCGGAGCGGTGCGCCAGGCGGCCAGGACCTGCGTGCCGGGCTCGGCCGGCACCGGCACCTCGCAGTCGACGTCCGCGAGGTTCACCGCCACCCGCGCGGTGCCGCGCTCGAGCACCAACCAGCCCCGCCAGCGGGCCCGGTCGGCAGGCGACCCACCCTGTGCCGGCGCGGCCGGCTGGGGCACCTGTGCATAGCGCAGCGCGGTGGCGGCGAGGTCCCCGGATGCCAAGTCGGGCACCTGGCGGCGCACGGCGACCAGCCGCTGGTACCAGGCCAGCAGCCGGGCGTGCTCGGGCTGGTCCGGCTCGCTCCAGTCCAGCCGGCTGCGCTCGAACGTCGCCGGGTCCTGGGGGTCCGGAACCTCGACGTCCCCGCCGTACAGGCCGGCCCAGTCGTGGCCGCTGAACTCGGCCCGGCGGCCCTCCCGGATGGCTGCGCCGAGTTCGGGGTCCGGCTGGTCGGTGAAGTACAGCCACGGGGTCCGTGCCCCCCACTCCTCGCCCATGAAGAGCATCGGGGTGAACGGCGACGTCAGGATGAGCGCGGCCTCGACGGCGAGCAGCCCGTTGTCCAGCCGGGACGACGGGCGGTCGCCGAGGGCCCGGTTGCCGACCTGGTCGTGGTCCTGGTCGAACACGACGAACCGGTGCCCGTCCGTGCCGGGCGGCACCGGGCGCCCCCAGACCTGCTGGCGGAAGGCGGACCACCCGCCGTCGGGCACGAAGACCCGTTCCATCGCGTGGGCGAGCACCTCGGGTGATCCGAAGTCCGCGTAGTACCCGTGCCGCTCCCCGGTGACCAGCGCGTGCACGGCGTGGTGCACGTCGTCCGCCCACTGGGCCGTCATGCCCCAGCCGCCGGTGGCGGGTGCGGCGAGCGTGACCACGTCGTTGAGGTCGGACTCGGCGATGAGACCGAGCGGGCGTCCGAGCCGGTCGGCCAGGGCGCGGGTCTCCTCGGAGAGCTGGGCGAGCAGGTGCCGGGGTGACTCGTCGGCCAGGGCGTGCACGGCGTCCAGCCGCAGGGCGTCGATGTGGAAGTCGGCGAACCAATGCAGGGCGTTGTCGCAGATCCAGCGGCGGACCTCGGGCGAGCCCGGCTGGTCGAGGTTGACCGCGGCACCCCACGGGGTGGTGTGCACCTCGGTGAAGTACGGTCCGAACTCCGCCAGGTAGTTGCCGGACGGGCCGAGGTGGTTGTGCACGACGTCCAGGCACACCGCCAGCCCCCGGGCGTGCGCGGCGTCCACCAGCGCCTGCAGCGCCCGCGGCCCGCCGTAGGGCTCGTGCACGGCGTACAGGGCGACCCCGTCGTACCCCCAGCCGCGCCGACCGTCGAACGCGGCCACCGGCATGAGCTCGACGACCTCGACGCCAAGCTCGGCGAGGTGGTCCAGCCGGGCGATCGCCGACCGTAGCGTGCCCTCGGGGGTGAACGTGCCCACGTGCAGCTCGTAGAACACCGCGCCGCGGACGTCCCGGCCGGGCCACGCCGCATCGGTCCACGCGAACTCGTCGGCGTCGAAGACCTGGGATGCGGCGTGCACGCCGTGCGGCTGCCGGCCGGACCGTGGGTCCGGCCGTGGTGTGCCACCGTCCAGCGAGTAGGCATAGTCGGTACCCGATGCGAGCGGGACGTCGTGCGTCCACCACCCGCCGCTCTCCGCCCGCATCGGCCGGCGATCCGCGCCGACGACCAGGTCCAACCGGCCGGCGGCCGGTGCCCAGACCCGGGGCACCAGGCCGGTCATCCGTGCTTCCGCACGAGCAGGGCCACCGGCAGCCGGTCGAGCAACGGGCCGACGGCCTGCACCCCGCCGTGCACGACGGAGTCCGTGAGCACGTCGTGCCAGTCGCCGTCCGGCAGCGCGACGGTGTGCACCCCCCAGCCGCCCAGCCGGTCCAGCGACAGGGCCAGCCGGGTCGCCAGCACGACGACGGCCGGCTCGTCGCCGACCGTGCGCAGCTGGGAGACGAGGTTGCCCGAGGAGTGGGCCAGCGGGGCGAACCCCGCGTCCGGTCCGACGAACGCCTCCGGCAGCCGCCGTCGCAGCCGCAGGGCTCGGGACGTGACGAGCAGCTTCTCCCCGGCCAGGGTCCGCGGTCCCGCGCCGGCGTCGAGCCGGGCCAGCCGCTCGGCGATGCCGGCGTGGTCCACCGGACGGCGGTTGTCCGGGTCGACCAGGGCGAGCGCGGTGACCTCGGTGCCCTGGTACACGTCCGCCACGCCGGGCAGCGTGAGCTGGAGCAGCTTGGCGCCCAGCGTCGCCGCCCGCACGCCGGGCCGGGTGCGCTCCTCCCAGGCGCCGAACAGCGCGCGCACGTGGTCGTCGGCGAGCGTGTGCCGGGCCAGGTCGAGGACCGCGGTCTCGTAGCCGAGGTCCGGCGCCGTCCATGACGTGCGGGACTGCGTCTCCCGGACGGCCTTGGTCAGGTAGGTCACGACCCGGTCCTCGGCCATCGGACCGTCCGAGGTCCACGTACCGGCGAGGGTCTGCCACAACAGGTTCTCGGTGCGGCCGTCGACCAGCGTGCCGCGGTACGGGGCCGTGGCGGACCGGAGCCCGGCGACGAGCGTCGCCCACTCGGCGGGCGCCTCGCTGAGCACGCCGAGCCGGGCTCGGACGTCCTCGCTGCGCTTGGTGTCGTGCGTGGACAGCGCGGTCATGGCCAGCGGGGTGTCGACCTGACGCTGCACGGCCCAGGACGCCAGCTCGGTCGGCGTGAGGGCGAACCTGCCGGGCGCGCCGCCGACCTCGCACAGCCCCACCAGCTGGGTCCACCGGTAGAACGCCGTGTCCTCGACGCCCTTGGCGGTCACCGCCCCGCAGGTCTGCTGGAAGCGGACGATCAGCTCGTCGCGGCGCGGGCTGCGGGTCTGGCCGGCGCTACCGGCCTCCCGGCCGAGCAGCAGGTCGACGAGCACGTCCATGGTGGCGGCACGCTCCGGGCCGAGGCGCTCCCGGGCCCGCCGGGCGGCCCGCTCCACGGCGTCGGTGGAGTCCGGGGGCGCTGTCTCGCCCGGCACCACGTAGGCCCGGTACCGGTCGAAGGCGACGAGCAGCTCGACGAGGCAGTCCTGCAGCGAGCGCCAGGTGTGGTCGCGCAGTCGCAGGTCCTCGCGGCAGATCTCGGCGGCGAGCTCGGTCAGCCGGTGCACCTCGGCGTACAGCGCACCGTCGACGACCTCCCGTTTGGCCTCCTCGACGAGGCCCGGCAGCGCGTCCGACGTGTCCCCGGTGAGGTGATGCATCACCGAGCCGAGCACGGCCGCGCCGCCGGGGTCGACGAAGGTCTGCTGGATTCGCCACAGCGCGTCGTACCCGGTGGTGCCGGCCGTCTGCCAGTCGGCCGCGAGCGCCTCGTCCTCGGCGAGGATCTTCTCCACCACCACCCAGGCACCTCCGGACTGCTCGGCCAGGCGCGCGAGGTAGCCCCCAGGGTCCGCCAGACCGTCCGGGTGGTCGATGCGCAACCCGTCCAGCGTCCCGTCGCGGACCAGGGACAGCACGAGGGTGTGGGTGGCGTCGAAGACGTCGGGGTCCTCGACCCGGATCGCCGCCAGGGTGCCGACATCGAAGAACCGGCGGTAGTTGAGCTCCTCGTCGGCCACCCGCCAGTAGGCGAGCCGGTAGTGCTGCCGCTCCAGGAGGTCGGTGAGCGGCAGCGACTCGGTGCCCTCGCGGACCGGGAACACGTGGTCGCCGTAGCGCAGCAGCCAGCGTGGCTCGGCGTCACCAGGGACCTGCTCGTGGACGACGTGCAGCTCGTCACGGCTGACCACGGTGCCGATCCGGTCGGCCAGCACCGGCATGAGCAGCGCACCGTCGCCAGCGGACCAGTCGACGTCGAACCACGACGCATACCGCGACTGCGGGCCCTCGGCGAGAACGGACCACAGCGCACGGTTGTGCCAGGCGGGGGTGGGGACAGCCATGTGGTTGGGCACGATGTCCAGCACCAGACCGAGACCGGCTGCGTGTGCGGCGGTGGCCAGGCGACGCAGCGCGGGAAGGCCGCCGAGGACGGGGGACACCTCGTCGTGGTCGACGACGTCGTACCCGTGCGTGGAGCCGGGCGCCGCGGTGAGGATCGGCGACAGGTACAGGTGCGTCACGCCCAACGATGCGAGGTGCGGCACCAGGCCGGCGGCGTCGTCGAGGGTGAGGTCGTTGCCCAGCTGCAGCCGGTACGTGGACACCGGCACCGGGCGGCCCGGCGCGGGCAGCCGACGCTCCGACGTGACGTGCTCGGTCACGACGCGTTCCCGGGGCGGGGTCGCCGGGTCCGGGGGGCACGGGTGGGTTCGGTCGCCGACAGTGGCGGCGCAGCGGTCGGCGCCGCGACCACGGAGGCGGTGGCGGTCGACGGCGCGACCGTCTCCGCGGCGGCCATCGGTGGGCGGGCGAGCAGCACGAGGGAGTGGTGCTCGGTGATCACCGGCGACCCGGCGGACAGCTCGGTGCCGGGCGTCACCTGGGAGTCGGTGTCCAGCACGGCCGTCCACGCGGTGCCGTACTCCGCGCCCGGCAGGGTGAACTGCACCGGCTCGGACTGGGCGTTGAACAGCACCAGGAAGCTGTCGTCGACGACATGCGCGCCGCGCACGTCCGGCTCCGCGATGGCCTCCCCGTTGACGAAGACCATGACCGACTTGGCGTGCTCGTTGTGCCACCCCTCGTCGGCCATGTGCTGCCCGCCGGGCGTGAGCCAGGCGATGTCGCGCAGCTCGGACCCCCCGCCGTGGTTCGGAGCCCCGGCGAAGAACCGGCGCCGACGGAGCACCGGGTGGTCCCGGCGCAGGTGCACGACGGTGCGGGCGAACTCCAGGAGCGCGGTGCGGTCGGCGTCGAGGTCCCACTCCACCCAGGAGACCTCGTCGTCCTGGCAGTAGGCGTTGTTGTTGCCCTGCTGGGTGCGGCCGATCTCGTCGCCGTGCGCCAGCATCGGCACGCCCTGCGACACCAGGAGGGTGGTCAGGAAGTTGCGCTGCTGACGCGCCCGCAGGGTGCGCACCTCGGGGTCGTCGGTGGGTCCCTCGACCCCACAGTTCCAGGACCGGTTGGTGTTCTCACCGTCCGCGTTGCCCTCGCCGTTGGCCTCGTTGTGCTTGGCGTTGTAGGAGACCAGGTCGGCCAGGGTGAAGCCGTCGTGGGCCGTGACGAAGTTGACGCTGGCGATGGGCCGCCGACCGCTCGAGGCGTAGAGGTCGGAGGAGCCGGACAGTCGGCTGGCGAACTCGCCGAGCGTGGACGGCTCGCCCCGCCAGAAGTCCCGCACGGTGTCCCGGTACCGGCCGTTCCACTCCGACCACAGCGGCGGGAAGCCGCCCACCTGGTACCCGCCGCTGCCCAGGTCCCACGGCTCCGCAATGAGCTTGACCTGGGAGACGACCGGGTCCTGCTGAACCACGTCGAAGAATGCGGACAGCCGGTCGACCTCGTGGAACTGGCGGGCCAGCGTGGCTGCCAGGTCGAAGCGGAACCCGTCGACGTGCATGTCCTGTGCCCAGTACCGCAACGAGTCCATGATGAGCTGCAGCACGTGGGGCGAGCGCATGAGCAGCGAGTTGCCGGTCCCGGTGGTGTCGAAGTAGTAGCGCGGGTCCTCGTCGACGAGCCGGTAGTAGTTGGCGTTGTCGATACCCCGGAAGCTCAGCGTCGGACCCAGGTGGTTGCCCTCGGCGGTGTGGTTGTAGACCACGTCGAGGATCACCTCGATGCCGGCCTCGTGCAGCGTCTTGACCATCGACTTGAACTCCTGGACCTGCTGGCCGGTGCCACCCGTGGCGGCATACCGGTTGTGCGGGGCGAAGAAGCCGATCGTGTTGTAGCCCCAGTAGTTGGACAGCCCACGCTGCACCAGGTGCGGGTCGTTGATGAACTGGTGGACCGGCATGAGCTCCACGGCGGTGATGCCGAGGGTCCGCAGGTGCTCGACCACCGCCGGGTGCGCCAGCCCGGCGTACGTGCCGCGCTGATCCGCAGGGACGGCGGGGTGCCGCATGGTCAGGCCTCGCACGTGCGCCTCGTAGATGACGCTCTCGTGGTACTCGTAGTCCGGCGGACGGTCGTGCCCCCAGTCGAAGAACGGGTTGACCACCACCGACGTCATCGTGTGCGGCGCGGAGTCGTCGTCGTTGCGCTCGTCCTCGGCACCGAACCGGTACGAGTAGAGGGCCGGGTCGCCGTCGATCTGGCCGTCGATGGCCTTGGCGTACGGGTCGAGCAGCAGCTTGGCGGGGTTGCACCGCAGGCCGCGGGCCGGCTCGTAGGGGCCGTGCACGCGGTAGCCGTACCGCTGGCCCGGCTGCAAGGCGGGGACGTAGCCGTGCCAGACGAAGGCGTCGACCTCCGTGAGGTCCACCCGCTCCTCCGTGCCGTCCGGGGCGAGCAGGCACAGCTCCACCCGCTCGGCGGCCTCGGAGAAGATCGCGAAGTTGGTGCCCGTCCCGTCGTAGGTGGCGCCCAGCGGGTACGGACGTCCTGGCCAGATGTGCATGCGCTCACCATGCCAGTCCGGACCGACAGGGCGCACGATGATGGGTGTGAGGTCCGCGACGGCGGTCCTGCACGGGTGCGCCCTCGGGCGCACCAGGAGGTCGTGACCAAGGAGGACGGATGCAGCGCACGATCGTGGTGGTCGGCGGCGGGCTGGCCGGAGCGAAAGGGGTCGAGGCGCTGCGCGAGCAGGGCTACGCGGAGCGCCTCGTCCTGGTGGGCGCCGAGCAGCACCTGCCCTACGAGCGTCCCGCGCTGTCGAAGGGCTACCTGGCGGGTGACGCCGGCTGGGACGACCTCGTGGTGCACGACGAGGCCTGGTACGCCGAGCACGACGTGGAGGTGGTCGAGGCTGCCACCGTCGACCACCTCGACACCCGTGCTCGGGAAGTGGGTGACGACCGGGGCCACCGGTGGACCTACGTCGGGGTCCTGCTGGCGACCGGCGCGGCGCCGCGGACGGGCGGGCTGTCCGGCGCGCAGCTGGACGGCGTGCACCTGTTGCGGACCGTCGAGGACTCCGACGCGCTGCGGTCGGTCCTCGGCCCCGGGGCGCGGGTGGTGCTGGTGGGCGGCGGCTGGATCGGTCTGGAGGTAGCCGCGGCGGCACGGTTGGCCGGCGCGGTCGTCACGGTCGTCGTGCGCGGGGAGCGGCCGCTGGGTGAGGTGCTCGGCCCCCAGATGGCCGACCTGTTCGCCGGACTGCACCGCGAGCACGGCGTGGTGCTGCGCACCCGGACCGGCGTGCGGGAGCTGCGCGGGGACCACGGTCGGGTCCGGTCCGTCGTCCTCGACGACGGCTCCGCCCTGGACGCCGACGTCGTCGTGCTCGGCCTCGGCGCAGACCCGTCGACGGCACTGGCCGAGCAGGCCGGGCTGGCCGTCGAGCGTGGTGTCGTGGTCGACGCCCACCTGCGCTCCTCGGCCCCCGGGGTCGCTGCAGCCGGCGACGTGGCCCGGGCCTGGCATCCGGTGCTGCAGCGCTACCTGCGGGTGGACCACTGGGCGAACGCGCTGCACCAGCCCGCCATCGCCGCCGCGGCGCTGCTCGGCGGGGACGCGGTCTACGACCGGTTGCCGTACTTCTACTCCGACCAGTACGACCTCGGCATGGAGTACGTCGGCTGGGTCGGCCCGGACGGCTACGACGACCTCGTGGTCCGCGGCGACGTCGCCGGACGCGAGCTGATCGCCTTCTGGCTGCGCGGCGGCAGGGTGCTGGCCGGCATGAACGTCAACGTCTGGGACGTCGTGGACGACGTCATCGCCCTCATCGGGGCGCCCGGGCCGGTGGACCGGGAACGCCTGGCCGATCCGGACGTGCCGCTGAGCGAGGTCGGCGGGCCTCGGCACTGACGGAGCGACCCCGCGGGCCCGCGGGCAGGCCCGCAGGAGGTCACCCGCCCGGTCAGGCCTGGAGCAGTCGCTGCCCGAGGTGCTCGCCCTCGGCGCAGCCGCCCGGCACGGCGAACACCGCGGACCCCACGGGCGTGGTCCAGCGGTTGAGCAGGTCGAGCTCGTCGAGGCGGCGCTGCAGGGGCACGTACTGCGCGGTGACGTCGCGCTGGAACGCGATGAAGACCAGACCGCGGTCCGGCGGCGCGCCGGGACCCCCCGCATCGTCGTAGTTGTACCCCCGCCGCAGGATCCGCACCGCCGGGTCGGCCGCCCGGGCTCGGCGGATGTGCGCCGCCACATCGATTGCCGGAAAACCCAGAGCGTCGACGGCGTCCAGGTCCGGGACGTCGGTCTCCTGCCGCCCGGTGAGCGGCGACCCGTCGGCGAGCCGGCGGCCGATGATGGCCTCGCGTGCCGGACGGTCGACCTGGTCCCAGCCGTCCAGGTCCATCCGGATCCGCCGGACGACCATGCTGGTGCCGCCGGCGAGCCAGGCGGGCGCCCCGGCGCCGTGCCAGACGAGGTCGTCGTCGATGCCGGGCACCGGGTTGCGCGTGCCGTCCAGCTGGCCCATGAGGTTGCGCATGGTGGTGCCCGGCCGGGTGGTCCCGGCCGCGCGGCGGAACCCGCGCTGGACCCAGCGCACCGTGGTGAACGTGCGGGCCTGGGCGGCGAGCACCCGGACGGCGTGGGACACGGTCACCGGGTCGTCCGCGCAGACCTGGAGCAGCAGGTCGCCGCCGCACCAGGAGTCCGTCAGCCGGTCGACGCCGAAGGCCGGCAGCGGGGCCAGCCAGGCCGGGCGCAGGTGCTCCAGCCCGGCGGCCATGAAGATGGCGGGCCCGTACCCGAGCGTCACGGTCAGCCGGGCCGGCACGGCGGCGAGCTCCGGCTCGGCGTCGGCCAGCCCGGGCCGGCCCCGGGTCAGCCGACGGATGTCGTCGGTCCACACCCGCATGAGCCGCACCAGGGCATCGCGGTCCGTGCCGGGGAACAGGTCCAGGGCCACGAACCAGGCGAAGGCCTGGGCCGGCGTGCCGACCCCGGCCTGCCGTGCGCCGTGGAACGCCACGGTGGCGGCACCCGCAGCATCCGGCTGCGGGATCGCCGGCTCGCCACGGGTCGGCACCGACGGCGGTCCTGATCCGTCGCCACGGCTGCTGTCCCATGCCGCGCGGCCACCGACCCCGACCAGCGCCCCGGCGGCCGCCGCGAGCCCGCCCTGGAGGACCGCGCGGCGGCCGATCCGTTGCTCGGTCACGGTGTGGGCCCCATGTAGTGCTCCTGGGCGCCGGCGTAGCTGCGCGCGACCGCGATGAGTGGCAGCGTCCCGCCGTCCTCGGTCCGCAGCGCCACCGTGACCTCGGTGCCCGGCAGGACGGGTGCGGTGAGGTCCATCAGCATGATGTGGTCGCCCCCCGGGTCCAGCGTGCGGGTACCTCCGGCGGGGACGGCGAACCCCTGGGGCAGCTGGCGCATGACGGTGCCGCCGGCACCGTCGGGCACCGTCTCGTGCAGCTCGACCATTGCGGCGGCCGTCGAGGTGGCGCCGACGATGTGCACGTCGTGGTCGGAGTCGTTGACCAGGGTGGCGAAGACCGCAGTCATCCCGCTGTCGGCGGCCTTGACCCACGCATCCCGGACGACGAGCCCGGCGGTCGCCCGACCGGTCGTGGTCGACCCGGCTGACGGCGTCGGGCTCGTCGTCGGGGTGGCCACGTCGGCCGGTTGCGATGGGCCGGAGCAGGCCGCCGGCGTGAGGACCGCGAGCGCCACCCCGAGGACGGCGTGCAGAGCACCGACCCGAGGCGAGGCGTGGAGCCGCGGTCTGCGGTTCGGGGCACTCATGCGGCACCGCCGGTCCGGCGGGTGCGCAACCCCCAGGCGACGGCTGCCACCAGCAGCACGCCGCCGGCCACCCACCAGCCGGTGCCGGGACCCGACGAGGCGGTGCCGGGACCCGACGTCGGGGCGGACGTCGGCACCGCCGAGAGTGCGGCGGTGGGCAGCGGCGTGGCGCCGGCGCCCCGGCCGGCTGGCGGCGTCGAGGCCGTCGGTGCAGGTGTGCTGGGCCCCTGGACGGTGAAGCCGAGCGACCCCTCGATCGGGTGCCCGTCCCCGGACACGACCCGCCAGGCCACGGTGTACGCGCCCGGCGCGAGGGGTTGCGGCAGCGGTGCCGTGGCGGTGCGGTCGGTGATCGTGGGCACGACGTCGGCCACGACGCCCCCGTCGGCTCCGCGCACGACGACCTGGGGCGACACGTCGAGCGGTGGGTCGGAGAACTCCAGGGTCACCGCCGCAGGGGGTTGGGCGAGCACCGACCCGTCCGCGGGGTCGGCGCGCACGAGGCTGTCGTGCGCGCCGGCGGGCGAGCCGGCTGTCGCCACGATCGCGCAGACGAGCAGTGCGCCGGCGAGGAGATCGGTGGCGACCACCCGCAGGGCGGTGCGTCCCGGACGGGCCGGCCGGGGGCCGGGGGTCGGGCAGGACGGCGAGCGCGCAGGGGCGCACGCCGGGCAGGGCATGGTCATGGGAGCCTCTCGGCAGGGCAGGAGCGGGCGTCAGGGACACGGGGCGCCGTCCGCGCAGGAGCCGTCGGCCGTGCTGGCGCCCGATGCGGGCGGCGACGGGTCGGTTCTCAGGCGGTGGCGCAGACCCCGGCCGGCGGGCCGCGCCGGGAGCCGGTCGGGTCGGGAACGGTTCCGCTGGGGCGCCCGACGCCCACCCGCACCGGCGACAGCCGACGCACCGCCGGAGCGGGCGCACCCAGGAGCAGCGGCAGCGTGTGGCGGAGCCAGTGCCGGCTCGCGAGCGCCGCCCGGTCCGCGGCGACCAGGACGACCGCTGCCAGCGCCGCGGCCGCCGCGTGGGCCGCCGGCATCGCGGTCGAGGTGGGCATCGTGGCCGCAGTCGCGGCCAGCTGCACGGGAGCGCCGTGCACGTGCAATCCGGCCGGGTAGGTCTGCGGGAGGATCTCCAGGCCGCGGTGCAGGAGGACCTGTAGGCCGGCCAGCAGCGGCACCAGGCTGCGCAGCCGCAGCGGCGCACGGGAGACGAGCGCGAGCAGGGGCACCGTGCCGGCGATCAGTGCGACGACCGCGGCGCCGGAGGGTGCGTGGCCGCCGGCTGCGACGTGACCGGCGACGGCGAGGGCGACGGTCGTCGCCGTCGACAGGCCGGCACGGGCGACCGGTAGCGCCCCGCGTGCGTCCACGCCGGTCAGGGTAGCGCCCGTCTGGGCCGTTGGTCCCGAGTCCCGCCAGGTGGTCAGCGCTGGGCGCGGGCCGCGTGCAGCCGGGGGATGAGGCCGGTGAGGTAGTCGGCGGTGTCGACCCAGCCGGTGACGGCGTGGCACGGCACCCCCAGCGCCTTCACCGGGTAGTCGTTGCCGGCCTCGTCCAGGCGGTCCCCGACGAAGAGCATGTCGACCAGGTCGATCCCGGTGACCTCCGCGAGGCGAGCGATCCCGTAGGCCTTGTCGATGCCGCGCCGGGTGATGTCCACGGAGGTGGATCCGCCGGACCGTACCTCCAGATCGGGCAGCAGCGCGGCGACGGCCTGCCGCAGGGCGGACTTCTTCGCCCCGGTCGGGTCCCAGGCCGCCTTGGCGTCGACCGGCGCCGCCTGCCCGAGCGCGGAGAACGTCACCTGGCTGCCACGGTCCTCGAGGATGGGACCCCAGGTCCGCTCCTCCCACAGCCCGAGCCGGCGCGCGCGGTCCTCCAGGGTGACCAGGGCGCGGCGCTTCTCGTCCTCGGTGAGGTCCTCGGCGTACACGCGGTCCCACTGCGGCTCGCGGTAGCGGTAGTACTGCGTGCCGCAGGTCGGCATGAGGTGCAACCGGGCGAGCTCGTCCGGACGCGCCCCGGTCAGCTGGTCGACGACCTGCGTGCGGAACTGCCCGAACTGGCCGCCCGAGATGACGCAGACCTCGACCTCGTCGAGCAGCGCGACGAGCAGGTCTGCCATCCGGGGGTGCAGCGGCGACTTGGACGGGGCCAGGGTGTCGTCGAGGTCGAACGCGACCAGACGGGGCAACGGGGACAGCGGGGTCTCCTCGGGCAGGGCCGCGGCGCGGCCGGGGTCAGCCGGGTGTCCACCGGCCCGGTCAACCTACCCGTGCACGGCGACGGTTCGCAGCGCCGGTCCGGGGCCGCGCAGCTGCTGGGTAGGCTCGTCCGGGCCCCGGGTGGACCGCTCCCGAGGGCCGTCGGCGAGGAGGAGCGTGGTCGGGTGCCGGGCGCCGGGGGTTTCGTGTTCGAGGACGTCGTCGTCGAGCGGGCCGGCGTCCGCGCCCTTGACGGCCTGTCGGCCCAGGTCCCCGGCCACGGGGTGACGGCTGTCACCGGCCCGTCCGGCGCCGGCAAGTCCACGCTGCTGCGGCTGTGCAACCGCCTGGAGGTCCCGGCGCGGGGGCGGGTCCTGTTCGACGGTGCGGACGTGGCCGGGCTCGACCCCCTGCAGCTGCGTCGACGCGTCGGCATGGTCTTCCAGCGGCCGACGCCGTTCCCCGGCTCGGTCACCGACAACCTGCTGACCGCCCGGCCCGGTGCGACGCCCGACGAGCTGCGCGACGTGCTCGACCGCGTGGGGCTCGGCCAGGACTACGCCGACCGGGACGCGGGGGCGCTGTCCGGCGGCGAGTCGCAGCGGGTGTGCCTGGCCCGGACCTTGATCACCGCCCCGGAGATCCTGCTGCTCGACGAGCCGACCTCTGCGCTCGACGAGGAGGCCGGCCGGGCCGTCGAGGCGACCGTGCTCGCCCTGGTGGCCCACGGCCTGGCCGCCCTGTGGGTCAGTCACGACCCCGGCCAGGTCGACCGCGTCGCCGACCGGGTGCTCCGGGTGGAGCGGGGCCGCTGCGTCGGGATGACCGAGGTGCGCGACGGTGGCGCCGCGGCGGAGGAGGCACGGTGAACGGTCCGGTGAGCCTGGGTGGTCTGGCGACCTCGCTGGTGCTGGTCGCCGTGGCGGTCGGCATCTCGGTCTGGCGCCGGCTGGGGCTGGAGCGCGAGATCCTCTGGGCGGCGGTACGGGCCGTGGTCCAGCTGGGACTGGTCGGGCTCGCCCTGACGGCGCTGGTCCGCCCGGAGACGCCGCTGGTCTGGTCGTGGCTGTGGGTCGTGGCGATGATCGCCTACGCCGGCACCGTGGCGCGCCGGCGCGCTCCCGAGGTCCCGGGCATCGCCCCGCTGACCATCGCCGCATTCGCCGTCGCCGCGGTGATCACCCTGGGCGTGATCTTCGGGTTCGGCGTGCTGCCGGCCCAGGGCCGCACGATCGTGCCGATCGCCGGGATGATGGTCGGCAACGCCATGACCGCGACGGTCCTGGTCGCGCGGCGGCTGGTCGATGAGCTCCGCGACAAGCGTGACGAGGTCGAGGCCCGGCTTGCCCTCGGCCTGCCGTCGCGGGTGGCCGCCACCCCGTACGTGCGCATCGCGCTGCGGGCTGCCCTGTCCCCGCAGATCGAGACGACGAAGGCCACCGGCCTGGTGTTCCTGCCGGGCGCCATGACCGGCCTCATCCTCGCCGGGGTGTCCCCGGCGGACGCGGTGATGCTGCAGTCGGTCGTGATGTTCCTGGTGCTGGGTTCGGTGGCGAGCACGACCGCGGTGGTGGTCCTGGGTCTCGTCCGGCGACTGTTCACCCCGGACCACCGGCTGCGCCTCTTCCCCTCGCCGGACCCGAGCGCGGCGCGCTGACCAGCCGTGCCGACCCGCTGGGCCGTCACTAGGCTTGGAGGCGACCCAGGCCGTCCCTGTCGCCAGAAGCTCAAGGGAGAACCATGTCCTACCGCACACTCGGCCGCAGCGGGGTGGCCGTCTTCGAGCAGGCGCTCGGCACCATGACCTTCGGTGCCGAGGCCGACGA
This sequence comes from uncultured Actinomycetota bacterium, assembly GCA_963703555.1. Classification (GTDB taxonomy): domain Bacteria; phylum Actinomycetota; class Actinomycetes; order Actinomycetales; family Cellulomonadaceae; genus CAVPEV01. The sequence continues at coordinate 125,009 of CAVPEV010000044.1, read as the reverse complement.
GGCCACCTCCCACGCGATCATCGACGCCTACGTGGCGGCCGGCGGCAACCTCATCGACACCGCCGACGTCTACAGCGCGGGCGCCAGCGAGGAGATCGTCGGCCGCTGGCTGGCGGCGCACCCCACCGAGGCCCGCCAGGTCGTCATCGCGACGAAGGGCCGCTTCCCGACGGGACACGGTCCGAACGACCTCGGGACCTCGCGCCGCCACCTGCGCCTCGCGCTGCACGCCTCGCTGCGCCGCCTCGGTGTCGAGCACATCGACCTCTACCAGATGCACGCGTGGGACCCGCTCACCCCGATCGAGGAGACGTTGGGCTTCCTCGACGACGCGGTGCGCAGTGGGGCTATCGGCTACTACGGCTTCTCGAACTACCTCGGCTGGCAGCTCACCAAGGCCGTCCACGTCGCGGCGAGGCACGGCTGGAACCTGCCGGTCACGCTGCAGCCGCAGTACAACCTGCTGACCCGTGGCATCGAGCACGAGATCGTCCCGGCGGTCCTCGACGCGGGGCTGGGCCTTCTGCCGTGGTCGCCGCTGGCCGGCGGCTGGCTGACCGGGAAGTACGAGCGTGACGTCCTGCCCATCGGCGCGACCCGGCTGGGGGAGGACCCCACGCGCGGCATGGAGGCGTGGGAGGCGCGCAACGCCCAGGAGCGCACCTGGCGGATCGTCGACGCCGTGCGCGAGGTCGCTCGGGGTCACGGTGCCTCGCCCGCGCAGGTCTCGCTCGCCTGGCTCTCGGGACGGCCCGGGGTGACGTCGGTGATCCTCGGGGTGCGCAGCCTGCACCAGCTGGCGGACAACCTCGGTGCCGTCGGGCTCGTGCTGGGCGAGGAGGAGCGTGCTCGGCTCGACGCCGTGAGCGCCCCGCCGATCGACGACTATCCCTACGGCACCGGGGGGGCCGAGCAGCGGTCCCGCCGGATCGACGGTGGCCGCTGACGCCCGGAGCTGTCGGCTCGGTGAGCGAATACCCCCAGGGGTATGGTGTGGAGGGTGGTCGACGTCCCTCGACGCCGTCGCCCCGTGCGTCAGCCTCTCCGCGGCGCGCGCCATCGAGCACCCGGAGGGTTCCGATGAGCTACGGCATCAGCACTACGGTGGGTCTCGGCTTCGACGAGGCGGTCGCGGCCGTGCGGAGCGCGCTGGCAGACGAGGGGTTCGGCGTCGTGACCGAGATCGACATGGCGGCGACGCTGAAGGGCAAGCTCGGCGTCGACGTGCCGGCGCAGACCATCCTCGGCGTGTGCAACCCGGCCCTGGCGCACCGCGCGCTCGGGACGGAGGAGTCCATCGGTCTGCTGCTGCCCTGCACCGTCGTGGTGCGTATCGCAGGCGACGGCCGCACCGTCGTCGAGGCGCTCGATCCCCAGGTCATGGTGACCGTCACCGGCAACGAGGCCCTGACACCCGTCGCCGACGAGGCCGCCGACCGGTTGCGGACGGCGGTGGACAGCCTCGCACGGGGGTGACCCGGGCCGCCGGATCGCGGGACCCGGCCGCGGGTCCATCGGGTAGCCGTACAGTCGGAGGTGCTGGGCACTGAGGCTCAGCTGGCGGCGACGATCTGAGGCAGGTGTCGGATGGACCTTGTGACCAGGGCCGATCTGGAGATGCTGACGCGTACCGACGACGGGGGCGAGCACATCTGCATGTTCCTGCCGACGCACCGGTCCGGTGCGGACGTGCAGGGTGATCCCCTGCGGTTCAAGAACCTGCTGGCCGGGGTCGAGTCGGCGCTCACCGAGCAGGGCGTTCGCCCGCGCCAGATCGAGGACCTGCTCTTCCCGGCCCGGGCGCTGCAGCGCGATGCGATGGCGTGGCAGTACATGAGCGACGGTCTCGCGATGTATCTGCGACCCGGCTGGTCGAAGGTGTTCCGCGTCCCTATGACGTTGCCGGAGGTCGCCACCGTCGGGAACCGCTTCGTCATCGGGCCGTTGCTCCGACTGCTCAGCGGTGATGAGCACTTCCTCGTGCTCGCGCTGAGCCAGCGCATGGTGCGGCTGTTCGGCGGCAGCCGTGACCGCATCGAGGAGCTCGAGCTGGGCGCGGTTCCCACCAGCCTGCTCGACGTCACCGAGCCGGCGGAGCCCCGCTCCGACGCCATGGCGCGCCCGGTCTCCCCCGCGGGGCGAGGCGGTCCTGCCATCTTCTACGGTTACGGCGCCCGGGACTCGTCCGACACGAAGGAGGATGTCCGCTGGTTCCTCCGCCAGGTCGCCGACGGGCTGCGTGACTATCTCGGGAACCAGGACCTTCCGATGGTCCTGGTGGGTCTCACCGAGGTGGTGGCGATGTACCGGGGGCTGAACGACTATCCGCACGTGCTCGCGGACGCCGTCGAGCGGAACCCCGACGACCTCAGCGCGGCGGAGCTCCACGAGATCGCCTGGCCGGTCATCGCCGGCATCCTGGAGGAACGGGCCCGCGGCGCTCTCGCTCAGCTCGCTGAGCTGCAGGACACCGGTCGGGTGTCGATCGACCTGCAGGCTGTGGCGGATGCCGCCAGCCATGGTCGGGTCGCCGCTGTGTTCCTGCCCGGGAGCGCCCGGTGCGGGGAGCCGTCGTCGACCGGCAAACCCACCGTCGTCCGGCTCGGCGCCGACGAGAGGTTCGCACGCTGCGAGCTGATGGACCGGGCCGCGGCGGACACCCTCGTCCAGGGTGGGCAGGTGCACGCGTCGCCGGACCTGGCTCTGCCCGGCGGGGCGGACCTCGCTGCCGTCCTCCGGTACTGACCGCACGTCGGGCGATCGTGGATCGGGGACTCTGCCGAACCCCCTGCGCCGCATTTAGCGACGCCGACGCCATGGGGTGGTGACGTCGACTGGAAGGCCCTCCGAGTAGCTGGCCCATAGCTTGAGATGAACAGCACGTTTCCACTCGCTCACGCCGTTCAGCTTCCACGCTGCGCGCCTCGGCCGGCACTAGGGGTCGAACGCGGTGCGCCCGCTCGGAGTGTCCGAACCCTGGCTACTCACCGTCCAGCAGCTTGGCCATGAGGTCGATCTCGGCGGTCTGGTCGACGATGATCTTGTGGGCCAGGGCGGTCGCTGCGGCGTTCTGACCGGCGTTGACCTCTGTTTCGGACATGTCTACGGCGCCCTGGTGGTGGATGGTCATCAGCTGCAGGAAGAGCCGGTCGAAGTCCGCCCCGGACGCGTTCTGCAGTTGGGTCATGGATTGGTCGCTGGCCATGCCGCCTTCCCCGGACTCGCTCATCGCCCCGTGGTCCATACCGGGCATCGCGCCGCCGGAGGCCAGGGGCGCGGCGTCCCACTCGGCCAGCCAGCCGGTCATGGTGTCGATCTCCGGCTGCTGGGCCGCCTCGATGTCCGCGGCGAGCTCGCGCACCTCGGGGCGGGCTGCGCGGTCGGCCGCCAGCCGGGCCATGTCGAGGGCGCCTTGGTGATGGACGATCATCATCTGGGCGAACTGCACGTCGGCCTGGTTGGCGGCGCCCACCGTGGCGGTCGTGCTGGGTGCCTGCTCGCTGGCTGTCGTTGTCGTGCTCGGCGTCAAGGGCTCGGACGCGGTGGTGGAGCAGCCGGCCAGGGCGAGCCCGGCGGCCAGGAGCGGGGCGCTCAGGGCGGCGGTGTGTCGGATACGCAACGGTGTCTCCTCGAAGTTCGAACGGCCGTCCCGAGACCGGGACCTTGGTCCTAGCCTCCGGTACAGTTGATTGCGGTCCGTCTGCGATGCGATCAAGCCTTGATGAAGTTGTGCGTCCCGGCGGTTCCGCCGTCGCTGACCGGGGCGATGGGCTCGGCGCTCCATGGGCGCAGGCGGCCGTGGACGATGATCGCGGCGCCGGCGAGGATGCTGGCGATCGCCCACAGCTGCGGCTGGGTGAGCCCCAACAGGACGGGGGTGTTGACCCGCAGGATCTCGACGAGGAATCGGGAGATGGCGGAGAGGATCAGGTACGCCCCGAGCAGCTCCAGTGGCGGGCGGCTGCGCCGCTGCCGCCACCACAGGATCGCGGCGATGAACAGTGCGGCGAACACCTCGTACAGCGGCGTGGGGTGCACGGGCACGTCGGTGGCGACCATGCCGTTGGGGAAGCACTCGCCCCAGGGCAGGCTGGTGGGCTTGCCGTAGGTGCCGTCGCCGGACAGCCAGCAGCCGATTCGGCCAACCCCGTAGGCCAAGGTCAGGGGGATGGCCGCGGCGTCGACGACGAAGGCGGCGGGCAGGTGGCGGCGGCGGATGATGACCAGGAAGGTGGCGATGCCGCCGATCAGGCCGCCGTACCAGGTGAACCCGGACCCGCCCAGGTGGTGCCAGGTGATCTCACCGGTGTGCTCGAGCAGGAAGTAGACCTTGGCGCCGACGAAGCCCCAGATCGTGGCCCAGATCACCAGCGAGTAGGCGTCGTCCTTCTTCAGCCCGCGCCGGGCGAAAGCACCGCCGAGCAGGAAGGCGGCCAGCAGCGCGGCCAGGCCTTTGCTCAGGCCGTAGGACTGAACGTCGAAGCCGAGGAAGGAGAACAGGACCGGTCGCATGGGGGGTCCGCTCTGGCGTCCGACCCGCTCGGGGTCAGGCTGCCCGGGTGGGTGGCTCGGGCGTGCGGGGCGCCAGCGCCGGGGCGTCGTCGTGAACGGCGACGAGCGTCGAGGCCGTGTGGTGCTCGCAGGTGCACTCGTCGGTGCAGGTGTGGTCCTGGCGCTCGTCATGGGCGTGGCGACATCTGGGCATGGTGCAGTCCTCCGGTGTTCGAGTGGTGCGGTCTAGAGACCGAGCTTGCCCTTGACGAGGCTGAGCAGGTCCTTGGGGTCGATCCACATCGAGGGGTAGTCGCCCTTCCACACCTGGTTCCCGGCCGCGTCCACCAGGACGAACCCGTGTCCGGGCAGGCCGGCGTGCATGCCGGTGCCGAGCATCCCGTACTGCTGGGAGATGGTGCCGTCGTCGAGCAGGAAGGCGTCCTTGCCGCCCAGTCGCTGCCGGTCGGCGTTGATCTGCTCGGCCGTGTTCATGACGATCGGCAGCTCGGTGATGCCCGCTGCGGCGAACCCAGGGTCGGCCTCGATCTTGGCCTGCTGAACGATGCACGCGTCGCAGCCGGCGCCCTCGGAGAAGTACAGCAGTACCGGGTGGCCCCGCAGTGCGGACAGCGTGTGGCTGCCGCCGTCGGAGTCGGTGAGCGTGAAGTCCGGTGCCATGCGGCTGGCGGTGTCCTGCGTCGGACGGGAGGACAGCAGTGCGGCGGTGACGAGCCCGGCGACGACGAGCAGGGCGACGGTCCAGATGCCGCCGACGATGAGGCGGTGCCTGCGTTGGGCCGCGGCCTGGTCAGCCTGTAACCCGTGCAGGACTTCTTGGCGTTCTTGGGCGCGCTTGGTGGCCGATCCGGAGGTCATGGCTGAGTCCTCGATGCGGGTGTCGGGTGGCAGGACCGGGTGTCCTGGAGCGAGTCGGTGTCGGTGGTGTCCGCCGGGTCCGCCGGGTCGCCCGGGTTGCCGCCCCGGCGGGCGGGGGCGACGACATTGCGGCGGTCGGTGAGGGTGGCCGCGACCAGAGCGGCGACGACGAGGAACAGCAGCAGCGCTTGGAGCACCTCAGGGACGGGGGAGGCCCAGTCCTGGATGCGCAGGAACGTGGTGGTGAGCCGGTCGGAGATCCAGGTCTGTGCCGCGCTACCGCGGGACATGTCTTTCTCGTCGGCCAGGGCGATGATCGCGATGCCCATCGTGAAGAAGCCGACAGCGACGATCAGGTTGACGGTGTTGGTGACCAGGACACGGCCGGCCAGGCGGACGCGGACGGGCCTGGCGCGCCAGAACCGGCGCTCGTTCAACTTCGCCTTGTCCCACAGGAGGGCCATGACGAACAGCGGGAACACCATGCCGAACACGTACGCCAGGCCCAGCACGAGGCCACCGACCGGACTGGCGGCCAGCGCGGACAACGTCATGACTCCGACGAGCACGGGCGCGCAGCACGACGACGCAATGCCGGAGAACACGCCGAGCGCGAAGAAGCTCCCACTGTCGGCACGGGTGGTGTCCGGCGCCCGGACGAACGACGGCAGCGACCACATCCGTCCGGACAGCGTGAGGACGGCCAGCGCGACCATCAGCGCGCCGCCGGTGTAGTACAGCGGCGCGTGGTACCGGGCGATTGCGCCGGCCAGGACACTGGCGCCGAGGGTGAGCGGGACCAGGACGAGAGCCAGGCCGGCAGCGAAGACGAACGTCAGCGGCAGCAGCCGCCAGCGGGCGTTCTTCACCGCCGCCGCCAGGTAGCTGGGGGCGAGGAACACGATGCAGCACGGCGCGAACAGCGCCACGCCGCCGGCGAGGAAAGCCGCAACGACGCTGCCGCCGGTCAGCAGGTCCCCGCCGACGGGCGACGCCAGGAGCTCAGTGCCCACTGGGAGCCACCATGCCAGCGGCGCCGTCGAGGCGGGTCGCCCGGGTCGCCAGCAGCTGGGTCAGCTTCTTGCGAGGCAGGCGCCCGGAGCTGAAGTACTCCCCGTCGACCAGCACCAGCGGAGCCAGGGCAGGTCGGTGCTCGGCGACCAGGTGCCGACCGTCGGGGGTCTCGATGGGCACCCGCTCGACGTCGAACACGAACGTGGACGCCAGCTCGGCCAGGGTGCGGTCCGCGTCGTCGCAGAAGTGGCACGCCGGCGATGGCACGACCGTGATCCGGACGATGCCGGACGGGGCTGGGCTCACCATGTCTCCGATCTGCCGAGGGGCGCGAGCTGGCAGATGTGACAGACCAGCACCACGATCGATCGTCGGTGCGACGTCCAGCGCAGGCGGTGTCGTTTCCGTCAAGGTTCGATGAAGTTGGCGCCCACCTGCACTGCCGCAGTGCCGGCATCAGTTCCGCGGTGGGCACACTGACGGCACGGACGCACCGAGACCCGACCCGCGACGTGCCCTGGTCGTGGACGACGAGCAAGCGCTGGCGCCTGATCGCGGGCTACCTCGAACACGACGGATTCGAGTTCGGCCTGGCCTTCGACGGGCCGAGGCGGTCCAGCTGCCACGCGAGCATGACCCCGAGGTGATTGTGCTCGACCTGGGTCTGCCCGGCCTGGACCGGGTCGAGGTCTGCTGGCAGGTGCGCACGTTCTCCGACGTGTACGTCATCATCCTGACGGCCCGCACCGAGGAGCTCGACGCCTTCATCGGGCTGTGGGTGGGCGCTGACGACTACATGGCCAAGCCGTTTCGGCCCCGCGAGCTGGCGGCGAACCGGTTGCGTTGACCCGCACCGAGTTCACCTCGGTGACGGCCCTGGGTTGGCGATCGTCAAAGCCCTGGCCCAAGCCCACGGCGGCACGATCACGGCGCACAGCGGCGGGGCCGGTCGCGGGACACGGTTCGAGATCGACCTGCCGCCCGCCTGGGGCGATCTTCAGCAAGCCTTCATCGCGGACATCGACCTCGACACATACCGCCAGTTCCGGGAACAACTGGACGGGCACGCGCCCGTCACGAAGGGACTGCGATGAAGTACCACCTCAAGAACGGTGGCCACGACCAGGATCACGGTGGCGACGGCCCAGTCAATGGCGCCGGGGCCCATGACCACTGCGGAGCCGGCCACAGCACCACGCTCGCCAACGGTCACGAGCAGGCGGACGTGCCCCCGCAGCTGACGCGTGAGAACCACGAGCGCATCTCCTGAGCGCCGACGACTCGGTGAGCAGCTCCCCCGAAGGAGCCTGCGGACCGGGCCGGCGAGCACGCCGGCACCACCCCACAGCGCGAGCATCCCGGCGTCGAACCTGGGCCGGCTCGCACGTGGCCCGGCCCGCCCTGCTGGTGGCGATCCCGGCGACCACCGTCGTCGCGGCGATCGTTGCCTTCCGGTCCGAACCGGCGGCACTGCACGTGGGCGGCGGCCATACCCACCCCGCACCGGTCTGAAAGGCCGGCCAGCCCGGCTCACCACGTCCTTGCCGGGCTCGACGAAGCAGCACCACGCCCGGGGGAGGGCTACAGGCCGGGGCCGTTCGTGCCTGACGTTGCACCGCGTCAGCCCCGGGACAGAACCTCGATCAGCTGCGTTGTCGTGGGCGACCCGGCGAGGCCATCGGGGGTGCGGTAGATCCGGCAGAGCAGTCCGACCGGCGCGTCGGCCTCGGCAAACGGGTCCCTGCCGTCCACCAGGACGGAGGGGGATCCGTGGAAGGCCAGAGCCGTCGCTTCCTCCGGGGTCCTGACCAGGACCCGCTCCACCTCGCCCGTGCGGCCCGAGGTCGTCACGGCCGCTCGGAGCCGCGCCTCCATGACCTGCCAGTTGGGACACCCGTCGAAGTACAGCAGCTGAAGTCGCACAGCCCCAGCATGCGTCGTCGCGGCGACGAGGAGGCGTCCACGATCGCGTGCTTCATCGAATCTCCATCGGGACGCACGCTCAGCGCAGCATTCAGCGGTCTACGCTCGGAATACCCCCGCGGGGTATCGGGTTGCCGGATCGCGCCGACAGTACGACTGCGGTGTTGCAGGGTGCACCCGAGCCCGTGGGGGCCAATTGCCGCCGGCAGTGGGGACATGCAGGGAAGGGGTCTACGAGCCATGGACGTCGTCGTCGTCGCGGTCGCGGTGGTCGTGACCGGGCTGCTGGGCTGGTACTTCTTCGGTCCGCGCCACTCGCACCGGGCCACGGTCGAGCAGGGTGCGCAGGTGCTGACGGTCGCGGTCAAGGGCGGCTACAGCCCCGATGTGATCGAGGTGGTCCAGGGCATGCCGGTGCGGCTGCTGTTCGACCGGCAAGAGGCCGGCGACTGCTCCGCACGTGTCGTGTTCCCCGACTTCAAGGTCAACCAGACCCTGCCGGCCTACGCGACGACTGCGGTCGAGTTCACCCCGCAGGAGGCCGGCGAGTACGGCTTTGCCTGCGGGATGAACATGCTGCACGGGACGGTCAAGGTCGTCGCCGGTTCCGGCCGTTCCGCTGGTGCGGCCACAGCACTGCTCGAGCGACCGGCCGCGCCGGTCACCCTGCCGGAGCAGGCGCACCGTGGTGACGGGGTCCCACCGCACGACGGTTCGACCGGCAGCGCGGACGGTCCGGCGGCGTCCGCCGGCGCGGCTCGGGACGCGGGCACGTCGTCGGCAGATGCCGAAGCGACCGAACGCGCCGCAGAGATCGCGGACCTGGGTCGACGTGTCGTGACAGGGGCTGTGCTCACGGCCCCGGTGCTGTTCGCGGTGATGGCCGAGTCGCTGTTCGGTGCGACGTGGGTGCCGGCGCTGCTGCTGACGCCTTGGTTCCAGCTGCTGCTGATCGCGCCGGTGATGGTCTACCCGGGCTGGCCGATCCACCGCACCGGTTGGCTCGCGCTGTCGCACCGCACCGCCGACATGAACTCGCTGATCACGCTCGGCACCATCGCCGCCTTCGGATACAGCCTGGTCGCGACGTTCACCCCCCGACTGCTGCCGGAGAGCTCACAGCAGGTGTACTACGAAGCGGTCGGCGTCATCCTCACCCTCATCCTGGTGGGCCGGCTGCTGGAGACCAAGGCGAAGGCCGGCACCGGGGAGGCGATTCGCGCCCTGATCGGGCTGCAGCCCCGCACCGCCCGCGTGCTGCGCGGCGGTGCGCATCTCGAGGTCAACGTCGAGGACGTCGTCGTCGGCGACACCGTCGTCATCCGGCCCGGAGCGAAGCTGCCGGTCGACGGGCAGGTCAGCGACGGGGCGTCCCCGGTTGACGAGTCGATGGTCACCGGCGAGCCGATCCCGGTTCTCAAGCGCGCTGGTGACACCGTGATCGGCGCGACGATCAACCAGACCGGGTCGCTGCGGTACACCGCGACCAAGGTCGGCGCGGACACCATGCTTGCCCAGATCATCAAGCTCGTGCGCGAGGCGCAGGGCTCCAAGGCCCCGATCCAGCGGTTGGCGGACAAGGTCTCCGGCTACTTCGTGCCAGCGGTCATGGCCATCGCGATCTGGTCGTTCGTCGTCTGGTGGCTGCTCGGGCCGCCGCCGGCCGGGGTGTTCGCTCTGGTGGCCGCGGTGTCCGTGCTCGTCATCGCCTGCCCGTGCGCCCTGGGGCTGGCCACGCCGCTGTCGATCACGGTTGGCACCGGCAAAGGCGCCACGCACGGCATCCTGATCCGCTCTGCCGCGGCGTTGGAGACCGCGCACAAGCTGACCACCGTGGTGCTGGACAAGACCGGCACGATCACCCAGGGCGCCCCCCAGCTGACCGACGTGTTGCCTGTGAGTGGGTTCGATGCTGACAAGCTGCTGTCCCTGGTGGCTGCCGCTGAGCGCGATTCCGAGCACCCTCTGGCCGCGGCAATCTTGGCCGGGGCCCTCCAGCGGGGCCTGGACACGACGCGCGCCTGCGAGTTCGAGTCGGTGACCGGTCAAGGCGTGCGCGCCCGCGTCGACGACCTCGAGGTGCTCATCGGCAATCAGCGGCTGCTGACCGGCGCCGGCATCGACCCGACCCGGCTGCTCGGCGACCTGGAAGACCTGGCCCGCGACGGCAAGACACCGATGCTCGTCGCCGTGGACGGGCACCCGGCCGGCGTCATCGCTGTGGCCGACCCGGTCAAGCACGGCTCGGCGGCGGCGATCGCCGACCTGGCGGCCCGTGGCATCGACGTCGTGATGATGACCGGCGACAACCGCAACACCGCTGCCGCCATCGCCCGCCAGGTCGGCATCCGTCGCGTCGTGGCCGAGGTGCTGCCGCAGCACAAGGCCCGCGAGGTCAAGCGACTACAGGCCGGCGGCCGGGTCGTCGGGATGGTGGGCGACGGGATCAACGACGCCCCCGCTCTGGCCCAGGCCGACGTCGGCTCGGCGATCGGCACCGGCACCGACGTGGCTATCGAGTCCTCGGACATCACCTTGATCTCGGGGAACTTGGACGCCCTGGTCACCGCGATCGACCTGTCCCGGGCGACGATGCGCAACATCCGCCAGAACCTGGGCTTCGCGTTCGGCTACAACGCGATCGGCATCCCGATCGCCGCCGGCGCCCTGTATCCGGCGTTCGGGCTGCTGCTCAGCCCGATGATCGCCGCCCTGGCGATGGCGCTGTCGTCGCTGTCGGTGGTGACCAACGCCAACCGGCTGCGGCGCTTCGTTCCGCGCCCTGCCACGGCGCATCCGATGATCCCGGCCACCGCCCCGGTGGTCGAGCTGGCAAGTGAGCACGACGAACAAGAGGAGAACCCCATGTACCACCACGACGACACCCCCGAGGCCGCCGCGACCGAGGTCGTAGACCCCGTCTGCGGCATGAAGGTCGACCCGGCCAACGCTGCGGCCAGCCGCGAGCACGACGGGACCACGTTCTACTTCTGCTCCCCAGGGTGCGCCGCCGCGTTCGACGCCGACCCGCACCGCTACGGCCACCAGCACGCGGCCCACTGACAGCCCGCACGACATCCACCCGCCACGCACGAGGGAGGAACACGCCCATGGTCGTCAACCGAACCGAGGAGGACACCACCTGGATCGCCGACACCGGATAGGTGGGCACGAATGCGATCACGCCCCGCAAGAAACCGCGTGGGGTGAAACGGCCCGAGGCCGACAAGATCTTCACCAAATCTGTCTCCTCGATACGTGCCGCGGTCGAGCACGCCATCCGCCACCTCAAGGAATGGAAAGTCCTCGCCACCGGCTACCGGGGCCCACTACGAGAGCTCCCCGCCGCCATCCGCACCGTCGCACGACTCGAACTATTCAGACTCGGACGGTAGGCGCCGTGAATAACACCCTGTGCTCCCGCGACTGGACCCGAATCAAGAGCGGACGGCAAACGCCGCCCCCGCGAGGGCCTCTCGCAGCGGTGATTCGACGCCCTCCGCAGCCGAGCAAGCGACGCCAGGCATCTCTCCTCCCGATCAGGAGTGACGACACCTCCCGCGCCGTCCGGGTCGGAGCGAGGTTCTAGCCTGGGCGTATCCAATCAAGGTGGTGCACCGTGGCGCGTCCCAGCAAGTACATGCAGATGGTCGAGGCTTCCCAGGACGAGGCCCTGCTCGCTGTACGGCTGTACAACGACCCTGCGGAGGCGCGATCCTTCGAGGCGTTCATCGTCCACATGCACGTCGCCTGGCTCTACCTGCTCCACGCCGAGTTCGCCCGGGACAAGGTTGACACTCGCTACTGGAAGACCGAAGGCAAGCGGCGGCTGCTGGAGCGGATCGATGGCGAGCCCAAGCAGTGGGAGTTCGCCAGGTCGGTCAGAGAGCGCTGGACGAGCGATCAGGACCCCATCCGGGCGAACCTCGAGTTCTTCATCGGATTGCGCAACAAGATCGAGCACCGGTACGCGAAGCGTGCCCAGCTCGCCCTCACTGCTCTACTCGGCGGGCAGGCGCAGGCCCTGCTGCTCAACTACGAGGAGGAACTCGTGGCCAAGTTCGGGGTCGAGCACTCGCTCGCCACCCGTCTGAGGGTGTTATTCACGGCGCCTACCATCCGAGTCGGAAGAGTTCGAGTCGTGCGACGGTGCCGATGACGGCGGGCAGCTCTCGTAGTCGGCCCCGGTAGGGCGGTGGCGAGAACTTTCCATTCCTTGAGGTGACGAATGGCGTGCTCGACCGCGGCGCGTACCGAGGAGACGGACTTGGTGAAGATCGTGTCGGCCTCGGATCGTTTCACCCCACGCGGTTTCTTGCGGGGCGTTATCGCGTTCGTGCCTACGTAACCGGTGTCAGCGATCCAGGTGGTGTCCTCCAGCTGGCCGTCCCATCCGCACAGCCGCAGCGCGGCGGCGTCGTGACGCGCACCGGCAACCGGTTCGGACACGGTCGCCAACGTGCCGTCCGTCACGCAGGCGACCTGGATGTTCACGCACTGCAGGTGGTGCGTGCCCGAGTAGTTCGCCTTCTCCACGTCCCACCCCTGGCCTGGCCTGTTACCAGTCGGTACGAACGTCCCGTCAATCAGCAACACCCGCCCGTCGGCCACGTCGGACATCGTCGGCTCGCTCATGCCCAGCACCTGTTGCAGCACCGGCATCGTCCTGCTGACGACTCGTGAGACCGTCGCCTGCCAGACCCCGAACAGCTCGGCGACGACCATCTGCGTCACGTTCAGCCGCAGCAGCACCAGCGTCGATTCCACCTGGGCATCGAAATCCAGGGCGAATTGCGACTCGTCCATGCCCTGCCCGGTCAGGACCTGTCGAACGAGGGGGTTGTTCCGGGTCTGGTGGAAGGTGAGGTGGCGGTCCTCCGCCTGGCAGCTGTCGTGCGGTAGTTGTTGGGCGACCGTCAAGTCGACCCAGGGGCAGGGGACCGTTGTGAGCAGGGACTACCAGAAGGAGGTCGCGCCCGTGAGGACGCTGGTGTTGCCGGTGTCCGTCACGGTTGTGATGGCCGAGCTGGCCGCCGAGGTGCAGGAGGGTCTGCTGGCGTTGGCCGTGGGGACCGGCCCAGGGGCTCACACGACCCGGTGCGGGTAGCGGTGCGCCACGGGGCCGGGGCGGGCTCGGTCACCCTGGGTGGGCGGCGGGTGGCGGTGACCCGGCCGCGGATGCGCACGGTCGACGGGTCCGGGGGGCTGTCGGTGGCCTCCTGCGAGGTGTTCTAGCGCACCGAGGTTCTTGGGCGGATGGCGATGGAACGGATGCTGACGGGCCTGTGGACCAGGGCCTACCCGGTGGGCCTGGAACCGGTCGGGACCAAGGTGGAGGCCTCGGCTCGTTCGACGAGCAGGTCTGCGGTCAGCCGCCGGTTCGTCGCGGCGACCCAGACCGCGCTGGGCGAGCTGCTCGCCGCGGTCCTGTCCGGGCTGGACCTGGTGGCGTTGATGATCGACGGGGTGCACTTCGGTGAGCACCTGTGCGTGGTGGGGCTGGGGATCGGGCGCGACGGGACCAAGCACCCGCTCGGCCTGGCGCAGGGCTCCACGGAGAACACCACCGTGGTCAGCGACCTGCTGACCGGGCTGCGTGAACGGGGCCTGGACACCAGCCGCCCGATCTTCGTCGGCATCGACGGTGGCAAGGCCCTGCACGCCGCGGTCGTGCGGGTCGTCGACCACCCGGTGATCCAGAGATGCCAACCGCACAAGATCAGGAACGTGGCCGACAAGCTGCCTGACCACCTCGCCTCCACGCTCACCAAGCGGATGCGGGCGGCCTACCACGCCGCCTCCGCGATCCTGGCCCAGGCACAGCTGGAGGTGCTGGCCAAGGAGCCCGAGCGCACCCACCCCGGCGCGGCCGGATCCCTTCACGAGGGCCTGTCCGAGACGCTGACCGTGCTGCGCCTGGACATCTCTGGCCCGCACGTTGCGCTCGACCAACGCCATCGAGCCGATGATCTCGATCGCCCGCACCCACTCGGCCAACGTCAAGAACTGGCAGAACGCCACCATGGCGCTGCGCTGGTGCGCCGCCGGGATGCTCGAGGCGTCCAACCAGTTCCGCCACCTCAACGGCCACCTGCACCTACCCGCGCTGCGCACCGCGCTCGACGCCCACATCGCCACACAGAATGTCGGCGCCATCAGTCATGATGAACCCGTGATCACCGCCTGACGATCACCAGGACCGCCACCGAAATTCCACGGAACCCGCGACAACCTCCCGTAGCGCACTTGCTTGTCATGCTCGCCCGCGCGGCCGCGCTCATGGTGCTGGACGCCACCAACCCGGTCTCCGCCGCCGGGCTGGTGTGGGATGGCGGACGCTCCTGGTTCTGGAAGACGTTCCGCTGGTTCCTGGCCGCCGCGTTCACGCCAGTCCTGATGGTGCTGCTGCTCGGGCTGGGCGTGAAGGCGACCAGCGGCGTGGCCTTGTCGATGACCGACTCCCTGCAGACCGCGATCGGCACCGCCGTGCCGGGTGTGGTGCTGATCTTCGTCGGCAGCTTCGCGCCGCTGGCGCTGTTCAAGCTGCTCGCGTTCGTCGAGCCCGGGACGAGTTCCGGCTCGGCCATGCGCGCCGGCCTGGCCGCCCAGGGCGGCTGGCAAGGCCTCCTGAACGGGAGGGCGGACGCCGCCAGCGCCTCGGATGCAGCCTCCAGCAGCGACGCCTTCGGGCAGTCCGGAGGCGAGGGCGCCACGGAGGCGGCCACCAACGACCGGTTCACGCGCTCCGCGGGCGGCCTCCTGGGCGCCCTCGGTGCCGGAGGCCAGATGCTGGCGCAGGGCTGGGGGATGGCGCAGAGCCTCGGCAGTCAGGGGGCCGCCCTCGGCGCGGACCTGACCAACCAGATGGGCGTTGGCCACGACACCTACATCCCCGACTTCTCCGGTAGCCGGTCCCGGCCCGGTCGGCGGGGTCGGTTGCGCGACGACGACACCCCGGACATCAACGGCGCCGGGCCCGACGATGACCCCGGTCTCGGTCCCAGCCCCAGCGTCGCCGGGAAGCCTCCCGTGGGCGGCTCCCCGGGCGGGGCCGCCGGTGGTACCGCCGGGGGAGCGGGCGGCGGAGCAGCCGCTGCCCCCGAGGCCGCCGCCGCTGCGGTCGTCGTCTGAGGGAGGTCCACCGCGATGAGCCAGGTCTACAACGAGTACTTCCGGGCAAGGATCGGCTGGTTCCCGTTCGGGCTCACCGGCTGGCAGGCCACCGTGCTGGCCCTCTGCGTCCTGCCCGTGCTGTGGGCCCTGAGCCGACAGGCGTGGGCGTCGGCCGCCGTGCTGCTGCTGATCTCCGGCGCGGTGGCGGTGGTGACCGTGGTCCCGGTGCGCGGCCGTTCGGCCCTGGGTTGGCTGGTGGCCAGCACGGCGTTCGCGGTCGGCGGGCTCGCCGGCTGGACCCGGTTCCGTTGTCGAGCCTCCCGCGGGCAGGCAGACGACCTCGGAGACGTCGATCTGCCGGGATCGCTGTCCGGCATCGAGATCCGCGAAGGTCCGCCGATCGGGCTGACGGCCGCGCGGGTCGCGCTGATCCAGAACCACGTGGCCCGCACGTGGGCGGCGACAGCCGCGATCATCCACCCCGGCATCGGCATGCGCGGAGTTGAGGACCGGGCCCGCATGGCCAAGGGCCTCGGGGACCTCATCGACCAGGCCGAGCGCACCGAGCTGATCGACGAGGTCCTGATCCTGGTGCGCACCGTCCCGGAGGACGGCGCCGAGCGTGACGAGTGGATCCGCCGGCACCGTCGCCCGGACGGGCCGGCGCAGGTGCGGGCGATCAATGACGACCTGCAACGGGTCTTGACGCAGGCGTCGGTGCGCACCGAGGCGTTCGTGACGATCGTCGTGCCCGAGGCCCGGATCGCCAAGGCGGCACGGGAGGCCGGGCGTGGTGTCGAGGGCCGCGCTCAGGTCCTGTACGGGCTGATGGGGGAGGTCGAGGCCCAGCTCAAAGGTGGCCTCGGCGCGGTCGGCGTGACCTGGCTGACCAGCCCCGAGCTCGCAGTGGCCTGCCGCACCGGGTTCGCCCCGGGCGACCGGGCTGGAATCGTCGATGCACTCCTGGCCGCCGAGCACGGTGAGGACGTCGCCGCAGACGTGCCGTGGGCGATGGCCGGCCCGTCCGGTGCCGACGTCGTCGCCCGGCACTACAGCCACGATGCGTGGAACTCGATCAGCGCCACGATCAAGCTCCCGGTCAAGGGCGCCGTGCTCGGCGCGCTCGCCCCGGTGTTGACTCCGACCGAGCCGGGGGAGCGGCGCAGCTTCCTGGTCGCGTTCCCGATCCTCGGCCAGGCAAAGGCCGCCCGGCAGACCGCGTCGCGGGAGGGGGCCGCGGACATGGGGCAGGGCCTGCGCGAGCGGGCGCGGATGCGCTCGACGACGAAGGTACGCGACGCCGCCGCGCAGGTGCGAGCCCTGGAGGCCAAGCAGGCCCGCGGCAGCGCGGTCACCCGCCCCTACGCGGTCTGCACGGTGACCGTGCCCAAGACGGTCCGGGTCACCGAGTACGGGCGCCGCCTCGACGCCTCGATCCGGCGGGCCGGGTTCGCGCCGCTGCGCCTGGACGTCAGCCACGACGTCGCGTTCGCCGCCTCCGTCGCCCCCCTCGGGGTGAGCCTGACCCGTCGGGGGGACGCATGAGCCCGCGCGGGGGGACCACCGGCCGGGACGTGTTCCGCCTGCTCGCCGACTTCGGCCACGACCTGCCCACGATGCCGTCCCCACCGGCTTCGTCGTCCCCCGACCGGCTGTTCCGGCACGTCCCCCCACGCGGACAGCGCCGACGAGACCGCGGCTGGGCGCCCGCGTCGGCGCCGGTCGTGTCCTACCAGATGACCTCCGACCAGGCCGGGGCGTTCTGGCCGTTCGTCGCCGGGCCTGGGCTGCCGCAGACCGGCGCGCAGATGGGCGCCGACACGATGTCCGGCACCGCGTTCTACGCCGACCCGATCGGCTGGGTGCTGCGCGACGACATCCCCGTCACCAACGCCAACGTCATCACTATGGGCAAGCCCGGCACCGGCAAGTCCGCCACGACGAAGGCCTTCGCGTTGCGCATGACCGACTTCGGGTACCGGATCCTCATCCTCGGCGACCCGAAGGACGAGTACGAGCCGCTGTGCCGGTTCTTCGGCGTCGACCCCATCGCGCTGGGTCCGGGCATGCCCGCCCGAGTCAACCCCCTGGCGTTCGGACCCCTCGGCGACGGCTGGGACCGGCTCGACGCCCGGCAGGCGCAGCAGCGCGCCGCGATCGTCTTCTCCCGCTGGCTGACGCTCGTTCGCGGCCTGGTCGGCAGCCAGCGGATCGGCGAGCAGCGCGTCCCCTTCGGCCCGTCCGAGGAGGTGATCGTCAAGACCGCGTTGCGCGACCTGACGGGCTACGCGCACGCCGCATCAACCCTCACAGAGACGACAATCCCGAGGCTGTGGCACCACCTCGACGAGCCCAGCGACACCCTCGTCGAGCAGTGCCGCTTCGCCACCCGTCAGCAGTTCCTCGACGAGAGCCGCCTTCTGCGCGACGCCCTGGGCCAACTCGTCTCCGGGGCCCTGGCCGGCCTGTTCGACGACCACACCAACATCGCGGTCGACTGGACCGCCCCCATCCAGTCCCTGTCCCTGTCGCGGCTCAGCCCGCTCGGTGACGAGGCGATCGGCATCGCCCTGCTCGCCCTGAACTCCTGGGGCCGCGGGATGCGCGAGATCGCCCCACCGGGGGACCTGCGCATCGTCGTGCGTGACGAGGTGTGGAAGGTCATGCGCCTGGGCGTGGACGCCGTGAAGTCGCTCGACGAGGACTTCCGCCTGTCCCGCGGCGTGGCGGGCAAGGGCGGTGACATCCAGTGGGCCAACGCCCACAAGCCGTCGGACATGCTCACCGTCGGCGACGTCGGTTCCCAGGCCGCCAACATCGCCCGGGACCTCATGCACCTGGCCGACATCAAGATCCTGCACGGCCAGAAGCCCGAGATCGCCCGCGACCTGGACGCGATGCTCGGCCTCGGCCCGCAGGCCACCGCGGCGATCACCGGGTGGGCGATGCAACGCAAGGGCCGGGCCCTTTGGATGGTCGGGGAGCACCCGTACAAGGTCGAGACCCGCCTGCACCCCGTCGAGCAGCAGCTCACCTGGACCAACGAAGCGATTGCCGGTGCGGCGTGAAGGCGGTCGTCGTGGGCCGTCGTTGTGCTCGTCCTGCCCGTCGCACTGGTGCTGATGGGCGCGGCGGTGGTCGTGTCCACCTTCTCCGGCGGTGCCGCGCAAGCGGTCTGCAAGGTGTCCGACGACTCTTCAGCTTCTGCGGTGGTCCTCACCGATGGTGACCCGACCGGCGAGGGCGGCGTCGGGTTCGCGCTGCCCCCGCCTGGCACTCCTCGTCTGGCGTCGTCTGCGCAACCCTGCGGCGTCCATCCCCGACGATGTCGAGGCGCTCTACGTCGCCGCTGCCGACCGGTACCACCTGCCCTGGACCCTCCTGGCCGGCATCGGCATGGAGGAGACCGCCCACGGGCGCGCCAGCGCGACGAGCTCGGCCGGTGCGCAGGGGCTCATGCAGCTCATGCCCGCGACCTGGGCCCGCCTACGGCGTCGACGGCTCCGGCGACGGGCGCGCCGACATCCGCAACGACGCCGACTCGGTGATGAGCGCGGCGAACTACCTGACCGCCTCCGGGGTCACCGCCGGCGTCGACGGAGTGCGACGGGCGCTGTTCGCGTACAACCACGCCGACTGGTACGTCAACGACGTCCTGTTCTACGCCGCCGCGTACGGCGGCGGAGTGGTCGCCGGCGATCCGTCCGACTGCGGTATCGGCGGGCGTCGGGAACCCCGCCCTGCCCGCGCTGCCGAACCAGCAGATCGCGACCGTCTTGGCGTTCGCCACCGACCAACTCGGCGAGCCGTACGTCTACGGCGCCAACGGACCCTCCGCGTGGGACTGCTCGGCGTTCACCCGCGCCGCCTTCACGCAGATCGGCATCACCCTGCCGCGCACCGCCGCTGCCCAACGCAACTGGGTCGCGGCGGGGCAACGGGTTCGAGGTGCCCCTCGGACAGGAGCAGCCCGGTGACCTGATCTTCACCGACAGCTACCTCGGCCCCAATCGCGTCGGCCACGTCATGATCGTCTACGACCCCGCCCGCCAGCTCACCATCGAGGCCGGCGGGGCCCGGGTCGGCCACTACGACTACGGCCAGTGGACCGACCACAGCCTCTTCTCGATCTGGCGGGTGGGTGCGTCAGCATGAGGTCTTCTCTCGGCGCCGCCTGCGGGCACGGTGTGGGTGCCTCGCCGTACCCTGACGTCATGACCACGGACCTTGAGCAGGCCGCCGCACTGGTGGCCCTGCTGCGTGCGCGTGTGCCGCGGCTGACCTGGAATGACGTTGCCACCGAGCTGATGTTCAGCGGGGACGCGATCGAGACCTGTCATCGTCTCCTCAGTGGCGACGGACTGCTCGCGGACCCGCGGGTCGAGGCCTCGATCGCCGAGGCGCGGCTCGATGTCGCGGCCTGGCTGCGGGATGGGCTGCGCATGGTCACGGTCCTCGACGAGGACTACCCGGACCGGCTGCGCGACATCCGGGAGACCCCGCCGTTCCTGTTCGCTGCCGGGGCCCTGCGGCCCGACGACCGTGGCATGTCGGTCGTCGGCTCCCGCAAGGCGTCCGAGCGCGGCCATCAGATCGCCCGGTCCGCCGCCGAGATCCTTGTCGCCAAGGGCCTGAGCGTCATCGCCGGCCTCGCCGACGGCATCGACACCACGGCCCATCGCACCGCGCTGGACGTCGGCGGCCGCACGGTCGCGTTCATCGGCACCGGCATCCGCCGGTACTACCCGGCCCGCAACCGCGCCCTTCAGGACGAGGTCGCCGAGCGCGGGCTCGTCCTGTCGCAGTTCTGGCCCGATGCGCCGCCGACGAGGCAGTCGTTCCCGATTCGGAACGCCTCGATGTCCGGATACGGCATGGGCACCATCGTCGTCGAGGCCGGCGAGACCTCCGGCACCCGCATCCAGGCGCGCCTCGCCGTCGAGCACGGGCGTCCCGTGATCCTCACCGATACCGTCGCGACCTCCACGACGTGGGGCGCGGCGCTCGTCGGCCGGCCGGGTGTGCACGTCGTGAGCGGCGCTGGTGACCTCCACGACACGATCGATCGAGTGCTGGAGGAGCAGACCGCACTGGGTCGTGCCCTGGCGCAGCTGGGCGTCATCGCACCCTCCGCGGTATGACGCGCCGGCTGCCCGCAGCCGTCGTCCATATCGGCGACGCGCTGGCGGTCAGCGCCGGCTATCTCCACAACACCGTGCGGGAGCCGCTCGTCACCTGCGCGACCTGCTCGACCCCGGTCGAGGGCTATGACCTCTGCTACCAGTGCCATACGCACGTTCGGTCGGGCATGCCGATCGCCGACCGGGTGGCATCCATGGTCTATGCCGTGAAGTCCTCCCGGCCCGCCGGCAACGACCAGGCCTACACGGCGATGTACGGGTACAAGGGCACCTGGCCGCGAGCCGCCCAGCTCGACCTCGTCAGGTCCCTGGTCGGGCTGGCCGTCGTCGGGCACATGACGTGCGACCTGAAGCTGTCGCGACAGCCGCTCCTTCGATGGGCCACCGTCCCGGGAACTCGGCATCGAACGACAGCACACCCCCTCCACGACCTCGTCGCCGAGCGCTTCCCGCTGCCCGAGTATGAGATCCCCATTCGGTCGCGAACGGGCGCCACGAAGAACCGCACCCTCCAGCCTGAGGACTTCCGGGTCGCAGGGCTACCTCGCGGCTGGGCTCCCACGTCGCCGTCATCGACGACTCGTGGGTCACCGGCGGAAGTGCACAGTCCGTGGCGATCGCGCTGCACCAGGCCGGCGCCGCGTCGGTGTCGATCATGACCCTCGCGCGCATCCTGGGCGCCGAGCACGGGCCGAACGCCGCCTTCATGCGATCCGATCGCTGGCTGCGGGCATTCGACTACCGGATCTGTCCCTGGACCGGCGCCGCCTGCCCGTAGGTCGAGGCTCCACCCACACCACTGTGCGATCGACTCCCTGACCGCTGACCGCCCGGCGCGCCCGTGGCGCCTTCGGCTGCGAGGAGGTGGCACATGCAGCGCACCCGTCGCACGACGCCGTATCCGTTCACCTGGGAGATCCCGGTCGGGATCGTCTTCGCCGTGCTGCTGGCGCTGGTCCTGGGTCTGCAGGCCGGGCGGTCGCTCGCGAACCTGGTCGCCGGCAACGGCTGGGTCTTCGTCGACCGGATGGCGCTGTTCACCACCCTCGCCCCGCTCATGGGCGGGCAGGCGGGCGCCGGTCTGCCTACGGTGGATCGCCCGGCGACCTCCGGACTGCTCTGGGCGTGCGTCGCGCTCGTCGAGGTCCTCGTCGTCCTGGTGATCGGCTGGGCGGTGAAGCTCGGGCTCGACCGCTGGGGACCGGCCCGCCTACGCGGCATGGCCACCGCGGCTGCAGGCCGAGGCGCTGCTCGGCCGCACCCGGCTGCGTCGGCACGCCCGGGTGATCCGCCCCGACCTGTACGGCGAACCCCGAGGGCGGCCGGCGATGAGTCACCGTCCGCGACGTCTCCACCCCGCCGCCGTCGGCTGGCGGCTCGGTAGGGCGAGCGAGCCTCGCGGCGGCGAGCTGTGGGTGCCGTGGGATCGCACCGCTGGTGTGATCGGCCCGCAGGGCTCGGGAAAGACTCTCGACCTGCTCGTACCCGCGCTCCTCGACGCGCCGGGGGCCGCGATGGCGACGCTGACGAAGGTCGACGACCTGCTGCTGTCCTTCGGCCCGCGGTCAGTCGGGGATCGCCCCTGCGTGGTCCTGGACCCGTTCGGTCTCGTTCCCGGACTCCCCGAGGTGGTCTGGGACCCGGTCCGCGGCTGCGTCGACCCCCTCGTCGCCGAACGCCGCGCGAAGGCGTTCACCGCCGGCACGGTGAAGGGCGCCGTCGCCGGCGGCCACGGCGACGCCGCCGCGCGGTTCTACGCTGCCGAGGCCGCGAAGGTGCTGCAGGGCTTCTTCCACGCCGCCGCCCTCACCGGCGGCAGCCTGGACGACGTGCTGCGCTGGGTCGCCCGCCCGATGGCTGCCACCCAGCCGACGGAGGTCCTGCGCGAGCACCCGCACGCCGCGTCCTTCTGGGACGGTCTGCTGCACGGCGCCCTGCACGGCGACGACCGCACGGCCGGCAACACGGTGACCACGGTCCAGCAGGCCATGTCCCTGTTCTTCCAGGACGACATCCGCCGCCGCTGTGTGCCCGGTCCTGGCCGCCCGGCTACGGCCATCGCCGACCTGATCGCCGCTCGCGGCACGATCTACCTGCTCGGACGCGAGGACCCCTACGCCTCCGCGTCCCCGCTGATGACCGCCTTCGCCGAGCACGTCCTCGACACCGCGCTCGAGGCGGCAAACACGAGCCCGTGGGGGCGGCTCTGCCCGCCGTTCCACGCGGTTCTCGACGAGCTTCCGTCGACCGCCCCGCTGCCGACCCTGCGCACGCGAATGGCTAACGAGCGCGCGCTGGGCATCAGCTTCATCTGGGCGGCTCAGGCGTGGCCCCAGCTTGCGGCAGTCTTCGGAGAGCAGGATGCGCGCACGCTGCTCGGGCTGACCAACAACCTCATCGTGTTCGGCGGCTCCAAGGACGTCGCCTTCAACAAGGAGGTCTCCGACCTGCTCGGCCAGGTCCGCGTCGCCCGAACGTCCTGGCAGAGCGGGCGCATGGGCGGCAGACAGATGTCCGGGGAGGACATTGCGATCCTGACCCCCGCCGAGATCCGCCAGCTCGAGGAGCGCCACGCACTCGTGCTAGCCGAGAACGGCACCCCGATCATCGCCAAGCTGCACCGTTGCATCGACGGCAAGGCCGGCCGGGCGCTGCTCGCCGGCAAGGACGCCATGCGAGCCGCGATGGCCGCCGACCGTCGTCGCCAAGTCAGCCCTGAGGCACGAGCCACTGCCGCCCTCATCGAAGCCCGCCGCAGCGGCCTGGTCGGCGAACGCGACGGACCGCGTCCGTGACAGACCGCTCGCATGCCCCGTCATCTGCTTCTGCGCCGCGAGAGGTGATCGCCGCGTTCCCCCGGGCGGGCCGGAGGGTCGAGCATGCGTACGCCGAACTCGACCTCGCAGCAGGGTCAGGGACGCGGCAGCAGCAGAGCGCGCTGGGCGATCCCCGACTGCTCGCTCGCCCCTGGGATCCCGCCAGCTGCATCGACCCTCACCTGCGCGCGGAGATCTGGCAGTGGCTCGAACAGGTCGTGACCTGGCTGAACCACGAGTACGTCTGGGACCCCGACGCGATGGTCCCGTCGTGTTGGCCCAGCCACCCCCACCTGGTGCACGAGATCGCCGTGCTCGCCGATCTTCGCCGTCGCGCCGGGCTCGCGCTGACCGCCGACGCACTCGAGGAGTGGCACCGGTACGCACTGCCGGCATTCATCGACCGGATGCGCGCGCGGCTGCGCCAGCAGCGCCAGGACGGAGGACACCAGCCGTGGCCTGCGTCTGGCCGCCACACGCGCTACCAGGGCGGGGCTGGACGGAGAGAGCGTGGCGCGACCTTCCGGTCTGACGCCGACGCACTCGGCGACCCCACCGAGCGCCCGCAACCACCCGCAGGTCTCCGCCGAGGCGGACTCGCGATCGTTGACGGGCCCACCGTGGACGAGCAGGCGGGCGAGGCGCTCGGCTGACACACCGTGGCGAGTCTGCGACATGGCCCGACTCGCCGCGCTCGACAGCGACCGATGCCGCGTCAGCGCTCGGACCCTGACCTCAGTCCTGCGTCAGGGTCTGGAGTACTGAGCGTGGGCTCACCCCGATCGGCCCCGTCTGCAACGGACGCGGCTTCGTCGAGTGGAACGGCGCGCCGCTGGCACCATCAATCGCCCGCCGCCAGACAAACCCAGCAAGATCCGGTCACGCCCGGTCTCGTCCGGTAGCGTTCAGTAGCCGCAGTGCCTGGTTCCGGTCGCCACAGGAGGTTTCGCATGCCTGACCCCTGGCTCTCCGCCGACGACATCGCGGCGCACCTTGGCGTCACGAAGGACTCCGTCTACGCCTGGATCGCAGAGAAGGGCATGCCCGCTCACAAGGTCGGTCGGCTGTGGAAGTTCCAGACGAGCGAGGTCGACGAGTGGGTCCGGAGCGGTAGCGCCGCCGCGTCGGGCGAGGACGAGAGCCCAGGCGGCACCTGACCAGCCACGACTGTCGGTGCCCACACATAGCCTGAGCGACTGCCCAAACGGAGAGGAGGGACCAATGAACGACGCACAAGCGACAGTGCCTCGGCGCTACGCGCTGTCCTTCACGACCGGCGCTCTCCTCGTCCGTGAGGGAGCGCTGCTCGCTCCTGTCTACCTTGAGCGGCGCAACTGGGAGCAGGTCCGCGACGAGGCTGTCGACGGCAACCTCCTGCAGGCGCGGACCTACCGAACCGGCGTCCGACTGGTGCGTGAGACGGTCAAGCGCTTGTCAGCGTTGACGGACGACGAGGTCGAACTCCTGGGCGAAGCGACTGCTTCGGAACGAGGCTTCCTCATGTGGGCTGCCGCATGCCGCCGCTACGAGCTCATCGGGGAGTTCGCCGAGGAGGTGCTGCGCGAGCGGTTCCTGCTGCTTGCCTCGTCACTGGGCTACGACGACTTCGACAGCTTCGTGAGGACCAAGGCGCTGTGGCACGAGGAGCTGGCGGCTATCAAGGACTCGACACTGCAGAAGCTGAGGTCAAACGTCTTCAAGATGCTGCATGAGGCCGAGTTCCTGTCGGACGCGGGCAACATCATGCCTGCCCTGCTGTCCGAGCGAGTCGTCGCGGCGCTCAGCGCCCGCACGCCGAGCGACCTGCGCTTCTTCCCGACCCAGACCGCAACGGAGCAGGGGGCTGCATCGTGATCCCGAAGACTCTGCCCGAGCAGGAGGAGCATCTGTTCGCCGTGCTCAGCGGCCGGCGCTTCCTGCAGATGGAGGGCCTGAGCAGCGAGGTCCCGTTCTTCATCTACCCGTACCCGCCCGAGGACGCACTGACCGTCGCCGCAGCCAAGAAGCGGGTCAAGAACCGGCTGGCCGGGGCCGGGGTGACGGTCTTCGAGATCAACCTGTACGACCTGTCGGTCGAGTTGCTCAAGGAACGGAGAGTCTGGGACCGGGTGCTGGCCGCTGAGCCGGACCTGGACAAGGACGATTTCCGCGAGATGCTCCAGGGGATGCTCGACCCGCAGCTGCACATCGCCCCGGCGATTCGCGACCGGCTGGCGGGCGAGTCCTTCGACATCTTCTTCCTCACCGGCATCGGTGAGGTCTTTCCGTATATCCGCTCGCACAACGTGCTGAACAACCTGCAGTCGGTCGTCACTGGCAAGCCGATGCTCATGTTCTTCCCGGGCCGCTACGAGCAGTCCGACACGTTGGGCTCATCGCTCGTACTGTTCGGTCGGCTCAAGGACGACCAGTACTACCGAGCCAAGAACATCCTGGAACAGGAGGCGTGAGCTCGATGCAGCTCGACCAGATCTTCGCCAAGGACATCCAGCGTCCGATCGAAGGCGTCATCAAGGCCGATGACGCCGCGCACCTGGCCACCGAGGTCGACGAGTACGTCCTGACCAACGAGGCCGCCAAGGGGCTGGAGATCCTGCTGGAGGAGTACGCCTCCTACACCAACGCCAACGGCGTGTGGATCTCGGGCTTCTTCGGCTCTGGTAAGTCGCACATCCTCAAGATGCTCGCCCACCTGCTGGGCGACGTCGAAGGCCAGGACTACCCGCGCCAGAGCGTCTCCGACAGCTTCCGCGCCAAGACCCCGGACGCCTTCCTGCCCGGTCTGCTGAACAAGGCCGACCGCATCCCGGCCAAGAGCCTGCTGTTCAACATCGACCAGAAGGCCACCCTGATCTCCAAGGATCAGACCGACGCCCTGCTCAAGGTGTTCGTCAAGGTCTTCGACGAGAGCCGGGGCTACTACGGCAACCAGGGCCACGTCGCCCGCTTCGAGCGCGACCTGGACAACCGCGGCCAGTACCAGGCCTTTCAGGAGGCGTTCGAGCGGATCGCCGGCATCCCCTGGACCCAGGGGCGCGAGCAGAGCGCGCTGGAGGGGCCAAGCATCGACCGGGCCTTCGCCGAGGTCAACGGCGGCACTGCCGACGGCATCATCCGGCAGTACAGCGCCTCGTACTCGGTCTCGATCGAGGACTTCGCCGACGAGGTCAAGGCCTGGCTGGACAAGCAGGGCGACCCGGCCTTCCGCCTGAACTTCTTCGTCGACGAGGTCGGGCAGTTCATCGGCTCGGACACCAAGCTGATGCTCCACCTGCAGACCATCGCCGAGTCGCTCAACACCAAGTGCGCCGGCCGGGCCTGGGTATTCGTCACCAGCCAGGAGGACATGGAGAAGGTCATCGGCGACCGCACCCGACAGCAGGGCAACGACTTCTCCAAGATCCAGGCCCGCTTCAAGACCCGCCTCAAGCTGACCAGCGCCGACGTCGAAGAGGTCATCCGCAAGCGCCTGCTGGAGAAGAACGACGCCGGGGTCGGCGCCCTGTCGGTGATCTACGCCGAGCAGCACGCCAACTTCAAGACACTGTTCGACTTCGTCGACGGCGCCAAGACCTACCGCAACTACACCGACGAGGCCCACTTCGTCGGCACCTACCCGTTCGTCAGCTACCAGTTCCCGCTGTTCCAGGCCGCCATCGAGGGCATCTCCGACCACAACGTCTTCGAGGGACGCAACAGCTCGGTCGGTGAGCGCTCGATGCTCGGCGTCGTCCAGCAGGTCGCCAAGGACATCGGCAACGTCGAGGTCGGCCAGCTCGCCACCTTCGACAGCATGTTCGCCGGCATCCGCGCCTCGCTGAAGTCGGCCGCCCAGCGCTCGATCGACGTCGCCGAGCGCAACCTCGACAGCGACCTGGCCATCCGGCTGCTCAAGGCCTTGTTCCTGGTCAAGTACGTCGAGAGCTTCCAGGCCAACCCACGGAACCTGACCGTGCTGGTCTACGACCGCTTCGGCCTCGACCTCCCGGCACTGTCGGAGCAGGTCAAGGAAGCACTGACGCTGCTGGAGACCCAGACCTACATCCAGCGCAACGGCAACGTCTACGAGTACCTGACCAACGAAGAGCAGGTCATCGAGGAGGAGATCAAGAACGTCGACATGGACGCCTCCGAGGTCAGCGGTCGGCTGTTCAAGATCCTGTCCGGCGACGTGATCAAGACCAGCAAGGTCCGCTACGCCAAGAACAACCAGGACTTCCCGTTTGGCTTCAAGCTCGACGACCAGGCCCACGGCTCCCAGAAGGAGCTGGCCGTCCATTTCATCTCCCCGGACTACCCGTACTCGCGCGACGAGATCCGCATGCACAGCGCGGGCAAGGACGAGCTGCGGGTCATCCTCGAGCCGGACGCCCGGGTGCTCGCGGAGCTGCGCCTGCTGATCAAGACCGAGAAGTACATCAAACGCAAGCAGGGCACCTCGATCTCGGCCATCGAGGGCCAGATCCTGCAGACCAAGGGCGCGCAGAACATCGACCGCGAGAAGGAGCTGATCGAGCGGGTCAAGGCCTCGGTGGGCAAGTCCACCCTGGTCATCAACGCCGCCTACATCACCGCCAGCTCGCAGGACGCCCTGGTCCGGGTGACCGATGGCTTCCAGGATCTGATCAGCCGGACGTACACCCAACTCAAGCTGCTCGACGGCCGCACCTACATCGAGCAGCAGGTCGCCGGAGCCGCCAACCCGGACGGCGGGCTGTTCGACGCCGCTGACGCCAGCAAGCTGTTCGCGCCGTCCGAGGAGGTGCTGTCGTTCGTCCTGCGCAAGGAGGCGCTCGGTGAGCAGGTCACCGTCAAGACCATCGTCGACAGCTTCACGGCCAAGCCCTACGGCTGGGACCTGGCCTCGATCGAAGTCGTGATCGCCCACCTGATCGGCACCTCCAAGGTCACGCTCACGGTCGACGGCAACGTCCTCAAACGGTCCGAGGTCGCCACGGCGCTGCGCAACACCCAGAAGCACGCCCACGCCGTGGTGTCGCCCCAGAAGACGTTCGACGAGCGCAAGGTCACTGCCTTCCGCAAGTTCTGCACCGACTTCTTCGACGAGGGCAACACCCCAAAGGACCCGCTGGAGCTTGCGCGCCACGGTGTGGACAAGCTGAAGGCCAAGCGCGACGAGCTCAAGGCGACCGTCACCGGCTCCAAGTACCCGTTTGTCAGCCAGCTCGTCGTCCCGATCGATCTGCTCGACCAGGTGGTCGGTAAGCCGGACGACTGGTACCTGACGGACTTCAACCTTGGCGACGATCTGCTCGACGCCAAGGAGTCCACGATCGACCCGATCCAGGCCTTCCTCAGTGGCGGGCAGAAGACCATCTACGACGACGCCGTCACTCTGCTGACCACCCACAGCAGCAACCTTGGCTATCTGCCGTCCGGCAGCGACGCCACAGTGCGCACCGCCCTCGACGACCCGAACGCTTTCCGCGGCAACAAGATGGCCCAGCTCAAGCAGGCCACCGACCAGCTGCGCGCCCAGATCGACCAGGTCGTCGCCACCAACCGCGCCGACGTCGTCGCGGCGATCGAAGGACGCAAGGCAGAGATCGAGCAGAGCGCCTTCTACGCCAAGGCGACCCCGGACGCCCAGGAGAGTGTGCTCCGCCGAGTCGACCAGACGATCGATCGCGTCCGCTCGCAGAACCAGGTCGCCCTCATCCGTGAGACCGGCTCGAGCTTCGAGGAGACCGCCTACCCGAGCCTGCTCGACCAGCTGGCAGCCGCGCAGCAGGGAGACGGCGATGGAGGCGATGACACACCACCGCCACCGCCGAAGCAGACCGTGTCGGTCAAGACCATCTCCGCCACCGGCGTCTCCGGCGTGCTGGAGACCGAGGCGGACGTCGACCGCTACCTCGACGCCTTGCGCTCTGCGCTCGTGAAGACCCTGAACGACGGAAAGCGAATCTCGCTCTGATGGAAACCGCACCGCTAAAGTCGTTCGCCACCTGGGCACGCACCTCGCTCATCCGCGAGGTGACCGCCCGGATCGCGGTCGTCCTGGCTCCTGCCTCGCCCGAGCGGGTGGAGCAGCCCAAGGCCGTGGAAGCCTTGGAGAAGGCCGTCACGGCGGCCGGTGGGGGCGACAAGGGCAAGGCCGCGGTCGCCGACAAGGTCGCCTACACCTGGTTCAACCGGATCATCGCCCTGCGCTTCATGGACGCCAACGGCTACACCGGCGTCGGAGTCGTCTCCCCGCAGGCCGGCGTCGCGAACGGCCAGCCCGAGATCCTTGCCGAAGCCAAGCGCGGCAACATCGACACGGAGGTGGTCGGTGGCAAGACCCGCGAGATGGTCACAGCGCTGCTCAACGGCACCCGACGTAGTGACGACGCGCAGGGCGAGGCGTACGCGCTGCTGCTCGCGGACTACTGCCGCTACTGGAACCGCGCCATGCCGTTCATGTTCGAGCGCGAGGGCGACTTCACCGAGCTGCTCATCCCGGCCAACCTGCTGGCCGACGACTCGGTCCCGAGCCGGGCGGTCAAGGTGCTCACCAAGGATGTCTGCCAGGACGTCGAGGTCATCGGCTGGCTGTACCAGTTCTACATCTCGGAGCGGAAGGACGAGGTCTTCGTCGGCTTCAAGAAGAACAAGAAGGCCGGTGCCGACGAGATCCCCGCAGCCACCCAGCTCTTCACCCCCCACTGGATCGTCCGCTACCTGATCGAGAACTCCCTGGGCCGGTTGTGGATGCTCAACCATCCCGAGTCCAGCCTCGTCGACCAGATGGACTACTACATCGCCCCGGTCGACGAGGAGACCGACTTCCTCAAGGTCAGCCGTGTGGAGGAGCTCAAGGTCTGTGACCCGGCGTGTGGGTCGGGTCACATGCTGACTTATGCCTTCGACCTGCTGTACACCATATACGAGGAAGAAGGCTACGCGCCGGGTGACATCCCCGGTCTCATCCTGACCAACAACCTCTATGGGGTCGAAATTGACTCCCGAGCCGGAGCGCTCGCTGCCTTCGCCCTTACCATGAAAGCTCGCGCCAAGCAGCGCACGTTCTTCAACAAGCGGGTCGAGCCCAACGTTCGCGTCCTCGACCCGATCCACTTCACGCCGGACGAGATCGACCTCCTTCGGACACGCGGTGGAGACCGACACGGCGAGTCGGCCTTCTGGAACCAGTTCGAGCACGCCAACACGTTGGGATCCCTGATTCAGCCGGACGCCCAGTTGACGGCACGTCTCGGGCGCCATCTGTCTACCCTCGACGACAGTGGCGACATCCTTCTGGCCGACGAGCTCGACCGGGCTGAGCAGGTCATCGAACAGGCTGAGTACCTGTCGCCCCGGTACGCGGTGGTGGTCGCAAACCCGCCCTACATGGGCAGCCGCCACATGGACCCCGGGTTAGCGGCTCTAGCCGGCGAGCGGTATCCGGTCACCCGAACCGATATGTTCTCGATGTTCATCGAGCGCATCCTGAGCCTAATTGCACCCGCCGGGGCATACGGCATTATGTGCCCGAACACTTGGATGTATATCAACGCTCACGAAGGGCTGCGCAAGATTCTCCTGACGAAGTCGGCGTTGGCGAGCTTGATCGAGCTGCCACTCGGCGGATTCAAGGGTGCGACCGTCCAGATCTGTGCGTTCGCGGGAACAAAGCTCACCGTCGACCACTCGACCGTCTTTGTTCGACTAGCCCAACTCCCTGGTGCCGAGTCGGTGATGGTAGCCGGCGTTCGCGAGGCCGTCACGAAGGCCGACAGCCCACTACGCTATCTCGCGCGGGGAAGGAGTTTTCTGCAGATTTCGGGTACACCGCTGGCCTACTGGCTCCCTCGCTCTCTGCAAGACGCCCTCGCTGGCGGTACGTCGATCGCAGACGTCGTCAGTTTCCCCACGTCGCCGCACAAGACGGGCGACAACGGAACCTACCTGCGACGGTGGTGGGAGGTCACGCATGCCGACGTCGGCGTGACCAGCCGGTGGGTTCCCTATGCCAAGGGAGGAGGCGCGCGACGCTGGTACGGCCTGACAACCGACGTGGTCGACTGGTCGCCGTCGGCGTTGCGGTACTACTCCCAGAATTCGAGTTCGAGCCAGATGAGGCGCGACCCTGGAGCGCCGGAAGGCATCACCTACTCGATGCTCACGTCGAGTACCAACACTTTCCGGACCCTGGGGCAGGGCTATGCCTTCGACATGGGCGGACCAGGGTTCTTAGCGGCAAAGCTTACCGTTGAGCAGGTCCTAGCCGTCGTGAACAGCGACATGGCGCGTCTGGTACTCGCAGCGCTTAACCCGACCCTCAACCTTCAGGTGCGTGAGGTTAAGCAGATCCCGGTTCCGGAGTTCGGCCCTGAGGAAGCGCGAAGCCTCCATGATCTGGCGGGCGCGGCGATCGCGATCGCCAAGAATGACTGGAACCAGGCGGAAACGGCGCTCGACTTTGCCCGCCCGCCCGTTCTCGAAAGTAGTCCCGGCAACCTGCGCGAGGCTGCGGTGCGGCAGGTCGGGCAGGCCGAGCGAGCAGTAGCCGAGTTGACTGCGATCGAGCGTGACATCAACGCGCTCGTCTGGAGCGCCGCGGGAGTGGAACCCGAACACGCCGGTCCCGAAGGCAGGCGGGCCTTGATCACTGCGAACTTCGCCAACGAGTACGGCCCCGGAAAGAGTCTGGAGATGTACCGGGAGCTCGCCACCCAGGGGTTGATTTCCGGGCTGACTTCCTTCGCGGTGGGCTGCATGTTTGGTCGCTACAGTCTCGACGAACCGGGCCTTATCCTGGCCGACCAGGGCGCCACGGTGCAGGACTACCTAGTGAAGGTGCCGAGCCCGACGTTCGCTCCGGACAGAGACAACGTCATCCCCATCGTGGATGGCGACTGGTTCGAGGACGACGTCGTCGCGCGCTTCCGCAGCTTCCTCCGGGTGGCATTCGGGGAGCAGCACTTCGAGGAGAACCTGCGCTTCGTCGCCGAGTCGCTGGGCGTGAAGGACATCCGCGACTACTTCGTGCGGTCGTTCTACAAGGACCACGTCCAGCGGTACAAGAAGCGCCCGATCTACTGGCTCTTCTCCAGCCCCAAGGGTTCGTTCAACGCGCTGATCTACATGCACCGCTACACGCCGTCCACGGTGTCGACGGTGCTCAACGAGTACCTGCGCGAGTTCACGGCCAAGCTCTCGTCGAGCCTGCAGCAGCAGGAACGACTGGCTGCCGGTGGTGGGACGCCCCGCCAGCAGGCGGCCGCCCAGAAGGAGGCTGACCGGCTGCGCAAGGTGCTGCTGGAGCTCAAGGAGTACGAGCACGATGTGCTGTACCCGCTGGCGTCCCGGCAGCTCGCGATCGACCTGGACGACGGTGTGAAGGCGAACTACCCGAAGTTCGGTGCCGCCCTGAAGAGGATCCCCGGGCTTGAGGCCAGCGATGAGTGACGCTGCCACGGTCCGCCCGCACCTGCTGCGCTGGTTTGACACCCGTCGGGTCGTCTTCTGGCATGACCCGGAGGGTCAGTACGCCGCGGATCTCGACAGCCTCGACCTGCCGGAGATCGAGACGATCCGGGTCGCCAATGACGAGTTCGCCGTCAAGAACCGGCTGTTGCATGACGAGCCGGAGGGCAAGTTCCTCGTCTACCGCTCGGGTCAGGTTCCGAGTGGTATCGGGGACTGGCTGCTCGATCTGGAGTTAGCCTACGGGGTCTTCACGGCCGACCGCACGGCCCTCGTCGCCCAGGACCTAGGGCTAGTCGGCAAGGGCATCGACGAGGTCGTCCAGGCGCACGAGAAGTTCTTCAATGCCGCCAAGCGTGTCCAGAGTCTCAGGGCACTGCTGAGTCCGGAGGACGACGCCGCCCGGCTGCGAGCCAAGATCAGCGCGGTCCTGCTCAGTCAGCGCGAGCACAGCCTGCTGGAGATCACGCGCACCCTCCTGACAGAGAACGCCAAGGGGGCACACGCCAAGTACGACACCCTGGCCGACTACGGTCTCGACAGCTTCTACTGGCAGGGCGTGGCTCGCATCTACGGCTACGAGTCCGCGTCGCCGAGCATCGATGACTTGGTGCTGTGGGTCTTCCAGCGGGCCATCGAGGGCTTCAAGTCCGACCGGCCGGGCGGACTGCAGAACATCCAGCTGGACTTCGCCAGCCTGCGCAACGACCGGCGCAGCCAGGAGGCTATGGCTGCACTCGCCAAGCGGGCCGCCGGCGACCTGGACTACAAGTCGAGGATCGAGGATGCGAGCTTCCGCGATCTGGTCGGCGTCGACCTGTTCGAGGAGACCGACCAGAAGATCATCAGCGACCTGGCCCGAGCGGTGGCTAAGCAGACCGTCACGCCACGTGAGGTGGCCGAGGTCGTCCGCGCGCGGCAGAGCAGCGTCTGGATCGACAACTACCGGAGGCTCTACACGGCGGTCGCCAGCGCTTCGGAGCTGCTGGGCGAAATCTCCTCGCTGAACATCTCGATGCAGTCGTTCGACGATGGTCTGGGGCGCTACCGGAGCGAGTGGTTCCGCATCGACCAACTGTACCGGCAGTTCGTGTTCGCTGCCCGGACGGCCGAGTACCCGAAGCCACTGGAAGCGCTGCGCGAGCAGGTCGAGAAGCGGTACACCAATAAGTTCGTCTACGAGTTGGGCAACGCCTGGCAGCAGCAGGTCGACCAGGCCGAACGCTGGCGCTCAACCGCGTTCCGCTCGCAGACGGCCTTCTACGCCCGTTACGTGGAGCCGTTGGTGCGCGATGGCGACAAGAAGGCGGTCGTGATCATCTCCGATGCGATGCGCTACGAGGTGGCCGATGAGCTTGGCTCGCTCATTCGGCAGGAGGACCGCTTCGACGCCAACCTGGAAGCCGTTCTCGGTGTGCTGCCCAGCTACACCCAACTCGGCATGGCGGCGCTGCTGCCGCACTCGACCCTCAAGCACTCGGCCGACGCCAGGACCGTGCTGGCCGACGACCAGCCGACCAACAACACCGTCTTCCGGGGCAGGATCTTGGAGGCGGTTGGTGGCTCGGCCATCCAGGCCGAGGACCTCCAGGCGATGGGCGCCGACGAGCGGCGCGAACTGTACAAGGCCAACCGGGTCCTGTACGTCTACCACGACCGGATCGACGCCACGGGTGACAAGCCCGGCACGGAGCGTCAGGTCTTCGAGGCTGTCGACGACACGCTGCGCGACATCGTCGACCTGGTGAAGAAGCTGGCCAGCGCCAACGCCACCAACATCTTCATCACGGCCGATCACGGCTTCCTGTTCCAGGACGAGGCGCTGGCCGACCAGTACTTCTTGTCCACCCAGCCCCAGGGCGATGACATCAAGGTCCTCAACCGGCGCTTTGTCCTCGGCACGGGCCTCAAGGTGGATCCAGCCTTCACCACCTTCGAGGCAGCCCAGCTCGGGCTCGACAGCGAGCTGGAAGTCCAGATCCCCAAGTCGATCCACCGCCTGCGCCTGGCCGGCGGCGGCTCGCGCTTCGTCCACGGTGGGGCCACGCTGCAGGAGATCGTCGTGCCGGTGCTGGTCGTCAACAAGAAGCGCAAGAGCGACACCCGGCTGGTCAACGTCGAGGTCTGGCCGGAGTCGGACAAGATCACGACCGGACAGGTCGTCGTCCGCCTGTTCCAGACCGATCCGGTTAGCGACAAGGTCCAGCCCCGCACCCTGCGGGCTGGGCTCTACGTCGGGGAGACCCTGATCTCGAACCTCGTCGACCTGACCTTCGACCAGACCTCGACCGACAAGCGCGACCGCTACCAGAGCGCCCGGATGCTGCTCAGCCAGGAGTCGAGCGACTACAACAACCGGGCCGTGGAATTCCGCCTGGAGGAGCGCATCCCCAACACCAACCAGTGGCGGGTCTTCGCCAAGGCGGTCTACACGCTGAAGCGTTCGTTCGCGTCGGACTTCGACTTCTAGAGGCGAGGGGAGCTGAGATGAGCGAGATCGAGAACGAGGAAGCCGACGCCGGCACGCCGCAGCAAAGCGACCTCGACTACAAGATCAACCTTCTGTTCCCCGGCGTCGTCGTCCGCAAGGACCTGGTCAAGGCCGTCAAGGGCAACGCTATCGTGCCGACGTACGTCCTGGAGTACCTGCTCGGGCAGTACGCCGCCTCCGACGACGAAGCCACCATCCAGGCCGGCATCGACACCGTCCGCAAGATCCTGGCCGAGCACTACGTCCACCGCAGCGAGTCCGAGCTGGTCAAGTCGACCATCAAGGAGCGCGGCCGACACCGCATCATCGACAAGGTCACCGTCACCCTCAACGAGAAGGCCGACGTCTACGAGGCCGAGTTCGCCAACCTCGGCATCAGGGGCATCATCGTCGACTCGCCGGTCATCAAGGCCCACCCCAAACTGCTGGTCGGCGGTGTGTGGTGCATCTGCGACATCGAGTACTTGCGCAGTGACGACCAGCGGGTCGTGCCCTGGATCCTTGGCTCGATCAAGCCGATTCAGCTGTCCAAGTTCGACGTCGACCAGTACCTCGAAGCTCGCCGAGGCTTCAACACCGAGGAGTGGATCGACCTGCTCATGCAGTCGATCGGCTTCGATCCCGCGATGTTCGGCCGCCGGGGCAAGCTCATCCAGCTCGTGCGCCTCGTCCCATTCGTCGAGCGCAACTACAACCTCGTCGAGCTCGGCCCCAAGGGCACCGGCAAGTCCCACATCTTCTCGGAGTTCTCGCCGCACGGGATGCTCATCTCCGGCGGTGAGGTCACCGTACCGAAGCTCTTCGTCAACAACGCCAACGGACGCATCGGCCTGGTCGGGTACTGGGACGTCGTCGCCTTCGACGAGTTCGCGGGCAAGAAGAAGCGCACCGACAGGACGCTCGTCGACATCATGAAGAACTACATGGCGAACAAGTCGTTCTCCCGTGGTGTCGAGACACTCGGTGCCGAGGCATCGATGGTCTTCGTCGGCAACACCTCGCACACCGTGCCGTACATGCTCAAGAACTCCGACCTGTTCGACGAGCTGCCCGAGGCCTACCACGACCCGGCCTACCTCGACCGCCTGCACTGCTACATCCCGGGCTGGGAAGTCGACATCATCCGGGGCGAGATGTTCTCCGACGGCTACGGCTTCGTCGTCGACTACATCGCCGAAGTCCTCAAGTCGATGCGCTCGCAGGACTACTCCGACCGCTACCAGCAGCACTTCACACTCGTCGCCCGACATCTCGACCCGCGACCGCGACGGCATCCACAAGACCTTCTCCGGCCTGATGAAGATCCTCTACCCAGGCGGCGAGGCCACGAAGGAGGAGATCGAAGAGATCCTCCGGTTCGCCATCGAGGGCCGCAAGCGCGTCAAGGACCAGATCCTGCGCATCGACTCCACCATGGCCGAGGTGAAGTTCGGCTACCTCAACACCGAGGGCACCTGGCACGTCGTCGCCACGCTCGAGGAAACCGAGTACCCAACCTACTACCACCGCGGGCACAGGGAAGAGGAGTCCGAGCCGGAGGAGCCGCCGACCGACGCCGATCCGCTTAGTGGTCGTTCCGCCTCGACCGACGCTACAAGCACCGACAAGCCTCCCAAGCCTGAACCGGAGCCTGAGCTGTTCCAGGGGCACCGCGATTTCCAGGAAGGCCAGCGCGGCGTCTCGTTCGAGTCGCTCCTCGTCCCATACCTGCGCGGCGCGACCGAGATCACGATCGTCGACCCCTACGTGCGGATGTTCCACCAGGCCAGGAACCTCATGGAGCTGGTCGAAGGGATCGCGCGTGGCAAGGACCCCGCCGACGAAGTGACGCTCAAGCTCGTCACGGTCGAGAACCAGGAAGGGCCCGAGAAGGTCCAGCGCCAGCTGGAGTACCTACTCCAGATCAAGAAGAGCGCCGGGGTGCTCGGCATCGTCTTCGATGTCGAGCTGGTCGACCCGACCGCCATCCACGACCGCTCGATCACGACCGACACCGGTTGGAAGATCCTGCTCGGGCGGGGGCTGGACATTTTCCAGCGCATGGCTGACAGCCCCTTCGACCTGGCCACCAAGTACCAGAAGTACCGCGAGCTCAAGGGCTTCGGGGTCACGTATCTCCGCGAGACCAGCGAGTAGACGGCAACATGGAACCGAGCGCACGTGGCCACCTGCGAGGAGCCACACCCCAGGTCTGGCCGATCGCAACCAGAGGAGTCCAATGAGCGACTGGTGGGAGCTGTACGCCGCTTCAATCCCCGACGGTGCGGACCTGGTGGCGTCAAGAGACACCCCAGGCTGGGTCCGTGGCTTCTTCCGGGGAGCGGACGGGATTGGAGGACACGCGGAGTTCGCGAAGATCGACCTGCGCGGACCGGCGGCGATCGTTGCGGCCATCAGCCTCGCAGCGGGCGTCGTCGGCACCGTCGCTGTCGTCAAGAACGCCTCCCGCGTCCAGCAGTGGTGGGAAGACCAAGTCCTACCGACCGCTCAGACGGCGTTGAGTCGAATCACCCGACAGGACGAGGCGCCCAGCCGATCCGCCACGCCTGAGCTGGTGTTGAGCCAGCCGGTCGTAGAGAGCTTCTCCAACGAGATTGACGATGCGCTGGAGGACACCAGGACCAGCATGAGCAGTGCCGAAGCGCAGCGGCACCTGCTTGAGATTCTGATGGCTGCCTCGATCATCGCCGACAGGATGCGAGCTCTCTCCAGCGCTCGGATCGAAGATGACGCCCAGCTTCCGGAGCTGGCGAGCGCGATGGAGAAGCTAACAACTCAGCAGGTCACGGACAGGATCAATCGGATGCTTGAGGCGAACACGTCCCTGCTCGACGACGAGACATCGGCGATCTTCGCGAAGGTCTTCGGCGGCGGTCTAGTCGTCGACATGGAGTACGTCCCGCTGAGGAACGAGAGCGTCAAGGAAGCGTTGTGCCTACCGGGCTTCGAGGCGCATCGCTCAATCGAAACCTCGGACGCCGAGCCGTGTGACCCAGGCGCAGAGGAACCGCCGACCGAGGCGACTGGCCACCGGGCGCGGGACCGAGGAGATCGGCACCTGCCATGAGCACAGCGTTCCCCCTCTGGTCAGATGAACCAGCGACACACGACCTGTTGGCGTTCCGTGCCGTTAGGGTTATTCAGAATGAGGTTCGGTAGAACTCGAGTGCTATGACGGTTGAGATTGTTTCGGAGAACGTGTGCAGTGGGCGGCGGTAGTCGGTGTGGAGGATTCTCCAGGTCTTGAGATTGGCGATGGTGCGTTCGATCGTGTATCGGATCGAGCTGACGTCGTGGTTGAGTTGTTTCTCCCAGTCCAGCAGGCGCCGAGCTGGCGGCTTTCTGATGGGGACGATCATTCCCAGTCCGATGTAGCCTTTGTCCCCGATGTGCTGGGGACCGTCTTCTCTGTCCAGCAGTCCGGATTGGCGGATGGCATTGGTGTCATGGGTCTTGCCCGGGAAGCGGGTCTGAGACCCAGACCAGCCGGCCCGCTCGGCGTGCAGGCCACCTGGACGTTCAGCCCGGTGGTGCGGTGCTTGCCGGACCACAGTTCGCGATGATCGGCCCATGACCAGCACGGCAGCAGCGTTCCGTCGATGATCAGCTGCTCCGCGGGGTCGAGGTCCTCCACCGTGGGCACCCACTCGGTGAGGAGTTCGCCCAGGATCGGGGTGTACTTGGCGATGGTCCGTGAGATCGTCGGCTGGGACGCGACCATGCAGTTCGGCCAATTCCTGCTGGATGTGATTGCGACGCAGGTAGGTCAACGTCACGACGACCGACTTGAACA
The DNA here is from genome assembly GCA_963703555.1 of uncultured Actinomycetota bacterium. Classification (GTDB taxonomy): domain Bacteria; phylum Actinomycetota; class Actinomycetes; order Actinomycetales; family Cellulomonadaceae; genus CAVPEV01. The sequence continues at coordinate 85,916 of CAVPEV010000044.1, read as the reverse complement.
ACCCCAGGACCCGGCTGCGACCGAGCTTTCGGTGCTGCGGCCCGAAGCGCTCGGTGATCATCGCGCACAAAGTGACGATCTCATCCTTGCTGAAACCTGTAGCATGGTACATGCGATGGCCCGTTCTGCGGAATTTGAGTGCCGTAACCCAATCCTCTCGAAGAACAGGCCATCGACCTTCATCGACACGCCTATCGCTGAACCTTTCCCGGTCGGTCAACCGAAGTTCTGAATAAGCCTCCAGTTCCGTCCAAGAACTTTCCGGGCGATAGCGACACGCCGCGACAAATACGTGGCAACGGCTTCTCCGATCGATACAAAGGAGGTGAATGCCACCCTCTGATGACGGGAGAAGCCGTTGCGGTTCGAGCGCATGTCAGGACTGGACGAAGAGCAACTGAACGAGTTGGAGCGCCGAGTCACAAGATTGCGCGAGCAGCCGTGGGACAAGGGTGAGGGGCGCCCACGTGAACTGTCCCTGCGAGACGCGCTCGTGGTGACCTGCGGGTATCTGCGGCAGAACATCATCGAGGATGTGTGGGCCGACATCTTCGACGTCGACCAGTCAACGATATCGCGGTGCATCACCTTCCTGACACCGTTGGTCGAGACTGCGGCAAGGCAGGACCGGGCGACGCAGGAGGATGCGGCCGAGGCGACCTCAGGCGCGACCGCCCTCGTAGACGGCACGGCGTGGCCATGCTGGTCCTGGGACGGCCAGGATGAGCTGTGGGCCGGGAAGGACAAGACCACTGGGCACGGCTCCGTGGTCGTCACGAACCTGCAGGGCCGCATCACGTTCGTCTCCGAGCCCGTCACCGGCAACCGCCACGACATGGCGAAACTGAAGGGATCAGTGGTCGAGAAGATCCTCGAGAACTCCGGAGCAGTCTTCGGCGACAAGGGGTTCATCGGAACCGACTGCATCACCACGCCCATCCGCAAGCCGACATGCCGCAAGCTCCTGGAATGGGAACACGAATGGAACAGCCAGGTGAGTTCCTACCGTGCCCCGGTCGAGCGAGCCGTCGCCACGCTCAAGGCATGGCGGATCCTCTTCACCGACTATCGCCGACCGCTGAAGACCTTCACGTCCTCATTCCACGCCGCAACCGGCCTTTACTTCTTCCGAGAGGGTTTCGCATAAGCCTCTAGGACTAGGGGACGGCCCCGCGATTTGAGTCGGCTCGGGAGCCCGTGAAGCGGACGGGCTGCTCGAGGACAGCGTGGGCCTCGGCGACGGGGACGACGCAGTCGTCGGTTCCGACGCTGCGTCGCATTCGCCAAGCATCGCTGCCAGTACGACCGTCGTCGCCGCTGCCCACCGTCCAGCATCCACGCCGAACCTCTTCCCGCACTCCCGGTAGCCCTCCTGCCGGGGCCGCCTGGCCGAGCCTATGGCGCCGTGACGACACCAGAGTCGGAGATGGCTGCGCTGCATCGTTTGCCATACGCGAGCAGGGGCACCGTACAAGATCAACTTGTTGCGACACGTGTGCGACATGAACCTCATCTGCACGCATCTGACCTGCAGATATACGGTGCCCCGAGTGGGATTCGAACCCACACTGGATCGGGTTTGAGCCGAACGCCTCTGCCAGTTGGGCTATCGGGGCTGCGCGGTGGGTCGCCACCGATGCTACGCAGCCTACCGGTGCCGGCGGCACTACTCTTCTGCCGTGACCACGAAGGACCAGAAGCCGACCGTCAGCGCCGACCCAGCCGCGACGCCCGTTGCTACTCCCACGCCGGACACGACTGCGGTACCGGCGCCGGCGCCCGCCGAGGACCCGGCGGCGCGCCCGCGTCGGCGCGCAGTGGTCGCCGAGGACGAGGCGCTCATCCGGATGGACGTCGTCGAGACCCTCCGCGAGGCGGGGTTCGACGTCGTGGGTGAGGCCGGCGACGGTGAGCAGGCCGTCCGCCTCGCCACCGAGCTGCGCCCGGACGTCGTGGTCATGGACGTGAAGATGCCCGTGCTCGACGGCATCTCGGCGGCGGAGCGGATCGGCAAGGAGCGTCTCGCGCCCGTCGTGCTGCTCACCGCCTTCTCCCAGACCGACCTCGTCGAGCGCGCCCGGGACGCGGGCGCGATGGCGTACGTGGTCAAGCCGTTCAGTCCGGCGGACCTGCTGCCGGCGCTGGAGATCGCGATCTCGCGGTATGCGCAGATCTCGGCGCTCGAGGCCGAGGTCGCGGACATGACGGAGCGGTTCGAGACGCGCAAGCGGGTGGACCGCGCCAAGGGACTCCTCATGACGCGGATGGGCCTCACCGAGCCGGAGGCGTTCCGGTGGATCCAGAAGACGTCCATGGACCGCCGCCTGACCATGCGTGAGGTGGCGGACGCGGTCATCGAGCAGGTGGGCGCCCGCTGAGACCGTCCGCCGCCGCATGATCGCCCGAACCGGGACATAGGTCACAACTTGGTCACAAGTGCTCGGGTGACCCTCGGCGACACATGCCTGACACATGGTGTGTCTACGGTGCCCGCAGTTCCCCCGGGCGCCGCCCGGGACGGGGACTGACCCTCGGTCGCACGACCGACTCCTCAGTCGAAGGGGTACCACGCATGAATCGATCGACACGTGCGGTTCACGCAGCAGCCTTCACGGGTGCCGTCGCGCTCGCACTGACGGCCTGCAGCAGCAGCGCCAACCAGCCGGCGGGCAGCACCTCGTCCGGGGCGCCCGCCGGCGGGGACGCCCTGATCGTGGGCACGCTCCTGCCACAGACCGGCTCGCTGGCCTACCTGGGCCCGCCCGAGGTCGCCGGCGTCAACCTGGCTGTCAAGGACATCAACGACGCCGGCGGGGTGAACGGCTCCCCGGTGAAGGTCGTCCACACGGACTCCTCCGACGCCGACCACGCCGAGGTCGCCACCCAGTCGGTCACCGACCTCATCTCCCAGAAGGCCCAGGTGATCATCGGGGCCGCGTCGTCGTCCGTGACGCTCAACGTCGTGGACGACGTCACCGGCGCGAACATCGTGATGATCTCCCCGGCGAACACGGCCACGAAGCTGTCCGGGTACAGCCCGTTCTACTTCCGCACCGCCCCGCCCGACACCGTCCAGGGCGCCGCCCTCGGCAACCTCATCACTGGGGACGGGGTGTCCAACCTCGGCATCCTCGTGTTCAACGACGACTACGGCACGTCGCTGCGCGACGTGGTCCAGAAGACCGTCGAGGCGGCCGGCGGCACGGTGACCTATGGCAAGACAGGGCAGGAGTTCGATCCGACCGCGAGCAGCTTCACCTCGGACATCACCGCGCTGCTCGCCACCAGTCCGAGCGCGGTAGCGGTGATCGCCTTCGAGCAGACCAAGCAGATCATCCCCGAGCTCGTCGCCGCGGGCGTCGCGCCCTCGACGATCTACCTCGTCGACGGCAACACGGCCGACTACTCGAAGGACTTCCAGCCGGGCACGCTCGAGGGTGCCCAGGGCACCATCCCGGGAGCCTTCCCCTCCGCAGACTTCCAGACCCGGCTCAAGTCGGTCGACCCGAGTCTGACCGACTACGCCTACGCGCCGGAGTCTTACGACGCGACGGTCCTGACTGCGCTGGCGGCCGTGAAGGGGGGCGGCACGGACGGTCCGACCATCCAGAAGAACATGGCTGCGGTCTCCGGGGCCGACGGCGGGGAGAAGTGCACCTCGTTCGCCGACTGCGTCACCCTCCTGAAGGCCGGCACGGACATCCAGTACAGCGGGCAGGCCGGCATCGGACCGTTCAACGCGAAGAACGACCCGTCGTCGGCGTTCATCGGCGTGTACAAGTACGCCGCGGACAACACCGTCTCCTGGGTCAAGGCCGTGGAGGGGAAGGTCCCGACCGAGTGATCCAGCGGGCCGGCTGACGTCACACCGTGACGCAGCCGCACCCCCACCCCGACGGAGCCCGGTGCGTGTGACGCGCCGGGCTCCGTCATGCCCGCACCTCGTCGCGCGGCGCGGTGTCGAGCCCCTCGTCATCCAGCCGCACGCCGACGACGAGGGCGAGGTGGTCGGACAGGCCGAGGTCGAGCGCCGTCGCCGCAGCGAGGGGGTGCACGTGCGGGCCGGCGAGCACGTGATCCAGCTGCCGGGCGGGCGACCCGTTCGGATAGGTCGGCAGGCTGGCGAGCGGGACCAACCCGGTGATCCGAGCCGGCCACGGACCACGCAGGTTGAGGTCACCGAGGAGCACGAGCGGTGCCGGCAGCAGGCGCGCGGCGCGGGCCAGCCGGTGCAGCTGCACGGCGTTCCACCCCGGGACGAAGGTGAGATGCGTCGCCACCACGGTGAGCGGACCCTCGGGGGTCGCCAGCACGGCGGCCACCGCGGCGCGCGGTTCGTCGGCCACCAGCGTCAGCCGGTGCTGACCTTCCAGGACCACGGGGACGCGGCGGTAGGGCCGGGGCAGCGACAGGGTTCGCCAGCCGCGCACCGGGAAGCGGGTGAGCAGCGCTGTCCCGTACGCGGCCCCGACGGGCGGCCGCACGCTCGTCGCCGTGGTCCAGACCCCTGGCTCGCCGTGCAGGGTCGCGACGAACCGGTGGGCGACGGCCCCCATCGCCTCGGCCGCCACCGCCGTGAGGTCCGCACCGTGCGACCGCGGCTGGTCGACGTCGACCTCCTGCAGGGCTAGGACGTCCGCGTCGAGGGTCCGTACCGCGCGGGCGAACCGGTCCACGTCGACGGCGCCGTCCGCCACCGACCGGCCGTGCTGGATGTTGAACGTCGCCAACCGCACCCGTCGATCCTCCCCGATGCTGTGCCGATCCGCCCCCCGGGTCCACACTCGGATCATGGCCGATGCCGACCAGCAGCGGGACGGGTCCCAGCAACTGCACGACGCACTGCGGCTGGCCGCAGGTGCGTTGATCCGGGCGGGCGTGCCCTTCGCCCTGGCCGGGGGCTACGCGGCGTGGGCGCGCGGGGCTCCCGAGCCCAGCCACGACGTCGACTTCGCGGTCATGGAGGCGGACGTCGGCCGAGCCCAGGCGGCGCTCGCCGAGGCAGGCCTGACGGTGCGACAGCCGGCGGAGAACTGGCTGTTCAAGGCCTACCTCGGCGGGGCGCTGGTGGACGTCCTGTACCGGATGGTGGGGGAGCCGGTCACCGAGGAGCTGCTGGCCCGCAGCGACGAGCTCGAGGTCATGGCGGTGCGCATGCCGGTGCTGTCCGCGACCGACGTGCTGTCGATCAAGATGCGCGTGCTCGGGGAGCACCACTGCGACTTCACCGACCTGCTGGGCGTGGCGCGAGCGCTGCGCGAGCGGATCGACTGGGTGCAGGTGCGCGCCCAGTCCGCCGACCAGCCGTACGCGCGCGCCTTCCTCTACCTGGTGGACGAGCTGGGTGTCACCGAGTGTTCCCGGTCCGCCCCTCCTGCACGTCCGTCGCCAGGGTCCCCAGGTACAGCTCGATGACCTTCGGGTCGTTGAGCAGGTCACGGCCGCGGCCCGAGTACGCGTTGCGGCCCTGGTCCAGCACGTAGGCCCGGTGGCAGATCTGCAGGCACCGGCTGGCGTTCTGCTCGACGATCACCACGGACACGCCGGCGCGGTTGATCGCCCGGGTGCGCAGGAACGTCTCGTCCTGGCGCACCGGGGACAGCCCGGCGGACGGCTCGTCGAGCAGCAGCACCGACGGGTCCATCATGAGTGCGCGCGCCATGGCGACCATCTGCCGCTCGCCGCCGGACAGCGACCCGGCCCGCTGGCGTCGTCGCTCGCCGAGCACCGGGAACAGGTCGACGATGAACTCGAACCGCTCGGCGTAGCGCCGCGGCGCCTGGTACACCCCCATCTGCAGGTTCTCCTCGATGGTCAGCGAGGGGAACACGTTGTTCGTCTGCGGCACGAACCCGATGCCGCGGCGCACGAGGACGTCGGCGCGACGGTTGGTGATGTCCTCGCCGGCGAGGGTGACCGTGCCGCTGCGCACCGGGACCAGCCCGAACAGCGCTTTGAGCAGGGTCGACTTGCCCGCACCGTTGGGTCCGATGACGCCGACCAGCTCGCCGGGGTGCGCCACGAGGGTGCACCCGTTGAGGATGTCGACCCCGGGCACGTAGCCGGCCACGAGGTCGGTCGCCGCCAGCAGCGGCTCGCCGGCGGGCTGCCCGCGGTGCAGCGTCGCCGGGTCGTCGGGCGAGACCTGCACGGGGTGGTCGGTCGTCATCCCTGCTCCTCCGCCTGTGCTTCCGCCTCGAGCTCCGCCAGGGTGGCCGGATCGAGGAGCGAGTCGTCACCCAGGTCGGTGTCGTGGTGGGCACCCAGGTAGGCGTCGACCACCGCTCGGTCGGCCATGACGGAGTCCGGCGGGCCCTCGGCAACGATCCGACCCTCCGCCATGACGACCACCCAGTCGGAGATGTACCGCACCATGTGCATGTCGTGCTCGACGAAGAGCACGGTCCGTCCCTGCTCGCGGAGCTCGACGATGTGGGTGAGCAGGGACTGGGTGAGGGCCGGGTTCACCCCGGCCATCGGCTCGTCGAGCATGATCATCCTGGGCTCGCTCATCAGCGCGCGGGCCATCTCCAGCAGCTTGCGCTGGCCCCCCGACAGGCTGCCGGCGAACTCGTCCCGCATCGTGTCGAGCCGGAACCGGGCGAGCAGCTCCTCCGCCCGCTCGGTGACCTCCCGCTCCCGCGCGCGCCACAGCGGCGGCACCAGGGCGACGAAGGGCTTCTCCCCGGGCTGGTGCGGGGCACCCAGCCGCATATTGTCGATGACCGTCATGTGCGCCAGGGCCTTGGTCAGCTGGAAGGTGCGGACCATGCCGGCGCGTGCGACCCGGGCGGCCGATGCGTGCGCGAACGGCACGCCGTCGAAGGACCACGTCCCGGTGGTCGGCGCGTCGAAGCCGGTGATCAGGTTGAACAGCGTCGTCTTGCCCGCACCGTTCGGCCCGATGAGCGCCGTGATCGCCCCCCGCTGGACCTCCAGGTGCGACACGTCGACGGCGGTCATGCCGCCGAACCGACGGGTGACCCGGTCCGCGACGAGGATGGCGTCCGGCTTGGGCGCCCCGGGTGCGCGCGCCACGTGCTCGAGGTCGACGGTGACCTGGTCACGCCCGATGGCGGTGGTCGTGTACGGCGCCGGGGCGGGGATCTGGGGGGCGTCGGGGATCTGGGGGGCGTCAGCGGGCATCGAGGGCCAGCTCCTTCCGGTCACCGAGGATCCCTTGTGGTCGGAAGATCACCAGCAGCATGAGCGTGACGCCGACGATGATCCAACCGAACTGCTCGATCTGCTGGGTGCCCATCACCGACTCCGGCACGCCCGCCCGCATGACGAGCTTGATCAGCATGAGCACCGCCCAGAAGATCACCGACCCGAGGACGGGGCCGAACACGGTCGCCGCACCACCGAGCAGCAGGATGGTCCACACGAAGAAGGTCATGGGCCGGCCCATGGAGTCCGGCTGGACCGCTCGGGGGAGGACGTAGACGATGCCGGCGACGGCACCGAGCACCCCGCCGAGCACCAGGGACTGCATCTTGTAGGAGTAGACGCTCTTGCCGAGCGAGCGCACCGCGTCCTCGTCCTCCCGGATGCCCTTGAGCACCCGACCCCACGGGCTGCGCATCAGCAGCCACACGAGCACGCAGGCCAGCGCCACCAGCGCCCATCCGACGATGCGGATCCACCAGCTGTTCGAGGCGTTGGTGGAGTACTCGAACGGGCCGAGGGCGAAGGTCCCGTCGGGCAGCGGCGAGGCGTCCTGGAAGGTGCCCTTGTAATCGTTGCCGCGCAGTCCCGACGATGCCCCGGTGAGCCCGGTGAGCGCGGTGGACCGCCCGATGATCCGCACGATCTCGGCTGCGGCGATCGTGACGATCGCCAGGTAGTCCCCGCGCAGCTTCAGGGTGGGCACGCCCAGGATGAGCGCGAACACGGTGGCGGCCGCGACCGCCGCGAGCACGGCCGCCCACAGCGGCCAGCCGGCCATCGTGGCGATGGCGAAGCCGTAGGCGCCCAGCAGCATGAACCCCGCCTGTCCCATGTTCACCAGGCCGGTGAGGCCGAAGTGGATGTTCAGGCCGATCGCGGCGAGCGCGTAGGCGGCTGTCGTGGGGGCGAAGATCTCGCCCGCGACGTTGGTGAGGATCCGGGACCAGTCCATGAGGCTCCTAGCCGACCCGCTCGGCACGTCCGAGGATGCCCTGCGGACGCAGCAGCAGGACGAGGATGAGGATGACCAGCGCGGCCGCGTAGCGCATGTCGCTCGGGATGACGAGGTTGGACAGCTCGACGACCAGGCCGATGACGATCGACCCGGCCAGCGCGCCGAACGCCGCCCCCAGGCCGCCGAGCGTCACCGCGGCGAACATCAGCAGCAGCAGGGCGCCGCCCATGTTCCAGCTCGTCGCGTTGAGGTACAGGCCCATCAGCACGCCGCCGATCGCGGCCAGCGCTGCCCCCACCGTCCAGACGAGCCGGATGATGCGGTTGACGCTGATGCCCGAGGCGGCGGCTAGCGCGGGGTTGTCCGAGACCGCTCGGGTGGCCCGGCCGACCCGCGTGCCCACGAGGCCGTAAGCGACGGCGCCCAGGACCACGACCGCGATGCCGGCCGACCACAGGGAGGCCTGGGAGATGCGGACCGGCCCCCACGAGACCATCGAGGGGTTGGCGGTGACGATGCGCAGCGCGCCGCCGCCCAGGAGGAGCTGGAACAGGTACTGCAACGCCATGGACAGCCCGATCGTCACAATCATCTGCTGCGTCGGGCCCACGTGGCGTCGGCGCAGCGGGCGCCAGATGGCCGCGTCCTGCAGCCATCCGGTGATCGCACCGACCACCACTGCCAGCGTGCCGGCGACGACCAGCGGCAGGCCGAGCAGCTGGCTGCCCGCATAGGCGGTCACCCCTCCGAGCGTCACCTGCTCCCCATGGGCGAAGTTGCTCAGGCCGGTGGTGCCGTAGATGAGGGACAGCCCCACGGACGCCAGGGCCAGCAGGAGGCCGAACACGAGCCCGCTGGTCGCCTGTTGGGCCACGCGGCCCCAGCCGATGCCCGAACCGCCGGAGCCGACCGGAGCACCCACGCCGTCGGCGTCCGGCGAGGGCTGCTGGCTCGCACCGTCACCGGTCCCGACCGAGGGGGTGGTGCTGGGGGTGGAGCTGCCGGCGGCCGCCGGCGGGCCCAGCGGGAACAGGGCGCCCGCCGAGCTGCCGAGGGCAACGGTGACCGTGCGGGAGGTCGCTGCAGGGTCGCGCAGAGTCTCGCCGGGCGGCAGGGTCGTGGGGTCGAGGATGACGGTGTAGTCGCCGGGCTCCGTCAAGGTGAACCACCACCGTCCGTCCGCGTCGGTGGTGGTGCTCAGCTCACCGGCAGGGCCGGAGGCCGTCACGGAGGCACCGACCACGGGGTCGCCGGCAGAGGTGCGCAGCGTGCCGTTGAGGCACCCGGTCGCGGAGTCCGCGACGCAGGGTCCGTCCGCGGCCCTGGCGCCCGGCGCGGCGGCGACGAGCAGGAGCAGCGCCACGGTGAGCGCGGCGGCCATTGCCAGCACCGTGCGCAGCGGCACGGTCATGCGGTGCGCGGCGTCCAGTGCACAGCCGTACCGGGTGCTGGCGCGGGAACGCTCCGGCCCACCCGCACCGACTGCCCTGATGGATCGACGCACCGGGAACCTCCGTCCGGGTCGGATGCGGCCCCGCCGGACGCCTGAGCGTCGGTCGATGGCCCCGTCGGGTGCGTGTGAGGCTAGACAACCACTGTTTCCACGGTGTTGCCGTCGCACTGCGGGTGCGCTGCGTCATGGGACGACCGAGGTCACCGGCCCGCTCCGGCGGCTCCGCCGGGTCCCCGGGCCACTAGGCAAGCCGCCCTCCGGTTTGCCATCATCAGGGATCCGCCCGGACCGGCCCGCTCGGCCGTCCCGAGCCGGTCCCCTGCTCCCGAGGAGGTCGATGCGCGTGCACGCCGGTCTGCGCACCCGCCCGGCCCGGCCGGACGACCTCGACGGGCTGGTCGCCCTGTGCCTGCGGGCCCGGGCCGAGTCGGCCGTGGGCGCCCAGCTGTGCAGCGACGACCCGGAGCAGCTGCGCCACCAGCTCGCCGTGCTGGCCGCCGTCCCCGGAGGCCATGTCGAGGTCGCCGAGCTGGAGGGCAGGCCGGTCGGGCTGCTGGCGACCCGGGTCGTCGGGCCGGGGCCGTTGGCCGGCACCCTGGTCCTGGCCGTGGAGGCCGTCTACGTCGAGCCCGACCACCGCCGGCGCGGCGCCGGGCACGCGCTGCTGGCCGTCGCCGCGATGCTCGCGGAGCAGGCCGGTGCCAGCGACCTGTACGCGACGCCGTTGCCGGGGTCGCGGGGTATGCAGCGGTTCCTCGCCTGCCTGGGGTTCGCGCCGGCGGGCCCCGTCCGCGTCGTGCCGACCGCCACGCTGCGCCGACGCCTGGTCGAGGACGCCGTCCCGTCCGGCAGGCCGCGCGGGCTTGCGGACCTCGTCGTCCTGCGGCGTCGGGCGCGCTCCCGGCTGGACCAGCTGGATCAGCCGGCCTCGGCGGGTTGACCCGGTGCGGGTGTCGCCGCCGTGCTGCTGCCGGGATGGGTGCCCCCCCGCGGGCCGTCCGCACCGTCGGCCGCGACGGTGAGGCACGTGACGCGGGCAGCGCACACCAGGCGAGCCGCGTCGTCGGTGATCGTCACCTCGTAGGTCGCCGCCGTGCCGCCCAGGTGCACGGCTCGAGCGACTGCCGTCACGGTGCCGGTGCGGACCGGGCGCAGGTGGCTCGCGCTGATCTCGATGCCCACCGCGTGCCTGCCGGCACCGGCGTGCTGCGCGGCGGCGGCCGACGCAACGGTCTCGGCGAGGGCCGTGGACGCGCCACCGTGCAGCAGCCCCAGCGGCTGGGTGTTGCCGGCCACCGGCATGGTCGCGACCGCCATGGACGCGGTGGCGGAGGACACGACGATCCCCAGCCGGTCCAGCAGGGACGGCGTGGGGGAGCCCGCGGGCGGCGCACCGGTGTCGGTCATGGCGGATAGGTTGGCACCCGTGACCGACGTCGAGCCACCGCCCCACCGCCCTCGGCTCCTCCTGGTCGACGGGCACTCGATGGCGTACCGCGCCTACTACGCCCTTCCTGTGGAGAAGTTCGCGGCATCCGACGGCCAACCCACGAACGCCGTGTTCGGCTTCACCTCGATGCTGGCCAACCTCCTGCGGGACGAGGCGCCGACCCATGTCGCCGTCGCGCTGGACGCCGGGCGGGTGACGTTCCGCACGCAGGAGTACGCCGCGTACAAGGGCACCCGCGCCGCCAGCCCGGAGGAGTTCCGCGGGCAGGTACCCATCATCTGCGAGGTCCTGGCCGCGCTGGGCATCCGGGTGCTGGAGAAGGAGGGGTTCGAGGCGGACGACATCATCGCGACCCTGGCCACCCGGGCCGAGGCGGCCGGCATGGACGTCGCGGTGTGCACCGGGGACCGGGACGCGCTGCAGCTCGTCGACGAGCACGTCACGGTGTTGTACCCGGTCAAGGGCGTCTCCGAGCTGATCCGGATGACGCCGGAGACCGTGCTCGAACGCTACGGCGTGTCCCCACAGCGGTACCCGGACCTGGCAGCGCTGGTCGGGGAGGCGAGCGACAACCTGCCCGGTGTGCCCGGGGTGGGGCCGAAGACCGCGGCCAAGTGGCTGGCGACGTACGGCAGCCTTGAGCAACTGGTGGCTGCGGTCGACCAGGTGCCGGGCCGGGCCGGCACCTCGCTGCGCGAACACCTTGACCAGGTGCTGGTGAACCGACGGCTCAACCGCCTGCTCACGGACCTCGATCTGCCGCTCGGCCCGGACGACCTCGCGGTACGGCCGTGGGACCGGCAGGCGCTCCACAAGGTCCTGGACCGGCTGGAGTTCCGCACGCTGCGGGACCGGCTGTTCGCGATGATCGACGACCACGAGGGTGCGCGCCCGGCGGTGGCCGTGCAGCGGGTGCAGCCGGCGGAGGGCGACTTGGGCGGCTGGCTCGCCGCACACGCCGGACAGCTGCTCGCGCTGGACGTCCGCGGCTCCGGCGCGCCAGCGGCGGGCGACGCCTGGGGACTGGCGGTGGCGGGGGAGCCCGCGGCGGTGTCCTACGACCTCACCCGGATCGGTCCGGACGACGAGCGGGCGCTGGCTGCGTGGCTCGCCGACCCGGCCGCGCCGAAGGCCGTCCACGGCGCCAAGCGCGCGACCCATGCCCTCCTCGGCCGCGGGCTGACGCTCGCGGGGCTGGTCTTCGACACCGAGCTCGCGGCGTACCTGTGCCAGCCCGACCGCCGCGCGTACGAGCTGACGGACCTGGCGGTGGGCTATCTGCACCGGGAGCTGGAGGCCGAGCCGGCCGGCCTGCAAGGAGCCTTCGACCTCGACCTGGGCGGCGTGGACGAGGAGGTCCGCGCGGCAGCCCGGGCAGCTGCGGTGCGCGACCTCAGCGAGGTGCTCGCCGCCGAGCTGGCCGACCGCGGCGAGACGCACCTGCTCAGCGAGGTCGAGCTACCCCTGGTGGGCGTGCTGGCCCGGATGGAGGCCTGCGGCATCGCCGTCAGCACGGCCGAGCTGGAGCACCTGGAGGCGTCGTTCGATGCGCAGGTGCGCCAGGCGGCCGCCGAGGCCTATGCCGTCATCGGCCGTGAGGTCAACCTCGGTTCGCCCAAGCAGCTTCAGGAGGTGCTCTTCGATCAGCTGGGCATGCCGCGCACCAAGCGGATCAAGACGGGGTACACCACCGACGCCGCCGCGCTCGCGGAGCTCTTCGCCCGGACCGAGCACCCGTTCCTCGCCCACCTCCTCGCGCACCGTGACGCGATCCGCCTGCGGCAGACCGTGGAGGGGCTGCTGCGCTCCGTGGCGCCGGACGGCCGGATCCACACGACGTTCCAGCAGACCATCGCCGCGACCGGCCGGCTGTCCTCCACGGACCCCAACCTGCAGAACATCCCGATCCGCACCGAGGACGGCCGGCGCATCCGAGCCGCGTTCGTGGTGGGTGCCGGGTACGAGACGCTGCTGACTGCCGACTACTCCCAGATCGAGATGCGGATCATGGCGCACCTGTCCGGGGACGCCGGTCTCATCGAGGCGTTCCGGTCGGGGGAGGACCTGCACCGCTACGTCGCCTCGCGGGTGTTCGCCATCCCGCCCGAGCAGGTCACGCCGGCGATGCGCTCGCGGATCAAGGCGATGAGCTACGGGCTGGCCTACGGCTTGTCCGCCTACGGGCTCGCGCAGCAGCTGGGCGTCGACGTGGCGGAGGCCACCGGGCTGCGGGAGGACTACTTCGCGCGGTTCGGCGGGGTCCGCGACTACCTGACGCAGGTCGTCGAGCGGGCTCGGAGCACCGGGTACACGCAAACCATCCTCGGCCGCCGCCGGTATCTGCCCGACCTGACCAGCGACCACCGGGCGCGGCGGGAGACGGCCGAGCGGATGGCGCTCAACGCCCCCATCCAGGGCAGCGCTGCGGACCTCATCAAGGTGGCGATGATCGGCGTCGAGCGGGACCTGGCGGAGCGGGACCTGGCCTCGCGGTTGCTCCTGCAGGTGCACGACGAACTCGTCCTGGAGATCGCGCCGGGCGAGCGGGAGAAGGTCGAGGAGATCGTGCGCGCCCAGATGGGCGGCGCCGCGCAGCTGTCCGTACCACTGGACGTCAGCGTCGGGGTCGGCACCAGCTGGCACGAGGCCGGTCACTGACGAACGGTCGACCCGCGTGGCGCGCCGTCCGCGCCCGGACTGCGCGCCACGCGCGCCGGGCTCAGGGTCGGTGGCTCACGAAGATGGCGGTGCCGGGCAGCAGGGCGCCGCGCAGGGGGCTCCATCCTCCCCAGACCAGGCTCAGCCCCGCCGGCCACTCCGGCTCGACCAGCCGGTCGATCACGAGGCCTGCCTCGGTGACGGCCCTGACGTGGTCGCCGAGGGTGTGGTGGTACTCCGCGTACACGACCCGTCCGGACTCGGTGCGCTCGACGTAGGGCCGTCGGTCGAAGTACGAGCGCGTGGCGGTGAGGCCGCGCGGCCCCGGGTCGTCAGGGAAGGCCCAGCGGACCGGGTGCGTGACGGCGAAGACCCACCGTCCGCCGGGTCGCAGGACGCGGGCGACCTCCAGGTGCACCCGCTGAGGGTCCGGGATGAACGGCAGCGCCCCGTAGGCCGTGAACGCGACGTCGAAGGTGGCGTCCGGGAACGGCAGGGCGCGGGCGTCCGCCTGGACGAGCGGCGTCCGCACGCCGGACGCCGCGTCGTAGCGGGCCGCGGCGGCGAGCATCCCGCCGGACACGTCCGTCGCCACCACCTGGGCGCCCTGTCCGCCCAGCCAGCGGGAGCACTGTGCTGCGCCCGCACCGACCTCGAGCACCCGCGCGCCGGCGACCTCGCCGAGCAGGTGGGCGTTCTGCTCCCGCAGCCCTTCCGGGCACCAGCAGAAGTCGGCCGGCCCGAGGAAGTCCCCGTGCTCGGCGAGGTACTCGTCGCCATGCCGGTCCCACCAGCGCCGCGCGGCGCGGCCGCCGACCTGGTCCGGTACGGCGCGGTACCCGGCGTCAGCGGTCGTCTCCGAGTCGTCATCAGGCAGCGGCACCGGACCAGTGTGCGACCTGCGGTGGGTAGGCTCCGGGCAGCGAGCGCCTGCACAGGTGCGCGCGTGCCCGGACGGCGGTGGACGTACCCGCGTCCCGTCAGCAAGGAGTGCCACGTGCGAGTGGGTCTGCTCACCGGGGGCGGGGACGTCCCGGGCCTCAATGCCGCCATCCGTGCGGTCGTCAAGCGTGGTGAGGGCGAGTACGGCCACTCGATCATCGGGTTCCGCAACGGGTGGAAGGGCGTGGTGGACGGCGACGTCATGCCGTTGACGCGCGAGCACATCCGCAACGTCCTGCCGATGGGCGGGACGCTGCTGGGCACGTCGCGGTACCACCCGCACGCCAACGACGGCGGCATGGAGGCTGCCCTGGCCACCCTGGAGGCCGAGCGGATCGAAGCGCTCATCTGCATCGGCGGGGACGGCACGCTGCACGCGGCGAGCAAGGTGGCCGAGCAGGGGGTGCGGATCGTGGCGATCCCCAAGACGATCGACAACGACGTCTGGGGGACCGACGCGTCGATCGGCTTCGACACCGCTCTCGGGGTCGCCACCGAGGCCATCGACCGGGTGCACACCACCGCCGAGAGCCACAACCGGGTGATGATCGTCGAGGTGATGGGGCGCCACGCCGGGTGGATCGCGGTCAACGCCGGGATCGCCGGCGGGGCAGAGGTCGTGCTCGCCCCCGAGGAGCCGTTCGACATCGAGAAGGTGGTGCGCTTCCTCACGCACCGCCACCGCTCGCACGCGAACTTCTCGATCGTCGTCGTGGCGGAGGGTGCGGTGCCGGCCGAGGGCACGGCGATGTCCTACGAGGCGCCGGTGGGCACCTACGGCGAGATCGTCGCGGGTGCGATCAGCGAACGGGTGAAGGCGGAGATCGAGGCCCGCACCGGGTTCGACACCCGGCTGACGGTGCTCGGCCACGTCCAACGCGGCGGGTCGCCGACGCCGGTGGACCGGATCCTCGGCAGCCGGTTCGGGACGGCTGCCATCGACGCCGTGAGCCATGGGGAGACGGGCGTGATGACCGCGCTGCGCGGAGAGGCCGTGCAGCTGGTGCCGCTGGCGGAGATCGCCGGCCGGGTCAAACGGGTCCCGCCGGACCTGCTCGCCGTGGCCGCCGCCCTGGCCTGATATGTGGGTTGTTCCTGTCAAGTGGCAGGGTGAGGCGCCCGCCCGGGCCGTCGTTCGGGCGGGCGCCTCGCTTGTCGTCACGGCCGTTGGCGGGTGCAGCGTGTCGTCTCGTCGTTCGATACGATGGACGACGGTGCCGTCTGCGCCCGAACAGGGGACTGGACCTCGTCGTCCGTGCGCTTCCGGGGCGGGCGGGCCGCACCACGTCCCTGTCCGCACAACACCTTGTCCGCATCGGAGCCCACTACGTGACCATCTCCACCCCCGCGACCACCGTCAGCCCGCAGGTCGCGGTCAACGACATCGGATCGACCGAGGACCTGCTCGCCGCGATCGACGCCACCATCAAGTACTTCAACGATGGCGACATCGTCGAGGGCACGGTCGTCAAGGTCGACCGTGACGAGGTCCTCCTCGACATCGGCTACAAGACCGAGGGCGTCATCCCGTCCCGCGAGCTGTCGATCAAGCACGACGTGGACCCCTCCGAGGTGGTGGCGGTCGGCGACGAGGTGGAGGCCCTGGTCCTGCAGAAGGAGGACAAGGACGGCCGTCTGATCCTGTCCAAGAAGCGCGCCCAGTACGAGCGCGCGTGGGGCACGATCGAGAAGGTCAAGGAGGACGACGGCGTCGTCACCGGCACCGTCATCGAGGTCGTCAAGGGTGGCCTCATCCTCGACATCGGCCTGCGCGGCTTCCTCCCGGCCTCCCTGGTGGAGATGCGGCGCGTCCGTGACCTGCAGCCCTACGTGGGCCGGCAGATCGAGGCGAAGATCATCGAGCTGGACAAGAACCGCAACAACGTCGTGCTGTCCCGCCGTGCCTGGCTGGAGCAGACCCAGTCCGAGGTCCGCTCGACCTTCCTGCAGACCCTGCAGAAGGGCCAGGTCCGCACCGGCGTGGTTTCCTCCATCGTCAACTTCGGGGCGTTCGTCGACCTCGGCGGTGTGGACGGGCTCGTGCACGTCTCCGAGCTGTCCTGGAAGCACATCGACCACCCGTCCGAGGTCGTCGAGGTCGGCCAGCAGGTCACCGTCGAGGTGCTCGACGTCGACTTCGACCGGGAGCGGGTCTCGCTGTCGCTCAAGGCGACCCAGGAGGACCCGTGGCAGGCCTTCGCTCGCACGCACGCCATCGGCCAGGTCGTCCCGGGCAAGGTCACGAAGCTCGTGCCGTTCGGCGCGTTCGTGCGCGTGGAGGACGGCATCGAGGGCCTCGTGCACATCTCCGAGCTCGCCGTGCGGCACGTGGACGTCCCCGAGCAGGTCGTCCAGGTCGGTGAGGACGTGTTCGTCAAGGTCATCGACATCGACCTGGACCGTCGGCGGATCTCCCTGTCGCTCAAGCAGGCGAACGAGGGCCTGGACCCCACCAGCGAGGACTTCGACCCGGCGCTGTACGGCATGGCCGCCGAGTACGACGAGCAGGGCAACTACAAGTACCCGGATGGCTTCGACCCGACGACGAACGAGTGGCTGCCCGGCTACGACGCCCAGCGGGAGGAGTGGGAGGCGCAGTACGCGGCCGCCCAGGCTCGCTGGGAGGCGCACCGCAAGCAGGTGGCCGAGGCGCTCAAGGCCGAGCAGACCGGTCAGGTCGGTGGCGGCAGTGTCCCGACGCCGTCGTCGTACTCCTCGACAGCCGTGGAGCCGGAGGCCACCGGAACCCTGGCCTCGGACGAGGCGCTCGCGGCCCTACGGGAAAAGCTCACCGGCAACTGAGATCGGCCGCGGGCCGGTGACGGACCGCGGTTCACCTGCACGAGGGCCGGCTACCGAGGTGGCCGGCCCTCGTGCACGTCCGGCTCACGTCGTCCGCGCACTGGGGCTCAGCTCGGCCCCGCTCGCCCGGTCGTCTGATCCCGGTGCAGGCGTGCGTACAGGCCCCCCGCAGCGACCAGCTCGTCGTGCGTCCCCTGCTCGACGACGCGCCCCTGGTCGACGACGACGATGAGGTCGGCGGCACGCACGGTCGACAGCCGGTGGGCGATGACCAGCGACGTGCGCCCGACCAGCGCCTCGTCCAGCGCGTGCTGGACGGCCAGCTCGGACGCGGAGTCCAGGTGGGCGGTGGCCTCGTCGAGGACCACCAGGGCCGGTGCCCGCAGGAGCAGGCGGGCGATGGCGATCCGCTGACGCTCGCCGCCGGACAGCCGGTAGCCGCGGTCCCCGACCACCGTGTGCACCCCCTCGGGCAGGGACGCCACCAGGTCCCAGATGCGCGCCCGGCGCAGCGCGGACTCCAGCTCGGCGTCGGAGGCCTCCGGGCGCGCGTAGCGCAGGTTGCCCGCGATGGTGTCGTGGAACAGGTGCGCCTCCTGGGTGACCACTCCCACGGTGGTGCGCAGCGACTCCAGGGTGACGTCGCGCAGGTCGGTGCCGGCGATCCGGACCGCTCCGTCGGCGGGGTCGTACATCCGGGTGACCAGGTGCGAGATGGTCGTCTTCCCCGCTCCCGAGGGCCCGACCAGGGCCACCATCGCGCCCGCCGGCACCCGGAACGTCACATCGGTGAGGGTGGGGGACGCGGTGCCCGAACCCGGGGCACCGCCGTCCGGCCCGGGATAGCGGAAGCCGACGTGGTCCAGCTCCAGGCTCGCTCCCCGTGCCGCGACGTCCGCGCGCAGGTCGTGGGCGCCGGGTGCGTCCGTGACGGTCGGCGGCAGGTCGAGGATCTCGAACACGCGCTCGAAGCTGACCAGGGCGGTCATCACGTCCACCTGGACGTTGGACATCGCGGTGAGCGGTCCGTACAGCCGCGACAGGTAGGACGCCAGCGCGACGACCACCCCGACGGTGAGCGTGCCCTGCACCGCCATCAGCCCACCGGCGCCGTACACGATGGCCACACCGATCGAGGCCAGTGTCGTCAGCCCGACCCGGAACACGGTGCCGTACATGGCCTGGCGCACGCCGATGTCACGCACCCGCTCGGCGGTCCGCGCGAAGGCGGCGGACTCCTGCGCCGGGACACCGAACAGCTTGACCAGGTGGGCCCCGGCGACGTTGAACCGCTCGGTCATGTGCTGGGCGGCGTCGGCGTTGAGCGCATAGCTCTCGCGGGTCACCGCGGCCAGCCGGGGACCCACCCAGCGGGCGGGCAGCACGAACAACGGCGTGAGCGCCAGCGCGGCGAGGGTCAGCTGCCAGGACATCGAGGCCATCGCGGCCAGCACGAAGACCACGGTGAGCCCGTTGCTCACGACGGTGGACAGCGTGGACGTGAAGGCCTGCTGCGCGCCGAGCACGTCGCCGTTGATGCGCTGGACGAGCGCCCCGGTCCGGCTGCGGGAGAAGAACGCCAGCGACAGCCGCTGGACATGGTCGAAGACGGCGGTCCGCAGATCGACGATGAGCCCCTCCCCGACCCGGGCGGACAGCCAGCGCTGGGCGATCGCCAGGCCGGCGGAGGCCAGTGCCAGGCCGGCGGCCGCGGCCGCGCTGGTGAGGACCACGTCCCGGCGGTGCGCGGCGATGCCCTGGTCGATGAGTCGGCGGAACAGCAGCGGGGTCACGGCACCCACGGCGGCGTCCACCGCGATGAGGACGAGGAAGACGCTGAGCTGGCGACGGTACGGGCGGGCGAAGGCGGCGATCCGTCGCAGCGTGGCGCGGCTCACCCGACGGTCGGTGACCGACCGGTCCCGGCTGTAGGAGTGCGCGACGCGCGCGGCGTGCAGGGACATCAGACCTCCGAGCCCCGGATGGGTGCTGGTGCCCGGAGCCGGGTGAGCCTAGCCCAGGCAGTGCCGCGGCGTCCGGCGGCGGTCGCCCGGCTACCCTGCCCACATGCGGGTAGGCCTCACCGGGGGGATCGCCGCGGGCAAGTCCACGGCGGCCGCCGCGCTCGCCGAGCACGGTGCGGTGGTCATCGACCATGACGAGCTGTCCCGGCAGGCGCTGGCTCCCGGCAGCCCGGGGCTCGCCCAGGTCCGCGCCGCCTTCGGCCCGGCGGTGTGCACGCCCGCGGGGGGGCTGGACCGGGGGGCCCTGGCGCACGCGGTGTTCGCCGACCCGGCGCAGCGGGCCGTGCTCGAGGGCATCGTGCACCCGGCGGTGCGCCGCGCCGCAGCCGAGCTGGAGGCCGCGGCGCTCCGGGCCGACCCCCGGGC
The DNA here is from genome assembly GCA_963703555.1 of uncultured Actinomycetota bacterium. GTDB lineage: Bacteria > Actinomycetota > Actinomycetes > Actinomycetales > Cellulomonadaceae > CAVPEV01. The sequence continues at coordinate 66,096 of CAVPEV010000044.1, read as the reverse complement.
GGTCGTCGTGCACGACGTGCCGTTGCTCGTCGAGACCGGGCAGGCCGACCAGTTCGACCTGGTCGTGGTGGTGCAGGCCCCGGAGGCGGTGCGGGTCCGACGGCTCGTCCGGGACCGGGGGATGACCGCGGAAGCGGCTCGGGCGCGGATCGCGGCGCAGGCCACGGATGCGGACCGGGCCGCGGTGGCCGACGTCGTGCTGGACGGCTCGGCCGGGGTGGAGCACCTGCGCGAGCAGGTGGCCGAGCTGTGGCGGCGGCTGTAGCGCGGGCTCTCGGGCCGGCTCGGTGCCCGCCGTGTCGGTGCGGCGTCCTACCGTGGACTCCATGCGCCCCGTCACCGACCTGCAGCGGACCGTCGCGCCGTTCCGCGTCGTCTCCGACTACCAGCCGTCCGGGGACCAGCCGACCGCCATCGCGGAGCTGACCCACCGGATCCGGGCCGGTGAGAAGGACGTCGTGCTGCTCGGCGCGACGGGCACCGGCAAGTCGGCGACCACCGCCTGGCTGATCGAGCAGGTGCAGCGACCCACCCTCGTCATCGAGCCGAACAAGACACTGGCTGCCCAGATCACCACCGAGTTCCGCGAGCTGATGCCGGAGAACGCGGTGGAGTACTTCGTCTCCTACTACGACTACTACCAGCCCGAGGCGTACATCGCCCAGACGGACACCTACATCGAGAAGGACTCGTCGATCAACGACGAGGTGGAACGGTTGCGGCACTCGGCCACCAACTCGCTGCTCACCCGGCGGGACGTGGTCGTCGTGGCCACCGTGTCCTGCATCTACGGGCTGGGCACGCCGCAGGAGTACGTCGACCGCATGGTGACGCTGGCCGTCGGGGACCGGCTGGACCGGGACGACCTGCTGCGCATGTTCGTGGGGATGCAGTACACCCGCAACGACACCGCCTTCACGCGCGGGACGTTCCGGGTCCGCGGGGACACGGTGGAGATCATCCCCATGTACGAGGAGCTGGCCGTCCGCGTCGAGTTCTTCGGGGACGAGGTCGAGGCGTTGGCCACGTTGCACCCCCTCACCGGGGAGGTCGTGCGCGAGGAGCGCCAGGTGCACGTGTTCCCGGCCAGCCACTACGTGGCCGGCCCGGACCGGATGGAGCGCGCCGTCGCCGGCATCGAGGCGGAGCTCGCCCAGCGGCTGGACCAGTTGGAGCGGGAGAACAAGCTGCTCGAGGCCCAGCGGTTGCGCATGCGCACCACCTACGACATCGAGATGATGCGTCAGATCGGCACCTGCTCGGGCATCGAGAACTACTCCCGGCACATCGACGGTCGGGCGGCCGGCACGCCGCCGAACACCCTGCTCGACTACTTCCCGGAGGACTTCCTGCTCGTCATCGACGAGTCGCACGTCACCGTCCCGCAGATCGGCGGGATGTATGAGGGCGACATGTCCCGCAAGCGCAGCCTGGTCGAGCACGGGTTCCGGCTGCCCAGCGCGATGGACAACCGTCCGCTGCGCTGGGAGGAGTTCGTCGACCGCATCGGGCAGACGGTGTACCTGTCGGCCACGCCGGGGCGCTACGAGCTGTCCCGCTCGGACGGGGTCGTCGAGCAGATCATCCGGCCCACCGGGCTCGTCGACCCGGAGGTCGTCGTCAAGCCCACCACGGGCCAGATCGACGACCTGCTGGCGGAGATCCACCTGCGCGCCGACCGGCACGAGCGGGTGCTCGTGACCACCCTGACCAAGAAAATGGCCGAGGACCTCACCGACTACCTGCTGGAGAAGGGCGTGCGGGTGCGCTACCTGCACTCGGAGGTGGACACGCTGCGCCGGGTGGAGCTGTTGCGTGAGCTGCGCATGGGCGAGTACGACGTCCTGGTCGGCATCAACCTGCTGCGTGAGGGCCTCGACCTGCCCGAGGTGTCTCTGGTGAGCATCCTCGACGCGGACAAGGAGGGCTTCCTGCGCTCGGGGACGTCCCTGATCCAGACGATCGGCCGGGCGGCGCGGAACGTGTCCGGCCAGGTGCACATGTATGCGGACACGATCACCCCGAGCATGGCGCTGGCCATCGACGAGACCGCCCGTCGCCGGGCCAGGCAGATCGCCTACAACCAGGAGAAGGGGATCGACCCGACGCCGTTGCGCAAGCGGATCGGTGACATCACGGACCTGCTGGCCCGGGAGGACGCCGACACCGCCGAGCTGCTCGCCGGCGAGGCGCGCCGGCCCGGCCGTGGCCGCTCGCCGGTGCCGGGCGGCGCACGGCAGACGGGGGCGGGTGCCCCTTCGCGGCGCGCCGTGCTGGCCGGCGCGGCCGCCGGCGAGCTGGCCGACCTCATCCAGGAGCTCACCGACCAGATGCACCAGGCGGCCGCCGAGCTGCAGTTCGAGCTCGCGGGCCGGCTGCGGGACGAGATCGCCGGGCTGAAGCGGGAGCTGCGGCAGATGCAGCAGGCCACGGCCTGACCTGCGCGCCGGGGGCAACCGAGGAGCCGGCCGGCCTGCTGGTGGACCTCGCACGGCCACGGCTGTGCCGGTGCCGTATGCTGGCGCACGCAGTGGAGGGGAGTATCCCGACACGGCGGTCTCGTCATCACGGATGCCATCGCATGGTCACCCGGGACCGCCGGCCCGTGCTGCGGGCGGGAGAGACCTCCGGTACCCGAACCGACGTACCGGAGGTAGCCCGTGTCCGTGCCCCTGTGGGTCTGGGCCGCAACGATTCTCGGCATCGCGGCGCTCATCGTGCTGGACTTCTACACCCACGTGCGCACGCCGCACGCGCCGTCCATGCGGGAGGCGACGGTCTGGTCCGTGGCCTACATCGTGCTCGCCCTGGTGTTCGGGGTCGGGCTAGGGATGATCTGGGGCTGGGGACACGGCGCGGAGTACTTCGCTGGCTACGTGACCGAGAAGAGCCTGTCCGTCGACAACCTGTTCATCTTCCTCGTCATCATGACCCGGTTCGCGGTGCCACGGGAGTACCAGCAGAAGGTGCTGCTCGTCGGTGTGGCTATCGCCCTGGTGCTGCGGCTGGCCTTCATCCTTGCCGGCGCCGCCCTGATCGCGCAGTTCTCCTGGGTGTTCTACCTGTTCGGCGCGTTCCTGGTGTACACCGCGGTGGGGCTGGTCCGCGAACGGCACACGGAGGAGGACGTCGCTCGACAGGCCGCCGAGCGCCGGGACGGCCTCGCGGTGCGCCTGCTCAAGCGGCTGGTCCCGACCACCGACCAGTACCACGGCGACCGGCTCACCGTCCGTCTGGAGGGTCGGCGCCACCTCACACCGATGCTTATCGTCATGGTGGCGATCGGCAGCACGGACGTGCTGTTCGCGCTGGACTCCATCCCGGCGATCTACGGCCTGACGTCACAGTCGTACATCGTGTTCACCGCGACCGCGTTCTCGCTGCTGGGGCTGCGGCAGCTGTACTTCCTGCTGAGCGGGCTGCTGCAGCGGTTGATCTACCTCACGCAGGGCTTGGCCGTCATCCTGGCGTTCATCGGCGCCAAGCTGGTGCTGGAGGCGCTGCACTCCAACGAGCTGCCCTTCATCAACGGCGGCCGGCCGGTCGCCTGGGCTCCCGAGATCCCGATCTGGGTCTCGTTGTCGGTCATCCTCGGTACCCTGGCGGTGGCCACCGTCGCCAGTCTGCAGCGCACCCGACGGGACGACTCCGCCGCGCGCGCCGTCGAGGCGGCGGCTCGGCCGAGCGTCGGCTCGGGAGCACCGAGTGGTCCCGGCGAGCCGCAGCCCGAGGTCGCCGACCCGGCCCGGGAGCACTGAGCGATGGACGTCACCCCCCTGGTGTGGACCGTCTCGCTTGTGGTGGCCGGCCTGCTGCTCCTGCTCGATGTCGTGGTGGTGGCGCGGCGTCCGCATGTGCCGACGACTGCGGAGTGTCTGCGCTACCTGGGTCTGTACGGCGGGCTCGCAGTCGCGTTCGGGCTGGGTCTCTGGGCGTGGGCCGGGGGACGGTTCGCCGGCGAGTTCTTCGCCGGGTGGCTCACCGAGTACTCGCTCTCGGTGGACAACCTCTTCGTGTTCCTGCTGATCATGACGGCGTTCGCCGTCCCGCGGCAGTACCAGCAGACCGCGCTGCTGGTGGGGATCATCCTGGCGCTGGTCTTCCGGGCCGGGGTCATCGGGGTGGGCGCTGTCGCGCTGGCCCGCTACACCTGGGTGTTCTATCTGTTCGGCGCGTTCCTCGTGTGGACCGCCGTGGGCGTGGCGCGGCAGGGTTCCGGGGGCGCCGAGGAGTACCGCCCGCCGGCGCTGCTGCGCCTCGTGCAGCGGACGCTGCCCGCCACGGACGGGTTCCATGGTGTGCGGTTGACGGCCGTCGAGAACGGCCGCCGGCTGGTCACGCCCATGCTCGTCGTGCTCGTCGCGCTCGGCGTGACGGACCTGCTGTTCGCACTCGACTCGATCCCAGCGGTGTTCGGGCTGACGAACGAGGCGTACCTCGTGCTCATGGCGAACCTGTTCGCCCTCATGGGGCTGCGGCAGCTGTACTTCCTGCTCGGCGACCTGCTGCAGCGGCTGATCTACCTGCACGTCGGGCTCGCGGTGCTGCTCGGCTTCATCGGCGCCAAGCTGGTCCTGCAGGCCCTGCACGACAACACCCTCCCGTTCCTCAACGGGGGGCAGCCGGTCACCTGGGCACCGGTCATTCCGATCTGGGCGTCCTTGCTCGCCATCGTCGGCACGCTTGGCGTGACGGCCGCGGTCAGCCTGCAGGCCGTGCGACGGCACCCGGAGCTGGCGGAGCGGGTCGCCACCGCGCGTAACGCCTGACGGACCGCAGCGCCTGACGGACCGCAGCGCCTGACGGACCGCAGCGACCGACCGGCGCGTACTGCCCGGTGGGAGACTGGACAGCATGCCTGACGTTCCTGTGACCCGGTCGCTGCGCACGCTGCTCACCGACGACCTGTTGACGACGATCCGGTCCCGGGCGGCCGGTCATGACCGCGACAACACCTTTCCGCACGACGACCTGGCCGACCTCGTCGATGCGGGCTACCTGCGGGCGTTCGTGCCGGTGGAGCTGGGTGGCCGGGGTCTGCGGATCGAGGAGGTGGCCCGTGACCAGATGCGGCTCGCCGGAGCCGCCCCGGCTACGGCGCTGGCGGTCAACATGCACCTGGTCGTCACCGGTATCGCTGCGCTCCTGCAGGCCCGTGGCGACGACTCGATGCGGTTCGTCCTCGAGGACGCGGCGCGCGGAGAGGTGTTCGCGTTCGGCAACTCCGAGGCCGGCAACGACGAGGTCATGTTCGGTTCACTGACGCGGGCGGAACGCGGTCCCGACGGTGGGTACCGCTACTACGGGCGCAAGATCTCGACGTCGCTCTCCCCGGTGTGGACCCGGCTGGCCACCTTCGGGCTGGACGACGCCGACCCGGAGGGCCCCCGGCTCGTGCACGGGATCGTCGCGCGGGAGGACGGCGGGGTCCAGGTGCTCGACGACTGGGACGCGATCGGGATGCGCGCCACCCACAGCTGCACCACCGTGCTCGACGGGGCCTACGCCCCGGCCGACCGGGTCTACCGGAAGCTGCCGCCGGGGCCGAACCAGGACCCGTTCATCGTCGCCCTGTTCGAGGCCTTCGAGGTCCTCATCGCCGCGGTGTACACCGGTGTCGGGCGCCGCGCGGTGCAGTTGGCGGTGCAGGCGGCCCGGCGCCGCACGTCCATGGAGCACCACGGGCGCAGCTACGCCCAGGATCCGGACACCCGGTGGCGCATCGCCGACGCCGCCCTGGCGCAGGACGGGGCCGAGCTCGAGGTGCTCGCCGTGGCCCGGGAGATCGACGAGCAGGTGGTGCACGAGGTGGCCTGGTTCCCCCGGCTGCTCGGCGTCAAGGTCCGCTCGGTCGCCACGGCCCGAACCGTGGTGGACCGGGCGGTGCAGGTGGCCGGCGGGTCCGGCTACGCGGTGACCAGCGAGGTGGGGCTGCTGTACCGGGACGTGCTGGCCGGCCTCTTCCAGCCCGCCGACGTGGACGCGGCCCACGCCACGGCGGCCGCGGCACTGCTGGGGCCGGCCGCGGACTGACTGGGGGGCCGGCGGTTCACCCCCGCCGGGCGACCGGCAGGTCCGTCACGGCGCCCGCAGAGCGGACCGCTCGACCGCAGCGTCCGCGCACCAGCCGCTGCCGTCGGTCGTGCCGGCGCAGGTGCTGCCGAACTGCTCGTAGACCGAACCGGGCTCCGACCGCTGGTAGAGCGTGTCGCACGCGGCGCCGTCACCGGTCGCGCACTGGTCCCACAGCCCGTCGAGCGTGGGGTTGTCCCCGTACTGCTGGCCGGACAGCGTCGTGGTGTCGCCGACGTCGGTCCGCCCGGCCAGGTCGCCCGCGGCTCGCACACCGAGCCCGACGAACAGCACGACCACGACGATGACGGCCAGGGTCTGCAACCCACCCAGGACGATCCCCGCGATGGCCATGCCCCGGCCCTGGTTCCCGGTCCGACGCACCCGGTTGAGGCCGACGATGCCCAGCACCAGGGCGACAACGTTGAGCTGGAGAAGGCCGGTGACCAGCGCGGCGACGCTCACCCCATCGGTGCTCTGCCCGGCTGGGTACGGGTATCCGCCGTACGTGGGTGCCCCGTAGCCGGGTGCCCCGTAGCCGGGTGCGCCGTACGTCGGCGGCGCGCCGTAGGGCGGCTGGGTGACGTAGGGCGGCTGGGTGCCGTACCCGGGCGGGGAGCCGTACGCAGGGGAGGTGCCGTACGGCGGCGGGTACGGCGGGACTCCCTCGCCGGCGGACGGCGGGTATCCCGGCGGGGGCGGGTAGCTGCCGGGTGCTGCTGTGGGGTCCGGTGGTGTGCTCATCGGGGGCCTTCCGTCCGGGGGCCGAGCCGGCCCGACCCGCCGAGCATAGGGCGGCGCGGCCGGGGTGGCGGTCGCCTCCCGCGGGCGCGGCAGCCGGCCTGCGGCAAGCGTCGCCACGTCGAACAGGTGTGCGATGCCGGGGGCGCCGCCGTACCATGACCGGGTGACCGATCGTCTCGTCGTGCGCGGCGCGCGCGAGCACAACCTGCGCAACATCGACGTCGACCTTCCCCGCAACAGCCTGATCGTCTTCACCGGCCTGTCCGGCTCGGGGAAGTCCTCGCTGGCGTTCGACACGATCTTCGCGGAGGGGCAGCGGCGCTATGTCGAGTCGCTGTCGGCCTATGCCCGCCAGTTCCTCGGCCAGATGGACAAGCCCGAGGTCGACTTCATCGAGGGCCTTTCCCCGGCGGTCTCCATCGACCAGAAGTCGACCAACCGGAACCCGCGGTCCACGGTCGGCACCATCACCGAGGTGTACGACTACCTGCGGCTGCTGTTCGCCCGGGCCGGAATCCAGCACTGCCCGGTGTGCGGTGAGCAGGTGACCGCGCAGACCCCCCAGCAGATCGTCGACCGGCTCCTCGAGCTGCCCGAGGGTACGCGCTACCAGGTGCTCGCCCCGGTCGTCCGCGGGCGCAAGGGCGAGTACGCGGAGCTGTTCCGCGAGCTGCACGGCAGGGGCTTCGCGCGGGTCCGGGTGGATGGCGAGGTGGCCCCGCTGGACTCGCCGCCGGCCCTGGAGAAGAAGGTCAAGCACGACATCGAGGTCGTGGTCGACCGGCTGGTCGCCCGGGACGGCGTGCGCCGCCGGCTGACCGACTCCGTGGAGACGGCTCTGGGACTGGCCGGCGGGCTCATCCTCGTCGAGCTGGTCGACGCGCCGGCGGACGCCCCGCAGCGGGTTCGACGGTTCTCCGAGCGGCGAGCGTGCCCCAACGACCACCCGCTCGCCCTCGACGAGATCGAGCCGCGCACGTTCTCCTTCAACGCGCCCTACGGGGCGTGCCCGGAGTGCAGCGGGATCGGGTCACGGCTGGAGGTGGACCCGGAGCTCGTCGTCCCGGACGAGGACCTCTCGCTCGCCGAGGGAGCGGTGGCGCCCTGGGCGCACACGTCCGGGGAGTACTTCACCCGGGTGCTGTCGGCGCTCGCCGAGGACCTGGGATTCTCGATGGACACGCCGTGGCGGGCGCTGCCGGAGCGTGCGCGCACCGCCGTGCTGTACGGGCAGGACTACAAGGTGCACGTGCGCTACCGGAACCGGTGGGGCCGGGAGCGTCAGTACGCCACCGGTTTCGAGGGGGTCATCAGCTTCCTGCAGCGCCGGCACACCGAGACGGAGTCGGACCTGAGCAAGGAGCGCTACGAGGCGTTCATGCGCGACGTCCCGTGCCCGGCGTGCCACGGCGCCCGGCTCAAGCCCGAGGTGCTCGCGGTGCACGTGGGCGGCCGCTCGATCGCCGAGGTGTGCGACCTGCCCATCCGCGACGCCCGGGAGTTCGTCACCCACCTGCGGCTCGGCCCGCGCGAGCAGGCGATCGCCGCCCAGGTCGTCAAGGAGATCACGGCACGGCTCGGCTTCCTGCTCGACGTCGGGCTGGACTACCTGTCGCTGTCCCGGCCCGCCGCCACCCTGTCCGGCGGGGAGGCGCAACGGATCCGGCTGGCGACCCAGATCGGCTCGGGGCTAGTGGGCGTGCTGTACGTGCTGGACGAGCCCAGCATCGGGCTGCACCAGCGGGACAACCGCCGGCTCATCGACACGCTGACCCGGCTGCGGGACCTGGGGAACACCCTCATCGTCGTCGAGCACGACGAGGACACGATCCGTTCCGCGGACTGGATCGTCGACATCGGGCCTGGCGCGGGGGAGCACGGCGGGCGGGTCGTGCACTCGGGGGACCTGGCGGGGCTGCTCACCTCGCCGGAGTCGATCACCGGCGCCTACCTGTCCGGGCGGCGGTCCATCCCGACACCCCGGAACCGCCGGCCGGTCGACCCGGCGCGGATGCTCACCGTCGTGGGTGCACGCGAGCACAACCTCACCGGCATCGACGTCTCGTTCCCGCTGGGCACGTTCATCGCGGTGACGGGCGTGTCCGGCTCGGGCAAGTCGACCCTGGTGAACTCCGTGCTGTACACCGTGCTTGCGAACGAGCTCAACGGAGCGCGGCAGGTGCCGGGCCGGCACACCCGGGTCACCGGGCTGGAGAACCTGGACAAGGTCGTGCACGTCGACCAGGGGCCGATCGGTCGGACACCACGGTCGAACCCCGCCACCTACACCGGGGTCTGGGACCACGTGCGGCGGCTGTTCGCCGAGACCACCGAGGCCAAGGTGCGCGGCTACCCACCCGGCCGGTTCTCCTTCAACGTCAAGGGCGGTCGCTGCGAGGCGTGCGCCGGCGACGGCACCCTGAAGATCGAGATGAACTTCCTGCCCGACGTCTACGTCCCGTGCGAGGTGTGCCACGGCGCGCGGTACAACCGGGAGACCCTCGAGGTGCACTTCAAGGGCAAGACGGTCGCCGACGTGCTGGACATGCCGATCGAGGAGGCGGCGGACTTCTTCGGCGCGGTGCCGGCCATCTCCCGCCACCTGCGCACCCTGGTGGACGTGGGACTGGGCTACGTCCGCCTCGGGCAGCCGGCGCCGACCCTGTCCGGCGGTGAGGCGCAGCGGGTCAAGCTCGCCGCCGAGCTGCAGCGCCGGTCCACCGGTCGGACGATCTACGTGCTGGACGAGCCGACCACCGGGCTGCACTTCGAGGACATCCGCAAGCTGCTCGGCGTGCTGCAGTCCCTCGTCGACAAGGGCAACTCCGTCGTGGTCATCGAGCACAACCTCGACGTCATCAAGAACGCCGACTGGGTGATCGACCTCGGCCCGGAGGGTGGCGACGGCGGCGGTCGGGTCGTCGCCGAGGGCACCCCGGAGCAGGTGGCGACGGTTGCGGCCAGCTACACGGGGCGGTTCCTCGCCGATGCGGTCGGTGTCGAGCCGACGGCGGTCAGCGCCTGAGCACCTGCGCGCTCAGCGCCCGAGGACCTGGCGGCACGGCGCCGGGTCGGTGCGCACCGGGAAGTTCACCGACCGCGCGATGAAGCAGTGCTCGTGGGCACGGTCGTGCAGCCGGTCCAGGTCCTCGACGGTGATTGCCCGACCGTCCGCGCGGACGCCGGACGCCAGCGTGACGCGGGGCCGCAGAACCACCTCGGTGAACTCGCCGTGGCCGGCCGCCTCCACGCGGATGGTTCCCGTGGCGCGGTCGGCGTACTCGACGACCACCACGCCGTCGGACGCCGCCAGGTGCAGGAACCACAGCATGTGGCACTGGCCGAGCGCGGCGACCAGGAGCTCCTCGGGGTTGAACCGGTGCGGGTCCCCACGGAAGGCGGGATCGGCGGAACCCAGCAGCGGCGGCTTGTCCGCGATGCGTACCTCGTGGTCCCGGGAGTAGGCGGCGTACCCGGCGGTCCCGGTGGTGCCTGCGCCGGTCCACACGACGTCGGCGTCGTAGGTCTGCACGATCCCCATCGGCCTACGGTACCGGCCCGCCGATGCGCCGGGGCCGGACCCGGACGCACGCCTCCCGCACCGTGAACGTAGGGTCGTGCCATGGCCGATCCCGCCAGCTACCGACCTGCCGCGGGCGAGATCCCGGACCAGCCGGGCGTGTACCGGTTCCGGGATGCCGACGGACGGGTCGTCTATGTGGGCAAGGCCAAGAGCCTGCGCCAGCGGCTGAGCAGCTACTTCCAGGACCTGTCCGGCCTGCACCCGCGCACCCGGCAGATGGTCACCACGGCCGCGTCCGTGCAGTGGACCGTCGTCGGCACCGAGGTGGAGGCCCTGGCCCTGGAGTACTCCTGGATCAAGGAGTACGCGCCGCGGTTCAACATCATGTACCGCGACGACAAGTCGTACCCCTACCTGGCGGTCACACTGGGCGAGGAGTACCCGCGGGTGCAGGTGATGCGTGGCGCCAAGCGAGCGGGCACCCGGTACTTCGGCCCCTACGGGCACGCCTGGGCGATCCGGGAGACGGTCGACCTGCTGCTGCGGGTGTTCCCGGTGCGGACCTGCTCGGCGGGGGTGTTCCGCCGCGCGCGGGCACAGGGCCGACCGTGCCTGCTCGGCTACATCGACAAGTGCTCGGCGCCGTGCGTGGGTCGGATCTCCGCGACGGACCACCGCAGGCTCGCGGAGGACTTCTGCGACTTCATGGCGGGCGACTCGGTCCGGTTCGTCCGGCGCCTCACCGCCGAGATGACCACCGCGGCGGCGCAGGAGGACTTCGAGCGGGCCGCCCGCCTGCGCGACGACATCACCGCCCTGGAGAAGGCGACCGAGAAGAACGCGGTCGTCCTCCCGGACGGGACCGATGCGGACGTCTTCGGGCTCGCTGGTGACGAGCTCGAGGCGGCCGTCCAGGTGTTCTACGTCCGGGACGGACGGATCCGCGGCCAGCGGGGCTGGGTCGTGGAGAAGGTCGAGGACGTCACCGACGCCGAGCTCGTGGAGCGCCTGCTCCAGCAGGTCTACGGCGAGGAGTCCGACCGCCCGGCGGACCGTTCCGTGCCGCGGGAGGTGCTGGTCCCCGCGCTGCCGCCCGAGCCGGACCAGGTGCGCACGTGGCTCGCCGGCCTGCGCGGCTGGCGGGTGGACCTGCGGGTGCCGCAGCGGGGGGACAAGCGCGAGCTCGCGCAGACGGTGCACCGCAACGCCGAGCACGCCCTCGCCCTGCACCGGACGCGCCGCGCAGGCGACCTGACCACCCGTAGCCAGGCGCTGCGCGAGATCCAGGAGGCACTCGGCCTGGACACCGCGCCGCTGCGGATCGAGTGCTACGACGTGTCCCACAACCAGGGCACCTTCCAGGTCGCCTCGATGGTGGTGTTCGAGGATGGCCGGGCGCGGCACAGCGAGTACCGCCACTTCACGGTGCGCGGTCCGGACGGCGCAGGGGCGGTGGACGACACGGCGGCGATGCGCGAGGTCATCACCCGCCGGTTCCGGCGCTACCTCGCCGAGCGCAGCCGGTCCGCAGACCCCGAGCTGGACGGGGCGGAGGCAGCCGGTCCCGGCGCCGGGACCGGCGAGGTCGGCGCGGACCAGCCGGCCGGGCCGCGGCGGTTCGCCTATCCGCCGAACCTCGTCGTGGTGGACGGAGGGCCGCCGCAGGTTGCCGCGGCCGCCGCGGCGCTGGCCGAGCTCGGCATCGACGACGTCGCCCTGTGCGGCCTGGCCAAGCGGCTCGAGGAGGTCTGGCTGCCCGGCGAGGAGTTCCCCGTCATCCTGCAGCGCAGCTCCGAAGGGCTGTACCTGCTGCAGCGGGTCCGTGACGAGGCGCACCGGTTCGCCATCACCGCCCACCGTCGTCAGCGGAGCAAGGCCATGACGGCGTCCGCGCTGGATGCGGTGCCGGGCCTCGGGCCCGCTCGGACCGCCGCTCTGCTGGCCCGGTTCGGCTCCGTCCGCGCGCTGCGGGCGGCCTCGGTCGAGGAGATCGCACAGGTCCAGGGGATGGGGCCGCGCACGGCCGCGGCGGTGGTCGCCGCACTGCACCCCGGCGCGCCGTCCGACGGCGGGCCGGCGCCTGCCGTCCCGGGCAGCGCCGGCACGGACGAGGCTGGCATGCTGAAGGCATGACCGAGCCCTCGCCGACCACCGTGCCCGCGGGCATCCCGGCGCTGGAGGCATCGGCGCCGCCGCGGCAGGCTGACGGCCCGCAGATGCTCATCATCACCGGGATGTCGGGCGCCGGGCGGAGCCGCACAGCGGCCGTGCTGGAGGACCTGGGCTGGTACGTCGTGGACAACCTGCCCCCCAGGATGCTCGCGCCGCTGGCCGGCATGATGGCACACGGCCGGCCCGGCGCAGGCGTGCAGCGGCTGGCCGCGGTGGTCGACGTGCGGGGCCGGGAGTTCTTCGCGGACCTGCGCGAGGTGCTCACCCAGCTGCGCGCGGCGGGGATCGACTACCGGGTGCTCTTCCTGGACGCCTCCGACGAGTCGCTGGTGCGTCGGTTCGAGCAGGTGCGGCGGCCGCATCCGCTGCAGGGCGACGGCCGGGTGCTCGACGGCATCGCTGCGGAGCGGGCCCTGCTCGCCGACCTGCGCGAACGTGCCGACCTGTTCATCGACACCTCGGACCTCAACGTGCACGAGCTCGCGCGGGAGGTGCGGGCAGCGGTCGCGGCGACCGGTGAGGACGCCCTCCTGGTCTCCATCGTCTCGTTCGGCTTCAAGTACGGCGTGCCGCTGGACGCCGACCACGTCGTCGACGTGCGGTTCCTGCCCAACCCGTACTGGGTCACCGAGCTGCGCCACCTCACCGGCCGGGACGCCCCGGTGCGCGACTACGTGCTGGGCCTGCCCGGCGCGCAGCTCTTCGTGGAGCGGTACGTGTCCGCGCTGGAGCCGGTGCTCGAGGGCTACCTGAGCGAGGACAAGCGGTATGTCACGATCGCCGTGGGCTGCACGGGTGGCAAGCACCGCTCGGTCGCGATCGTCGACGAGATCGCCCGGCGGCTGCGCGAGCGCGGCGTCCGGGTCAGCGTGTCCGCCAGAGACCTCGGCAAGGAATGAGCACGGCGCCCGGCAGCCCCACCGTCGTCGCCCTCGGCGGCGGGCACGGTCTGGCCGCGACGCTGTCCGCGCTCCGGCTGATGACCGACCGCATCACGGCGGTGGTCACCGTGGCGGACGACGGCGGCTCCTCCGGGCGGCTGCGGACGGAGTTCGGCGTGCTGCCACCGGGCGACCTGCGGATGGCCCTGGCCGCGCTGTGCGACGACTCGGAGTGGGGACGGACCTGGCGCGACCTGCTGCAGCACCGGTTCAGCTCGGCCGGCGAGCTCGACCGCCACGCGGTCGGCAACCTGCTCATCGTCGCCCTGTGGGAAGAGCTCGGGGACACGGTGACCGGGCTCGACTGGGTGGCGCGGTTGCTGCGGGCTCGGGGGCGGGTCCTGCCGATGGCCGCCGTGCCGCTGACCATCGAGGCGGACGTGGACGACGGCGCCGGTGGCGTGCGGGTGGTGCGCGGGCAGAGCGCGGTGGCGCTGGCTCGCGGGCCGGTGCGGGAGGTCCGCATCGACCCGCCGGCCCCACCGCCCTGCCCGGAGGCGGTCGCGGCGGTGCGGGCTGCCGACTGGGTCGTGCTCGGTCCCGGCTCCTGGTACACCTCGGTCCTCCCGCACCTGCTGGTCCCCGAGCTCGCTGATGCGCTGCTGCACACCCGGGCGCGCCGGGTGGTCGTGCTCAACCTGTGCGCGGAGCCGGGGGAGACGGCCGGGATGGGGGCGCCCGCCCACCTGGACGCGCTGCACCGGCATGCCCCCGACCTGCGGGTGGACGCGGTCGTGGCCGACCCGACGGCGGTGGACGACGTCGATGCGCTGGTGGCTCAGTGCGACCGGCTGGGCGCCCAGCTGCTGCTGCGCCAGGTGGGCGTCAGCGACGGGTCGCCTCGGCACGACCCGCTGCGCCTGGCCGGCGCGCTGCGCGACGTCCTCGAGGGGGTCACCGGGGACGTGCGGGCCGCCGATGGGAGGATGTCGCCATGGCACTGACGGTCCAGGTCAAGGACGAGCTCGCCCGGATCTCGGTCGAGAAGCCGTCCTGCCGCCGGGCCGAGGTGTCGGCCATGCTGCGGTTCGCCGGGGGCCTGCACATCATCTCCGGTCGGGTGGTCGTCGAGGCCGAGCTGGACACCGGGGCGGCGGCACGCCGGCTGCGCCAGGCCGTCGCCGACCTGTACGGGCAGAGCGCCGAGATGATCGTGGTGTCCGGCGGGGGGCTGCACCGGGGCAACCGGTACGTCGTGCGCGTGGTGCAGGACGGCGAGGCGCTGGCCCGCCGCACGGGCCTGCTCGACCGCCGAGGTCGGCCGGTGCGTGGCCTGCCGGCCCAGGTCGTGTCGGCGGGCGTGGGGGAGGCCGAGGCGGCCTGGCGCGGCGCCTTCCTGGTCCACGGCTCGCTCACCGAGCCGGGGCGGTCCGCCGCCCTCGAGGTCACCTGCCCCGGCCCGGAGGCCGCCCTGGCCTTGGTGGGGGCCGCACGTCGGCTCGGCATCGTCGCCAAGGCCCGGGAGGTGCGAGGGGTGGATCGCGTGGTGATCCGCGACGGTGACGCCATCGCGGCGATGCTCACCCGGCTCGGCGCCCAGGACACGCGCCTGCTGTGGGAGGAGCGTCGGATCCGTCGCGAGGTGCGGGGCACGGCGAACCGGTTGGCGAACTTCGACGACGCCAACCTGCGCCGGTCCGCCCGGGCCGCCGTGGCGTCCGGGGCCCGGGTGGAGCGCGCGTTCGAGATCCTCGGGCCCGACGTGCCGGAGCACCTGCGTCAGGCCGGCGAGCTGAGGATCGCGCACCGCGACGCCTCGCTGGAGGAGCTCGGCCGGCTGGCCGACCCGGTGCTGACGAAGGATGCCGTCGCCGGGCGGATCCGACGGCTCCTGGCGACGGCCGACCGACGGGCTGCGGAGCTCGGCGTCCCGGACACCGAAGCGAGCCTGGGGCTGGACTTGCTGGACCTGTGACCTGCGGTTGAGCAGTGCCGGACGTTCTAGACCTTGGTCCCGGCGGCCTCTGAGGGGCTGGTATAGGCTCGAACCACCGGTGGTCAGGAGCACGTGACCTGCGCTGCGCGGGCCACGTAGCCGCCGGGACGCACACCGCCGTGCGGGCTCGTCCATGACCGTAACTGTGGGCGCCGGCCGCGCCGGCGCATGCCGAGGAGGGCACGTGACCATCCGCGTCGGGATCAACGGCTTCGGCCGTATCGGCCGCAACTTCACCCGGGCCGCACTGGCGTCCGGTGCTGACATCGAGATCGTCGGCGTCAACGACCTGACGGACAACAGGACGCTGGCGCACCTGCTGAAGTACGACTCCATCCTGGGACGTATCGACCGGGAGGTCTCGTACACGGCCGACACCATCACCGTCGGCTCGATGACCTTCCGTTCCCTGGAGGAGCGGGACCCGTCGGCGCTGCCGTGGGCCGAGCTGGGCGCCGACGTCGTCATCGAGTCGACCGGCCGGTTCACGGACGCCACGAAGGCCAAGGCGCACCTGGACGCGGGGGCGAAGAAGGTCATCATCTCCGCGCCGGCCAAGAATGAGGACGCCACGTTCGTCATGGGTGTGAACCACACCGACTACGACCCGGCGAAGCACCACATCATCTCCAATGCGTCGTGCACGACGAACTGCCTGGCCCCGATGGCCAAGGTGCTCGACGAGGCGTTCGGCATCCAGCGCGGTCTGATGACGACGATCCACGCCTACACCGCCGACCAGAACCTGCAGGACGGCCCGCACAAGGACCTGCGCCGCGCCCGTGCTGCGGCGCTCAACATCGTGCCGACCACCACCGGTGCGGCCAAGGCGGTGGCCCTCGTGCTGCCGCAGCTCACGGGCAAGCTCGACGGGTACGCCCTGCGGGTGCCGGTGCCCACCGGCTCCGCGACGGACCTGACCTTCACCGCCGACCGCGAGGTGTCGGTGGCGGCCGTGAACGCCGCGATGAAGGCTGCCGCCGAGGGTGAGCTCAAGGGCATCCTCAGCTACACCGAGGACCCGATCGTCTCCTCCGACATCGTCACCGACCCGGCGTCGAGCATCTTCGACGCGGGGCTGACGAAGGTCATCGGTGACCAGGTGAAGGTCGTGGCCTGGTACGACAACGAGTGGGGCTACTCCAACCGCCTCGTGGACCTGACGGTCTACGTCGGCGAGCGGCTCTGACGCCCACCTGCACCGCCCATGCGTCCGCGTGCGCGCCGACCCGGCCGGTCGGCGCGCACGCGGACGCGCCATGTCCGGGCCTGACGGCCCCGCGCTGAGGAGAGCCATGAAGACCATCGAGGACCTCGGGGACCTGCGCGGCAAGCGCGTCCTGGTCCGTTCCGACTTCAACGTGCCGCTGGACGGCACGACCATCACCGACGACGGCCGGATCCGCGCCGCGCTGCCGACGCTGCAGACCCTGCTCGACGCCGGGGCTCGGGTCGTCGTCGCCGCCCACCTCGGCCGCCCCAAGGGCGCGCCCGACCCGGCCTACTCCCTCGCGCCGGTGGCGGCGCGGCTCGGCGAGTTGCTCGGCCGCCCGGTCGCCCTGGCGCAGGACGTCGTCGGCGAGTCGGCGCGGGCCACCGTGGCCGGCCTGGGCGACGGCGAGATCGCACTGCTGGAGAACATCCGGTTCGACCCGCGGGAGACGGCCAAGGATGAGGCGGTCCGCGGCGCGCTCGCCGACGAGCTGGCCTCCCTCGCGGACGTGTTCGTCTCCGACGGCTTCGGTGTGGTGCACCGCAAGCAGGCCTCGGTGTACGACGTCGCGCTCCGGCTGCCGCGCGCCGCCGGCACGCTCGTGCTGACCGAGGTGCAGGCGCTGCGCCGCGCCGTCGAGGACCCGGAGCGTCCGTACGTCGTCGTGCTCGGTGGTTCGAAGGTGTCCGACAAGCTCGGCGTGATCGCGAACCTGCTGACCAAGGCGGACACGCTGCTCATCGGCGGCGGGATGGCGTTCACCTTCCTCGCTGCCCAGGGGTACGAGGTCGGCAGCTCCCTGCTCGAGGTGGACCAGCTCGAGACGGTCCGTGGCTACCTGGCCCGGGCGGAGGAGCAGAACGTCGACATCCTGCTGCCGGTCGACGTGGTGGCGGCGGACTCGTTCGCCGCCGACGCACCGCACCGCATCGTGCCCGCGGACGCCATCCCGAAGGACTCCACCGGCCTGGACATCGGCCCGCGGACCGGCGCGCTGTTCCGCGAGGCCATCCTCGCAGCGCGGACGGTCGTGTGGAACGGGCCCATGGGTGTGTTCGAGTTCCCGGCGTTCGCCGAGGGCACCAGGACCGTCGCGCAGGCGATGGTGGACTCCGCGGCGTTCAGCGTGGTGGGCGGTGGGGACTCGGCCGCAGCAGTGCGCCGGCTCGGGTTCGACGAGTCCCGGTTCGGGCACATCTCCACCGGTGGTGGTGCCAGCCTGGAGCTGCTCGAAGGCAAGACCCTGCCGGGCATCGCCGTGCTGGAGGACTGACCCATGGCCCGTACGCCGCTCGTCGCCGGCAACTGGAAGCTCAACCTGGACCACCTGGAGGCCGTGCACCTGGTCCAGAAGCTCGCCTGGACGCTGCAGGACGTCAAGCACGACTACACCGAGGTGGAGGTCGTCGTCCTGCCCTCGTTCACCTCGCTCCGCTCGGTGCAGACCCTGGTGGACGCCGACCGGCTGGCCATCCGGTACGGGGCGCAGGACGTCTCCGCCCACGACCACGGCGCGTACACCGGGGAGGTGTCCGCCGCGCAGCTGGCCAAGCTCGGCGTGTCCTACGCCGTCGTCGGGCACTCGGAGCGGCGCTCCTACCACGGCGAGGGCAACGACCTCGTCGCCGCCAAGGCGGTGGCGGCTCTCGGTGCCGGCATCACGCCGATCGTGTGCGTGGGCGAGGGCCTGGACGTGCGGAAGGCCGGCCGGCAGGTGGCCCACTGCGTCGCCCAGCTGCAGGGCTCGTTGGCCGGCGTGACGGCCGAGCAGGCGGCGGGCGTCGTCATCGCCTACGAGCCGGTCTGGGCCATCGGCACGGGCGAGGTCGCCACACCCCAGGACGCGCAGGAGGTCTGTGCAGCGCTGCGGCAGGCCCTGGCGCAGCGGTACCCGGCCGAGGTGGCCGACACGGTTCGCGTGCTCTACGGCGGGTCGGTGAAGGCGGCGAACGCCGCGTCCATCCTCGGCAAGCCCGACGTCGACGGCGCGCTCGTCGGTGGGGCGAGCCTGGACGCGGAGGAGTTCGCCGGGATCGTGCGGTTCCGCGCACAGCCGCTCGCCTGACGACCCCGCCGGCCGCACGTGACTGTCGGGTGCGGCCGGCGGGGTCGTTGGATCGCCGTGCAGTCACCTACCCTGTATCCGGCTCGGCATCGGACCGAGCCTCGGACGAACGAGGAACCGACGACCGTGAACGCCCTGACCATCGCGCTTCAGATCCTGCTGGTGCTGAGCAGCCTGCTGCTGGTCCCGCTCGTACTGCTGCACAAGGGCCGCGGCGGCGGCCTTTCGGACATGTTCGGAGGGGGCTTCACGAGCACGGCGAGCAGCTCGGGCGTCGCCGAGCGCAACCTCAACCGGATCACCGTGATCGTCGCTGTGCTCTGGGCGGTCATCATCGTGCTGCTCGGGCTCGTCGAGCGGCTCGGCTGAAGGGGGTCGGCAATGGCAGGCGGGAGTGCGATCCGCGGCTCGCGCGTCGGCGCGGGGCCGATGGGGGAGGCGGAGCGCGGGGAGGCCGCCCCCCGGGTGGGCGTCTCCTACTGGTGCGCCAACGGCCATGAGACGCGGCCGAGCTTCGCGGAGGGTGCCGCCGACGAGGTGCCGGCGACCTGGGACTGCCCGCGGTGCGGGTTCCCCGCCGGTCAGGACCAGGCGCACCCGCCGTCGCCGCAGCGCAACGAGCCGTACAAGACGCACCTGGCCTACGTGAAAGAACGCCGGTCGGACGCCGACGGGGAGGCCATCCTCACCGAGGCGCTCGAGGCGCTCCGGTCGCGCCGGGGACGCTGAGCCCCTGCCCGGCTGCCGCCGCGTCCAGCAGCCACAGGGTCAGGTCGCGGCCCAAGGCCGCAGCAGCGGGCACCTGACCCGGGTCCGCCGCGGTCAGGGCCCGCGCGACGGCAGCAGCCTTCCCGGCTCCCGCGGCGACGAGCCAGACCTCGCGGGCGGTGCAGATCGCCTCCAGGGTGAGGGATGTCCGGTCCGGCGGCGGCTTGGGGGAGTCGTGCACCGCGACCGTGGCGCTGCCCGTGACGGACAGCGCAGGATGACCGGGGAAGAGGGAGGCGACGTGGGCGTCGGGGCCCACGCCGAGCAGCAGGACGTCGAACACCGGGACGTCCCGACCCGGGTCGGCAGCTCGGCGCAGCTCGGCGGCGTACGCCGCGGCGGCATCCTCGGCCGTGCCGATCCCCGGGGTGCCGGCCGCCGGGACGGCGTGCACCCGTTCGGGGAGCAGCCGACCACCGAGCGCGCCGAGCAGTGCCGCGCGCGCCTGGGTCTCGTTGCGCTCCGGGTGCCCGTCCGGGAGGAACCGCTCGTCGCCCCACCAGACGTGCACGTCGCTCCAGTCCACCGTGTCCAGCAACGGGCTGCGCGCCGCAGCCGCCAGCGCGGCGATCCCGACCGTCCCACCGGTGAGGACGACGTGGGCGGGCGAGCGCACGGCCTGCACGTCGGCCAGCCGGATCAGCAGTCGTGCCGCGGCGGCCTCGGCGAGCGCACCGGCGTCCGGGTGGACGACCACCCGTCGCACGCTCAAGCCGCGACCTTGGCCAGGCCCTTGGTGAGCACCTCGCCGTAGACCTGGTCGGAGTCGAGCCGGCGCAGCTCCTCGGACAGGCACTCCTGCAGCCGGCGGATCGGCAGGGCGATGCGGTGCTCGGGCTGACCCGGCTGGGACAGCGCGGCGGTGCGGCCGTCGGGCCGGTCGAGGACGATCGCGCCCGAGGTGCGCTCCAGGCGCACCAGGGTGATCGCCGGCGCGCCGTCGATGCGATGCACGTCCACGGGGCAGCGCAGCTTGTGCGCCAGCCACGCGGCCATCAGGTCGACCGACGGATGGTCGCTGTCGCCCTCGACGACCGCCCGGTGGACGGGCTCGTAGGGCGGCTGGTCGAGGGTCGCGGCGACGAGCCCGCGCCACAGCGTGGCCCGCGTCCACGCGAGGTCCGTGTTGCCCTCGACGTGGACCTGGGCGAGGCGCCGGAGGGTCTGGTGCGGGTCGGCGCACCGGGTCGAGTCGGTGATGCGGCGCTGGGCGAGCCGACCGATCGGGTGCCGGGCTGGGTCGTCGGGCACCTCGTAGGGCCACCACGCGACGATGGGGGCGTCGGGCAGCAGCAGCGGCAGCACGAGGGTGTCGAGGTGCGCCGACAGCTGGCCGTGCGGGCGCAGCACGATGACCTCGCTGGCCCCGGCGTCCCCGCCGAACCGCAGCTCGGCGTCCAGCGCAGGCTGGGTCGGCGCGTCGGCGGGGTCGTAGGCGAGCACGATCACGCGGCAGGGATGCTCGCGGCTCGCCGCGTTGGCGGCCTCGATGGCGTCCTCGGCATCCCTGCCGTCTGCGTCGATGACCAGGGTGAGCACGCGGCCGAGGGCGACCGCGCCGCCCTCGTCACGGGCGGTGATGAGCCGCCGGTTGATGTCCTGGGTGGTGGTGGCGGGCAGGTCGATGATCACGGGAGCCTCCAGCTGCGGCCGTCGCGGGCCATCATGGCATCGGCGGACGGCGGGCCCCACGTGCCCGCCGGGTACGGCTCGGGGCGCCCGTGGGACGCCCAGTAGTCGATGACAGGGTCGAGGATCTGCCAGGACAGCTCGACCTCCTCGTGCCGCGGGAAGAGCGGGGGGTCACCGAGCAGCACGTCGAGGATGAGGCGTTCGTAGGCCTCGGGCGAGGCCTCGGTGAAGGAGTGCCCGTACCCGAAGTCCATGGTCACGTCGCGGACCTCCATGGCGGTGCCCGGCACCTTCTCACCGAACCGCAGGGTGACGCCCTCGTCCGGCTGCACGCGCATGACGAGGGCGTTCTGGCCGAGCTCGGCCGTGGACGTCGACAGGAACGGCAGGTGCGGCGCGCGCTTGAACACCACGGCGATCTCGGTGACCCGGCGGGCCAGCCGCTTGCCGGTCCGCAGGTAGAACGGCACACCCGCCCACCGGCGGGTGTCGATGTCCAGCCGCACGGCCGCGTAGGTCTCGGTGCGGGAGGTCTGCGAGTAGCCCTCCTCGTCGAGGTACCCGACGACCCGTTCCGCGCCCTGCCAGCCGGCGGCGTACTGACCCCGGGCGGTGTGCCTGCCGAGCTCGTGCGGGAGCCGCACGGCGGAGAGCAGCTTGACCTTCTCGGCGTGCAGGTCTGCGGCCTCGAAGGAGACGGGCTCCTCCATCGCGGTGAGCGCGAGGAGCTGGATGAGGTGGTTCTGCATGACGTCACGCGCGGCACCGACCGCGTCGTAGTACCCGGCCCGGCCACCGATGCCGATGTCCTCGGCCATGGTGATCTGCACGTGGTCGACGTAGTTGGCGTTCCAGATCGGCTCGAACAGCTGGTTGGCGAACCGCAGCGCCAGGATGTTCTGCACCGTCTCCTTGCCGAGGTAGTGGTCGATGCGGAACACGTCGTCCGGGCGGAACACCTGGGACACGACGTCGTTGAGCTCGCGGGCGCTGGCCAGGTCGTGGCCGAACGGCTTCTCGATGACCACCCGCCGCCACGAACCGGGCCGCGACACGGACAGCCCGGAACGGGCCAGCTGGCGGCACACCAGCGGGAACTGGTCGGGTGGGATGGCCAGGTAGAAGGCGTGGTTGCCCTCGGTGCCCAGCTCGACGTCGAGCGCCTCGACGGTCTGGCGCAGCCGCTCGAAGGCGGCCTCGTCGTCGAAGCTGCCCTGGACGAACCGGATGCCCTCGGCGAGCTGACGCCAGGTGGCCTCGCGGAACGGGGTGCGGGCGTACTCCTGCACGGCGTCGTGCACGACCTGGGCGAAGTCCTGGGTCTCCCAGTCCCGCCGGGCGAACCCGGTGAGCGCGAACCCGGGGGGCAGCAGGCCGCGGTTCATCAGGTCATACACGGCGGGCATGAGCTTCTTGCGGGCCAGGTCACCCGTGACACCGAAGATCACCAGGCCGGACGGTCCGGCGATCCGCGGCAGGCGGCGGTCCCGGGGGTCGCGCAGCGGGTTCTCGCTGGGCGCGACCCGGGCGGGGCTCACCGGCGGGCCCGGTCGAGGCCGCCGCGCACGGTGGCGAGCAGCTGGTCCCAGCTGTCCTCGAACTTGCGCACGCCCTCCACCTCCAGCAGGTCGGTGACCGCGGGCAGGTCGATGCCCAGCCGGCCCAGCGCGGCGATGACCTCCGCCGCCTCCTGCTGGGCGCCCGTCACCGTGTCGCCGCGTACCTGGCCGTGGTCGGCCACCGCCTGCAGCGTGGCTGCCGGCATGGTGTTGACCACTCCCGCGGCCACGAGCTCGTCGACGTACCTGGTGTCCGGGTAGGCCGGGTCCTTCACGCCGGTGGAGGCCCAGAGCGGCCGTTGCGGCCGAGCGCCCCCCGCCGCGAGGTCTCGCCAGCGCGGGGTGGCCAGGGTCTCCTGGTGGACGCCGTAGGCGAGCCGTGCGTTCGCGATCGCCGCGCGCCCCCGCAGCGCCGCAGCCTCGGCCGTGCCCAGGGCGTCGAGCCGGGCGTCGACGGCGGTGTCCACCCGGGACACGAAGAACGACGCGACGGACGTGATCCCGCGCAGGTCCAGGCCGGCGGCCCGAGCCTGCTCGAGGCCCGCCTGATAGGCCTCGATCACCGCCCGGTAGCGGTCCAGGGAGAAGATCAGCGTGACGTTCACGCTGATGCCTTCGCCGATGGCCGCCGTGATCGCCGGCAGTCCCTCGAGCGTGGCCGGGATCTTGATGAAGAGGTTCGGGCGGTCGACCGTGGCCCACAGCGTCCGCGCCGCTGCGATGGTGGCCTCGGTGTCGTGGGCGAGCCGGGGGTCCACCTCGATGGACACCCGCCCGTCCAGGCCGTCGGTGGCGTCGTGGGCGCCCCGCAGCACGTCGGTCGCGGCGCGCACGTCGTCGGTGGTGATCGTGGCGACGGCTCGGTCGACGTCGGCGCCGGCGGCGGCGAGGTCGGCGAGCTGCGCGTCGTAGGCGTCGCCGGCGACGAGGGCTGACGCAAAGATCGTCGGGTTGGTCGTCACCCCGACGACGTGGCGGTGGGCGACCAGGTCGGCGAGCCGGCCGGTGCGCAGCAGCTCCCGCGACAGGTCGTCGAGCCAGACCGCGACCCCGGCCTCCGTCAGGCGTGCCAGTGGATCACTGGATCGGGTCATCGTGCCTCTTTCTTGTGTCTGTCTGGACATCGTCGGCCGGGCGCGCTCAGCGGCGCTGGTCGCCCGTGCCGCTGTCGGTGGGTGTGCCGGCGGTGCTGGCCGGTGCGGCGTCGGCGTGGGCCGCCGCCAGCGACTCCCGGGCGGCGGCCACCACGGCCTGCGAGGTGAGCCCGAACTCCCGGTAGAGGGTCTGGTAGTCGGCGGACGCGCCGAAGTGCTCCAGGGACACGGTCCGGCCGGCGTCGCCGACCAGGCGGTACCAGGGCTGTGCGATGCCGGCCTCCACGGAGACCCGGGCGCGGACCGCGGACGGCAGGACCTCCTCGCGGTACTCCTCGTCCTGCTCGGCGAACCACTCCAGGCTCGGCGCGGACACCACCCGGGTGGCCACCCCGTCGGCCTCCAGCACCTCGCGCGCCGCGACGGCCAGCTGCACCTCGGAGCCGGTCGCCAGCAGGATCACCCGGGGGTCGCCGTCGGAGGCGTCCAGGAGCGTGTAGGCGCCGCGGGCGACCCCGTCGGCCGACGCGTAGCCGTCCCGCCCGCGGGGGAACGTCGGCACCGCCTGACGGGTGAGGACGAGCCCCACCGGCCCCTCGTCGCGATCGAGGATGGCCCGCCATGCCACGGCGGTCTCGTTGGCGTCCGCAGGACGCACGATGGTCAGGCCGGGGATCGCCCGGTAGGCGGCCAGGTGCTCCACGGGCTGGTGCGTCGGGCCGTCCTCGCCGAGGCCGATGGAGTCGTGCGTCCACACGTAGACGACCGGTACGCCCATCAGGGCGGCCAGGCGCACCGACCCGCGCATGTAGTCGGCGAACTCGAAGAACGTTCCGCCGTAGGGCCGGGTGAGACCGTGCAGGGCGATCCCGGACAGGATCGCCCCCATCGCGTGCTCCCGGATCCCGAAGTGCAGGGTGCGCCCGTACAGGTCGCCGGCGTACTCGGGGGTCGAGCGCTCGGGCGGGAGGAAGGAGCTCGTCCCCTTCATCGTCGTGTTGGTCGAGCCGGCCAGGTCCGCGGACCCGCCCCACAGCTCGGGCAGCACGTCGGCGAGCCCGGTGAGCACCGTGCCGGAGGCGGACCGGGTCGCGACGGCCTTCCCGGCCGGGAAGGTGGGGAGCGCATCGGTCCAGCCGTCCGGGAGCCGGCGCTCGACGAGCCGGTCCAGCAGGGCGGCCCGCTGGGGGTGCGCGGTGCGCCAGCCCTGGTAGTCGACCGTCCAGCGGGCCCGGGCGTCCCGTCCCCGGTCGACCGCCCGGCGGGTGTGCGCGAGGACCTCCGGCTCGACCTGGAAGGAGCGGTCCGGGTCGAAGCCGAGCAGCTCCTTGACCGCGCGGACCTCGGCGGAGCCGAGCGTGGAGCCGTGCGCGCTCGCGTCGTCGCGCTTCGTCGGGGCCGGCCAGGCGATGATGGTGCGCAGCCGGATGAACGACGGGCGGTCGGTGACGGCGCGAGCCGCCGCCAGGGCAGCGGCCAGGGCGTCGACATCCTCCCGGTAGCCGTCCGGCCCCGCCGTCCAGTCGACCCCCTGCACGTGCCAGCCGTAGGCGGCGTACCGGGCGACCACGTCCTCGGTGAACGCGATGTCGGTGTGGCCCTCGATGGAGATCCGGTTGTCGTCCCAGATGACGATCAGGTTGCCCAGCTGTTGGGTGCCGGCGATGGACGAGGCCTCCGAGCTGACGCCCTCCTCGAGGTCGCCGTCGGAGGCGATGACGTACACGAAGTGGTCGAACGGGCTCGTGCCGGCCGCGGCGTCCGGGTCGAGCAGACCGCGCTCGCGGCGGGCGGCCATGGCCATGCCCACGGCGGAGGCGAACCCCTGGCCGAGCGGTCCGGTGGTCATCTCCACGCCGGGGGTGTGCCGGTACTCCGGATGGCCCGGGGTGCGCGAGCCCCAGGTCCGCAGCGCCTCCAGGTCCGTCAGCTCCAGACCGGCGCCGGCCAGGTAGAGCTGGATGTACTGGGTGAGCGACGAGTGCCCGGCCGACAGCACGAACCGGTCCCGGCCCAGCCAGTGCGGGTCGGTGGGGTCGTAGCGCAGGACGTTCTGGTAGAGCAGGTACGCGGCGGGGGCCAGGCTCATGGCGGTCCCGGGGTGCCCGTTGCCGACCTTCTCCACCGCGTCCGCCGCGAGGACGCGGACCGTGTCGACGGCTCGCAGGTCGAGCTCGGACCAGCCGACGGTCTTCGCCAGGGGCGCCTTCGCGTTCACCGAACCTCATTCCTGCCCGGGGAGCACCCGGGCGTCAGGTCATGTGCGCCGTCCTGGCCGGCAGGACCGCGTCGCTGCACGCCGTCCGGGTGGTCGGCGAGCGGCACGCCGAGCGTATAACCGCATCCGGCACCGCTGGCTTCCCGGGCCGTCGGGGGTCGGAGCACGGGCCGCGCGGGCGCGGGCGGGCCCGGGCGGGCCCGGCGGCCGTAGCATGGGGCGAGTGCACCCGTGGGCACGAAGTCCCTTGCGCCGGGTGCGGGCCTGGTCGGCGGATGGACGGGAGAAGGTGCCGCGTGCGCATCACCGGTTCGCAACCTGGCGAGGAGATGGCCGTGGCCGCCGGCCCCGTGCGGGCGGCGACCGTTGCGGTGGGCACCTCAGCGGTCTCGGGAGCCCGCGCGGCAACGGGCCGCGGGGGGTGGCGGGGCCGGCTCGGTGCCTACGTCGCCCTGACGAAGCCCCGCGTGATCGAGCTGCTGCTGGTGACCACGGTGCCGGCCATGGTGCTCGCGGCCGGTGGCGTGCCACCTCTCGGGCTGCTGCTCGCCACCCTCGTCGGGGGAGGCGCGGCAGCCGCCTCGGCCAACGTGCTCAACTGCTATCTCGATCGTGACATCGACGAGGTGATGAGCCGGACCCGCCGGCGGCCGCTGGTCACCGGCGAGGTGAGCCCGCGGAGCGCGCTGGTCCTCGGCGCGGCGCTGGGCGCGGCGTCGCTGCTCTGGCTGGCCGTCCTGGTCAACGTCGTGTCGGCGCTGCTCGCCGCCGGGGCAGTGCTCATCTACGTGGTCGGCTACACGATGATCCTCAAGCGGCGCACCCCGCAGAACATCGTGTGGGGCGGGGCGGCGGGTTGCATGCCCGTGCTGATCGGCTGGTCCGCTGTGACCGGTGGGCTGGCCTGGACCCCGGTGGTGCTCTTCGGGGTGATCTTCCTGTGGACCCCGCCACACTACTGGCCGCTGTCGATGAAGTTCCGGACGGACTACGCGGCCGCGGGCGTGCCGATGCTGCCCGTCGTCGCTGCCGACACGAAGGTCGCTCGGGAGATGCTCGGCTACGCCGTCGCCATGGTGGCGTGCACGCTGGCGCTGGTCCCCGTCGCCGGGCTGTCCTGGGTCTACGGGATCGTCGCGGCCGGGCTCGGGGCCTGGTTCGTGGCGCTGTGCGTGGGCCTGTACCGCCGCGCGCTGCACCCCGCCCGCGGGCGTCTTGCGGCGATGACCGTGTTCCACGGCTCGATCACCTACCTGACGCTGCTGTCGATGGCGGTCATCGCCGACGTGCTCGTGCCATAGTGACGGCGTGCCCACGCCGCAGGACGGGCTCGACCGCGCGGTCGAGGCGTACCTCGCGCACCTGACGGTCGAGCGTGGACTGGCAGCCAACACGGTGGCCGCCTACCGGCGCGACCTGGGTCGGTACGCAGCCGACCTGCGCGCTGTCGGGCGCTCGTCCCCGGCCGAGATCACCGAGGCGGATGTGGAGGCCTTCGTCCTTGCCCTGCGCACCGGCTCGGACGGGCGGGCGCGGCTGTCCGCGGCCTCGACGGCCCGAGCGGTGGTGGCGGTGCGCGGCTGGCACCGGTTCTGTGCCCTCGAGGGCCTGACGGCGCAGGACGCGGCCCGGCAGGTTCGCCCGCCGGTACCGCCGCGTCGGCTGCCGAAGGCGATCTCGACGACGCAGGTCGAGCGCCTGCTGGAGGCGGCGTCCGTCGGAGAGGGACTGCTCCCGCTGCGTGACCGTGCCCTCCTGGAGCTGCTGTACTCCACCGGGGCGCGGATCTCCGAAGCCGTCGGCCTGGACCTGGACGACCTCGACCTCACCCCGGGCGCCGCTGCGGTGCGACTGGTCGGCAAGGGCCGCCGCGAGCGGGTCGTCCCGGTCGGCAGCTACGCCGTGGACGCCGTGGGGGCCTACCAGGTGCGCTGCCGTCCGGGGCTGGCCGCGGCAGGGTCGGGGACGCCGGCGCTCTTCCTCAACACCCGCGGGGCCCGGCTGTCGCGCCAGAGCGGCTGGGCCGTGCTCCGCGCGGCTGCGGAGCGCGCGGACCTGCCGGCCGGCGTGCACGTCTCGCCGCACACCCTGCGGCACTCGTTCGCGACGCACCTGCTGGCCGGCGGCGCGGACGTGCGCGTGGTGCAAGAGCTGCTCGGGCACGCCTCGGTGACGACGACGCAGATCTACACCCAGGTGACCCAGGACACCCTGCGCGAGGTCTACACGACGGCCCATCCGCGTGCCCTGCGGTCTGCCGGCGCCTCGGCGCCCGGGTCCACCCGGTAGGTTGGGCGGGTGGCACGCGAGAGGGAGACGGCCCTGGATCCCGTCGGACGACCGACGCCCGACTTCCCGGTGCCCACCCCGCTGACCGCGCACGGACCGGCCCGGGTGATCGCGCTGTGCAACCAGAAGGGCGGCGTCGGCAAGACGACGACGGCGATCAACCTGGCCGGGGCGCTGGCCGAGTACGGCCGTCGGGTGCTGGTGGTCGACTTCGACCCGCAGGGTGCCGCCTCCGTGGGGCTGGGCGTGAGCCCCCACGAGCTGGACCGCACCGTCTACTCCCTGCTCATGGAGAAGGCGGTCACGCTGGCCGACGTCGTGCACAGCACCGCCGTGCCGGGGCTGGACGTCGTGCCGGCCAACATCGACCTGTCGGCGGCCGAGGTGCAGCTGGTGGGGGAGGTGGCCCGCGAGTCGGTGCTGGCGCGCGCGCTGCGCCCGGCCCTCGACGAGTACGACGTCGTGCTCGTCGACTGCCAGCCGTCGTTAGGCCTGCTCACCGTCAATGCGCTCACCGCCGCGCACGGCGTGCTCATCCCGCTGGAGTGCGAGTTCTTCGCCTTGCGCGGTGTGGCGCTGCTCATCGAGACGATCGACAAGATCCGCGACCGCCTCAACCCCCGCCTGCGCCTCGACGGCATCCTCGCCACCATGTACGACCCGCGCACCCTGCACTCCCGGGAGGTGCTGGCGCGGGTGCACGAGGGGTTCGGTGAGACCCTGCTCCACACGGTCATCGGGCGCACGGTGAAGTTTCCCGACGCCACCGTGGCCGGCGAGCCGATCACCGCCTACGCGCCCGGCCACCCGGGTGCGGCTGCCTACCGCCAGCTCGCTCGCGAGCTCGTCGCCCGTGGCGACGCCGCCTGAGGCCGCGGGCCGGCACAGCCTGGGCGCCGACCACCGGGCGGCGCGCCCGCCGACCGGGACGAGCGCCTTCGAGGTCCACCTCGACGTCTTCTCCGGGCCGTTCGAGCTGCTGCTCGCGCTGATCGCCAAGCACCGGCTGGACATCACCGAGGTCGCGCTCGCCGAGGTCACCGACGAGTTCATCGCACACATCCGGGCCGTCGACGGGGCGGACGGCTGGGACCTGTCCCAGGCGAGCGAGTTCCTGGTGGTGGCTGCGACCCTGCTGGACCTCAAGGCGGCCCGCCTGCTGCCCGCCGGCGAGGTGGACGACGCGGAGGATCTCGAGCTGCTCGAGGCCCGCGACCTGCTGTTCGTCCACCTGCTGCAGTACCGGGCCTACAAGCTGGTCGCCGCGGACCTGCGGACCCGGCTGGCGGCGGAGGGCCGTCGTTTTCCGCGGGCCGTCGCCGTGGAGCCGCAGATGGCCGGCCTGCTGCCCGAGCTCGTGTGGCAGGTCGGTCCGGAGGAGCTGGCGCGGCTGGCCGCGCGGGCGCTGGCGCCCCGGCCGGCGCCGCCCGGGGTCGACACCAGCCACCTGCTGGCGCCGACCGTCAGCGTGCGGGAGCAGGCCGCGGTCCTGGTGGACCGCCTGCGCCGGGCGGGTTCGGCCACCTTTCGCAGTCTGACCAGTGACGCGGGGTCCACGATGGTCGTCGTCGCGCGATTCCTCGCGCTGCTCGAGCTGTTCCGGGATGGTGCGGTGGGATTCGAGCAGATCAGCCCCTTGACGGAGCTGACGGTGCGGTGGAGCGGGGCACCGGCCGGTGCCGGACCGGTCCGCGACGACCTCGATGCGGGTGACGACGATCGTGCTGCGCCGCCGGGGCGCAGACAGGGAGCGCGGTATGACGAGTGACGAGTCCCGGGCGCCGGGCCGAGCTGCGCCGCCGGCGGGGTCGCCGGCAACCGGACCCAGCCCCGACGAGCTGGCGTTCGACGTCGACGAGCTGCCGGGCGGAGCCCTGGCGGCGCTCGAGGCCGTCCTCATGGTGGTGGACGAGCCGGCCTCCGCGGTGCAGCTGGCCACCACGCTGGCGCTGCCGACCGCGCGCGTGGCGGCGCTGCTGGCTGAGCTGGCCGCCGAGTACCGCGGCGAGCGCGGTGGGCGGCCGCACGGCTTCGAGCTGCGCGAGGTGGGCGGCGGCTGGCGGGTCTACAGCGCGGGCGCCCACGGCGACGTGGTCGGCCGGTTCGTCCTGGACGGGCAGTCGGCGCGGTTGAGCCAGGCCGCGCTGGAGACGCTGGCCGTCATCGCCTACCGGCAACCCGTGACCCGGGGGCAGGTGTCCGGCGTGCGCGGGGTGAACGTCGACGGCGTCGTGCGCACGCTGCTGTCCCGGGGTCTGGTCCGCGAAGTGGGCACGGACACCGCCACTGGTGCGTTGCTCTACGCAACCACGGGATACTTCCTGGAGCGGATGGGCCTGTCCAGCCTGGACCAGCTGCCCCCGCTGGCGCCCTACCTGCCCGAGATCGACGTGCTCGAGGGTGTCGACGACCGACCGACGGAGGAACCACGATGAGCAGCACAGCGGGCGCGGGCCGGGGACGCCACGGCGCGGACGGCGCGCGGCGACCGGGCGCCGCGCGGGGCACCGCCGCCCGGACCGGCGGGTCTGCCGGACGTGGCGGGGCGCCACGCCGCGCCGCCGCGCCGGGCGCCCGAGCCCGAGGTGCCGGGACGCCCGGCGGGGGTGACCCGGCCCGGGACGTGCACGACCCGGGGGGTGTGCGGCTGCAGAAGGTGCTGGCGTCGGCAGGGCTCGGGTCGCGCCGGGCCTGCGAGGTCCTCATCACCGACGGGCGGGTCAGCGTGGACGGGGTGGTGGTCCGCGAGCTCGGCGTGCGGGTCGACCCGGCCCGGGCGGCGGTCGCGCTGGACGGGGTCCGGGTCCAGGTGGACGGCTCACGGGTGACCCTGGCGCTCAACAAGCCGCGTGGCGTCGTCTCCACCATGCACGACCCCCAGGGGCGGCCGTCGCTGACCGACCTGGTCGGCAACCGGCCGGAGCGGCTGTTCCACGTCGGCCGGCTGGACGCGGAGAGCGAGGGGCTGCTGCTGCTGACCAACGACGGGGACCTGGCGAACCTGCTGTCCCATCCCGGGCACGGTGTGGCGAAGACCTACCTGGTCGAGGTGGACGGCCGGCTGCCGCGCGCCGTCGGCCGCCGGCTGGTGGAGGGCATCGAGCTCGACGACGGCCCGGCCCGGGTGGACCGGTTCCACATCGTCGACGGGACCTCCCAACGCACGCTCGTCGAGGTGGTGCTGCACGAGGGGCGCAACCGGATCGTCCGGCGGATGTTCGAGGAGGTCGGCCACCCGGTCAGCCGGCTGGTGCGCACGCAGATCGGCCCGATCCGGCTCGGCGACCTCAAGCCCGGGCGGACCCGCGTGCTGTCCACCGTGGAGGTCGGCTCGCTGATGACGCAGGCGGGCCTGTGAGCGGTCGGACCGCCACCGTCGGGCCGGTCCGCGTGGTCGGGACCGGGCTGCTCGGTGCGTCGATCGGCCTCGGCCTGACCACCCGTGGCGTGCCCGTCCAGCTGTCCGACCCCTCGCCCACGGCGGTGGCCCTGGCCCGCGACGTCGGCGCCGGTCGGGTCGCCGCCCCGGAGGACCCGGAGCCCGTGCTCGTCGTGGTCGCCGCCCCGCCGGACGTCACGGCGCAGGTCGTGCGGGCCGAGCTGTCGAACCACCCCGACGCGATCGTCACGGACGTCGCCGGCGTGAAGGGGCACATCCTGGCTGACTTGCGCGCCAACGGTGCGGACCTGCACCGTTACCTGGGCTCGCACCCCATGGCGGGCCGGGAGCGGTCCGGTCCGGCCGGCGCCGTGCCGGACCTGTTCGTCGGGCGCCCGTGGGTGCTCGTGGACTCGGGCAGCACCGCGCCGGCGGCGGTGCTCGCGGTCCGGGCGCTGGCCGTGGACCTCGGCGGGGTGCCGGTGACGATGGGAGCCGAGGCGCACGACACGTCCGTCGCCCTGGTCTCGCACGTCCCGCAGGTGGTCGCCAGCCTGGTGGCCGCCCGGCTCGTCGACGCCCCGGCGCACGCTCTCGACCTGGCCGGTCAGGGCCTGCGGGACGTCACGCGGCTCGCCGCCGCCGACCCGGCCCTGTGGACGTCGATCCTCGCAGCCAACGCCGACGCCGTGCGGGCAGCGCTCGCCGGGCTGCGCGACGACCTGGACCGGGTGATCGCCGCGCTGGTCGGCGCGGCGGAGCCCGGCGCGCTGGAGCCCGGCGCGCTGTCCGTCCTGGCCCGCACCATCGCCGCGGGCAACGCGGGGGCGGCGCGCATCCCCGGCAAGCACGGTGGCGCCCCGCGCACCTATGCGGCGGTCACCGTGCTGGTGCCGGACACCCCCGGCTCCCTGGCCCGGCTGCTGGCGGACGTGGGCACGGCGGGCGTCAACCTGGAGGACCTGCAGCTCGAGCACGCGGCCGGTCGCCCGGTCGGCATGGCCGCCCTGGCCGTCCTGCCGGACCGGGCCACACATCTGGAGCGCGAGCTGGCCAAGGCAGGGTGGAGGGTGGTGCCGTGACCGCCACGGACCGGTCGGCGGCCGCCACGGACCGGTCGGCACTGGTGATCGCGATCGACGGGCCGTCCGGCTCGGGGAAGTCGTCGGTCTCCCGGCGAGTGGCCGAGCGGCTGGCCCTGGCGTACCTGGACACGGGGGCGATGTACCGGGCCGCGACGTGGTGGGTGCTGGAGCGGGGGACCCCGCCGGAGGACCGGCCCGCGGTCGCCGCCCTGGTGCGCGGGCTGCCGCTGGAGCTGGGGCTGGACCCGGCGCACCCCACGGTGCACGTGGCAGGTGCGGACGTCGGCGCCGCGATCCGGCAGACCCGGATCTCCGCCGCGGTGAGCGCGTTGGCCACCAACCTGGAGGTGCGGGGCGAGCTGGGCCGCCGGCAGCGTGCGATCATCGAGGCCGAACGGACCCCGGCCGGCTGGGCCGGTGGCCGCGGGGTGGTGGCCGAAGGACGTGACATCACGACGGTCATCGCCCCGGATGCGCACGTGCGCATCCTGCTCACCGCGGACGCGGCCACCCGCCTGCGCCGTCGCGCCCTGGAGGTGCACGGTGTGGCGGACGACGCCGCCGTGCGGGCGACGCAGGACCAGGTGCTCCGACGGGACGCCGAGGACTCCACGGTGGTGTCGTTCACGACGGCCGCCGACGGCGTGGTGACCATCGACTCCTCGCTGCTGGACCTGGACCAGACGGTCCAGGCGGTGCTGGACGTCGTCGACGTCACCTTGGCGATCGGCGGGCTGTCCGGAGCGTGACGCAGGGGGCGCGCGGCGGCGGACCGGGGGGATCGGACGTCCGACGGGCCGGCTCCCGGCGGTCGGTTCGTCCGTACGCCCGCGGGCAGGGGAGGATGGACCCATGACCTCCGGCCCGACATTTCCTGCCGCCCTGCCCGACGAGCCCGACGAGGCCGCCCGGGCGCAGGCGCTGCGCGCCGGGCTCGCCGAGTACGACCTCGCCGAGGACGACCTCGCCCTGCTCGAGGCCGAGGCCGGTTCGGACGCGGCCGAGCTCGCCGGTGGCCTCGCCCCGGTCGTCGCGGTCATCGGCCGCCCGAACGTCGGCAAGTCCACCCTGGTCAACCGGATCCTCGGCCGGCGCGAGGCCGTCGTCGAGGACCGACCGGGCGTGACCCGGGACCGGGTGACCTACCCTGCCGACTGGTCCGGTCACCGGTTCGTGCTGATGGACACCGGGGGATGGGAGGTCGACGTCGCCGGCCTGGAGGCCCGGGTGGCCGAACAGGCCGAGGTCGCCGTGGACCTGGCTGACGTCGTGCTCCTCGTCGTCGACGCCACCGTCGGGCCGACCGCCACCGACGAGCGTGTGGTCCGGCTGCTGCGGCGGTCCGGCAAGCCGGTCGTGCTGTGCGCGAACAAGGTGGACGGGCCGTCCCAGGAGGCCGACGCGGCCATGCTGTGGAGCCTCGGGCTGGGGGAGCCGCACACCGTGTCCGCGCTGCACGGCCGCGGGACCGGGGACCTGCTGGACGCCCTGGTCGCGGTGCTGCCCGGGCAGGCGGCGCACGGGGTGGACACGGCCGCCGGTCCGCGCCGGGTCGCCCTGGTCGGGCGGCCGAACGTGGGGAAGTCCTCCCTGCTCAACCAGCTGGTCGGGGCCGAGCGGGTGCTCGTCGACGACGTGGCGGGCACCACCCGGGACCCGGTCGACGAGCTCGTCGAGCTGGACGGTCGGCAGTGGCGGTTCGTCGACACGGCCGGCATCCGCCGGCGGGTGCACCAGACCCACGGCGCGGACTTCTACGCCTCGCTGCGCACCCAGGCGGCGATCGAGAAGGCCGAGGTCGCCGTCGTCCTGCTGGACGTCTCGGAGCCGCTGAGCGAGCAGGACGTCCGGGTCGTGCAGCAGGTCGTCGACGCCGGGCGCGCCCTCGTCCTGGCGTTCAACAAGTGGGACCTGCTCGACGACGAACGCCGCCACTACCTCGAGCGGGAGATCGAGCAGGACCTCGGCCAGGTGCAGTGGGCACCCCGGGTGAACATCTCGGCGCGCACGGGCTGGCATGCGGACCGTCTGGTGCCCGCGTTGGACCAGGCGCTGGCCGCGTGGGACTCCCGGGTGTCGACCGGCCGCCTGAACGCCTTCCTCGGGGCGCTGGTCGCCGCGCACCCGCACCCGCTGCGCGGCGGCAAGCAGCCGCGCATCCTGTTCGCCACGCAGGCTGCCACCCGGCCGCCCCGGTTCGTCGTGTTCGCGACCGGCTTCCTCGAGGCGCCGTACCGGCGGTTCATCGAGCGCCGGCTGCGCGAGACGTTCGGGTTCGAGGGCACGCCGATCCAGGTGGCCGTCCGGGTGCGGGAGAAGCGGCGGCGGTAGCCGCACGGGCTGGCGCCCGTGCCGATGGGCACCGTCATGGGGGCCGTGAGCAGGGCGGTGGTGGGCGGGGGGCCGTGAGCGGCGGTCCTGGGCGGAGCAGGCTCGTGCGCTAGACTCACCCAGGCCCCGAGGGGCCGACGGGCTGTAGCGCAGCTTGGTAGCGCACTTGACTGGGGGTCAAGGGGTCGCAGGTTCAAATCCTGTCAGCCCGACCGATGAAAGTCCTGATCGGGGGCTTGCTGGGAGTGAACCTAGCAAGCCCCTGAGCTGTCTTTCCTGACTTCGGGACCCTGCTCGGGACCCTTCTCCGCTGCGGACGGGCTCCGACGTGGGCGAACGGGTGCGGACGACGATGATCAACAGAGTCATTCTGAGGCTCTCGCGTGGGCCTGGCTCGAGGGCGACAGGAGTCCGCGCTCGAAGCGCTACGAGTGGTTGGGCGCCGGCCGTCGTGCGGTCAGCCGGCCAGGACTCGCAGTGCGGCCTGGCCTTCGCGCTGTGCGGCTGCGGGGATCGCGTTCCAGTACCGGGTGTCGTCGGGCAGGTGGCGCGAGAGGGTGGCGATGCGCTGCCGGGTGGAGCCGGTGTACTGCTCGCGTGCGGCGAACGGGTCGGCCAGGCAGCACAGCAGGACCGCGGCATCCTGCAGGTGCCGCTCGGGGTCGCGGGAGTCGGTTCGGAACGCGGCGGCCTTGAGCACGATCGCGCCGAACACGTTGGGGACGCTGACGGTCGTCGTGCGCTCGTCGAGAATCGACAGCTCGGCGTTGATGGTGCGGCGCAATGCCTGGGTGCCGCCCTCGATCGCGACAAGGTCCCGTCCCCGCAGCTGCTCGACGACGTGCGGTGCGACGTGGTCGGCGACCAGGACGTCGACGATGTCCGGGTCGCTGGTGACCAGGTCGACTTTGGCTGTTCCGCGCACGAACCGGTGCGCCGTGCGTTCGCGCGGGTCGATGGAGGTGAGAGTCTCGTAGCCGAGAGTCTCGAGCGCTCCGGCGGCGTCACGGGCCAGACCGCGGGTTGTCTCGACGTGCAGCACGATGTCGACGTCGTTGGTGGGGCGCACCACGTCCAGCCCGCGGTGGATCGTGTGTAGCTGGGCCATCAGGTCGCCGACCAGCGTCCAGGAAGTGTCGGGAGCGCCGGGTGGTCGTAGCCTGCCGGTGCGGACGACCGGTGGCTGGTAGGGCCGAGAGGCCGGGACGAGCTCGGCGAGCTTGTCGTACGTCTTGAGGGTCGCCTCGACGCGTGGCGGGGTGATGGTCAGGTGCGGGCACCGTGCTGGCGTTGTTCGGACTGGCCGACGTGAACCTCCGGCGGGTCAAGGTGGCGGTTCCCCGGCGGGCCCGGCCGAGGCTTCCGGCGTTCGGCGAACTGACCCAGGTGAAGGGCGACGTGCGGACCACTCGCTACGAGGGCGTGGAGGCGCAGCCGGTAGTCGATGCGATCCTCGAGTGTCGCGGCCGCATCGTGACCGAGCGTCTGCTGGACGCGGCCAAGCAGGCCCGCGGCGAAGGTCTGCTGACCACGGCGGAGAGGCAGCGAGTGCGCCAAGGACGTCGGTCGTGAGCTACACCGGCGCACTGCCGAACGTGCGCTCCCTGGAGCAACGCATCCGCAACCTGGAGGGAAGCGACGGGCCGGCACTGCGCCGTCGGGTTGGGATGGCGCTGGTCGTCGTTGGTCAGATGGTGCCCGAAGGGGCCGTCAGGTGCGGCAGCGCGTCGCGGAACTCTCGGCCCTGGACCTCGTCCGGGACGGCTCTTTCTCCGTCACCGCAGGGCACGACGCACCCCTGCTCTGGCATGAGCGCTTCGCCAACGCCCGCCAGCGCATCGCCGACTGGGTCGCGCGGACGGGATGGCGTACGGGCAGCCGCAGAGGACGGTAGGCACTTGCACGTCCCGGAGCCGGTCCAGCCTGTGGTCAGTGGACGAGGTCCTGGGCCCAACGTCCGGCCTTCGCCCAGTTCGAGGGCACATGTCGGACGTACGGGATTCCGTACTCGTTGAGCTTCGCGAGCACGGCATCGCTGGGGCCGACGACACCCTCCGGGTCGGGATAGAAGTCATAGCGGAGCGCCTTTACCGGAGAATTGGCGTTGTTGAGCAATGCGACGTCGCGCTCGATCTCCCCGAGTGTGTAGTTGGGGTTGCGCAGTCCTACCTTGACCTCAATCGCGGTGCCAGTTTCGTGATCGAAGACGTCATATATCCGCTTGGTGCAGCTGGAATGGCAGTTCGCGGGCGGGTCGACGGCCATCTGGGTTTGAGCGCCCTTGAGGTTCTTGGCCAAACTGGTCTCTGCATCCGCCTCGAGCTGGTAGTAGCGGGACGACTTGACGGTCTGCACCAGCGACCTGCTCTTTGCGATGTCCTCGGCAGCGGCTGGAACCGCGACTGCACGCGCGTCCATCGCTGCCATGGCAACGTCATCAACGGCAGCCCCGCCCTTGGCGAGACTCGCGCTCTTGGCGAGTGCGAGCGCGGGAATGACGGCGACGAGCGCAAGACCGGCCGACGCGTAGTCGCCGTCGATGGTGTACCAGGCGGCGTTGACACTCCCTGCCGCGATCGCGATGGGCACGATCGGGACGAGGGACAGCACGGTCAGGACCGTGTGACCCCACCTCTTGATCCACTGCCAGACGGTCGTGGCGACACGCTCGATGGCCCGCCACGCATTGGACCAGAAGGAACCGTCATGCGGTTCGGTCAAGCTCTTGGCGAGCGCCTGAAGCGTCGCGGCATCGGCGGCCGGCCCCCGTGTCGGGACCGTGGCGGCGTCACCCTCGGAGGTGCTGACGGTGTTGACGGTGTTGGTGGCCGGGATCGCAGCTTGGAGTGCTGTGACTGCCGCGGTCATGCCGACCGACTCGTCCTCGGTCGCCGTGCCACCGGGGAATTGATGCTCAAAGAACAGGTAGTACGTGAAGCTCCCGAGCGCGTGGTCTTCGCCATCGAAGTTGATGTTCTTCGTGCCGGACTTGAAGTCCGTGAATGCCCAGTTACTCGCATCAGGGTTGGCCGTGAGCGCGGCACTCAGTGCCAGGAGGCCGTCCGTGAGGTAGGCGCCGTTCGGAGCCGGAGCGTACTTCGCATCGGTTGCCGCAATGGACATCCAGGCGGCGTTGCCTGAGGCGTGGTCCCAGTCCCAGAACTTCGTCGTTGCCGACTTGAGGAAGTCGTCGGACCAGTATCCGCGGGAGAGAAGCAGGAGGAGGTTCTGAGCGTTGGCGATGTCCTGCTTCGCGCGCTCGCCGTCCCCGCGCGACGCCGATCTCGGGTTCATGGCGTCAAGGAGTTGCATCGCCCACGACTCGTCGAGGGCGCGTTCACCGGTGCCGCGCGTCGCGAGTGCGAGCGTTCCTGCGAGGTCGGTCAGCGTGAGGTCGTAGGTGTCGGCATCAAGACTGTTCTGGAGAGGGTCATCCTTCGACGGGCCGGCGGCAGAGCCCAGCGCGTCACCAAGTTCGCGGGGCGTCACCTGGGACGCAAAGAGCCACGCGAAGTCCGCGCCGCCGCGGTTCGCGGCGAGTGCGGACTCAAGTCCGGTGAGGTCGTGTCCCTCGAGGGCGGTGGCAGCAGTGTCGGCCTGCTGTCGGACGGGCGCGAGGGGATCGGGAACCAACGTGCGTGCGAGTCCCACGACGAGTCCGAGGATGACGACACCGGAGGCGATGCCGACGAAGCGTTGGCGACGGCGCGTTCGCCCGGTAGCCAGCGGCGCAACTTCCTCGGGCGCGGCCCTTGGCCCCGTGGTCGACTTGTGGCTCAAGCCTGCGTCCTTCAATCGTGAGGGGGCGGAGCACAAGTCTAGTGGAGGTCACCGACACACCCCGCCGGCCCTGGGCATGCGCAGGTCAGCTCGTCGCTGTGAGTACACGGCCGGCCGCGTGTTGCAGTCGGCCCTTCTGCTGGGGTGCGATCCAGCCGTTCACGCCCGTCGGCAGGCGTGTCGCTCGAGCCGGTAGCCGGCGTACAGGGTGAGGCCGACGAGCACGTCCCGTACCTACAGTGGCGCGCCGCCTGGGATCGCCGTGGTGTCGAGCCAGAGTCCCGCGGCGGTAGCCGTCGCCTCAGGCGCCGCCGACGCTGTCCTGTGAAGCAGAACGTCAGGGCGGCGAGGCTCGGTCTCGATGTTGGCGCGAATGTCGACGAGCTCCGCCGCAACCCCGACGGCCACGGCGCCGTCGTCCTGGCTGTCGAGAGCCGAAGCGATCGCGGCGAGGAACCTTGGCAGCCAGTCCGCCAGGCGGCGGAGGACGCTGGTTGAGTCGGGGGAGGAGCCTTCGGGCGTACGCCAGGGCTTCGCGCCGGCAAGCCAGGGACGGTGATGGACGACGTGGTGTTCGAGCGGAAGCGGGTGAGAACGCCCACAGGGACCTCGTCGTGACCAACGCGGCGCTGGCAGGGTTGGAGGCCGCCCAGCGGGCCTTCGCCGGTGCCGCGAAGGACTTCGGCGCCACTGGACGACGACCGCGTGCTGGCCCTGGTCGACGAGGTCCGCGAAGAGCGCGGAAGCGAGGCGTGAGGCAGGGATCCCGAACGGGCTACCCGAAGAAGATCGGGTCACCGCTGTCGGCGATATAGTCGAGAAGGTGCTGGACGTGCGCAGTGGGCTTCATGTCGCGGTAGGCGTGGAACGCGAGGTTGCGGTCGCGCCAGTACAGGCTCCACAGGCCGCTGGCGGCGGTGTAGCGCAGGCGGGCGATGGGGAAGCGTGTCCAGTCGCCGCGGCCGTCCCACGGAGGGCGGGTCTCGACGATCGTCACGTGGCGGTCGGCGATCTCGCACTCGACGCGCAGCTGGTCCCACAAGTGCTCGGGGACGCGGGCGCGGCACCAGCGGGCGATGCGCAGCAGATCGGTCTCGGGCAGTGTCACGGCTCAGCTCGTCTCGACAGCGAGACCCGGAGCGGCGGACCGGTGATCTCACGCGACCGACTCGAAGTGGAGCTTGAGTCCGAGTGCGTGCGTGATCTTCACGATGGTCGCGAAACTCGGGTTTCCTTCGGCGGACAGCGCCTTGTACAGGCCCTCGCGGCTCATGCCGGCACGACGAGCGAGCTCGCTGACGTTGCCCGACCGGGCGATGGTGCCCAGCGCCTGGGCGACGAAGGCGGGGTCGTCGCCGGCCTCGTCGATCGCGGCTTCGAGGTAGGCGGCTGCGTCATCGACCGTCTTGAGGTAGTCGGCGCTGTCGAACCGTCCGAACGTCTCAGTCGTCTTGCTCATGGTCCCTCCATGCCGCTGCGATCCTGTGCGCCTCGGCGATGTCGTCGTCCTGGCTGGCCTTGTCCCCGCCGCACAGCAGCACGATCAGCAGGTCACCCTCGTGCAGGTAGTAGACCCGGTAGCCGGGCCCGTAGTCGATCCGCAGCTCGGAGATCCCGGCGCCGACCGGCTTGACGTCGCCGGGGTTGCCGGCGGCGAGGCGGTCGATGCGCACCAGGACCCGTGCTGCGGCTCGTCGGTCCTTGAGCTTGCGGAGCCACCGATCGAAGGTCGCACTCCTGACGACCTCGACCATGTGTGAACTATAGTTGACAGTTGTCACCGCGGCAAGCGTCGGCTACACCGATGCCCGCATCAAGCTCCGGCACCTATACCCAACCCTCTAGGTGCGTGGGTCAGTAGTTGGCGGCTGGTGCGTGGTGGTCGCGGCGCCGGGCGGGTCGCTGGCGTTGGTCGGTGAGTTCTGCGAAAATGCGGTATGGACGATTCGGGTGAGCTGTTCGACGTGAATGGTTTGCGGGTGGAGAAACCGGTCGATGACGGTCTCACCGTGGAGGTCGGCGCGGGGATCCATAAACGTTTCCGCCCGTTTGAGCCGGATGCGGTCATGCTGGTGCCGCCGTCGTTGGATGAGTGGTTTCCGCAGAATCATCTGGCCCGGTTCATCGCCGAGATCGTCGAGACGAGCCTGGATCTGGACCGGTTCTATTCTTCGTATCGGAAGGTCAAGGGCCAGCCGCCGTATGACCCGCGGTTGATGGTGCGGGTGTTGTTGTACGGGTATTGCGTGGGGGTGCGGTCCTCGCGGGAGCTGGAGCGGGCGTGCGTGGACGTGGTCGCGTTCCGGTGGCTCTGTGCGCAGCAGACACCTGATTTCCGTTCGATCGGGCGGTTCCGCAGACGTCACCTGGCTGCGCTCGGGAACGTGTTCCTGCAAGCGTTGGAGCTGTGCCGGGCCGCGGGCATGGTCTCGTTGGGTCGGGTCGCCCTGGACGGGACCAAGGTCCGCGCGAACGCGTCTGGGCACAAGGCGATGAGCTACGCCAGGTTGACGGAGAAGCAGAAGGTCCTGGCCGCCGAGGTGTCCGACCTCCTGGCCCAGGCGCAGGCCATCGACGAGGCGGAGGACATCCGGTTCGGGAAGGACAAGCGCGGGGATGAGCTGCCCGCGGAGCTCGCCCGGCGTGAGTCGCGGCTGGTCAAGATGGCCCAGGCCCGCGCGTCCCTGGAGGCCGAAGCGGCAGCGCGGGCACGCAAGGAGGCCCAGGAGAAGTCGCGCGAGCACGGCGACGATGACGACACGAGCGCCAGCAAGGGTCAGGCCGCGGCCGAGAACGCGACGGTGAACCCGACGGCGCAACGCAGCTTCACCGACCCGGACGCGAGGATCATGAAGACCGCGGACGGCTCGTTCCACTACTGCTACAAC
Organism: uncultured Actinomycetota bacterium; assembly: GCA_963703555.1. Classification (GTDB taxonomy): domain Bacteria; phylum Actinomycetota; class Actinomycetes; order Actinomycetales; family Cellulomonadaceae; genus CAVPEV01. Next base: position 24,407 of record CAVPEV010000044.1, on the reverse strand, counting down.
GCCCAAGCCGTGGTCGACGCGGACCACCAGGTCATCATCGCCACCCGGTTGACGAATATTGCGGTCGATGTCGAACAGCTGTCACCGACGGTCGAAGAGATCCGCTCCACCGTGGGATCTCTTCCCCGCCAGATCCTCGCGGACGCCGGATATTCCTCGGCGAAGAACCTCGCCCACGCCAAGACCATCGCGGACGCCAGCGATGGTACGACCGAGTTCTTCATCTCCACCGGCCGGGCCAGGCATGGCGAACGGATCCCGGACGTCCCGCGGGGAAGAATCCCCGCGGACGCGACCGTGCGGGAACGGATGGGCCGCAAGCTGCGGACCAAGAACGGCCGCGCGGTCTACGCCAGACGCAAGGCGATCGTCGAGCCAGTGTTCGGGCAGATCCACACCCGGCAGGGAAAACATGTACTTCTACGCGGGCTGGGCCAGGCGCAGGACGAGTGGAACCTGCTCGCAGGCTGCCACAACCTCATGAAGCTGTTCACCATGCGGACCAACGCCCTGCTTGCCGCCCCCGCCGGGACCTGAGGCGGGAGCCGGACGGTCTCAAGTGCCCCGGCGGTCTTCTCACCCCGCCGCACGGGCACCCGCAAGATGCCTCCACAGCCCCGGACAGCCCCCGCCCACCAGATCGCCGACGTCAAACCCTTCGACAGGCCATTCGACTCCGGCCCGGCGTTACCACTACCGACCCACGCACCTAGGCGCACGGTATAGACCATGCCGTTGTCGGTCAGGGTCGATGCCGGGTATCCGTGCAGGTCGGCGGCCTGGCGGAACGTGGTGTGGACGACCCGCGCGGTGACGGGCCGGTGGGCGGAGGCGTGCAGGAGGAAGCGGGAGTGGTCGTCGAGCCAGGCGATGATCTCCACGTCCGCGCCGGGTGTGCCGTCGAGGCGGGTCAGGCGGTAGTGCGTGAAGTCCGACTGCCAGCACTCGTTGGGCTGGTCGGCTTCGAAGCGGATGTAGGACGACTTCGGTCGTTTTCTCGGTTCGGGGGCGACCAGGTGCGCACGGGTCAGGATCCGGTTGATCGTGGGCCGGGACACGGTGGTGTGGTGGGTGTGGTCCAGGTGCCAGGCGATGGTCTCGGCTCCGGCGTCCAGGCCGGCGCGTCCCAGGCGGTGGCGGATGTCGATGACGAGGTTCACGACCTCGGGCGGGGTGGCGTTCGGGTTGCTGTTCGGTCTGCGGGACCGGGCCTCGAAGACGGCTTCGCCCTCGGCCCGGTAGCGGGCCATCAGCCGCGAGATCCACCCCTGCGACACCCCGTAGCGGCGGGCGACCTCGGACTGGGACTTCCCGGACAGGACTGCGGTGATCACCAGACGACGCTTCGACATCCACGACCTTGGTCACCCCGACCATGCCGATGTCGCGAGACACGCTATGCCGATGACGCGAGACACCCCATTCCGATGTCCTGAGCCAGCACAATGGCGCAGGCGAACCAACGGCGGTGACCTCACGGCCCTTCTCCAGTCCACGCTGGACCAGTACGGAGCGTCCATCACCCACCGTCGTCCGGAGGAAGTCATCTCCCGCTAGGGGATGGTCCCGCGCCTTCGGAGGAGGTCGCAGGCCTTGTCGAAGGCATCCTGTGGCGACGTGTGCTCCCAGACGCGGAGGACCGCCCAGCCGAGGGCTTCCAGGTGAGCCGTGGTCGCCACGTCGCGCTCGCGGTTCCTGGCGAGCTTGGCGATCCACCACGCGTTGTTGGCCGTAGGAACCTGTCCGTGGTCAGGACATCCGTGCCAGAAGCAGCCGTCGATGAACACGGCGACCTTGGCGCGCGTGAAGGCGATGTCGATCGACCTTCGAGGAAGGCCAGGTACGGGGTAGTTGACCCGGTAGCGGTACCCGTCCGCGTGCAGCAGGCGTCGCAGTGCCAACTCCGGCCCGGTGTCGCGGCGGGGGTGCCTGCTCATCCGTGCCGACACACCGGCCGAGCTCGGCACCGGGTGCTCGGTCATGTCAGGGCTTCAAGGACGACTCCGCGCGCTCGATTTGCTCGAAGACGTGGAGTGCGATGGCCTTCGCCAGCAGGGGCGGGACGGCATTCCCGATCTGCCTGGCGATCTCGGTCTTGGTGCCGTCGAACTCGAAGCTGTCGGGAAAACTCTGGATGCGGGCAGCCTCCCTGTGCGTGATCGGACGGTGCTGCTGGGGGTGGAGGTAGCGGCCCTTCTCGGGCTTGAAGAACTCGGTCCTGATCGTGACGGACGGACGGTCCCACCACAGCCGCCCCATCACGTCGGTCGTTCCCGTGGGCTTGTTGCGCCAGCAGGCGGGAGTGATGTCCCAGCGGTTCCTTGCGAGATCGAAGCGGTTGCCACCCTCGGGGATGGCCATGTACCGCTCGATCGACATCGGGCGCGGTTGGCGTCGGAAGTGCAGATCCTGGCGGTTCTGATCGTCGAGGCCGACGTCGGTCGCCTCCGGCATCGGCTCGAGGCCCTCGAATGCCTGGCGCACGGTCCGGTACGGGATGGCGCCGGGACTGTCGGGTCCGTTCGTCCGCCGGGGCGGCCAGGGCAGACTCGGCCCCGCCTCCAGGTCGCCGCCGGCTCGGACCGCCACGAAAATGCCCCGGCGTCGGCGCTGTGGCACGCCGTAGTCGGCGGCGTTCAGGACTCCGAAGCCATAGCTGTAGGCGCTCAGCTCCTTGTCGGTGGCCATCAGGTGGAGGAGGTGCGCGAACTGGGCCGACCGCTGGAACTCAGGGACGTTCTCGATGACGAATGCCTTCGGCTCTGTCTGCCGCACGGCGCGCAAGTACTGGCGCCAGAGCTCGTTCATCTCGGCCCGGCTGGCGTCGTCGCGATCGCGACCCAAGGGCGAGAACCCCTGGCACGGCGGCCCGCCGATGATGACCTCCGCAGGCTCGAACTCCTCGAGGTCCTCGATCGGCCCGGCGTAGACGGGCGTCCCGAAGTTGCGCTTGAAGGTGCTGGCAGCGGCCTCGTCGATCTCGACGGCGAAGGTCGAACGGAAGCCGACCCCGGCCAGCTCGAAGCCGAGCGACAGGCCGCCGGCACCCGCGAAGAGGTCCAGGGTCCGCAGTTCTCTCATCGTGGTCCTCCGTCGCCCGGTACACAGCCGCCCGCCCGGACGGGCCGCGCACGCTGAGGGAAGTCAAGCAGCCGCCTCCGACACATCATCCACGCTCGCCGACCATCCCCCGCACCGCGACGCGCGCTTGTGGACGGGCGGCGACCTCTGCGGGGTGTGGGTCCTGCTCGAGGGGAATCGGTCCGGGCGGTTCAGTCCGTCTCTCCGAGGGCGCGGCTGCGCGGAACCCGTGGTGCTGCCGACACCCACTCGTCCAGCTCGGCGAGGCGCCACCAGACGCCTTCCGCTTCGAAGGTCGACGGTCCCGGGGTGTCCGCGGGTGCCACGCGCGCGGACACCCACTCGCCGCTCCGGGGTACGGGTAGTCCGAGTGCGCGCGCCACGGCGACATCCCATTCGTAGTGGCCGAGGACGATGATGCCTTCACCACCGAGGTACCTGGTCTCGCGCGCCATGCGCGCGCGCCGCGGCCCGTCCTTCTGCTGTGCGACGGTCAGAACCACGTCACGCCGGATGATGCGGCCCTGCACCGACCTGAACAGTTCGTTGATCCGCTGCTGTCCGCTCTTCGGCCGGAAGATGCGCTCCACGACGGCCGCTGGGAGGTGCAGGAGGAGGTTCTCCGGGAGATCCCGGTCGCGCCAGAGCCACCTGACGCGCTCGTGCCCGGACTTCAGCATCTTCTTCTTGCGGTCCCGGTTACCGGCGCCACGGCCGAGGTGGCGGGGGTCGACACGCCAGAGGCCGGCGGACCAACGACTGGCGTCATCGTCCGCCCAGGTCAGCAGGACCAGATGACCGAGTGACTCCAGCGGGAGCTCCCAGCCGCCGAAGAACATGGAGTACTTGCAGTCGACCTCATGACCCGCGACGCGGTAGTCCATCGCGATCCCGTCGTCGAGGTCGAACTCCTTGCCGAGGTTGATCTCGACGATGGTGCCGACGTGGGTCTTCTCCGTCTTGCGGAGGTCGGCGTAGCGGAACCGCATCGTGCGAGGACCGTCGAGGACCTGATCGAGCGACTCGCGGAGCGCCGTCGCGAAACGCTCGCCGTCCGGATCCTGCCCGAGGAACCACGTGGCCACGTCCTGCAGAGCGCGGTCGTCTGCCGGTTCCGGGATCTCTCGGACGATGCGCTCGAGGTCCGGCTCGTCGGTGGGGGCGGCCGGAACGTCGGGCAGGTCGAAAAGCGACTCGCCCGCGCCGCCATCTCGCACACCGGGAGCGTAGCGAGTTCACAGGCCTCGGCCACCGGGCTTCCTCCACGAGGGTCGACGCCGGAGATGGCGCGTGCGCACCGGGGCCACCACGATGGCCGCATGGATCAGCGGCGGTTCACCCTTGACGGGCACGACGAGACCTGGCCGGCCGTGCGCTTCGGGGAGCCGTGGAACGGCTTCGCAACGCCGGTCGTCACGCGATCGACCTTGGCCTCCCTGCTGGAGGCGACCGGGGATGGATACAGGTGGGAGGGCGATGTCGCGTTCGTCTGGCCGACGATCGATCTCGTACAAGACGACGAGCCCGACCCCGACTCGGTCGACCGCTTGGAACCCGACGCCGAGGGGCACTACGACCTCGGCGCCCTCGGATGGGTGTTCGTGGCGGTCCGATCAACTCCGGAAGCCGACCCGGGGTCCATCGGCCACTACCGGCCTGCGGCTCCGTTCGTCGCCTGCGAGCGCGTCCAGGTCGTCGAGAAGCCACGCCCGGAGTCTGTCGGCTCTGAGCCTCGTTGAGGCCGCGCGACGGCTCGGCATCGGTCGCACGCTTATTACAAGCTCGTGCTCGCCGGCGAAGCGCCCTCGGTCCACGTGGGCCGGCTCCGCAAGGTCCCCGCCGAGACGCTGCGCGCCTACGTCGTCGGCATCGGAGGTGCGCACGGCGTCCGTCCTCACGGCGTGACGGGCTTGCCTCGACCAGGGAGGCTCAGTCCCGGACGACGCCGCGCGACTCGCGTAGCGCCTCCTCAAGGAACCCCGGAACGGCAGAGCCGCCGAGCAGCAACTGCCGATCGAGAAGTCGGTTCGAGGTCTCGCAGGAGGTCTCGCTGACGAGGCTGCACCCATGGCAGGCCGAGAGGTTCAGTTGGGAGGAACCCTGCTTGTCGCTCTCGATGCACACCGGGTCGTTGGAGCAGACGTCGGCGTCATCGAGCGCAGCGAGGACCAGTGGCAGCAACTTCTGCGGGTGGCCGAGCCGGACCAACCCTCCCAGCGTCCCTTGGGCGTCTCCGGCCGCCGTGTAGATGAGCACGCCAGCTGTCTTGTCCCTTCGCTCCGAGTTGGCGTACACGCGCTCCTGTAGCGCAGCCGACGCATACCCGCTCTCGAATGCGAGTCTTCGGATCAGCAGATGGGCCAGTGTGTGGAGCGCGACGTACCGGGGCTCGGGTGTGTCGAGCCGCTGGGCCCATGGATTGGCGGCACGCCGATCCATGAGGATCGCTGCGCGCCGGCGTACCTCCGGGAGCGCCTCCCAGACCGAGATCTCCGCCTCATCGAACCGGAGGAAGATGCCCTCTCCGAACATCTCGATCGTGGGGTAGACGGGCCTGTGGTGTGGCGTGCGGTCAAGGTCGGCCGGAATGAAGTCGGCTGCAGCATCGTGCCGCCGGAAGCCCCGGAGAGCCCGCACCTCCCGGACCCGGCGAACCTGTCCCACCGCGATGAGCCGCGCCGTGAGCGAGATCGGCACCGCTGGCAGCGGCTCGACTCTCCACCCGTCGACGACGAAGTCTCCGCCGCTCCGATCCCGTCCGGAGCCGAGCTTCTTGAGGAACGCGGCCCATTCGCCGTCCTTCAGGTCCAGCAGAGGCGGGCTGTCTTCTTCAGCGGACGAAGCGACGCGGAGCACTTCCTCGGGCGTGGTGCGGAGGTCGGCCGCGATCCAGCCGGCCACCAACTCAGCCTGTGGTCCTCCGTTGTCCGACACGGCCTTCGCGAAGAATGCGTGGTTGCGGATCCTGGCGGCCAGCTCCTCCGACTGTGGGCGTTCCTCGGGGATGTCCAGCGCGGCGAGTCGCTCGGCGATGTAGTTCCCCGTCGCCCCGCGCTGGGTGGCGACGAGACGGTGCTCACAGCCTGCGCCTTCGTGCTCCTCTTGCCAGGGCTGCCTTCCGTCGCACTTGATCCCGTCGCGCAGGAGCGCGTCCCGCCCGACGAGTTGGGATAGAGGCCGCGAGCGCTTGCATCCTCCACAGACGACCCGGAGTGAGGCGAGCCCTTCACCGTGCTTCGTCGAGCGCACGAAGCGGAGTTCCTTGTAGGCCCGGCAGAAGCGCACCGTGTCGGTGACGCCGTCGTCGTGCCCGCGGTGCGCCCACATGAACCAGGGGATGTCCTGGATGTGGCTGCCTTGGGTGCACACAGCCACGTACCGCATGGGAACGAGCCCGCCGCCGCATTCGCAACGGTTGCGCCACCGGCCCTTGTCCTTCCCGGTCACCTTGGAGAGTGAGCCGCAACGCTCGCAGAACCGCCACGCCGGGAAACGCCAGTAGAGAAGGCTGGCGGTCTCCTTGCCGGCCCTGTCGCCGTGGGCAGGGGCCTGCCGGAGCACCCCGCCGCCGAGTCGGTCGACAAGCCGGGGGCAACTGATTTCAGGCGCGGACTTCTTGTCCCACCACGACGTATCGGGGGCGATGAGGGACTCGCCTCGCACATCCACGATCGCTCCCACGCCGAAGGGCGACACCGTCTCGGACAAGCGCAGCTCATGCCGAATGCGTTCCACCGGGCACCTCCTCCATCGGCTCGTGCACCTCGACTGCGACGTTCGGGTCGACCGAACGCATCGAGTCGGCGACCAGCCAGCCTTCGCCCGGCTGGCCGAAGCGCTTGAGGAGTCCCAAATCGTCGGCCTTCCGCCGGTCGTACAACAGGGGCGTTTCGGCCTCACGGCACGCGGCCGCACGCCTGTCCCACTCGCGGATGAGTGATCGCAATTCGGCCTCGGTTTCGTCCGCCTCAGTGGGGTCTGCGCGTCGGACGAGGTCGAGCAGTGGATCGAGTACGGCATTGACGGCCGCCTGCAGGTGGACGTCGCTGAGGTCGAACCTGCCGGCCGCGTCGTTCGCCGCGAGAGCGGGGACCGACTGTCGAAGCACCGCGACGACTGCACCTCCGAGCGATCGGGCACGCGAGGACACCGACCATGGCGTCACGCTCGTCGGCTCGACGCTCCGGTAGAGCGCTTCGTGGTAGGCGCGGAACGTCTCGAAGTGGGAACGGTCCCGCGCGCGGTTGGACCTGAACAGGGTGACGACGACACCGCGCACGGCGCCACGTCCAACACGGCTGGTTGCCTGGATGTACTCGGCCGTCGTCTTCGGCTGGCCCACCATCAGCATGAGGCTCAAGCGAGGCACGTCGATGCCGACGGAGAGCATGTTGGAGGAGAGGACCACGTCCACCGCCAGGTCTGACTCATCGGCGCTGCGGCTGAGTGCACGTAGGTGCTTGGGGAGTTCCTCCGCCTCTTGTCGGCTGGTGAGTTCGACCACCATGTCCGCCCTGACGACCCGCGGTTCCAGCCCGAGTCGCGCCGCGCGCGCCTCGAGCCGTGCGTTCACGTCATCGGCAACGAGGGCGCCGGAACGGCCGAGTTCACGGAGACTGTTGTGGTACAGGACAGCTGTCCAGTAAGCGTCCTTGGAGCCGCTGGTATCGGATGCGCGCGACAACGCGCCGGGTAGTTCGAGGAGCGGTGAAGCTGCAGCTACGAGTGCCGAGGCCTGTGAGGTCGACTGCGGCATGAGGCCCACGTAGAGCCGTCCCTCGCCGCTGGCCACGGGTCGGGAGAAGAAGGTCCGGTCGTCGTCGAGACCGGCTGGCGGGTAGAGCCTGACCGGGCGTCCGTAGAGGCCGGCCACCTGTTCCGCGGACGAGCGGATGGTGGCGGTCGAGGCGACGATCTTCGGCCTCGAGCCAGCGCGGGCGAGGAGCACCTGGATGACGGAGTCGAAGACAGCCACGGTGGTGCCGAGCGGCCCGGAGAGGAGGTGCAGCTCGTCCTGGATGACGAGGGAAGGCTGGCGGAAGGGGGTACCGATGCCCAGGATGCGACCCGCCTCCGGTCGGAACTGGAGGCGGGCGAACTTGTCCACAGTGGCGAGGACGATCGTCGGCGGGTCGTCGTAGATGACCTCGTCCACCACCGCGACGGGCAGCTCGTCGGCGAAGGGACAGGCTTGGTCGGTGCAGTGGATGACGGTGTCATGGCCGTCGAGGCGTAGCCCGTAGAGGGTCCGATCCGTTGACCGCTTCGGCGGCAGGAGCGGGGAGCCGCACCAGGGACAGCCCTCGATCTGGAACTGGTTCGCTTCGTCGGGGTGCAGTGCCTTGAGCAGTCGGTCCAATGCGCCCTTGGCCTCGGCACGGGTCCCGGGCGTCACCTGGTTGCCTACCCAGAGACCGATGGTGAAGGGCGACATTCCCTGGACTCGCGCGTCGTGCAACCGGCCCGGTCGTCTGAGGAGTTCCATGGCGCAGACCAGTGCCGCGGTCCGCTGGAACTGCTGTGCCGTGAGCAGGCGGAGCGTGTACCGGGTGATCACGGCGGTGCCCGCGCCGGCGGTCCCGTGCTCAAGCCGCCGCCGGAAGACCTCCATGGCCGCGAGGGCGAGGTAGGCCTCGGTCTTCCCCCCACCGGTGGGGAACCAGATGAGGTCCACGACCTCCCGATCGTCATGGGCCTCGTCGAGGGTGGAGGCCAGCGCAACCAGCAGGAAGCCCAACTGGAAGGGCCGCCAGCGTGGCTCGCGGGGCTCGTCGCCGCGCTGTGCCATCGCCTGGAGCATCTGCAGGCGCATCGCCGCCATGCCGAGGGCGAACGCCGTGCGCGGGTTCCCGTTCTCGGGTGCGCGCAGTAGATCGATACCTTCGCTCATTCGGGAGGCGGTCAGCCGCGCGCGAGCGGCGATCCGGCGGGCAACGGGTGCATCGTCCCCGAGAGTCTCGGCCCTCAGTTCTTCCGCCTCGACCCACTTCTCGAAGGCGCGCAGGAAGGCGTCCAGGGAAGGAACGACCGCAGCCGCGTCCGTGTCGATCCGAGCCAGGTGCCTCAGTTCGAGGGCCCGGTCCTCGGCTGCCCCCGAGCGGAACCCGGTCACTTCGATCGCCGGTACCACGAAGGCCGGCACCGGGTCGAGGAACACCTTCGAGCAGTCAGATCCGATGACTTCCCAATCTGCGGCCATCCCGTGGCCGACCGCGTAGACCTTCCGATTGCGGTACCGGACACGCAGCTCCGCCGACTCCTCGTCGATGTCCAGCGAGCGCCTCACGTCGTACTCGAGGAAGCGGTGGCCGGGAGCAGCCGCGACGGACAGGGCGACCTGGAACAAGGTCAGGGGCACGTCGAGACGGTCGTCTCCGAGTGAGGTCGAGAGGACCCTGGCGTGAACCGTGACGAGGTGCCCCGATCGGTAGGTCCGCCAGCGGGCGCCGATCTCGACGGGCACGCCCCCGACCGTGAGCGTTTCCGGCGGCCGATCGTCGGTGAGTTCGAGCGCTCGGACCTCGAAGGGATGCCGCCGCCACGCCGGGGGCCCGTCCCCACGGACGTCCTCGTAGGTGGCTCCGGTGAGATCGCACATGACTGATGTGCCGTCGGTGACGAAGGAGATCGCCACCGACGACGGGCGCCAGTCCTCGGCGAGGGGGACTCCCGCACCGTCCTCCTCGACGTCGGATCTGGGCACGTCCGCATCGACCTCGGGGTCCGGGTTCGTCTCCGGATGATCGTGCACCTCCCGGGGGAAGAGGATGCCCACGGAGTACCGCAGGTTCGGCGGGTTCTCCACGACCTCCTCCGGCCCCCCCTCGGGGCCGACGTATGCGCCACGTAGGTGGGCCAGCGCCGCCGCCTGTTCTGCCGTAAGCGTCACTCCGCCACCATCCTTCGTCGGACGAGATCCTTCAGCCGCGCCATCTCCGAGTCGGAGGTAACCACGTGGAGGGCCACGCGGGCCCTCGTGACCGCGACGTAGAGAGCTGCCGTGCCGCGGGCATCGAAGACCTCGGGCAGTCCGCAGACGATGACGTGCTCCGCCTCGAGGCCCTTGGCGTCCCTGGGGTTGGTGACGAGCACGCCACGATCGCTGCGGAAGGGGGCGGCGGCGGACTCGACGTCGATGATCCAGATGTCGTCGCACCTCACCCCGTCCGCCACCAACCTGCTGGCGAGCTCACCCGCTTCTGCGAGGCCGCCGTTCGCGGAGGCCACCCAATGGACCTTCTCGCCGTGCACGATCCCGGGGTCGCCGACGTCGGCGCCGAGGTACTCCTGCACGACGTGGACGATCGCCTTGGTGTTGCGGACGTTGAGGTCCAGGTCGACCGTCGTCGCCTCGTCCGCGACCAGCGCGAGCACGTCCTCGTCGAACTCACCGTCCACGTGAGCTTGATTGTTCGGGTCGAGGAACATCCGCCATCGGCCGTTGGACCGGCCGTCGCGGATCACCCCGTCGAGTCGGTCCATCCCCTGGGCGTTCATGAGGTCCTGCGCCTCGTCGACGAACACGGAGTCGAACGTCCGGTCGTCGGGCAGGTCGTCGAAGGCGGCGAGATGGATGTCGCGACCGGCGACTCGCTGCGTGAAGAACGCGGACAGGCCCGGTGACCTGTAGGTGATCAGCGTGGCACGGCCGAGGTCGGCGTCCTGCTTGGCCGCCTCGGCAAGGACCACGGACTTCCCCGTCCCTGCTCCACCGGTCACGAGCAGTCTGGGATTGCGCGCGAGGGTGGCGAGCACCCGTGCCTGTGCCTCGGTCGCCCGGTTCTGCTCGTCGAGCACCGCTCCGCGGAGTGCGTCAATGACAGGGATCCGCGTGAACTCTCCGAAGAGCCGGACGCGCAGGTCGCCGGTCCTCGCGAGTCTGCGCCCCGTCGGTGGCCGCCGTGCCCCGGCGACGACGGTGTCGAGAGCAGCCCGGATGCCGTCGGTGCTCATCTGGTCCTTCGCGAGCCAGTGGGTGGGCGCCCACTCCGTCGAGTGCGGCGGCGGCTCGATGTCCGGTGTGATGACCACCGCCTCGTGCGCGTACCAGCTGACTCCCTCCTCGGTGAGGATGTCGCGGAGCGCATAGGCGGCCGACCTGGCTTGTTCCATCGGCGAAGTAGGCAGGCGGTGCCACTCGTCACGCCGGTCGATCGAGTACCAGGTGCCCTCGTGTTTGCGCACCCCGCCGCCCTTGACCTCCACGACGACGACGACGCCGCGCCAGAGGACGACGAAGTCAGCCTCCGCCTGCTGCTTGTAGGCGTGGGAGCGCAGCTTGACCGAGTGGAAGGCGACCGCATCGGGATCGCCCTCGACGCCCCGAAGCAGGCGAGCCACACGGCGCTCGGCGTCGCTCGTGGCGGTGCGCTCGATGTCGACCAGGTCGGGGGAGAGGATCAACTGCGCCGCTCCTGCCAGAGGTCCTCGTACTCGCGGTAGCCGAGGAGGTCGTTGACCTCGCCGAAGTTGTCCACGAGGTCGACGATCAGACACTCCTCCTTGCCGCCGTTCGCCGGTCCGCGGAGTCCACGGCCGACCATTTGGATGTAGGCACCCGGGCTGAACGTCGGTCTTGCGATGTAGAGGGCCCGGACGCCGGGAGCGTCGAAGCCTTGCGTGAGCAGATCGCAGTTCGTCAGGACCTGGATTCTCCCGTCCTTGAACTCCGTGATGATCTCGCGGCGGCGCTGCCTTCCGGTCTCGCCCGAGACCGCTGCCGAGTCTCGTCCGCGGTACCGGAGCGTGGCCGCTAGCACCTGTGCGGAGAGGACCGTCGGGGTGAAGACGAGGACGGGCCAATCCTCGTCCAAGCCGCAGATGTGCTCGACCAGTGCGGCCATGCGGGCCTGGTCGCGTCCGATCCGCGTCATGACGGTGTCGCTGACCCTACGGAGGGTCCTGGCGTCGTTGATCTCGGCATCGCTGAGCGGCACGTCGACGCCGCGGAGCACCTCCCGCTGAACGCGTGCGAGGACCTTTCGTTCGGCCAGCTGCCGATAGGGGTCCTCGTCGAAGGCAGTGAGCTTGCGGCGGCCGAAGCGGCCGGCGAGTGCATCGGTGCCGTCGCTCCCACCCTTGAACGGAGTCGCGGACAAGCCGATGAGCGGTCGGGCCCACTCGCGGCCCGCCACTCCGAGCCAACTCAAGATCCGGGTGTACCGCTCGGAGTTGCCGGCCCGGTGCGCCTCGTCCACGAAGACCGCCGCCGCGTTGGCGAGCCAGTCGTAGTCCGGGTTGCGGAGGAGGGTCTCGAGCTTGGCGTCGGTGGCGACGATCACGCTGAGGTCCGTCTCAGGCTCATGGACGGTCCTGCCCTCCCACAGCCGGCCGACCGTGAGTGGGCGCTCGTCCCCGAGCCACCGCCAGACGGTGCTCCACGTTTGTACGGCTTGTTCGCAGAGTTCTTGTGACTGGGCGATCCACAAGATGGGGCCGCGGAGCGCACCCTCGACGAAGAGCCGCAGCGCGGTCTCGCTGGCGACGCGCGTCTTGCCGGCCCCTGTGGGCAACTCGACCATGGCCTTCTTCGCGTGGCCATCCGAGTCGCGCTCCGTAAGGACGTCGCGGAGTCCTCCGCTGATCGTCTCCTGGAAGTCGTGCAGACCGTTCATCTTGACGGCCCCGGGCACGAGGAACTCGTCGTCCTGCCGCTGGGTGCGGCGGCCCGCGTACGTCGTGCCGAACCCCATTCTCCGGAGCCACGAGATCGTAGCCTGGCCGCCTGCCCACTGTGACGGGACGTCAGCGAAGCCCTCCTCGCGGAAAGCGTCCTGCAACATGTGGATCGAGTCGGTGCCGTAGACAGTCAGGAAGAGGTCCCCGAGCGACGTCTTGTCATCCACGAGTCCCTGTGACTCCAGCGCCCCCCAGAGCCCCTTGGGGAGCGCTTCGCGGAGTGTGTCAGGCCCGAAGTAGACCTCGAGGCGCTGGGCGTCAGTCGTTGCGGCCTTCGCTTCCGCCCGAAGTCCCTCGAGCCTGTGGCCGACCCCGACCTTCTGCACTCGGGCCAGCTCGGCGTGGTCCAGGCCGAGGCCGAACGCCTCATTGATGATCGCGAGAGCACGGTCTTCGGGCAGGTCATCCCTTACAACGAGGTCGTTGCCGCCCAGCGACCACTGAAGCGGCTGGTCCTCGACGCCGTCCTCAGTGGTGACCCGCTTGATGACCTTCATTGCACGTGCGATCGAGGCGTGGGCGACGCTCTCGCCGATGTGACCGGAGCGAAGGCCGGTGAAGACGTCCCTGATCGGCTGGCTGCTCTGCAAGCCGTCGATGACCATCGAGAAGGCGAAGCTGTCCTCGAACCGCCCGCACCCCACGGTGGCGACGAGCGCCTCGGCTTCTGCTCCTTCCGCGAACAGGTAGGGCCGTCCTCGCGTGGCGAGGTACTTGCGCTCGTCCTCCGACGAAGCGACGTAGACCGTCTCGGGCGACCGAGGTTCAACCACACGGCCGACGCGCGCCGGGATGCTCGCCGGCCGCCCGCCGTCCGGGAAGGCCACGCGTACGGCGGTGAGGATGAACTCGACGAGAGTGTCGTCCGCGATCGCGTCCGCGAAGACAGGTGCCTCCAGTGAGGCCCTGAGGACCTCTGGAGCGACCTGCTCGAGCTCGGAAGGGAGCCCGAGCGTGTCGGCGACCCGACCGGAACCGCGGAACAGAGGAAGCAACGCTTCGAACCGAAGGAGGGACGGGTGCGCGGCGTGTCCAGGCGCCGCGAAGCCCCGGGTGGTCCTCACGATGCCCGCGTGCTCCACCGCCCAGCGCACTGGCGACTGCACCTCGTAGGTGCGTCCGGAGTCGACGTCCTCACAGATCCACGGCCGGTCGCCGAGCTCCATCAGACGCACGGTCCAGAGCTCCCGCAGCGCCGGCGACGCGTCGGCCTTGTGCAGCATGAGGAGCACCGAGAACGGACCGGGGCCCTCACCCGGTTCGAGGTCTATCCGCTCGATGGCCCTGTCGCCCGGCCCCAGCTTCGAGTTGAGGTGGGTACGCACCCAGTTGCGGTAGTCGTCGCGGAGCGGCTCTTCCTCCTCGAGGAAGTTCGCTACCGGCTCCTGGATGACGCCGATGCGGTGGGCTACCTCCGGAAGGCACCGTTCGCGGTCGAGGAGCCTCGACGCCACCTCGGCTCCGAGGGTCTCCGGGATGTCGAAGACGCCCACCGGCCGGGCCCACGCTCCGTCCTGCGTGGGCACCATGACCTTGGTGCGGTGCCGGTCGAGGATCTTGGCTGCGGTGTGCACGGGAACGTCGAGGACCGCGTCCCACAGCGCCTCGAGCTCGGCCGGCGCCGGCACCTCCGGCAGCGCCGCCACACGTGCGTTGAGGACCGTCTCGGGGTCCATGTCGCGGAAGCCCGCTTGCTTGAGTAGAGCCTCCACCCCGGGCTGCGAGAGGAACTCCGGGTCGACGAACACCGCTCCGTCGAGGTGCACGTCGCCCTGCTGGTGCAGGAAGACGAGGTCCTTGTCCGAAATCGCTCGCAGCCCGTCGGTCGTTAGGATGACCTTCGCCTGCTCGATCGACGCCAGCGATCTGTGGCCCATCACGGTCTTCAGGGCGTTGGCGGCGGAGACAGGGTCCTCGCCCTCGGCCCACTCGCGTAGCCATGCGAGGAGCCCTCGCTTCGGCAGCCTCTCGAGCGCCCGGAGCTGATCGCGCGAGCCCTCGACGGCGAAGTCGTCCTCCATGCCCGCGACGAACAGGTCGCGGAGGCGTGTCGCTCTGGTGTCCGTCGAGTAGCAGCGCCAGTGCGGGACATCCGCGCCCGTGTTGGGCGACAGCGACCAGCCCTCTTGGACCTCAGGTTCGAACTTCACCGCGAAGTCCAGCGGGCGCAGGTCCAGGCCGAAGCACAGGGATCCGGTGGCGTCAGGTATGAGCGGTCTGCGAGAGACAGCTGCGCGAACGTGCGCGATCATGGTCTCGTCGCCGAATCCCAGAGTCTCCCGGCCACGTGCCGGCATGTAGTCGAGGTGCGCCGCGGGATCGTCACTCGTGATGACGCGAGGCAGCAGGTCGACGAACGCGTCGGCGATTGTCTGCAGGATCTCGCGGTTGTAGTCGTTGCGAAGCAGAGTCGTCCGGTCGTCGTTCACGCTCCAGGGAGCGTTGAACAGCCCTGACGCCGAGGTGCGGTCCTGCAGCGGGAAGTAGGACCAGAACTGTCCGATTCGGAGCTTCGACTGACGGCGTGGCAACGCGACGGTGACCCTCACCTCCGAGCGGGACACCGCCTCGCCGACCTCTTTGCGGGCCTGTGCGGAAGGTGCGTGCATCCGGTCCTGGACGATCCACTCGTCCCTGTCGCCGCCTGGGCGCTCGATCCGGAGCAGGCCATTGCCGAGATCGCGTGAGACGTGGGTGATGGTTAGCCCGTCCGGCCCGAGGATCCGGAGCCGCACTTCACGGACCGCACTCACGAAGAGCAGGAACTCCGTCGCGAAGTTCTCGATCTCGTACCGGAGCCGCTCGAGGTTCTTGGCCTCCGGTAGCCGGACGATCGTGGAAGCCCACTCACCCAGCTCGGCGAGGATCGCGTCGCCGGAGAACTCCCGGTCGGCGTCAACCGGGACGGCCGTCCGCAAGAGCGGGTAGTGGCGAGCACCAGGCGCCGCCTGGGCTAGCTCCGCCTGCGTCGACGGGCTGTTGAACTCGAACGACACGGATCGGCTGAACACCTGCGGCCGGTCAGAGACCGCAAGTACGGACTTGAAGCCGAGCCCGAACCTTCCGATCTCGTCCCCGCGCTTGCCGCTGATGTGCGCCATCGTGATCGACCGAAGTCCATCCTTGGAGAACGGTCGCCCCGCGTTGGCGCAGTAGAGGACCCCTCGGTCCGGGTCGAGCACGATCTCGACGCGACCCGCGTGCGGACCGCCGTCGACACTTCCGGCGATCGCATCAGCGGCGTTCTGGACCAACTCAAGGAGCGTCCGGTTGGCATACCCGCCGACGCGGATGGACTCCTCGTGGTTCGCATGCTCAGTGATGAGGTCGGGCTTCGCGTGGTACGAACGAAGCGTGTCCTCCATCTGACCATGGAGGTACTCCACCAGCCCGCGGTCCGGCGCCCATGCCGTTCGGCCCAAGGTTCTCCCCTTCGACTGCCGCCGAAGGATGCGCCCCGACCGGGCAGCGATGCATTCCTACGGCTCCAACGTTCGTCGCGCACCAACTCTGGCATACGCCGCCGACACGCAGTCCTGTAGATGCGGCCGCCACCGGGTGAAGTCGCCGAAGGTGGAAGCCGTAGCGCCGCACCGGACGCCGAACCGAGCCAGCCTCACTTACTCCCGCCACGCGAGCCGGCTCGCTTGAGTTCCGAGGGGCCGGAGCGAGCGACGGCGTGCATGCTCAGGGTCACCGCATCCGAATGCGCTCGAACGCCGCGAGAGCGGCGTCTTCCGAGTCGGGCAGGGTGTGAAGGTAGCGCTGCGTCGTCATGATCTGTGCGTGGCCCATCCGCTCCATGACCGTCTTCAGGTCGGCGCCGCCGGCCACTAGCCACGAGGCGTGCGCGTGGCGCAGGTCGTGCATCCGCACCTTGAAGTCCAGCCCCGAGCGCTGGAGCGCGGGGAGCCACCACGCGCGTGCGGAAGGTGTTCCGCGAGATCGGGTGAGGTTGTCCCGCGAGTCGTGGAAGTTGAGGTGGCGGTCCCCGGCTCGATGCCTGCCGCGTGGTAGGTGTCGGGCTTCCGCCAAGAAGTTCGACCGAGGAGGGGACCGCCGTGACCAACAAGTACCAGACCAGCCGTGCGATGACGACCGGCGAGCTGCGCCACGCCATGCCGGAGACGGTGAGCGTGTCGATGGCCGAGATCGCCGAGGACATGCGAGAGGGGCTGCTCGCGCTCGCGGTCGGCACCGGCCTGCAGGTGATGGCGGCGATCATGGCCGAGGACGTGACCGCGGTGTGTGGGCCGAAGGGCAAGCACGACCCAGCGCGTACCGCGGTGCGGCACGGGACCGAGGCCGGCTCGGTCACCTTGGGTGGGCGGCGGGTTCCGGTGACCCGGCCGCGGATGTGCAGCACCGACGGGGCCGGTGAGCTGCCGGTGGCCTCCTACGAGTTGTTCTCCTCCACCGAGGTGTTGGGTCGGATGGCGATGGGTCGGATGCTCGCGGGCCTGTCCACCCGCCGTTACCCGCTCGCGCTCGAGCCGGTCGGGCAGCGGGTCGAGCAGTCGGCTCGATCGACGAGCAAGTCCGCCGTCAGCCGCCGGTTCGTCGCCGCGACCCAGACCGCGCTGGCCCAGCTGCTCGCCGCCGACCTGTCCGGGCTGGACCTGGTGGCGTTGATGATCGACGGGGTGCACTTCGGTGAGCACCTGTGCGTGGTCGCGCTGGGCATCGGCATCGACGGGGTCAAGCACCCGCTCGGGTTGGCCGAAGGCTCCACCGAGAACACCAGGGTGGTGACCGATCTGCTGACCGGGCTGCGTGATCGCGGTCTGGACACGGCACGGCCGGTCTTCGTCGGCATCGACGGCGGCAAGGCGCTGCACGCCGCGGTCGTGCGAGTGTTCGACCACCCGGTGATCGGTCGCTGCCAACTGCACAAGATCAGAAACGTGGCCGACAAGCTGCCCGATCAGCTCGCCGCGACGGTCACCAAGCGGATGCGCGCGGCCTACCACGCCGCCTCGGCGATCGTGGCCGAAGCACAGCTCGAGGCGCTGGCCAAGGAACTGCAGCGCACCCACCCCGGCGCCGCCGGATCGTTGCGCGAGGGCCTGTCCGAGACCCTGACCGTGCTGCGCCTGGGCGTGTCGCCGACCCTGGCGCGCACGCTGCGCTCGACGAACAGCATCGAGTCGATGATCTCCATCGCGCGCAACCACTCGACGAACGTGAAGAACTGGCAGAACGGCACCATGGCGCTGCGCTGGTGCGCCGCCGGGATGATCGAAGCAGGCAAGCAGTTCCGCCGCGTCAACGGCCACCTGCACCTGCCCGCACTGCGCGCTGCCCTCGACCAGCACGTCGCAGCGCAAACTGTCGGTACCGTGCGTCAGGATGACACTGTGACCGCCGCCTGACGATCACACGGACCGCCGCCGAAGTTCAACGACGGACGGGACATCCTCCGCCCGAGGTTGTCCCGGGTTCCGTGGAATTTCGGTGGCGGTCCTGGTGATCGTCAGGCGGTGATCACGGGTTCATCATGACTGGTGGCGCCGACATTCTGTGCGGCGATGTGGGCGTCGAGCGCGGTGCGCAGCGCGGGTAGGTGCAGGTGGCCGTTGAGGTGGCGGCACTGGTTGGACGCCTCGAGCATCCCGGCGGCGCACCAGCGCAGCGCCATGGTGGCGTTCTGCCAGTTCTTGACGTTGGCCGAGTGGGTGCGGGCGATGGAGATCATCGACTCGGTGGCGTTGGTCGAGCGCAACGTGCGGGCCAGGGTCGGGGAGATGTCCAGGCGCAGCACGGTCAGCGTCTCGGACAGGCCCTCGTGAAGGGATCCGGCGGCGCCGGGGTGGGTGCGCTCGGGCTCCTTGGCCAGCACCTCCAGCTGTGCCTGGGCCAGGATCGCGGAGGCGGCGTGGTAGGCCGCCCGCAAGTGGCGTCCCTGATAGTGGTGTAGCGCTGGTGGCCTTGTGAAGTCTCAGGAGATTGAAGCGCCGCAGGTTTGATGCCGCTCCTGTTTGAGTCCAGGAGGATGTCGTCATGCCGAAGAAGATCGATCCGGAGTTGAGGGCGCGTGCGGTGAGGTTGGTCAACGACCACCTCGGGGAGTATCAGAACGTGACGGCGGCGTCGTTCGCGGTCGCCAAGCAGCTGGGGGTGAGCCGGGAGTCGGTGCGTCGGTGGGTCGCCCAGGCCGACATCGACACAGGTGCTCGTACCGGGGTGAACAGCGAGGACCTCGCTGAGATCAAGACGCTGAAGGCGAAGGTCCGCCGGCTGGAGGAGGACAACGCGATCTTGAAGGCGGCGACGGTTTTCTTCGTGGGGGAACTCGACCCCCGCAACCGATGATCATGGGGTTCATCGACACGATGAGGGCCGAGGGTCACGCGGTCGAGTCGATCTGCCGGGTCCTGCGCGAGCAGGGCTGCCAGATCGCCGCACGGACCTACCGGTCGTGGCGGTCGGCCCGTGGGCGGGTCGCCGCCCGCACGCTCACTGACGCCCACGTGCTGGACGCGGTCCGGAACGCGGCGTGGACCACCGACGCCGCCGGGCAGCGAGTGCTGGCCCCGGAGGGCCTGTATGGGCGGCGCAAGATGACCGCGCACCTGCGCCGTACGAGCGTTCCGGACGCCTCGCGGGGCGCGGTCGACCGGGCGATGCGGGCACTGGGCCTGGCCGGGGTGCGCCGCGACAAGCACCTGCGCACCACGATCCAGGCCAAGGACGGCATCCGTGCCGGGGACCTGCTGAACCGGCAGTTCACCGCGTCGGCACCGAACCTGGTGTGGGTCACCGACTTCACGTACTGCCGCACCTGGGCCGGCTGGGTCTACGTCGCATTCATCCTCGACGTGTTCTCCCAACGGATCGTGTCCTGGCACGCGTCGACCTCCAAGGCCACCGACCTGGTCATGGTCCCGCTGCGCATGGCGTTGTGGCAGCGGGACCGCGAGGGCCACCCCGCCCACCCCGGGGAGCTGATCCACCACAGCGACGCCGGGTCCCAGTACACGTCCGTGCGCCTGAACGAGCACCTCGCTCTCGAGGGCATCCGGCCCTCGATCGGGACCGTCGGCGATGCCTACGACAACGCACTGATGGAGAGCATCAACGGGCTCTACAAGGCCGAGTGCATCCGCACAACCGTGTTCCACACCGGCCCCTACAAGACGATCGCCGACGTGGAGTTCGCGACAGCCGGCTGGGTCGAGTGGTACAACAACCGAAGGCTCCACTCGACCCTGGGCAACGTCCCGCCAGTGGAGTACGAGCAAGCCCACTACGCGACCCTCAACCGAGAGCCGCAACCCGCATAGCAGCGGCCGAAAACCTGCGGCGCTTCAACGCGGCACCAACGAGAACACCAACGGCCTGCTCCGCGAGTTCTTTCCCAAGGGCACCGACCTCTCCGTGCATTCTCAGACCGACCTCGACAACGTCGCCTACCTGCTCAACACACGACCCCGCGAAACCCTTAACTGGCTCAAGCCAGCCGAGAAACTCGACCTGCTACTCTTAGAATCAGGCGACGCACTCACCGGCTGAACTCGCCCTCCTATAGAGATTCGTCAAGCGGCCGCGGCTGTGGCGGGTTGCTGTAGGACGTCGCGGATGAGTGGGTAGAGCTGGCGGGCGAGGTAGCGCTTGAGGCAGCAGATGATCTCCAGCTTTGTCCGGCCTTCGGCGGTGCGGCGGGCCACGTAGTCGCGGGTGGTGGGGTCGTAGCGCATGCGCACGATCACGACGTGGTAGAGCGCGGAGTTGGCCTGCCGGTCGCCGGCGCGGTTCAGGCGGTGCCGGTTGGTCTTGCCCGAGGACGCTGGGATCGGACACGCGCCGGCCAGCGCGGCGAACTGAGCCTGTGAACGCAGCCGGTCCGGGTTGTCACCGGCGGTGATCAGCAGTTGCGCGACGGTGTCCGGTCCGGTGCCGAAGACGGCCATCAATGCTGGGGCGTGGTCGTCCAGGAGCCGGTGCAGGTGGCCGGTCAGATCGGCGATCTGCTCAGAGAGCAGCAGGTAGCGGCGGGCCAGGACGCGCAGGGCGTAGGCGGTGGCCTCGGTGGCGGTGACTGGCGCGTTGGTGGGGCGGGTGGCGGCCGGCGTCGCGGTCAGTCGAGTGTTGGACAGGCCCCGGTAGCGGGCCCGCAGGGGCTCTGGTCCGGCGATGAGCATCGCCTTGAGTTGGTTGATCGTCGCGGTCCGTTCCCGCAACGCCGAGGTCCTGGTCGTGCGTAGCACCCGCAGGGCCTCGACCAGCCCGTCGCCACCCTTCGGGGCCGCCCCGGCCCGCCCGGTCATCACCGCCTCGGCCGCGGAGTACGCGTCGAACACGTCCGTCTTGCCTCGAGCGCGACGGTCGAATCGGTTGGGACGGTTGACCTCGATGACCGTGTGACCGGCCGCGGCCAGCTCGCGGGTCACCCCCGCCCCGTAGCTGCCGGTGCACTCCACGCCCACCTTCGCCACCTGCGGCCACCGGCTGATGAACCGCACGGCCTGGCGGTAGCCGGCCGCGGTGGCCGGGACCCGCACATCACCCAGCGGTCTGCCGTGGCTGTCGATCACCGCGACGTGATGGGTGTCGGCGTGGGTGTCGATCCCGGCGTAGACCGGACCGCTTGCGTGCTTCATCATGGAACTGCGCCCTTCTGGCGCTGACAGTCTGAGTTGGCCCCACCTTGTCGGTTTGATCTGGCTCCACCTGATCGCCGTTGTTGAGCGGTGTGACGGTCTGATTTGGCCCCATCTCCCGACACGCCGTGGTGGGTGTGACGGTCTGAGTTGGCCCCACCGGCAGCGTCGTTGCGGGAACGTCCGCGACGAGGTCGGAGGGTCAGATGGTGAGGTCGAGGGTGGAGCTGTTCGAGGCGATTCGCCGGGACGCCCGTCGGGAGGACGTCTCGATCCGCGGGTTGGCGGACCGGTATGGGGTGCATCGGCGCGCTGTGCGGCAAGCGTTGGCGTCGCCGGAACCGCCAGCACGCAAGTCCCCGGTGCGCCCCGCGCCGCGGCTCGAGCCGGCCAGGGCCGCGATCGACGCGATGCTGCGCGAGGACCTGGACGCCCCGGTCAAGCAGCGTCATACCGCTCGGCGGGTGCTGGCCCGGTTGGTCGAGGAGCACCAGCTCGACGACATCACCTATTCCACGGTCCGCGACTACGTGCGGGTGCGTCGTGCGCAGATCTGGGCCGAGGCCGGCCGATCGCTGGGGGAGGTGTTCGTGCCGCAGACCCACGCCCCGGGCGCCGAGGCCGAGGTCGACTTCGCGGACTTGTGGATCGTGCTGTGCGGGGTCAAGACGAAGGTCTTCTTGTTCACGTTCCGGTTGTCGTACTCGGGCAAGGCCGTGCACCGCGTGTTCGCGACCGCCGGGCAGGAGGCGTTCTTGGAGGGACACGTGCACGCGCTGGAGTCCCTGGGCGGGGTCCCCATCGTGCACGTGCGGTACGACAACCTCAAGGCCGCGGTGAGCCGGGTGCTGTTCGGGCGCAATCGGATCGAGTCGGCCCGGTGGGTCACGTTCCGGTCGTTCTACGGCTTCGATGCGTTCTACTGCGCCCCGGGCAAGGACGGCGCGCACGAGAAGGGTGGCGTCGAGGGCGAGGGTGGCCGGTTCCGGCGCACGCACCTGGTCCCGATGCCAAGGGTCAACTCGTTGGCCGAGCTGAACGAGAAGCTCGTGGGCTACGACGCCCGCGACGACGACCGGCGCATCGAGAACCGCCCCCACAGCGTCGGGCACGACTTCGCGATCGAAGCCCCCACGCTGCGCCCGCTGCCGGCAGAGGTGTTCGAGACCGGGCTGACGTTGACGCCGCGAGTCGACCGATACGCACGGATCACCGTGCGTCAGTGCCGGTACTCGGTGCCCGCCAAGCTGATCGGACGGCGGGTGCGCGTGCTGCTGCGCGCGAGCGAGGTCCTCGTGTTCGACGGGCCGAAACACGTCGCGACCCACCCGCGGTGCACCGAGCGCGGTGGGGAGATCCTCGACCTGGACCACTACCTGGAGGTCCTGGGGCGCAAACCC
Source organism: uncultured Actinomycetota bacterium (assembly GCA_963703555.1). GTDB lineage: Bacteria > Actinomycetota > Actinomycetes > Actinomycetales > Cellulomonadaceae > CAVPEV01. The sequence goes on along the minus strand of CAVPEV010000044.1, from coordinate 1,648 downwards.
GGTGCGCTGCCCGGGGCGACCGCCCTGGCCCAGGCCCGCAAGGCCGGGGTGTTCACCGCGACCCACGAAGCGTTCTGGGCGGCAGCGCGCACCGCGGGCGGTGACACCGCCGGGACCAAGACCTTGATCGAGGTCCTGCTCCTGCACCGCCGGCTGCCCGCGACCGCGGTCATCACGGGCATGAAGGCCGCGATGAGCCTGGGCGTGGCGACCTCGGACGTGGTCGCGGTCGAGGCCCGCCGCGCCGCCGCGAGCACACCCGCCCCGGGCGGCCCCACCGGCCGGTCCGGGGTGCTGACCTTGCCCGAGCGCGTCAACACCCCCGCGGACCTGCCCGCCGACGAGCGACCCACCCCGAGCGTGACCCCCTATGACGAACTGCTGCGCCGCCGCGCCAGCACCCAGCCCCACCCCCGGACAGGAGAAGCGATCTGATGCCCACCACCACGACCAGTGCACCGCCCGTCCCGCCCGCACCGGCCCGTCCCGTCGCACCTGCGCGTGGTCGCGGCGGGGAGGCGGCCTGGTTGACTGGGATCGACGCGGCTTGCCGGGTCCTGCACCTGCCGACCATCCGCGACCGCGCCGACGAGCTCCTCGCCGCCGCCGAACGTGAGCACGCCAGCTACGCATCGTTCCTGGCCGAGGTCCTGCTCGCCGAGTGCGACGACCGCGACGAACGACGACGCGTGCGCCGAGTCCGTGAAGCGGGGTTCCCGCGCACCGAAACGCCTGGAGGACTTCGACTTCACCGCCAACGACACCGTCAACCCCGCGACCATCGCCACCCTGACCACCAGCACCTGGGTGGGCGCCGGCTCCCCGGTCTGCCTGATCGGCGACTCCGGCACCGGCAAGTCCCACCTGCTCATCGGGCTGGGCATCGCCGCGGCCGAGGCCGGCTACCGCGTCCGCTACGTCCTGGCCAGCCGCCTCGTCAACGAGCTCGCCGAAGCGGAGAACGACCGGACCCTGTCCAAGGTCATCGCCCGCTACGGGCGGGTGGATCTCCTTTGCCTCGACGAGCTGGGCTACCTCGGCCTGGACCGGCGCGGGGCCGAGCTGTTGTTCCAGGTCCTGACCGAACGCGAGGAACGCAACGCGATCGCCGTGGCCTCCAACGAGCCCTTCAGCGGCTGGACGAAGACGTTCACCGATCCCCGGCTCTGCACCGCGATCGTGGACCGCCTCACGTTCGCCGGCCACATCATCGAGACCGGGACCACGAGCTACCGCCTCGCCCACACCCGAGCCCACCAAGACCACCCGACCCAGAACAGGACACGCCCATGACCGACCACGACCTGGACCCGACCCTCGCCGCGTCGCTCGCCACGCCACCGATTCCTCAGCTGGCCGACTGCTGCCGTTCCTGGCCGGATCGCTCGCAGCGACCCGACCTCGCCGCGTCCCTGAGCCGCTTCGTCGGCAACCCCAGGCTCTGCTGACCTCTACGAGCTTCCGAGTCGACCTCGACCGCTTCGCGATCCTCCTCGGCGCCGACGGCGACGAACCACCGCTACGCGAACAGCGATAGCCCCACCGCGCCACGAACCCCGAGACGAAAAGTCGCCCTCCACGACCCAACACGACCCCAGGTGGGGCCAACTCAAGCCGTCACCCCGGGGCCAACTCAAGTTGACACAGC
>CAVPEV010000043.1:0-213785 GCA_963703555.1 uncultured Actinomycetota bacterium | reverse complement strand
TGCGTGGGTCAGTAGTTGGCGGCTGGTGCGTGGTGGTCGCGGCACCGGGCGGGTCGCTGGCGTTGGTCGGTGAGTTCTGCGAAAATGCGGTATGGACGATTCGGGTGAGCTGTTCGACGTGAATGGTTTGCGGGTGGAGAAACCGGTCGATGACGGTCTCACCGTGGAGGTCGGCGCGGGGATCCATAAACGTTTCCGCCCGTTTGAGCCGGATGCGGTCATGCTGGTGCCGCCGTCGTTGGATGAGTGGTTGCCGCAGAATCATCTGGCCCGGTTCATCGCCGAGATCGTCGAGACGAGCCTGGATCTGGACCGGTTCTATTCTTCGTATCGGAAGGTCAAGGGCCAGCCGCCGTATGACCCGCGGTTGATGGTGCGGGTGTTGTTGTACGGGTATTGCGTGGGGGTGCGGTCCTCGCGGGAGCTGGAGCGGGCGTGCGTGGACGTGGTCGCGTTCCGGTGGCTCTGTGCGCAGCAGACACCTGATTTCCGTTCGATCGGGCGGTTCCGCAGACGTCACCTGGCTGCGCTCGGGAACGTGTTCCTGCAAGCGTTGGAGCTGTGCCGGGCCGCGGGCATGGTCTCGTTGGGTCGGGTCGCCCTGGACGGGACCAAGGTCCGCGCGAACGCGTCTGGGCACAAGGCGATGAGCTACGCCAGGTTGACGGAGAAGCAGAAGGTCCTGGCCGCCGAGGTGTCCGACCTCCTGGCCCAGGCGCAGGCCATCGACGAGGCGGAGGACACCCGGTTCGGGAAGGACAAGCGCGGGGATGAGCTGCCCGCGGAGCTCGCCCGGCGTGAGTCGCGGCTGGTCAAGATGGCCCAGGCCCGCGCGTCCCTGGAGGCCGAAGCGGCAGCGCGGGCACGCAAGGAGGCCCAGGAGAAGTCGCGCGAGCACGGCGACGATGACGACACGAGCGCCAGCAAGGGTCAGGCCGCGGCCGAGAACGCGACGGTGAACCCGACGGCGCAACGCAGCTTCACCGACCCGGACGCGAGGATCATGAAGACCGCGGACGGCTCGTTCCACTACTGCTACAACGCCCAAGCCGTGGTCGACGCGGACCACCAGGTCATCATCGCCACCCGGTTGACGAATATTGCGGTCGATGTCGAACAGCTGTCACCGACGGTCGAAGAGATCCGCTCCACCGTGGGATCTCTTCCCCGCCAGATCCTCGCGGACGCCGGATATTCCTCGGCGAAGAACCTCGCCCACGCCAAGACCATCGCGGACGCCAGCGATGGTACGACCGAGTTCTTCATCTCCACCGGCCGGGCCAGGCATGGCGAACGGATCCCGGACGTCCCGCGGGGAAGAATCCCCGCGGACGCGACCGTGCGGGAACGGATGGGCCGCAAGCTGCGGACCAAGAACGGCCGCGCGGTCTACGCCAGACGCAAGGCGATCGTCGAGCCAGTGTTCGGGCAGATCCACACCCGGCAGGGAAAACATGTACTTCTACGCGGGCTGGGCCAGGCGCAGGACGAGTGGAACCTGCTCGCAGGCTGCCACAACCTCATGAAGCTGTTCACCATGCGGACCAACGCCCTGCTTGCCGCCCCCGCCGGGACCTGAGGCGGGAGCCGGACGGTCTCAACTGCCCCGGCGGTCTTCTCACCCCGCCGCACGGGCACCCGCAAGATGCCTCCACAGCCCCGGACAGCCCCCGCCCACCAGACCGCCGACGTCAAACCCTTCGACAGGCGATTCGACTCCGGCCCGGCGTTACCACTACCGACCCACGCACCTAGGGACGCTCCTGGTCGGGGTGGATCAAGGCCGCCCGTGTGCCGATCCGCGGGCAGTCATGGTCGCGGTCGAGCGCCCCGCCGCCGGGTGAGATCCCGGCACGGCTGAACCCATGGTTGACCGTGGCGGGTTCACGGGCCACACTCAGTCCCCGACAGTGCGCATCGCCTGCCCCCTGCGCGGTGCGCACTGTTCTATGCCTGGCCCCGGGTGGTGTGCTCCGAGGTTCCCAACGATCCGTCGCACATCGGCGTGCCACGGGCAGTGCCAGGCCCGCCGACGGTTAGCGTTCCAGCGTGGTCGTCGCTGTGCGTGCCCCCGAACCAGGCCCGCCGTCCAGCCCCGCAGCAGGGGAGCCGTCGCCGACCCTGGTGACGCCCCCGTCGGCGCGGGAGCGGGTCGACGTCGCGGTCGCCGGTTGGCGCGCGAGGCTGGTCGACGCAGCGGGGGAGTCCGCGCTGGCCGATGTCTCGCTGCTCGGCGATGCGGCCCTGGACCTGTCCGCCGCTCACCCGTCGGGCCTGGCACAGCTGCTCGCCGGCCGTCCGACCCGCCTGTCCAACCTGGTCCGGGAGGGTGCCGCGCTGGCCACGGCGCGGCGCCGGGCCCGGGCGGTGGCGGCGCGGGCGTCGGCGGACGAGCAGCGCTACGGGGTGGCCGCGACGTACCTCGCCATCGGCACCGCCGTGTGGAGCGCGCCCCGGCCACCGGACCCGTCCGCCGACGACGTGGCGGCCCTCGCCGCGGCGACGACGGGGCAGGCCGCCGGCTCCGCCGCCACGCCCGGGGGTCGGGCTCACCCTGCGACCGCGGGGCAGACCGGGTCGCCGACCGCTGGGGCGCCGACGTCGGCAGACGTCGGAGGGGGCGGCCGGACTGCGGGCCGCGACGAGGCGGACGATGCGCAGGCCGGCCCCACCGCGCAGGTGGTGCGCGCACCGGTGCTGCTGCGGCCGATCACGCTGCGGGCGCGCGGCGGGGTCGACGGCGAGGTGGAGCTGCTGCTCGAGCCCTCCGTGGAGGTCAACCCCGTGGTCGCCCGGGCTCTGCGCAGCCGCGGAGCCCTGCTGGACCCGGTCGCGCTCGCCCGTGGGGCGTTCACCGGCGGCGGCTTCGACCCGCGACCCGCCCTGGATCGTCTCGCGGGCCTGGGTGCTGCGGTCCTCGACGGTTTCGAGCTCGTCGACCGCCTCGTGGTCGCCACGTTCGTCCAGCCGGGACAGCTGCTCGTCGACGACCTCGACGCGCTGGCGGGCTCGCTCGCGAGCAACGAGCTGGTCGCCGCCCTGGCCGGGGACGACGCCGCGGTCGCCGCGGTGCACCCCGCTCTGCCGGCGCCGGTCCGCGGGGATCGTGACCCGGACGCCGAGCGCGGCGTCGGTGACCTCGACCCCGTCCAGCAGCACGTCCTCGACATCGTCGCCGGCGGCGCGCACCTGTTCGTCGACGCACCACCCGGCGCCGATGTGGCCGGCACCGTCGCGGCGATCGTCGCAGACGCGGCCGCCGGCGGCCGGACCGTGCTGTACGTGCCGGGGCACCGTCACGCGGCCGACGCGCTGGCCGGGCGGCTGGCCGAGTGCGGCGTCGGTGACGTCCTGCTCGACGTCGCCCCTGAGCCGGGGTGGCGGACCGCTGCTGCCCGCCGCCTGCTCGGGGCGATGACGTTGGAGCCCGGTGCGGTCGACGCGGAACGCCTCCGCTCGGTGCGTGCCGAGCTCGTGGCCCGCCGGGAGCAGCTGCGCGGGTACGTCGACGCCCTGCACGCCGTGCACGAGCCGTGGGGCGTGTCCGCCTACGACGCGCTGCAGGCGCTGGCCGCGCTCACGGCGCCCCGTCCGGCCCCTCGGACCCGGGTGCGCCTGGCCGCCGGTGCAGTCGCCGCCCTCGACGCCGGCCGCCGGGCCGAGCTCGGCGCCGACCTGGCGCGCGCCGCTGAGCTGGGGATGTTCTCCCGGCGTCCGCAGGACAGCCCGTGGTACGGCGCCGACGTCGCCACCGTGGACGATGCCCAGGCCTGCGTCGCGGCCGTCGAGCGCCTGCTCGACGTGGGCCTGCCTGCCGTGGCAGGGCGGATCGAGGCGGTCGCGGCCGACACCGGCCTGCTGCCGGCCCCGGACATCGCCACCTGGGCGGAGCAGCTCGGCGTGCTCGCCGGGGTCCGCACCGCGCTCGACGTGTTCCGGCCGATGATCTTCGAACGGACCGCCGCCGACCTGGTGGCGGCCACCGCGACCCCGCAGTGGCGGGTCGAGCACGGCGTCGAGATGAGCCGACGGGTCCGCCGGCGGCTGCGCAAGCAGGCCAAGGACCTGCTGCGACCCGGCCGGCCCGTGGCGGACCTGCACGCCGCACTCGTCCAGGCGCAGCGTCAGCGCGAGGTGTGGATGGCGCACTGCCCGTCGGGCAGCTGGCCGCGGCTGCCCGAGGGTCTGGCCGCGATCGAGGAGGAGCACCGCGCGGTGTCCGCGGACCTGGCGCTGGTGGCCGGTGCGCTGGCGACGACGCCGGCCGGCGCGCGCCTGGAGCAGCTGCCGTTCGCGGAGCTGACCACCCGGCTGGAGCGGCTGCGCGCCGACGCCGACGGTCTGCGGACGGTCGCCGCCGGGACCGGCCTGGTCCGGTCCCTGACGGCCGCCGGGCTGGCGCCCCTCGTCGACGACCTCGCCGACCGGCGGGTGGGGCCCGCGATGGTCGCCGCAGAGCTGGAGCTGGCCTGGTGGAGCTCGGTGTTCGAGCTCGTGCTCGCCGCCGACCCGACGTTGGCCGCGCAGGACGGGACGAGCCTGGGGCGGCTGACCGCGGACTACGCCCGGTTGGACCGCGAGCACGTCGCCGGACTGGGCGGACCGGTGCGCGCGGCGGCGGCTGCGCACGTCACGGCCGCGCTCCGCGGTCGGCCGGACCAGGCGGAGTCGCTGTTCGCCGAGCTGGTCGAGGACCGGGTGACGAGCGTGCGCGACACGATCGTCCGGCACCCGGACGTGGCCGCACGGCTCCGGCCGGTCCTGGCTGCTGCCCCGCTGCTCGTCCCGCAGGTCCTGCCGCCGACGCGCACGGTGGACCTGGTCGTGATCGACGCCGCGGGACACCTCGGTCTGGAGTCGGTGCTGCCGGCGCTGGCCCGCGGCCGGCAGGTCGTCGTCGTCGGTGACCCGCGCTGCGCCTGCGGGTCGGCGCTGCCGGCGCTGGCCGGCGTGCTGGCGACGGTGACGCTGTCCGCGGACGGGGCGCCCCGCGATCCGTACCTGACGGCGTTCCTCGCCGAGCACGGCTACGCCGGCGTGCTCGAGCCGGTGCCGCTGCCCGGCCGTGAGCCGCTCGTCCGGTTGGACGTGGTCGCCGGGTCAGGGATGCCCGACCCGGCCACCGGCACCGTCGACAGCACCCGAGCGGAGGTCGAGCGGGTCGTCGACCTGGTCCTCGACCATGCCCGGCGGTACCCGGCGGAGTCGCTGGCCGTCGTCACCGTGTCCCCGAAGCACGCCGAGCAGGTCCGCGAGGCGGTGCTCACCCGGGCTCGGGAGGACGGCGCCCGCACCCTGGTGGACCGGGCCCGGCCCGAGCCCTTCCTCGTCACCGACCTGACCGCGGTGGCCGGGCTGCGTCGCGACGCCCTCGTGCTGTCCGTCGGGTACGGGCGCACCCCGCACGGCCGGGTGCTGCACGCCTTCGGCCCGCTGGCAGCCGCCGACGGTGGCGTGCTCCTGCTGGAGACGCTGGGCGCCGCTCGTCACCGGCTGTCCGTGGTGTCCTGCTTCGGCGCGCAGGACCTGGACCCGGCCCGGCTGCGCTCCCCCGGGGCCCGGCTGCTGGCAGACCTGCTCGCCTTCGCGGGGGACCCCACGGGCACGGCAGTCGTCCGGGCCGCCGAGGAGCCGGCCGACGGTCCGAGCGCCGACGCGGAACCGGGCCCGGTGGTCGAGGGGCGGACCCCGGTGGTGGAGGGGCGGACCCCGGTGGTCGAGGGGTCAGGCCCGGTGGTCGAGGGGTCAGGCCCGGTGCCGGCAGGATCGGACCGCCTGGTGCTGGACCTGGCGGAGCGGCTGTGGCGGCTGGGCTTCGTCGTCGGGGTCGATCACGGCGTGGCCGCCGGCCGGCGGCTGCCGCTGGTCGTCGGGCACCCGGACCGGCCGGACGAGTTCCTCGTGGCGGTGCTGACCGACGATCCGGCGTACGTGTCCGAGCCCAGCGTGCGGGTTCGGGACCGGTTGGTCGGCGAGCGCCTGGAACGGCTCGGCTGGAGCGTGGTGCGCGTGTGGTCCGCCGCCGCGTTCCTCGACCCCGACGCGGAGGTGGCCCGGGTCGCCCGGGCAGTGCAGGCCCGCCTGGCCGGCCTGACCGGCGGAGGGCGGCCGGCGGGGACGGCGCGAGCACCAGACGCCCGGTCCGCGGAACCACCTGCCACCGGCGGACAGCCGGGACCCACGCCCGGCAGCGGCAGAGCGTCGGCAGACCTGCCGGCTGCGGTGGCGGCGGACGGTGCTGCCGTGGCTGCGGACGGATCGGCGACCGCAGCCACGGCGTCGACCGGTCTGCGCTCGGGTGCACGACCGGACGTGCGTCCGGGCCTGCCGATCGCCGCCTACGGGGACGACCAGCTCGAGGACCTCGTCACCTGGCTCGTCTCGGATGGGCGGGACCGCACCGCACAGGAGCGGGTCGACGAGCTTCGCGTGGAGCTCGGGCTGACTCGCCGGAGCTCGAGGGTCGATGCCGCTCTGGCCGGGGCGGTGCGCCGCGTCCTGGCCCGGTGAGCGGGACGATCATGGGGGGATGACCACGCCGGCTGCACGTGCCCACCGCCGTGCGCGTCGCGCGGAGGGCGCGCCGGGTGACGTCGACGTGGTGGCCGGGCCGGGCGCGGGTGGTCGCCCCGACGAACCGGGTGGGACCGGCGGCCCGCTTGCCGACGACCCCGCTGCGCCGCGCCACGATCCCGCTGCGCCGCACCACGACGCGACGGCGCGGCCCAGTCGCGACGAGACGGCGCGCGGCTGGGGCGAGGCACCGGACAGCAACGACGAGCGACTGTTGCGGGACGTCCCACCTCACTGGTGAGGCGGCGCCGGAGGCTGGGTCTTATCGCTCGGGGGCACGGCCGCCCGACCCTGCTCGGCGAGCAGGTCGCGGATCTGCCGAAGCAGCTGGACGTCCTCGGGCGGAGCGGGCGGCGTCGCCGTTGTGTCCGCCTTGCCGCGGGCTCGACGGGCGGCGAGCGTGTTGAGCGGACTGATCACGAGGAAGTACAGCGCGGCCGCGGTGAGCAGGAAGTTGACGAGGGCCTGCAGGATCAGGCCGAACTGGAAGCTCGCCCGCCAGACGTGGACGTTCGCCAGGCCGGTCAGGTCGGTGCCGCCGAACACCAGCGCGATGAGAGGACCGAGGAAGCCGGTGGTCACGGCCGTGACCACCGCGCCGAACGCTGCACCGATGACGATGCCGACGGCCAGCTCGACGGCGCTGCCGCGGGCGATGAAGTCCTGGAAGCCGCGCAGCGCGCGGCGCCAGGCACCGGCCTGGCGCGCCCCAGCGTGCGGGTCGACCTCGGTCATGCGGTCCTCCGGCGTGGTCATGTGGTCCTCCCGGGTCGGAGCGCTCCGATCATGTCACGATGACCGCGGCGAGCACGGCCCAGGAGACCGAGCCGGCCAGGGCGAGCGCCTCGTCGCCCGTCACGGCCAGGAGCACCGGCGCGTCAGCAGGGACAGAGCCCCCGGGGTCCAGCAGCCCACCGTCCCGCGGAGCCGGCTCGGCCGGGGGTGCGACGACCAGTGCGCCGCGGGCGAGCACCGTCCCGGACGCGCCAGGGGTGCCGAGGTCCGACGCGAGCACGTCGACCCGTGTCCCGGGGGTGAGCAGTGCCGCCATGGCGGCGTCGGCGAACCGGACCGGCGCCACGACGGTGCCGGGCGGCCCGGCGACCACGGGTGCGGCGATGAGGGAGTCGACGAGGGTGAGGCCGCGTGGCACGTCGACGGCGGTGGACCGCCCGACCAGCGCACCGGGTTCGCCGGTCGCCCCGGCCGGGACGAGGCGCTCCGGCACGGCTGCCATGGCCAGGTCGGAGAGCTCGAGCGGCTGCCCCAGGGTGAGGTCCCGCGCCGCGACGACCACCCGGGCCGTCGGCTCGGGTGCCGGCCGCAGCTCGGTGACCGCCAGGGCGCACGCGCACCCCGCGAGCAGGGCGGCGACCGGCAGTCTCAGCCGCCACAGGAGCAGGCGAACGGTGCGGGGGGAGGGGGAGAGCACGGCGGGGACGCTATCGGCGTCCCGTGCACGGGTCGGCGGGTCAGGGATGGTGGACGGTCGGCACCGGGAGATCTCAGGGCCTGAGGGTGGCGCTCGCCGGAGCTGCGGGGTGGCGCGGGTCGGCCGGTCAGCTCTCCGCGGCCGGTCTGCTCACGGTGCCGGACCCGCGTGGCGGCGTCGCCGAGCCGCCCGGCCGCGAGCCGCTCGTCGCCGAGCCCGAGGTCTTCTGCGGCGTCGGGCCGGCCGCCGACGCTGCTGCTGGGGTCACCGACGCGTCCCCGGACGGCGCGGACTCCTTCTCGCGCTGGGTGGAGGTGCGTGACGAGCCGCGGCGGACCGAGTCGGCACGCGAGTCCGTGCGGTAGAAGCCCGAGCCCTTGAACACGACTCCCACCGGGGAGAACACCTTGCGGAGCGTGCTGCCGCACACGGGGCACTCGGTCAGCGACGGGTCGGTGAACGACTGCTGCGCGTCGAAGGCGTGACCGCACGCCGTGCAGCGATAGGCGTAGGTGGGCATTCGCGTCTCCTTGGCACCGCCGGGGTTCGACTGCCAAGATTACCCGCTGTGCCGCCCAGCCCCCGGCGTGCGCAGCCGGTGCAGCCTCTGGGTGGTGGCGACGGCGTCCACCCGGCGGTCGTGCGGCTCGCGGGGCAGCGGGTGGACCTGCGCGTCGTAGAGCTCCTCCGGGAACACCAGCGCCACGAGGAGCGCGTCCCGACGGGCGTGCTCCAGCGCCCGGTCGTACCAGCCGCCGCCCTGGCCGAGCCGGGTGCCGGAGGTGTCCACGGCGAGCGCCGGCACGACGACCACGTCCGCGTCCGCCAGCGCCGCCGGTCCGAGTGGCGCCGTCCCCGGCTCCGGGGGCCGGCCCGGGGCCCGTTCGCGCAGGTCGTCCGGCCCGGTGTAGAGCGCCCAGTCCCGCTGCAGGCCCGCGCCCAGGACCGGCAGCAGGACGCGCAGGCCCCTCGCCGCGAGCGCCTCGAGCAACGGCCCGGTATCGGGCTCGCCGGGGCGGGAGGAGTAGGCCGACACGCACCGCGCCTCCTGCACCTGCGGGATGGCGAGGACGACCCCGGCGAACGCGTGCGCCGCCTGTTCGCGGCGGCTCGCCGACCGGGTCCCGCGCGCCTGCCGGATCATCGACCGCCAGGCGTCCTTGGCCTCGTCCACCTCCAGGCCGGGCAGACGCGGGTACGGCTGGGCTGCCTTGCTCATGGCGCCAGTCTCGCAGACCCCACCGACGGCACCCGGTGATGCTCCGCCCGCTGGGGCACCGCGCGCGCCAGTAGCCTCCGTCCATGACCATGCACAAGGCGGTGATCCCGGCGGCGGGGATGGGCACGCGGTTCCTCCCCGCGACGAAGGCGACGCCCAAGGAGATGTTGCCGGTCGTCGACGTCCCCGCCATCGAGTACGTCGTGGCGGAGGCCGCCGCCGCCGGGCTGGACGACGTGCTCGTCATCACCGGTCGCGACAAGGGCAGCATCGAGGACCACTTCGACTCGGCGCCCGAGGTCGAGCGTGCCCTCGAGGCCAAGGGTGACACCGAGCGACTGGCGAGGGTGCGCCGGTCGACCGACATCGCCCAGGTGCACGTCGTGCGCCAGGCCGGCGGTCCGCGGGGGCTGGGCCACGCGGTGCTGCAGGCTCGCCGCCACGTCGGCGACGAGCCGTTCGCCGTGCTGCTCGCCGACGACCTCATCGACGAGCGGGACCCGGTGCTGCCGACGATGGCCGCCGTCCAGGAGCGCACCGGCGGCTCGGTCGTCGCGCTGCTCGAGGTCGACCCCGAGCAGATCTCCCTGTACGGCGTCGTGGCGGTGGAGCCTTGGGACGACGACCCGGACCAGGTCCGGGTGACGGCGCTGGTGGAGAAGCCGACCGTCGAGGAGGCACCGAGCAACCTCGCGATCATCGGCCGCTACGTGCTCAACCCCGTCGTGTTCGACGTGCTCGAGCACACGCAGCCGGGCCGCGGCGGCGAGATCCAGCTCACCGACGCCCTCGCCACGCTGGCCGAGCTCCCCGCCGAGCAGGGCGGTGGCGTGTACGGCGTCGTGTTCCGCGGCCGCCGCTATGACACCGGGGACCGGCTGAACTACCTCAAAGCGGTGGTCACACTGGCCAGCGAGCGGCCGGACCTCGGCCCGGACTTCCGACGCTGGCTGGTGGACTACGTCGGCACGCTGGAGTCCTGAGGCTCGCGGGCCGCGCCGAGGAACGCGCGGCCCGGCGGGGCACAATGCCGGGCATGAGATCCGTCCAGGAGCACCTCGCCGCCGTGCTCGCCTCGGTCGGACCGGTCGCACCCCTGGACGTGGCGCTCGCTGACGCGGCCGGGTGCGTCCTCGCGGTCGACGTGGTCGCGGACGGCGAGGCCCCCGCCGTCCCGATGGCCACCCGCGACGGTTACGCGGTCGTCGCCCTCGATACGCTCGACCGGGGCGTGGCCCTGCCCGTCGCCCACGACGTCCTCGCGGGCAGCCCGGACGTGCTCCGGCTGGTGCCCGGCCAGGCGGTGCGGATCGCCTCCGGTGCGCCGCTGCCGCTCGGGGCGGACGCCGTCATCCCGCTGGAGGACACCGACCGTGGTGCGGCGCGGGTCGTGCCGGCACGCCCGGCCGTTGCCGGGGAGAACGTGCGGGCTGCCGGCGCGGACTGGCGCGCGGGGGAGGTGCTGTTGCGGGCGGGCAGCCGGCTGGGGGCCCGGCAGCTCGCCGTGGCCGCCGCCCTGGGCCGCGGCCGGCTGCGGGTGCACCCGTCGCCCCGGGTGGTCATCGTGTCGGTGGGCGACGAGCTCATCGAGCCCGGTGCGCGTCGGATCCCCGGCCGGGTGCCGGAGTCGGACGGTCACGCCCTCGAGGCGGCCGTGCGGGACAACGGTGGGTCGCCGGTCCGGGTCGGCATCGTCTCCGACGACCGGGCCACGCTGCGCGACGCGCTGGAGGACCAGCTCGTGCGCGCGGACGTCGTCCTGATCACCGGCGGACTGTCCGAGCTGGCGCACGACACCGTCAAGGACGTGCTGGGTCCGCTGGGTACGGTCCGGTTCGACAACGTGGCGATGACGCCCGGCCATCGGCAGGGCTTCGGCACGGTCGGTGGCGGCCTCGGCGGGGACGGTGCGGTCCCGCTGTTCGCTGTGCAGGGCCACCCGGTCGCCGCCCAGGTGTCCTTCGAGGTGTTCGTCCGGCCGGCGCTGCGCGCGATCGCCGGGCACGTCGACCTGTACCGTCCGTCCGTGCCGGCACTCGCCCAGGGTTCGTGGTCCTCGCCGCACGGGCTGCGGCAGTTTGTGCCGGCGACGGTTGTCGGCACGCCCGACGAGGGGTACGTCGTCACCCCGGTCGGCGACCCGGGACGCCCGTCCGTGGCCGCCCTGGCGTATGCCAACGCGCTGGCGGTGGTCGCCGAGCAGGACACGTCCGTGCGGCCCGGGCAGCAGGTGCACTGCCTGGTGCTGGAGGGATGATGGCTCGCGGCTGGCCCGTCGTGCTCACGGACGGTGCGGTGCGGCTGCGCCCGTTGCGTCGCCGGGACGAGCGGGCCTGGCTGGAGCTGCGCCGCCGCAACCAGGCCTGGCTGGAACCGTGGGACGCGACCTCGCCGGTGCCGGAGAGCGGTCCCGGGCCCACGTTCGGGCAGTACGTGCGGTCGTTGTCCCGCCAGGGCCGGCGAGGGACGAGCCTGCCGTTCGGTGTGGAGTACCACGACGAGCTGGTCGGGCAGCTGACGGTCTCGGGGATCACCTACGGGTCGGCCTGGTCGGCGTCGATCGGCTACTGGGTGTCCCAGCACGTGGCCGGCCGGGGCACCATCCCCACGGCGGTCGCGCTGGCCGTCGACCACTGCTTCGGGGTGCTGGGCCTGCACCGGATCGAGGTCGCCATCCGCCCGGAGAACGCCCGGTCCCTCCGCGTGGTGGAGAAGCTGGGTCTTCGCGACGAGGGGCTGCGCGAGCGCTTCCTGCACATCGGCGACGACTGGTGCGACCACCGGACGTTCGCCCTGACGGTTGAGGAGATCCCGGGCGGACTGCTCGCCCGCTGGCACGGCGCGCAGGACGTGGCCCAGGACTGAGTCCGACCGGCGGCGCGCTCCGGCCGACACGCCGGGCGCTGGTCCCGGGCCGGTGGGTGGCGCACCCCTACCGTCGGCGTGGTGGGCGCATCCGCTGGGCTGGTCACCCTGGCGGTGACGGTGCTGTGGATCGCCTACCTGGTGCCCCACGAGCTACGACATCGGCACCAGATGCTCGAGTCACGTGCCGACGACCGGTTCTCCGAGGCGCTGCGCGTCCTCGCCGTGGCCGATCGGCACGTCGTCCGCGACGGACGACGGCAGGACATCCGCCGCGGAGCGGTGCCGGTCTGCGCGGCCGGCACGGCGAAGCGATCGGAGCTGCTGGGGGCGGGGCAGGTGGTCTCGCCCGGGACGACCGGAGGCAGGACCGTGGACAGACCGCAGGCGACCAAGGACCGGATCACCGCGCAGGCCGCCCGTCGGGCCGCGCAGCAGCGAGCCGCGCATGCCGCCGTGGCGGCCCGACGGGCCGCCGCAGCGCGTCGGCGTGCCGTGCTGGCCGGCGCGCTGCTCGCGCTGACCGTGCTGGCCTGGGCCGCGGTGGCGGTCACCCCGCTGACGGGGATCGCGGGCGCGGTGCCGACGGTGGCCCTCGGCGGCGTGCTGGTGCTGGGGCGCCGGGCCGTGCTGGCCGGGCAGGCGGCCGAGCTGGCCTGGCAGCACCGCGTCGAGGGGCCGGCTGCGAGCACCCGGGCGGCGGCGAGCCCCGCGGGCGGGCCCGGTCGAGCGGTGCACCCCTCCGATGCGCTCACCGAGGTGCTCACCCCGGTGCAGGAGGGTCCGGGCGACGACGGCCGGGCACGGGCAGCGCGGGTCGTCTCCCCCGGCGAGAACGGCACATGGACACCGGTCCCCGTGCCGGTCCCGACGTACACGATGAAGCCGGCGGCCCCGCACCGCGAGCCGGTGCCGCTGCTGGACGACGACAGTGCCGCCGACCGACCGGTGGGCGCGCGGCGCGGTGCGCAGGCCGGCGGTGCGCAGGCCGCGGGTGCCACGAGTGCGCGGGAGGCCCCATCGGCGTCGACGGTGACCGACGCGGCGGTGCTGTCCGACCCGCCTCGGCGGACCATCGACCTCGACGCGGTGCTGGCCCGTCGTCGCGTCGCGGGGGAGTGACCCCGGCCCGGGGAAGCGTGCCGAGGCATCGACGCGGCCCTGCCGGCGGCCCCGGGCGATCACCCGGGGCGACAGCCATCGCGGGGATTTCGCCCGGCCCACCGACGTTGCTACCCTGAGGCTCGCTCCGGGGCTGTGGCGCAGCTGGTAGCGCGCCTCGTTCGCAACGAGGAGGTCAGGGGTTCGAGTCCCCTCAGCTCCACCGGATGGGGGCCCGCCGCCAGCCTGTCGCTGCCGGCGGGTCCTCGTCGTGGGGTTTGCTGACCGGGCGTCAGCGTGCCGGCAGGGGGACGCAGGGCGCGCCAGGGGGCGGATGGGCCGATGGTCGACGAACCGGTCGTGATCCCTCGTCCCCGTGTCCTCGAGCGGGCACCGGGCGAACCGTTCATGGCCGGCTGGCCGTTGACCGTGGCGGTGGGCGACGACCCGGCCGACGTGCAGGTCGCCGTGCTGACCGCGGACCGGTTCGGCCGGGCGACCGGTCGGCCGGTGGTCGTGGTGACCCAGGACGACGGTCACGCCGACGTTGTCGCACTGCGTCGCGTACCGGCAGTGCCCTACGAGGGCTACCGGCTGGCAGTCGGTCCCCGCCGTGTGGAGCTCGACGCGTCGACGTCCGACGGGCTGGTGCACGGCCTCGCCACGCTCTTCCAGCTTGCCCGGTCCCGGGCGGCCGGCGTCGTCGTCCCGGCGGTGCGGGTGCGGGACGCTCCCCGGCACGCTCGCCGCGGCCTGGCGCTGCACCTGGACCTCGGCGCGGTCACCCCCACCGAGCTCCGGACGCTCGTCACACAGCTGGCCTGGTACAAGCTCAACCTGCTGGAGCTGCACGTCGCCGAGGACCTGGACGCGGTGCCCGCGGCGATCGGCGCGGACCTAGCCGAGCTCGCGATGTTCGGGTCGGCCCGCGCCGTGACGGTCCGCGTGGTGGGCGGTGCCCCGGGCTGGGTCGATGCGCCGGGACTTGGCCGGGTGCTCCTCGCACCGCTCGGGGAACGGGTCGACCCATCGCCCGGCACCGAGGCCCTCACCTGGACCGTCGCCGTCGCCGTCGAGGGCGGGGACGGGGACGAGGGCCTCACCGCGGGGCTGCGACCGCGGCTCGTGGCACTGGCCGAGGCGGGGTGGACCGGGCGGCCGGGCTAGATCCAGGACGGCAGCCACATGTGCAGCCGCCAGACGTCGTAGGGCACGACCCAGGCCGCCCAGACGGGGTAGAAGAACGCGCTGACCACCACGACCAGCACGACGAACACCCGGACGCCGACGACGGCCGGCCTGCGTCCGGGCCGCCGCGGACCGAGGACCAGGCCGATCACGTAGGTCAGGGTGAGGACGACCCAGGGCGCGAAGACGACCGAGTAGAAGGTGAAGATCGTCCGGTGGGTGTAGGCGAACCACGGCAGCCAGCCGGCGACCACGCCGGACAGCACGGCGGCCGCTCTCCAGTCGCGGTGCTGCAGGCCCCAGACGGCGGCCACCATGACGGCTGCCGCGCCCGCCCACCAAATCAGCGGGTTGCCCAGCGAGGTGATGGCCTGGGAGCACGCGTCCGCGCCGCACGCGGCCCGTGCGGCCGTGCCGGTCAGCCCGGAGACCTCCGCAGGGTAGAAGAAGGAGGTGGGTCGCCACTGCACGATCCACCCGATCGGGTGGGCCGCGTAGGCGTGCGGCGTGGTCAGGCCGTTGTGGAAGTGCCACATGTCCAGGTGGTACTGCCACAACGACCGCAGCGCGGGCGGCAGCCACAGCTGGCCCTGGCCGGCATGCTCGACCGCCCACTGCCGGTTCCACCCGCCGGAGGTGGCGAACCAGGACGACCAGCTCGCCAGATAGGTCAGCGCGGCCAGCCCGACCATGGCGACCCCGGCCGGGACGGCGTCACGCACCAGTGTCGCCCGGACCCAGCTGCGCACCCCGACCGTCCGCCGGGCCATCGCGTCCCAGGCCACCGAGACCAGTCCGAGCACCGCGAGGAAGTACAGGCCGGACCACTTGGTTCCGACGGCCAGGCCGAGCAGCACGGCCGCCGCCAGCCTCCACCACCGCACACCGAGCCGTGGTCCCCAGCCGAGATCGGCGCCGGAGTCGACCACGGCTGCGGTGCGTTCTGCCAGGCGTCGCCGGGCCTGCTCGCGGTCCAGCAGCAGGGCCCCGAAGGCGGCCAGCACGAAGACCATGACGAAGCCGTCCAGCAGCCCGGTGCGCGAGTGCACGATCGCCTCGCCGTCCACGGCGAGGAACAGCCCGGCGAGCGTGCCCAGCGCCGTCGAGGCGAGGAGCCGTCGGCCGATCCGTGCGACGAGCAGCACGGCGACGGTGCCCGCCACGGCCGCGGACAGCCGCCAGGCGGCCGAGCTCGCCGGTCCGCCGCCCAGCTGCATGCCCGCGGCGATCAACCACTTGCCCACCGGTGGGTGGACGACGTACTCGGCCGCCGAGGTGAGCCCCGAGGTGTCGCCCGCCTCGAAGGCGGGATTCGGGTCGGCGCCCCACTGTGCCTCGTAGCCGTGCACGAGCAGGGACCAGGCGTCCTTGACGTAGTACGTCTCGTCGAACACCAGCCGGTGCGGGCGACCGAGGTCCCAGAACCGCAGCAGGCCGCCGAGGAGCGTGACGGCCGCAGACCACAGCCAGCCGGACATGCGGGCCTGGCGGGTGGCGTCGAGGAGCAGCGCGCGGCGGCCGAGGAGCCGACGCAGGAGGCGGTCCTCGGTGGGCTGGTCGCTCTCGGTGGGTTGGTCGTTCTCGGTAGGTTGGTCGTTCTCGGTGGCCTCGTGACCGTCCACTGCACCCGCAGGCACCGCGTCCGACCCGGTAGCGCCCGGTTCCGCGGGCCGCGCGACGCCTGAGCCCGCCTCGCCCGGGGTGTGGGTGTCCCCGGGCGCAGGCGGGTCCTCAGGGGTGGGCGGCATGCGCGTCATCGTAGGGGCGCCGTTCGGGTGCCGGCAGGAAGCCCGCCTGGTCGGTGGCAGGCTGGCGGGCATGACCGTCGACCCGGTGTCCGGCGCGGCGATGCCCGGCTGCATCGTGCTGGCCGCCACTCCCATCGGGAACGTGGACGACGCCTCACCCCGGCTGCGCCGCCTGCTCGCCGAGGCGGACATCGTCGCCGCCGAGGACACCCGTCGCCTGCACGGCCTGGCGGCCCGGCTCGGTGTCACCGTCACCGGCCGCGTCCTCAGCAACCACGAGCACAACGAGGTGTCGCGAGTCGCCGAGCTCGTTGCGGCGGCGTCCGGCGGTGCGACCGTGCTCGTGGTCTCCGACGCAGGGATGCCGACGGTGTCCGACCCCGGCTTCCCGCTGGTCCAGGCGGCCGCGGCCGCCGGAGTGCCGGTGACCGTCGCGCCCGGCCCCAGCGCCGTGCTCACCGCGCTGGCACTGTCAGGGCTGCCGACGGACCGGTTCTGCTTCGAGGGGTTCCTGCCGCGGCGCGCCGGGCAGCGTGACCGGGCGCTGGCCGGGCTCGCGCGCGAGCGGCGGACCCTGGTGTTCTTCGAGGCCCCGCACCGCTTGGTCGGCACCCTGGCCGGGATGGCCGCCGCCTGGGGGGACGAGCGGCCGGCCGCGGTGTGCCGGGAGCTGACGAAGACGTACGAGGAGGTCCGTCGCGGACCGCTGGGGGAACTGGCGGCCTGGGCGGGCTCCGGCGAGGTGCGCGGCGAGGTGGTGGTCGTCGTGGGCGGCGCGCCGGACGCACCCACGGCGTCTCCCGAGGCCCTGGCGGCGGAGGTGGTGGCACGCGCCGACGCGGGGGAACGGCTCAAGGACGTCGTCGGGGAGGTCGCGGCGGCGAGCGGTGTCGGCAAGCGAGAGCTGTACGCCGCTGCGCTGGTGGCGCGGGGTGCGGCGCGGGGTGCGGCGCGAGCTGCGGCGCGGCGCTGACCGGTTCCCGTGGCGGCGTGGCGCAGGGGGGCCTGTTCCGCACGCCGGAGGTCGCAGGCTCGCACTCTGTCGGCAGGCTGGCCGGACGGGACTGTGGATGGGCGTCCGGTCGTGTCGGTGGTGGCGGGTATGGTCGAACATGTGTTCGATAGTGGTGATGGTGATGGTGACGGTGATGGGGTGGTGCGGGGCGGGGACGTCCCGGCCCGACCGGTGGTGACCGGTGGGGGTGTGCCGGCGGGTGTGGTGGTGCCGGCGGTGGCGGGTGTGGTGGTGCTGGGGGAGGGTGAGCCGGTGCCGGCGGACCCGTGGTGGGACGTCTCGGTGCCGGCCGACCCGGGGGACCCGGGCGACCTGGGGGAACCGGGGGGGCCGGGGGGTCGGGGGGAGCCGGGGGTGACGGTTGGTGACCTGGTGGGCACCCGGGCGGGGGCGGACCTGGCGTTCCTGGTCGGCCAGGTGGACCGGCAGGCGGCCGATGATGGTCTGCTGGTGGAGCTGGTCGCGGCGTGCGAGCGGGTGGGGGCGTGGGCGCACGGCCTGTCCGCCCTGGCCGCCGGGGTGCTGGCCCGCCGGGTGTCGATGAGCCCGCGGTGGTCACCGGCTGGTGGGGTGCCGTCCGACCCGTGCGTGGCCGGTGACGAGCTGGCGTTGCGGTTGGCGTGGTCACGGCGGGCCGCGTCGCGTCTGGTGCGTGACGGGCGGGCGTTCACCGGTGCCCTGGCCCCTACCGGGGACGCCCTGGTGGCCGGGCGGGTGGACCGGGTCAAGGCCCGCATCCTGGTCGAACGTCTGGACCAGGTGGGGATGCAGGCCGCCCTGGCGGTGCAGGCCGAGGTCCTGCCCGGTGCCGACCGGCGCACCCCCACCCAGCTGGCCGCTGACACCGACCGGGCCCTGCTGGGTGTCGACCCGGTGGACGCCGCCGACCGGGTGGCCCGGGCCCGGTCCACCCGCCGGGTCGACCACCCTCGACGGCTGCCCGACGGGATGGCCGGGGTGTGGGCGGTGCTGCCGGCGGCCGCCGCCGTCCTGGTCGACACCACCCTGGACACCACCGCCCGGGGCCTGCGCACCGGTGGGGACCCGCGCACCCTGGACCAGCTGCGCGCCGACACCCTGACCGGTCTCATCCTCCACACCCCCCACCCGGGCACCCCGCACCCGACCGGCCCCCGCCCGGGCACCTCCCGCCCGGTGCGCTCACCCGTGCACGTGCACGTCACGGTGGGCCTGTCCACCCTGCTCGGGGTGGACGAGGAGCCTGCTGACCTGGCCGGGTACGGGCCGATCCCCGCCACCCAGGCCCGTGCCCTGGCCGCCGGTGGGATCTGGCGGCGGATCATCACCGACCCGATGACCGGCACCGTGCTGGACGTCGGCCGCACCCGGTACACCCCACCCGCCGGGCTCGCCCGGCACGTGCGCACCCGCGACCACACCTGCGCCCGGCCCGGCTGCCCGACCCCGGCCACCGCCTGCGACCTGGACCACACCCTCGAATACCACCCCGACCCCCACCAGCCGACCCGCGACGGGACACCACCCACCCCCGGCACCACCTCCGCCGACAACCTGGAACCCCTGTGCCGGCGAGACCACCGGCTGAAGACCGACGGCGGACACCACCTGACCCAACCCACCCCCGGCACGTTCGAGTGGACCACCCCCACCGGGCACACCTACCACTCCACCCCCGGCATCAACGGACACACCCAGATCACCCACATCCCCGGCACCACACCCCACCCCCACGGCGAACCCGGCTGGCCCACCCAACCCACCAACCACCCCGAGCCCGACGACGACCCCCCACCCTTCTAGCTCAGGGACCTTTTGGCTCAGCAGCCTCGGTACACCTGGCCACGGCGCTCACCCGCGGCACCGAAGCGTCCGGTGAGCCCGCGGCACAGGGCCCACCGGACGGGTGCCGCGCACCGGACGGGTGCCGCCGGGTCGCGGACCTCGCCCCTCCTCCGAAGGGTCGATCGGCTGGTCCTCCGAGGGATCGATCAGCCGGCCGCACCCTCGGTCCATGCCGTCGCCGACGGGACCAGCTCCACGCCGGCTGCGGCCATCTCGGCGCGGGCCTGCTCGCCCTGCTCGGGGGTGACCGGGACGGTGAGGTCGGTGAGGGCTCGGGTGCGCAGCCCGGCCTGCAGCGCGTCGAGCGCGGTGGCCCGCACACAGTGCGACTCGGCGATCCCCACCACGTCGACGTCGGTGATGTCCGCCTCGCGCAGGACCGTCGCCAACGCACGGCCGTGCCTGTCGGTGCCCTCGAAGCCGGAGTAGGCGGCGGCGTGCTGGCCCTTCTTCACGCTGACGTCCGGGTGGAGGTTGGCCAGCGCAGGGTGCAGATCCGCCTCCGCGGTGCCCGCCACACCGTGCGGCGGCCACGTGTCGACATAGTCGGGGTGGTCGCTGAAGTGGTCGCCGGGGTCCACGTGCCAGTCCTGTGTCGTGACCACCAGCGCGTACCGGTCACGGTGGGCCGCGGCGAACGCCGCAATCCCCTCGGCCACGGCGTTGCCGCCCTCGACCGCGAGCGCCCCGCCCTCACAGAAGGTGGGCTGGACATCGACCACGAGGAGTGCGTGCTTGCGGGCGGTGTCCGTCCCTGCCGGCCCGTCATCGGCAGGCCGTCTCACGTGACGGGGTTCATGGTCGGTCAAGGGTCGTCCCTCCAGGATGGGTTGAGGTGGTCGGGTTCTACGCCCTGTAGGCTCCGGCGATCCAGTGTGCCGTGCCCTTCACCCCTCGTCCGGCGGCTCGCTGACGTCTACCGTCCGGTGTCATGGAGTTCCGTCGCATCCCCGGCCTGCCCCCGTACGCCTTCGCCGTGATGGACACGCTCAAGCTCGACGCCCGTCACGCCGGGCGGGACGTGGTCGACCTGGGCTTTGGCAACCCCGACCTGCCCAGCCCGGAGGTGGCGGTGGAGAAGCTCGCCGAGGCGGTGCACAACCCGCGCAACCACCGGTACTCCTCCTCCCGGGGCATCCCCAAGCTGCGCGAGGCGGTCGCCGCCATGTACCAGCGCAGGTTCGGCGTGACGCTGGACCCGGACACGCAGGTCATCTCGACCATCGGCGCCAAGGAGGGGTTCAGCCACCTCATGTGGGTGCTGCTGCAGCCCGGCGACGCGGCGATCGTGCCGACGCCGTCCTATCCCATCCACATCTGGGGCCCGTACCTGGCCGGTGCGGACACTCGTCAGGTGCCCATCGGTGACGGGTCCGACGGCGCCGGGTACATCGACCGGGTGATGGAGACCTGGGACCTGGGGTGGCCGAAGCCGCGCGTCGTCGTGCTGTCCTTCCCGCACAACCCCACGACGTCGACGGTGGAGCTGGCGGACCTGCAGCGGCTGGTGGACTGGGCCTACGAGCGCGACGTCGTGCTGGTGCACGACCTGGCGTACGCCGACATGCGCTTCGACGGCTGGTCCCCGCCGTCCATCCTGCAGTGCGCCGGCGGCGTGGACGTCGCCGTGGAGCTGTACTCGATGACCAAGTCGTACTCGATGGCCGGCTGGCGGGTGGCGTTCGCCGTCGGCCGCGCCGACGTCGTCGACGCGCTCGGCAAGCTGAAGAGCTACCTCGACTACGGCACCTTCCAGCCGATCCAGATCGCGGCGACGGTCACCCTCAACGAGGCCCTCGACTACCCCGCGCACACCAGCCTGGTCTACGAGAACCGGCGCAACGCCCTGGTCGACGGGCTGGCCCGGATCGGCTGGGAGGTCCCCCGGCCGAAGGGCACGATGTTCGTCTGGGCACCGATCCCCGAGCCCTACCGCGAGCTGGGCTCGGTGGGCTTCGCCGAGCTGCTCATCCGTGACTGCGACGTGGCGGTCTCGCCCGGTGCGGGCTTCGGACCCGGCGGGGGGGACCACGTGCGGTTCGCCCTCATCGAGAACGAGCAGCGGATCGCCCAGGCCGTGCGCAGCCTGCGCCGGGGGCTGACCCGGCTGTGAGCCCGGGGGCCGGGAACCCCGCCGGCCCGTGCGGTCGGCCCACGCCAGCCCGTGCGGTCGGCCCCCGGGGCGCCGCCCGGTCCTGACCGGGCACCTGGCCCGGTCGGTGGGTGCCCCCCACCTACGATGTCGGCATGCCCGATGCCCACCCCACCTTCTACCTGACGACGCCGATCTACTACGTCAACGACGCTCCGCACATCGGGCACGCGTACACGACGGTGGCGGCGGACGTCCTCACCCGCTGGCACCGCCAGCGCCAGGAGCAGGTCTGGTTCCTCACCGGCACCGACGAGCACGGGCAGAAGGTCATGCGCACGGCGCAGGCCCACGGGGTCAGCCCCCAGGAGTGGGCCGACCGGCTCGTCGAGACGGCCTGGAAGCCGCTGCTGGCCACCCTCGACGTGCGCAACGACGACTTCATCCGCACCACGCAGCCCCGTCACGTCGAGCGGGTGCAGGCCTTCATCCAGGACCTCTACGACAAGGGCGACATCTACCCGGGCTCCTACCAGGGCCCGTACTGCGTCGACTGCGAGGAGTACAAGCTGCCCGGCGAGCTGCTGGACGGCACGGGCGAGTTCGCCGGGCAGAAGGTGTGCTCGATCCACGGCCGACCGGTGGAGATGCTGGCGGAGGAGAACTACTTCTTCCGGATGAGCTCCTACGCCGACCGCCTGCTGGAGCTCTACGAGACCCAGCCCACGTTCGTCCAGCCGGCGAGCGCGCGCAACGAGGTGGTCTCGTTCGTCCGTCAGGGCCTGGCGGACCTGTCCGTCTCCCGCAACACGTTCGACTGGGGCATTCCCATCCCCTGGGACCCCTCGCACGTGCTGTACGTGTG
The DNA here is from genome assembly GCA_963703555.1 of uncultured Actinomycetota bacterium. Taxonomy (GTDB): domain Bacteria; phylum Actinomycetota; class Actinomycetes; order Actinomycetales; family Cellulomonadaceae; genus CAVPEV01. Next base: position 191,863 of record CAVPEV010000043.1, on the reverse strand, counting down.
GTTCGACGCGCTGCTCAACTATGCGACAGCGGTCGGGCTGGACTCCGACGACCCGGCGGAGCAGGAGCGGTTCGCCCGAACCTGGCCGGCCGACGTGCACCTGGTCGGCAAGGACATCCTGCGGTTCCATGCGGTGATCTGGCCGGCGATGCTCATGGCGGCGGGGCTGCCGCTGCCGCGGCACGTGTTCGCGCACGGCTGGCTGCTGGTCGGCGGGGAGAAGATGAGCAAGAGCAAGCTCACCGGCATCGCCCCGGCGCAGATCATCGACACCTTCGGCTCCGACGCCTTCCGGTACTACTTCCTGCGCGCCGTGGTGTTCGGCCAGGACGGCTCGTTCTCCTGGGAGGACCTGCACGCCCGGTACACCGCCGAGCTGGCCAACGGGTTCGGCAACCTCGCCTCCCGGGTCACCGCGATGGTCGTCCGCTACTTCGGCGGTGTGCTCCCGCCGGGGGGGCCGGCCACGCCCGCCGAGGACGGGCTGGCCGCGGTCGCCGCCCGGGCCGTCGCCGACGCGGAGGACGCCGTGGACCGGCTCGCGCTCACCGAGGCCGTCGCTGCGGTGTGGACGCTGGTCGACGCGGCCAACGGCTACCTCACGGAGCAGGCGCCGTGGGCGGTGGCCAGGACGGAGGTGGCTGCGGACGGCAGCTACCCGTCCGGCGGCCGGCTGGCCACCGTGCTGGTCACCGCCGCGGAGGCGTTGCGGGCGCTCGCGGTGCTGGTCAACCCGGTGATGCCGCGTGCGGCCGCCGCGCTGTGGGAGTCCCTGGGTGGACCGGCGGCCCTCGGTGCGCTCGACGAGCAGCCGGTGGCCGACGCCGCACGGTTCGGGCAGCTGCCCGCCGGGACGACCGTGACCAAGGGTGCGTCGCTGTTCCCGCGGGTGGACGAGCCGGTCGCCCCGTGAGCCGGCGGGACCGGGACCGCGGGTGGGCGCCGTCGCCGGAACCGTTGCCGGCGCCCGCCGTCGACGACCACACCCACCTCGACGCGGTCCTGGCGATGGCGGACGCCACCCACGGCGGTCCGGTGACCATCGAGGCACAGCTCGCGCTGGCCGCAGCGGTCGGCGTCACCCGGATGGTGCAGGTGGGCTGCGACCTGGACGCGGTGGCCTGGACGGATGCCGTGCTGCGTGCGCCTGCTGCGCAGGGCGTGCTGCTCGGCGCCGTCGCCGTGCACCCCAACGAGGCCGTGCTGCACGCCGGCGTGCACGAGGTCGCCCCGGACGGGTTGGTGCCGCACCCCCAGCCGCGGCACGCCGTCCGCCTCGACGATGCGATCGCCCGGGTGGCCGAGGTCGCCCGGGCGAACGCTCGCGTGCGGGCCATCGGCGAGACCGGCCTGGACCACTTCCGCGCGGGACCGCAGGGACGGGCGGTGCAGCGCGAGGCCTTCCGGGCCCACGTCGCCCTGGCCAAGGAGCTCGGGCTGGCCCTGCAGATCCACGACCGCGACGCACATGCCGAGGTGCTCGACGTCCTCGAGCGCGACGGTGCCCCCGAGCGCACCGTCATGCACTGCTTCTCCGGCGACGCCGAGCTGGCCCGCCGGTGCGTGCAGCACGGCTGGTACCTGTCGTTCGCCGGCCCGGTGAGCTTCCGGGGCAACGAGCACCTGCGCGAGGCGGCACGGCTGGTGCCGGCTCGGCTGCTGCTCGTCGAGACGGACGCTCCGTACCTGGCGCCGCACCCGGTGCGCGGGCGCCCCGACGCTCCTTACCTCCTGCCGCACACGGTCCGTGCGCTGGCGGCGGCGCGCGGGGAGGACCTGGCAGCGGTGTGCGCCTCGACGTCGGCGGTCGCCGAGGAGGTCTACGGCGCCTGGTGAGTCGGCCGATCGGGGGAAGGGACTACACCCTGGGGTCACGGATCGGTTACGGTCGCGGGTAGCCCGGACGGGAGGCCCCCTCCCGTCGCCCCCACCGCTGGGAGACCGCCCGTGCCCGACCGCGACCGGCCCGGTACGCCCCCGCGGGCCGCGGGCCGGGGCGTCGCCCGACCGCGACCGGCGGTCCGGTTCGCCGCCCAGGTGCTCGTCCTCGCGGCGGTCGCCGGCGGGACCAGCGCGTTCGCGGCCCTGCACAAGTCGGTGACCGTCGACGTCGACGGGTCCGACGTGCGCGTCACCGCCCTCGGGCGCACCGTGGGGGACGTGCTCGCCGGGAGCGGGATCGCGGTCGGTGAGCACGACCTGGTGGCTCCGGGCCTCGACGAGCCCGTGTCGACCGGGGGCCAGGTCGTCGTGCGCCACGGCCGGCAGATCGACGTGGACGTGGACGGCACCCGACGCACGGTGTGGACCACGGCCGGCACGGTGGGGGAGGCGGTCGATGCGCTCGGCGTCCGCAGCGCGGACGTGCTGCTGTCCGCCTCCCGGTCCGCCCCGCTGGGTCGCGACGTGCTGCGCGTGTCGACGCAGAAGACCGTGCACCTGGTCGTCGACGGTCAGGTGATCGACGGCGTGACCAGCGCCGCGACCGTCCGGGACGCGTTGCGGGAGATCGGCCTGGTGCTCGAGGACGGCGACCAGGTCTCGGTGCCGTTGGCCGCGGCCGCCGTCGACGGCCTGGTCGTCCTGGTCACCCGGGCGCACAGCGACGGGCAGACCGTCACCGAGGTCGTGCCGTTCGGGACCCAGGAGGTGCCCGACGCCACGCTGGCCAAGGGCACCCGGGTGGTGCAGACGAAGGGTCGTGCCGGGGTGCGCACGACGACGTATGCCGCCTCGGTGGTGGGTGGGGTCGTCGTCGACCGCCAGCCGGTGACGTCGGCGGTGACGGTCGAGCCGGTCACCCAGGTGGTCCGGGTGGGCACCAGGCCGGTCCCGGCCATCACGGTCGCCCCGGGCAGCGCGCAGGACATCGGGCGGCAGCTGGCTGCCGACCGCGGTTGGGGCGACGACCAGTTCTCCTGCCTCCTGCAGCTGTGGAACCGGGAGTCCGGGTGGCGGGTCGACGCGTCGAACCCGTCCGGCGCCTACGGCATCCCCCAGGCGTTGCCCGGCTCGAAGATGGCCAGCGTGGGGCCGGACTGGCGCACGGACGCGGCCACGCAGATCACCTGGGGTCTGGGCTACATCGCCGGCCGGTACGGGACGCCCTGCGGTGCCTGGTCGTCGTTCCAGGCCAAGGGCTGGTACTGAGGGCGCCGGCCGACCCGGCGCGAGCCCCACGCCGGCCCGGCCTGAGCCGTTGCTGACCCGCGAGTGCCCGCGGGGTTTGGCATCAGGTCACGAATGGGTTACGGTCGCGTGTCGCGCTTGCGGCCAACAGGCCGGGACCGAGTGCTTCGTGCGAGCCGGGGCTCCGTGCCCGGTCGCGACCGCCGGATCGGGGATCCGCCGACCAGCCGGCGCCATCGTGCGCCCCCGACGCCACCGGCGTCCTGCCAGGGCTGGGCACCTGCCAGGTGCAGCGTCTCCCCGTGCCCGGGACCACCGCCGTGAGGAACCACGTGACCGTCCCGACCCGTGTGCCCACCCCTGTCCGCCGCCTGGCCGAGCGCCTGCGCACCGTCCGCCACCGAACCCCTGAACCGGGTGCACCCCGCCGTCGTTCGCGCGCGGTCGTCGTCGCCACCCTCGCGGCCGTGGTCGTCCTCGGGGGTGGCGCCGCCGCCTACGGTCAGGTGCACAAGTCCGTCACCCTGGACGTCGACGGATCCGCCCGCACCGTGTCGACGTTCTCCGGCAGCGTCGAGCGTCTGCTCGCCGAGCAGGACGTGCCGGTGCGCAGCCAGGACCTCGTGTCCCCGCAGGGTGCCCTGACCGACGGCGCGCAGGTCGTCGTGCGGCATGCCCGGCAGCTGACCCTCGACTCCGGGGCGGGGGTGGAGACCACCGTGTGGACCACCGCCGCCAGTGCCGACGAGGCCCTGGACATGCTGTCCCGCCGAGCGGGGCAGGTCACCCTGGTGGCCTCCCGGTCAGCCGAAGGCGGGCGCCCCCAGCTCGGCCTCGCCGTGGCGCTGCACGGTGCGGCCGACGTCGTCGTCGACGGGCGCACCGTGACGGTGCCCGCCGCCGGTGCAACGGTCGTCGACCTGCTCGACGGCCTGGGGGTCGTCCTCGGGGACCGCGACCGCGTCCTCGTCCGCACCGGCGCGCAGGGTCGGGTGACCGTCGTGGTCAGCCGGGTGAGCGTGCACGACGTGACGACGGTCAGCGCCGTCCCGTTCGAGACGACGACGCGCCCGGATCCCGGCCTGACCACCGGGCAGCGCCGGGTGCTCACGTCGGGCGCCGCGGGCGAGCGCACGCTCGTCGAACGGGTGACGACGGTCGACGGGACCGAGACCACCCGGGTCGCGCTCTCGGACACGCAGAGCCGGGAACCGGTCACCGCCGTGGTGGCCATCGGCACGGCACCCAGGCCGGCCCCGGCGCGGCCGGCCACGGTGGCCGCCGTCCCGACCGCCGACGGGCTGAACTGGGCTGCGCTGGCCCGCTGCGAGTCGGGTGGCAACCCGGCGGCGGTCTCCGCGAACGGTCTCTACTACGGGCTGTACCAGTTCTCGCTGTCCACCTGGGGCAGCGTGGGCGGGTCCGGCCTGCCCAGCCAGGCCTCGCCGGCGGACCAGACGGCGCGCGCGCAGGCGCTGTACGCCCGTTCGGGTGCCGGCCAGTGGCCGGTATGTGGCAAGCAGCTGTTCGGCTGACGGCTCGGGGGCCGCGCTGGGTAGGCTCGCGGGCATGACCGGCACCGGTCCGCTGCTCGGGCCGGCGGAGATCCGCGCGCTGGCCGACGCAGCAGGCATCCGGCCCACCAAGGCGCTCGGGCAGAACTTCGTCGTCGACCCGGGCACCGTCCGCAGGATCGTGCACCAGGCAGCGGTCCACCCCGGGGAGCGGGTCGTCGAGGTCGGACCGGGGCTGGGCTCGCTCACCCTCGGCCTGCTCGAGGTGGGCGCCCACGTGGTGGCCGTGGAGATCGACCCGGTCCTGGCCCGCCTGCTGCCCACGACCGTCGCCGCGCACCAGCCCGGTGCGCTGGCCCGGCTGACGGTCCTCACCGCGGACGCGCTGACCGTGCGCGACCTGCCCGGCGAGCCGCCCACCGCGCTGGTGGCGAACCTGCCCTACAACGTCGCCGTGCCGGTGCTGCTCACGTTCCTCGAGCGGTTCGCCGGGCTGACCCGGATGCTCGTCATGGTGCAGGCCGAGGTCGCCGACCGGCTTGTCGCCGGTCCTGGTGGCCGGACCTACGGCACGCCCTCGGTGAAGACGGCCTGGTACGCCGCCGCCCGGCGGTCGGGGAGCATCGCCCGCTCGGCATTCTGGCCCGTCCCTCGGGTCGACTCGGCTCTCGTCCGCCTGGACCGGCGCGACCCGCCGACCACGACGGCTGCCCGCGAGCGCGTCTTCGCCGTCGTCGACGCGTCGTTCGGGCAGCGTCGCAAGATGCTCCGGTCCGCGCTGGCGGCGCTGGCCGGCTCGCCGGCGCGGGCGGAGGCCGTGCTGCGCGCGGCCGGCGTGGACCCGAGCATGCGGGGCGAGCGTCTCGACGTGACGGCGTTCGCCCGGATCGCCGAGCAGCTGACCGGGGCGGGTCACGGGCCCGGGGCGGGCCGGACGCTCGCGGCCGCCGACCGGTCGCGGCCGCCGGACCTGCCCGGCGTCGCCGGGACGCTGTCGGGCCGACCTGGCACAGTGGAACCGTGACTGCGCCGCCCGCCGACCGATCGGTCCGGGCTCGCGCCCCGGGCAAGGTCAACCTCCTGCTGCGGGTCGGCCCGCGCCGGCCGGACGGCTACCACGCGGTGACCAGCCTCTTCCAGGCGGTCTCCGTCTACGAGGACGTCGTCGCCCGGCATGCCGAGGACCTCACGGTGAGCGTGGCGGGACCTCAGGCCGACCGGGTACCCACCGATGGCACAAACCTGGCCGTGCAGGCCGCGGCCGCGTTGGCCGCCTACGCGGGAGTGCGTCCGCGGGTCCACCTGCACCTGGTCAAGGGCGTGCCGGTGGCCGGCGGGATGGGCGGCGGATCGGCCGACGCCGCCGCCGCGCTGCTCGCCTGCGATGCGCTGTGGGACACCCGACTGAGCCGGGAGCAGCTGTCCGGGCTTGCTGCGGAGCTCGGCTCGGACGTGCCGTTCGCGCTCGCCGGCCACACGGCGGTCGGCACGGGCCATGGCGACGTGCTCGCTCCGGCGATGAGCCGCGGTGAGTACGCCTGGGTGCTGGCCGTGCAGTCCACCGGGCTGTCGACCGCGGCGGTGTACGCCGCGTTCGACGCCCGGGGCACGGTGGCCGACCCCGACCCCGCCGCGGACGTGGCGATCCTGCAGGCCCTGCGCGCCGGTGACGCCGTCGGGCTCGGTCATGCGCTGCACAACGACCTGCAGCCGGCCGCCCTGACGCTGGCTCCCTGGTTGGCCGACGTGGTGGCGGCCGCCGAGGACGCCGGCGCGCTCGGGGTCGTCGTGTCCGGGTCCGGACCGACCGTCGCCGCCCTGGCCCGCAACCGCCAGCACGCCCTGGTGCTGTCGGCAGCCCTCGTCGCGGGTGGCGTCGCGGACCACGTGATCCCGGTCGTCGGCCCGGTGCCCGGCGCCCGCATCCTCACCGGTGGGCAGTGACGTGCACCTGCTGGGGGCCGACTCGGTCGGGGTGAGCGTGGGCACGCGGACCCTGCTGGACTCGGTCAGCCTGGGCCTGGACGACGGGGTGCGGGTCGGGGTCGTGGGTCCTAACGGCGCCGGCAAGTCGACGTTGCTGCGGCTCCTCGCCGGCGTGCAGCCACCGGGGACGGGGCGGGTCACCCGCAGCGGCGGGCTGCGCGTGGGGCTCCTCGACCAGCGGGACGAGGTCCCGCCCGGCACCGTGGCCGACGCGGTGCACGGCGGGCAGGCGGTGCACGAGTGGGCCCGGGACCCGCGGGTGCGTGCCGTGCACGCCGGGCTGCTGGCGGACGTCGACCTCGACGCGAGCGTGGCGAGCCTGTCCGGTGGGCAGCGCCGCCGGGTGGCGCTCGCCGCCATGCTGGTCCGCGACGACGACGTGCTCGCCCTCGACGAGCCGACCAACCACCTCGACGTGGAGGGGGTCGCCTGGCTCGCCGACCACCTGCGCGAACGGTTCTCCCGGGGGACCGGGGCGCTGGTCGTCGTGACCCACGACCGCTGGTTCCTGGACGCGGTGTGCACCCGGCTGTGGGACGTGCACGACGCCACCGTCGACACGTACGACGGCGGCTACGCCGCCTACGTCCTGGCCCGCGCCGAGCGGGTGCACGCCGCCTCGGTGGCCGAGGACCGTCGGCGCGGCCTGCTCCGCAAGGAGCTGGCCTGGCTGCGCCGGGGGGCGCCGGCCCGCACCGCCAAGCCACGCTTCCGGCTGGACGCAGCCGCGGCGCTCATCGCCGACGAGCCGCCGCCTCGGGACCGGATGGAGCTCACCCGGCTGGCCACTGCCCGGCTCGGCAAGGACGTGGTGGAGCTGGACGACGTCACCCTCCGGTTCGCCGACGCACCCGTGCTGGACCACGTGACGTGGGGCCTGGGCCCCGGCGACCGGATCGGCGTGGTCGGTGCCAACGGAGCCGGCAAGACGACGCTGCTCGGGCTGCTCTCCGGCCGGCTGGCGCCGACCGAGGGCCGGGTGCGCCGTGGGCTCACGGTGCGGTCCGCGGAGCTCAGCCAGGACGTCGCCGAGCTGGACGAGCTGGCCGGGTCGACCGCCGTGCAGGTGGTGGAGCAGGACCGGCGCCGGGTGGTCGTCGGTGGTCGGGAACTCACCGCGGCCCAGCTCGTCGAGCGGCTCGGGTTCACCCGGGAGCGCGCGTGGGCACCCGTGCGGGAGCTGTCCGGCGGCGAGCGCCGGCGGTTGCAGCTGCTGCGGCTGCTCGTCGGCGAGCCGAACGTGCTGTTGCTCGACGAGCCGACGAACGACCTGGACACCGACACCCTGGCCGCGGTGGAGGACCTGCTGGACGACTGGCCCGGCACGCTCGTCGTGGTCAGCCACGACCGCTACCTGCTCGAACGGGTGTGCGACCGTCAGGTGGCGTTGCTCGGTGACGGAAAGGTGCGGGACCTGCCCGGCGGCGTGGACGAGTTCCTGGCGCTTCGCCGGGCTGCCGACGGCCATCCGGACGGCCACCCCGGTCCGGAAGCTGGCGCAGGCCGGATCGGCGCACCGCAGGACGCCGGGATGGCGGGCGCACCCGCGTTGCCGGCGGGCGCACCCCGTGCCACGCCCGCTCAGGTGCGAGCCGCTCGGAAGGAGGCGCAACGGGTCGAGCGGCGGCTGCACCGGGTCGCCGGCGAGGTCGCCGAGCTGCACGCGCAGCTGGCCGCCCGGGCCACCGAACCGGAGGCGGTCGTCCGCCTGGACGCCCGCCTCCGGGCGCTCCTGGCGGAGCAGGCCGAGCTGGAGGACGCCTGGCTCGCGGCGGCCACCCTGCTGTAGCGCCGCTCTGCGGCATCTGCGGCTCAGGCGGCGTCGAACGGGGCGACGAGCGTGCGCAGCAGGTCGGCCAGCCGGCTGCGCTCGCCGGCGTCCAGCCCGGCCAGCATGGCCTCCTCCACAGCGAGCAGGTCCGTCATCGCGCCGTCGACGCGGCGCAGCCCCTCGTCGGCCAGCCGGACGAGCACGCCGCGGCGGTCCCCGGGTGACGGCAGCCGCCCGACGAGACCCCGCGTGGTCAGCCGGTCGATCCGGTTGGTCATCGTGCCGGAGGTCACCAGGGTCTGCGTGACCAGCGCACCCGGGGACAGCTCGTACGGCTCTCCGGCCCGGCGCAGGGCGGACAGGACGTCGAACTCCCACGCGTCCAGGCCGTGCTCGGCGAACGCCCGCCGCCGAGCCAGGTCCAGGTGACGCGCGAGCCGGCTCACCCGGGACAGCACGGCCAGCGGCGTGACGTCCAGGTCCGGGCGGACCTGTCCCCAGGCCTCGACGATCCGGTCCACCTCGTCCCGTGGCGCTGCGTCGTGGGCAGGCGGCACGGAGCCGGGCGAGGCGGTCATGCCGGTGAGGGTAGCCGCGCCGGTGGGGCGGTCCGGGTCGGGCTGCGTGGGGAGCCTCGTCAGCGGACGGCGCCGGCCTCCGGCCGGGGTGCCGCCGGGGCGGTGAGCTCGGGGTGCACCTGCAGCCCGGACAGCCCGTTCCAGGCCAGGTTGACCAGGTGGGCGGCCACCTCCTGCTTGGTCAGGCCGCGGGCGTCGAGCCAGTACTGCCCGGTGAGCGCCACCATGCCGACCAGCATCTGGGCGTAGATCGGCGCGGTGCGCGGGTCGAGGCTGCGCAGTTCGAACTGGCGGGCCAGCAGGTGCTCGACCTGCGTGGCGACGTCCCCGATGAGGCTGGAGAACGTGCCGGTGGCCTGGGCGACGGGGGAGTCGCGCACGAGGATCCGGAACCCGTCCTCGGCGGTCTCGATGTAGCTGAGCAGGGCGAGCGCGGTGCGCTCGACGAGCACCTTGGGGTGGCCCCCGCGGGCCAGCGCGTCGTTGAGAGCACCGGTGAGCGTCTGGATCTCGCGGTCGACGACGACCGCGTAGATCCCCTCCTTGCCCCCGAAGTGCTCGTACACCACCGGCTTGGACACCCCGGCACGGCTGGCGATCTCCTCCACGCTGGTGCCGTCGAACCCCTTCTCCGCGAACAGCCGACGGCTGACGTCCACCAGCTGCTCACGGCGCTGCGTGCCGGTCATCCGCCGGGAGGGTGTTCTGCTGGTGGGGGGCACGTGGCCATCATGCCAGCGCGCGCCTGGCACACTGTCGCAGGCGAGGGCCGCCGCGCGGCCGGTCCGCCCTGGTGTAACGGCAGCACGCAGGCCTTTGGAGCCTTGCGGTCCAGGTTCGAATCCTGGGGGCGGAGCATCATCGACGACGGCGGCCCCGGCCGATGCCGGCCCGGCCGCGGCGGTAGAGTGCGTGCCCGTCACGATCCCCCGCCCCTCGGGGCTGATCGACGGGAGCACCCGCTGGTGACCATCGTTCGCCCCGCTGCAGTCGTCGTCCTCGCCGCCGGCGAGGGCACCCGGATGCGGTCGGGCACCCCCAAGGTCCTGCACACCCTCGGCGGACGTAGCATGCTCGGCCACGCGCTCGCCGCCGCCGGGGAGCTGGCGCCCGAGCGGATCGTCGTCGTGGTCCGGCACGGCCGCGACCAGGTCGCCGAGCACGCCCGTGAGCTGGTCCCCGACGTGCTCGTCGCCGACCAGGACGACATCCCCGGCACCGGCCGTGCGGTGCAGTGCGCGATGACGGTGCTCGACGCCGCCGTCCAGGCGGCGGTCGCCACCGACGGCGTCCAGCCCGGGTCCGCGGCCGGTGCGCGGCTGCAGGGCGCCGTCGTCGTCGTGGCCGGGGACACTCCGTTGCTCGACGCGGGCACCCTCGGCGAGCTGCTCGCCGCGCACGCCGCGGACGGCAACGCCGTCACCGTCCTGACGGCCGAGGTCGACGACCCCGCCGGGTACGGCCGGGTGCTCCGTGACGATGCCGGCGAGGTCACCGGCGTCGTGGAGGACCGGGACGCCGACGTCGCCCAGCGCGCCGTCCGGGAGGTCAACACCTCCGTCTACGTGTTCGACGCGGACGTGCTGCGCACCGCGCTGGCCCGGCTGGGCCAGGACAACGCCCAGGCCGAGGTGTACCTCACCGACGTGCTCGCGCTCGCCCGCGCGGCGGGCGGGCGGGTCCGCGCCGTGCGCACCGACGACCCGGTCTCCGTGGCGGGGGTCAACGACCGGGTCGAGCTGGCCCGGGCGCGGGCCGAGCTGAACCGCCGCATGCTGCACCGGTGGATGCTCGACGGCGTGACCGTCGTCGACCCGGCCACCACCTGGGTCGACGTGGACGTCGAGCTGGCCCGGGACGTCACCCTGCTGCCCGGCACCCAGCTGCACGGCACGACCGTCGTGGGCGAGGCAGCCACCGTCGGTCCGGACTGCACCCTGACCGACGTCGAGGTCGGCCGGGGCGCCACGGTGATCCGCACCCACGCCCTGCGGGCCGTGGTGGGGGAGAGCGCGACCGTCGGGCCCTTCGCCTACCTGCGCCCGGGCACCGTGCTCGGCGCTCGCGGCAAGATCGGGACGTTCGTGGAGACGAAGAACGCCGAGATCGGCACCGGGACCAAGGTGCCGCACCTGTCCTACGTCGGCGACGCGACGATCGGTGACTACACGAACATCGGCGCGGCGTCGGTGTTCGTCAACTTCGACGGCGTGGCCAAGCACCACTCGACGGTCGGCTCCTACGCGCGCACCGGCGCGGACAACATGTTCGTCGCACCGGTGACCATCGGGGACGGGGCGTACACCGGCGCCGGCAGCGTGATCCGTCGCGACGTGCCGCCCGGGGCGCTCGCGGTGAGCCAGGGTGCCCAGCGCACCATCGAGGGGTGGGTGCTGCGGTCGCGGGCGGGCACGCCGGCGGCCGAGGCGGCCGCCCGCGCGCTGTCGCCTACCGAGGCCCCGCTGTCGGCGCAGGCCCGCGCCGAGCGCGACCGGGCGGTGCGCCCCGACCCTGCGCCGACCCCGCCGCCCCGGCTGCCCGACCAGCCCGACGAGCTGCCCGACCCCGACGCGACGGAGCACCGATGACCAGCCTGCTGTCCCCGGACTCCGACCCCCGCCTAGTCCTCGTGTCCGGCCGCGCCCACCCCGAGCTGGCCCGTGCGGTGGCTGCCGAGCTCGGCATCGCGCTGGTCCCCACCACGGCCTACGACTTCGCCAGCGGGGAGATCTACGTCCGGTTCGCCGAGTCGATCCGTGGGTCGGACGCCTTCGTGCTGCAGTCGCACACGGCGCCGATCAACCACTGGATCATGGAGCAGCTCCTCATGGTCGATGCGGCCAAGCGCGCCTCGGCCAAGACGATCACCGTGGTGGCGCCGTTCTACGGCTACGCCCGCCAGGACAAGAAGCACCGCGGGCGCGAACCGATCTCCGCCCGCCTGATGTCGGACCTGTTCCGCACCGCGGGCGCGGACCGGCTGATGAGCGTGGACCTGCACGCCCCGCAGATCCAGGGGTTCTTCGACGGCCCGGTCGACCACCTGTGGGCCATGCCCATCCTCACCGAGTACGTGCGCACCCGGGTGGACGTGGACAATGTCACCGTCGTCTCCCCGGACGCCGGGCGGATCCGGGTCGCGGAGATGTGGGCCCAGAAGCTCGGCGGCGGCCCGCTGGCGTTCGTGCACAAGACCCGGGACATCAACGGCCCGAACCGGGCGATCGCCAACCGGGTCGTCGGGGACGTCGAGGGGCGCAGCTGCGTGCTCGTCGACGACCTCATCGACACCGGCGGCACGGTGGCCGCCGCGGTGCGGGTCCTGCTCGACGCGGGTGCCCGCGACGTCATCGTGGCCGCGACCCACGGCGTGCTGTCCGACCCGGCCAGCGAGCGGCTGCAGGAGTGCGGGGCCCGCGAGGTCGTCGTCACCGACACCCTGCCGATCCCCCCGGAGCACCGGTTCCCCCAGCTGACCGTGCTGCCCATCGCGCCACTGCTGGCCCGAGCCATCCGCGAGGTGTTCGACGACGGGTCGGTGACCTCGCTGTTCGACGGGCAGTCCTGAGCGGGTAGGATCGGGCAGTTGCCTCGGCGAGGGACGCCGGACGGTCCGCGACGCCGCCACCCCCTGGGGTGGGCAGGTCGCAGCGGGCGGGTCAGCACTCCGTGATCGACAGGGTGGCCGCCTCCGCGTGCCCGTCCGACGTCCCGCGTCGAGGCCACCACACCCGCCCGCCCGTCCCGTCTGGAGCCCATCGTGTCCGAGGTCACGCTCGTCGCCACCGCCCGCACCGAGTTCGGCAAGGGAGCCGCTCGCCGGCTGCGCCGTGCCGACCGCATCCCGGCCGTCCTGTACGGCCATGGCACCGACCCGGTGCACGTCGCCCTGCCGGGGCACGAGACGATGCTCGCGGTGAAGCAGGCCAACGCGCTGGTGTCGGTCAGCCTGGCCGGGCAGCAGACCCTGGCGCTCGTCAAGGACGTCCAGCGGGACGTGGTCCGAAACGTCATCGAGCACGTCGACCTGCTCGTCGTGCGCAGCGGCGAGAAGGTGGCCGTCGAGGTCCCGGTGGTCATCGTCGGGGAGTCCGAGCCGGGTACCATCCACCTGGTCGAGCACCAGACCCTGGAGCTCGAGGCCGAGGCCACGCACCTGCCGCAGCACATCGAGGTGTCCATCCAGGGGCTGGCGGCCGGCGCCGCGGTGCACGGGCGGGACATCGTCCTGCCCGCCGGCGCGCAGCTGCTGACCGACCCGGACACCATCGTCGTCACGGTGGCGCTGCCGCAGGCCGAGGAGGAGGCCGAGGCGACCGAGGAGGCCGCGCCGGCCGAGGCCTGACCCCGGTCCTGCCGCCGAGGAGCAGATGATGGGCGACGGTGCCTGGCTGGTCGTGGGTCTGGGCAACCCGGGGCCCGAGTATGCGGGCAACCGGCACTCGGTGGGGCAGCGGGTGGTCGACGAGCTGGCCGCCCGGGCCGGCGCGACGCTGGCCGCCCGGGGACGGTCAGGGCGGGCGCAGGCGGCCGTCGCCGAGATCCGGGTCGGCGTGCTCCCGGGCGGCCTGCCCGGTCCCCGCGCGGTGCTGGCCAGGCCCACCACGTACATGAACGCCTCGGGCGGCCCGGTCGCCGCCCTGGTGCGCCGGCTGCGGCTGGAGCCGGACCGGGTGATCGTGGTGCACGACGACCTCGACCTGCCGTTCGGCGCGATCCGGATCAAGCGCGGAGGCGGGGAGGGCGGCCACAACGGCCTGCGGGACATCACCCGCGCCCTGGGCACGCAGGACTACCTGCGCGTGCGGGTCGGGATCGGCCGGCCGCCCGGCCGGATGGACGCCGCCGACTACGTGCTGCGGGACTTCGCGCCGGCCGAGCGCCGGGAGCTGCCGATGGTGCTCTCCGACGCGGCCGACGCCGTGCAGCTGCTGGTCACCGACGGCCTGGAGCGGGCCCAGAACACGGTCCACACCCGCTCCTGACCGGGCCCCGGCGTGTTCGCGGGCGGCGAGCAGCCACCCGGGTCGGCATGGCACCGACCTAGACTGGTACCACCCCGGCAGCACGGCGCCGCCACGTCGTCCCGGGGTGCTCGTGGTGCCTGGGCATGTGCGCCCTGGGCCCGCCCCGCCACCGAAGGACCCATGGACCTCACCGGACTGCTGCCCGCCCTGCTGGCCGACCCTGCGGTCGCTCGCGCCGTCGACCTCGTCGCGTCCCGGGGGGCGGTCGACGTCGTGGGGCCTGCGGGGGTCCGCCCGCCGCTGCTGGCCGCGATGGCCGCCGGTCGCCCGCTCGTCGTCGTCACCGCCACCGGCCGCGACGCCGACGACCTGGCTGCCGCGGTGCGCTGCTACCTGCCGCCGGAGACCGTCGTCGTCCTGCCGTCCTGGGAGACGCTGCCGCACGAGCGGCTCTCCCCTCGCGCCGACACGGTGGCGCGTCGGATGGCCGTGTTTCGCCGGCTGGCCCACCCGGACGCCGCCGGCACGACCGGCCCGGTCCGGGTGCTGCTGGCGCCGGTACGGGCCGTGCTGCAACCGGTCGTCGAGGGGCTGGGCGAGTTGGAGCCGGTGAGCCTGACCGTGGGCCAGCGCGCCGACCTGGAGGACGTCGCCGACCGGCTCGCCGCGGCGGCGTACACCCGGATGGACATGGTGGAGCGGCGCGGTGAGTACGCCGTGCGCGGCGGCATCCTCGACGTCTTCCCACCGACCGAGGACCACCCGCTGCGGATCGAGTTCTGGGGTGAGGACGTCGAGGAGATCCGCTGGTTCTCGGTGGCGGACCAGCGCAGCCTGGCGGTCGCCGATCGCGGTCTGTGGGCGCCGCCGTGCCGGGAGCTGCTCCTCACCGAGGCGGTCCGCCGGCGTGCCGCCGGTCTCGTCGACCGGCTGCCCGGCGCCGCGGAGCTGCTCGGGCGGCTGGCCGAGGGCATCGCCGTGGAGGGCATGGAGTCCCTGGCGCCCGCCCTCGTCGACCGCATGGTCCCGGTCCTGGACCTGGTGCCCGACGAGGCCCTCCTCGTCCTGGTGGACCCGGAGCGGGTCCGCCGACGGTCCCACGACCTCGTCGCCACGACCCAGGAGTTCCTCGAGGCTGCGTGGGCCTCGGCCGCCTCGGGTGCCGCCGCTCCGCTCGACCTGTCCGCCGCCTCCTTCCTCTCGCTGGCGGACGTCCGCGACCGCGCCCGGGCCCGCGGGCTGGGCTGGTGGACGCTCGGTCCGTTCGCCCTCGACCCGGCTTCCGGGCCGGGGCAGCCGGAGACGCTCGTCGTGGGCGCCCGCGAGGTCGAGGGCTACCGCGGGGACATCGAGCGGGCGCTGGCGGACGTGCGGGCGTTGCAGCGCGACGGCTGGCGGCTCGTGCTCACCACCCAAGGGGCGGGCCCGGCCCAGCGGATGGTCGAGCAGCTCGGTGCTGCGGACGTGCCGGCCCGCCGGGTCGGCGACGTGCACGAGGAGCCGGCCGGCGGCGTGGTGCTCGTCACCCCGGCGCCGGCCGGCCCCGGGTTCGTCGCCGAGGCGCTGCACCTGGCGCTGTTCGCCGAGTCCGACCTCACCGGCCGGCCGGGCACGTCCACCCGGGACATGCGTCAGATGCCGAGCCGGCGGCGCAACGTCGTCGACCCGCTCGCGCTGCGCCCGGGCGACCCGGTGGTCCACCAGCAGCACGGCGTCGGCCGGTTCGTCGAGATGGTGCAGCGCACCCTCGGCTCGGGTCCGACCGCCGCGACCCGCGAGTACCTCGTCATCGAGTACGCGCCGAGCCGGCGCGGCCAGCCGGGCGACCGTCTCTACGTGCCGACGGACCAGCTGGACCAGGTCACGCCGTACATCGGTGGCACGCAGACGCCCACCCTCAACCGGCTCGGTGGGGAGGACTGGGCACGCACCAAGGGGCGGGCGCGCAAAGCCGTCAGGCAGATCGCCGGCGAGCTCATCAGGCTGTACAGCGCGCGGATGGCGACCACGGGCCACGCCTTCGGCCCGGACACGCCGTGGCAGCGGGAGCTGGAGGACGCGTTCAGCTACGTGGAGACCCCCGACCAGCTGGCGACGATCGACGAGGTCAAGGCCGACATGGCCAGGCCGGTCCCGATGGACCGGCTGATCAGCGGCGACGTCGGCTACGGGAAGACCGAGATCGCCGTGCGGGCCGCGTTCAAGGCGGTGCAGGACGGCAAGCAGGTCGCGGTCCTCGTCCCCACCACGCTGCTCGTCCAGCAGCACCTGGAGACGTTCACCGAGCGGTACGCCCCGTTCCCGGTGATGGTGCGGGCGCTGTCCCGGTTCCAGAGCCCGGCCGAGGCCCGCGCGGTCGTCGAGGGACTGGCCGACGGCACCATCGACGTCGTGATCGGCACCCATAGCCTGCTCACCGGCGACGTCAGGTTCAAGGACCTCGGCCTGGTGGTCATCGACGAGGAACAGCGGTTCGGCGTCGAGCACAAGGAGACGCTCACCGCGCTGCGCACCAACGTCGACGTGCTGGCGATGAGCGCGACGCCGATCCCGCGCACCCTGGAGATGGCCGTCACCGGCATCCGGCAGATGTCGACGCTGACCACCCCGCCGGAGGAGCGCCACCCCGTACTCACCTTCGTCGGCCCGTACGAGGAGCGGCAGGTCGTCGCGGCCATCCGGCGTGAGCTGCTCCGCGAGGGCCAGGTGTTCTACGTGCACAACCGGGTGGAGACCATCGACCGGGCGGCCCAGCGGCTGTCCGAGCTGGTCCCCGAGGCCCGGATCAGGGTGGCGCACGGCAAGATGCGCGAGCACGAGCTCGAGCAGGTCATCCTCGACTTCTGGGACAAGCAGTTCGACGTGCTGGTGTCCACGACGATCGTGGAGAACGGTCTGGACATCTCCAACGCCAACACCCTCGTCCTGGAACGAGCCGACCTGCTCGGTCTGTCCCAGCTGCACCAGCTGCGGGGCCGGGTCGGGCGCGGCCGGGAGCGGGCCTACGCCTACTTCCTCTACCCGCCGGACCGTCCCCTCACCGAGACCGCCCACGACCGGCTGGCCACCATCGCGGCGCACACCGAGCTCGGGGCCGGGACGGCGGTGGCGCTGAAGGACCTGCAGATCCGTGGTGCCGGCAACCTGCTCGGCGGTGAGCAGTCCGGCCACATCGAAGGCGTCGGGTTCGACCTGTACGTGCGCATGGTCGGCGAGGCGGTCGCCGCCTACCGCGACGACACCCCGGACGAGCAGCCCGAGGTGACCATCGAGCTGCCGGTG
This sequence comes from uncultured Actinomycetota bacterium, assembly GCA_963703555.1. Taxonomy (GTDB): domain Bacteria; phylum Actinomycetota; class Actinomycetes; order Actinomycetales; family Cellulomonadaceae; genus CAVPEV01. Next base: position 174,636 of record CAVPEV010000043.1, on the reverse strand, counting down.
GACGCACACATCCCGCACGACTACGTGGACCACGAGCGGCTGCGCCTGGAGGCCTACCGCACGATCGCGGAAGCGACCGACCAGCAGGCCATCGACGACGTCCGGGCCGAGCTCGTCGACCGTTACGGGCCGGTCCCCGAGCCCGTGGAGGCTCTGCTCGCCGTCGCCGGGTTCCGCAACCGGGCGCGGGCCGCGGGGCTGACCGACGTCACGGCGCAGGGCCGGTACGTCCGGTTCGCGCCGGTGCAGCTGCCGGAGTCCGCACAGCTGCGGGTCAAGCGGCTCTACCCCGGTGCGGTGCTCAAGCCGGCGACCCGCACGGTCCTCCTGCCGTTCCCCACCACGGCCCGGGTGGGTGGCACACCGCTGCGCGGCACGGCCGTGCTCGACTGGGCCCGGAGTGTGGTCGAGGTGCTCGCGCCTCGACCAGCGGCGACGGGGACGTAGATGGCCGCCTCGACGATCCGGGCCTACCTGCGAGCGCAGGTGGACGAGCTGCGCCGGGCCGACCCGCAGGTGCGGCAGGGGACGGGCGACGCGGTGCACGCCATGCGGGTCGCCTCGCGTCGGCTGCGCAGCGCCCTGGCCACCTACCGCCCGCTGCTGAGCCCCGGACCGGTCGACGATCTGCGCGCCGAGCTGGCCTGGCTGTCCGGCGCGCTCGGGGCCGCCCGGGACGCCGAGGTGGTCCGGGACCGGGTGCTCGCTGCGGTCGGTTCGCTCCCGCCGGACCTCGCCGTGGGCCCCGTCGCGGCCCGGGCGAACCGAGAGCTGGATGCGGACGCCGCCGTGGCGCGCACCGCGGCCGTCGACGCGCTGACGAGTCCCCGGTGGCCGGCTCTGCTGACTCGGCTCGAGGAGCTCGTGGCCGACCCGCCGTTCGAGCCCCGGGTCCGCCGGGGACGGTCGGCACTGCACGGGCTGGCCCGTCACGACCTCGGCCGGGTCGTGCGGGCCCTGCGGGCCGTGCACGAGGAGCCGGACCCCGCCCGCCGTGACCCGTTGCTGCACGAGCTGCGCAAGACGGCCAAGCGGGCCCGCTACGCCGGGGAGTCCGTCATCCCGGTCTTCGACGATCGGGCGCGGGCGTTCGCCGCGCGGATGGCCCGGCTGCAGGAGCTCCTCGGGGAGCACCAGGACACCGTGGTGGTGCGCAGCCGGCTGCGGGTGCTGGCCGCGCACGCCGCCGCCGCGGCGGAGGACACCTGCGCGTACGCCGTGCTGGACGCGCTGCAGGCCGTCGGCCCGGGCGACCCGGAGGCGACCGTGGCGCAGGCCGATCGGATCGTCGATGCGGCTCGTCGCGCCTGGCCGATGCGGGGCTGAGCCGCTCGGCGTCGGCCGACGGCGCACCGGCAGCGCTCGGCACGCCTCGGCGTAGCCTGACGGAGCAGTCGACCCGAGGAGGCGTCATGGACGCGGTGAGCCCTGACCGGGTGACCGTGACACCCGCGGCGGCGCAGCTGCTCCGGCAGCTGGTCGCCGAGCACGGCGAGATCCTCCTGGTGCAGGCGGGCGGGTGCTGTGACGGCTCCGCCCCGATCTGCGTGCGCCGGGACGAGTTCCCGCTCGGGGGGACCGACGTGCACGTGGCCGACCTCGAGGTGGGCGACGGCTCGCCCCTCGTGGTGGGGCTCTGGCAGTCGGAGCACCAGTTCCGGTACTCGCGCCATCTGCACCTGACGATCGACGCCGAGCCGGGCTACGGGGCGGAGTTCTCCCTGGAGTCGGCGCGGGACATGCGGTTCCTCGTCCGCTCGCGGCTGCTCGATGCCGGCGCGGACACCGATCCCGCGCTCGACGTCGCAGGTCAGGTCCCCGCACAGGTGCACTACCGCGCCGCCCCTAGATCCTGACCCACCGGCGCCGGGTGCGGTATAGCGTCGAGAGCACGAGTGACGCCGGCTCCGCCGGCTCGGCAAGGCAGCCGAGCGTCCGACGCTCGTTGTGCGGAGGTCGACCATGACCGTGTATGCCGCCCCTGGAACGCCCGGCAGCATCGTGGAGGTGCGGGCCAGGTACGAGAACTTCGTCGGCGGGTCGTGGGTGGCCCCGCACGACGGCCAGTACTCCCGGGACATCTCCCCGGCGACCGGCCAGACGATCTGCGAGGTGCCGCGGTCCACGGCCGCGGACGTCGAGCACGCGCTCGACGTGGCCCACGAGGCGTTCGCGACCTGGGGCCTGAGCACGCCGACCGAGCGAGCCGCGGTGCTCAACGCCGTCGCGGACCGGATCGACGCGCACCGCGAGGAGCTCGCGGTCGCGGAGAGCTGGGAGAACGGCAAGCCGGTGCGGGAGACGCTGGCCGCGGACATTCCGCTGGCGGCCGACCACTTCCGGTACTTCGCCGCGGCGGCCCGGATGATGGAGGGCTCGAGCACCGAGCTCGACGCCACGACCGTCGCCTACCACTTCCACGAGCCGCTCGGCGTGGTCGCGCAGATCATCCCGTTCAACTTCCCGCTGCTCATGGCGGCCTGGAAGATCGCCCCGGCGCTGGCCGCCGGCAACTGCACGATCGTCAAGCCCGCCTCGCCGACGCCGTGGTCGATCCTCAAGCTCATGGAGGTCATCGGCGACCTTGTCCCGGCCGGGGTGGTCAACGTGCTCACCGGGCCGGGGGCCGACATGGGCCGCGCGCTGGCGTCCAGCCCGCGGATCGCGAAGATCGGCTTCACCGGCGAGACGACGACCGGCCGGATGATGATGGAGTACGCCGCCAAGAACATCATCCCGGTCACCCTGGAGCTGGGTGGCAAGAGCCCGAACATCTTCTTCTCCGACGTCATGGCCCACGACGACGCATTTCTGGACAAGGCCGTCGAGGGCCTCGTGCTCTTCGCCTTCAACAAGGGCGAGGTGTGCACGTGCCCGTCGCGCGCCCTGGTCCAGGCGGACATCTACGACGCGTTCATGCAGCGGTGCCTGGACCGGCTCTCCCGCGCGGTGCAGGGCAACCCCCTGGACACAGCGACCATGGTCGGACCGCAGGTGTCCCGCGCCCAGCTGGACAAGGTCTCCGGCTACGTCGACGTCGGACGGTCCGAGGGGTGCGAGGTGCTGGCCGGCGGGGCGCCGACGAGCCTGCCCGCGCCCTATGACGCCGGGTTCTTCTACCAGCCCACCGTGCTCAAGGGCACGAACTCCATGCGGGTCTTCCAGGAGGAGATCTTCGGTCCCGTGCTCGCCGTGACCACGTTCACCGACGAGGCCGAGGCGCTCGCGATCGCCAACGACACCGCCTACGGTCTCGGCGCCGGGGTGTGGACGAGGGACGGGAACCGTGCCTACCGGATGGGACGCGGGATCAAGGCCGGCCGGGTGTGGACCAACTGTTACCACCGGTACCCGGCCGGGGCGGCGTTCGGCGGCTACAAGATGTCCGGTATCGGCCGGGAGAACCACCGGATGATGCTCGAGCACTACAGCCAGACCAAGAACCTCCTGGTCAGCTATGACGACTCGGCGATGGGTCTGTTCTGAGGCCGGTGGCTCGTGACGGCCGGGTGCCGGGGCTGCCGGCGCCCGGCCGTCCTGCGGTCGGGCAGCGCACCAGGCGCGGTGCCGGACACTACTAGCATGGCCGGCGGCGTCGCGCAGACCGGCGCGCACCGCGAGGAGGACACATGAGCTCAGGGTTGCGGGCGGTGGTCCGGCGGGGACTGGTCCCCGCCGTCGTGGTGGCCGGTCTGCTCGGCGGGTGCTCGACCGGCGGGACGGGCGCCGTCGCCGCGACGGTGAACGGCGAGCGCATCCGCGTCCAGGACGTGCAGGTCGCCACCCGCGACCTCGCCGGCCTGACGAACGGTGCCTCGCAGTCCGACGTCCTGATGGCGATGATCGTCGCGCCGTTCTACGTCCAGGCGGCCCAGGACAACGGGGTCGACGTGTCCACGCAGACCGCGCGGGCGACCCTGGACTCGCTGAACCAGCAGTCCGGAGCCGCGCCGGTGGCGGCGAGCCCGGGCGCGCTGGCGATCGTGCAGCTGTCGCTGGCCGAGGCCGGCCTGCAGCGCACGGCCGGCTACGCGGACGTCAGCGCCGGGATCGCCGACCAGATCCGGGCGGCCGACCTCCAGGTCAACCCGCGGTTCGGGGTGTTCGACCCGGCACAGCTGGTCATCGCCCCGTCGAGCCACCCGTGGCTGGCTGTGGCGCAGTGAGCTGGACCCGCCGGGCCTTGGCACCGGCGGGAGCATGACACCTCCTCCGGCTGGGCCGTAGGTCCGACGGAGGAGCAGAGCCCGCAGGACAGCATGTGGGCCGAGTGCGGTCGCGCGACCGCCGACGAAGGCGAGGACTGATGACGACGGTGACGGTCGCCGCACTGACAGAACAGGCACCGGGGGAGCGCAGGGTGGCCCTGGTGCCGGAGGTGGTCGCCCGTCTCGTCGGCGAGGGGCGCCGTGTGCTCGTCGAGGAGGGCGCGGGAGCGCGGGCCTTCTTCCCGGACGCGGCGTACGCCGATGCCGGCGCGAGCATGGTGGACCGCGCCACGGCGCTGGCGCAGGCCGACGCCGTGCTCGCCGTCCGCCGGCCGGGACCGGATGTGCTGGACGTGCTGCGGCCCGGACAGGTCCTCATCGGTCTGCTGGACGCCCGGGCTGACGCCGGCGACCTGGCTCGCGTCGCCGCACGCGGGGTGCACCTGCTCAGCCTCGACCTTTTGCCCCGCACGCTGCCCCGTGCCCAGTCCATGGACGCCCTGAGCTCGCAGGCCTCCATCGCCGGCTACCGGGCGGCGATCGTCGCCGCCGAGGCGTTCGGGCGCTACTTCCCGATGATGATCACCGCCGCCGGCACGGCACGGCCGGCGCGGGTGCTCGTGCTGGGCGCCGGGGTCGCGGGTCTGCAGGCCATCGGCACGGCGCGCCGGCTGGGTGCCCAGGTCAGCGGCTACGACGTCCGGCCCGCCGCGCGCGGCGAGGTCGAGTCCCTCGGTGCGGGCTTCCTGCGCACCTCGGTGGGTGACGCGGCGGGCGAGGGCGGGTACGCCCGGGCGCTGACCCCCCAGGAGACCGCGACGCAGCAGGCGGAGCTGGGGGCACAGATCCGCACCTTCGACGTCGTGATCACCACGGCCCAGGTGCCCGGCGGGCGACCACCGGTGCTCGTCACCGCACAGACGGTGGCGGCGATGGCGCCGGGCTCCGTGCTCGTCGATCTGGGGGCCGGGCCGCTGGGCGGCAACGTGGACGGCAGCGTCGCCGACGAGCGGGTGGTCACCGAGGGGGGTGTGACGATCATCGGTGCCGGCTCCCTGCCGGCGCAGATGCCCACCGGGGCGTCGGCGACGTACGCCCGCAACGCGGTGGCACTGCTCGCCGCGGTGGTCGTCGACGATGCCGTGCACGTGGACCCCGACGACGAGGTCGTCGGGGCGGTGCTCGTACGGGCCGGCGCTGCCGGCGAGGAGGAGGTCCACGATGAGCACTGAGCTGATGAGCAACCTCAGCGTCTTCGTGCTGGCGCTGCTGGTGGGCTTCGAGGTCATCTCGAAGATCCCGGCGACGCTGCACACCCCGATGATGTCCGGGGCCAACTCGATCCACGGGGTGGTGCTCGTCGGGGCGATCCTCATCGCGGGTCTGGCGGACTCGCCCCTGGGCTACGTCCTGACCTTCGTGGCGGCCGCGTTCGCGGCGATGAACGTCGTCGGCGGCTACGTCGTCACGGACCGGATGCTCGGCATGTTCCGTGCTCGGCCGCGGCCGAGCACCCCCAGCGAGCAGGGAGAGGCACACTGATGGGCGTCCTGGAGACCGTCGTCCGGATCGTCTACCTGCTGGCGGCCGTCGGCTTCGTGCTGGGCCTGCACTTCATGCGGTCCCCGGCGACGGCGCGGCGCGGCAACCTGCTGTCGGCCGGCGGCATGGCAGCCGCGGTCATCGCCACCGTGGTTCTGGTGGCGGACGGTGGCGGGTCGTCCGCGGCGGAGGTCACCCGGTTCCGCAGCGGGGCGCTCGTCGCCCTGGTGCTGGGCATCGCCGTGGGCGCCGGCGCAGGTCTGGTCTCGGCCCGTCGGGTGCAGATGACCGCCATTCCGCAGCTGGTGTCCCTGTTCAACGCCGTCGGCGGCGGGGCCGCGGCCCTCGTCGCACTGGCGGACTTCGTCCGGGTGACCGGCGGCGGCACCGGCCTGTCGGCCGGCGTGGGCGTGCCCGTCGTGCTCGACGTCATCATCGGCTCGGTGACGTTCTCCGGGTCGTTGGTCGCCGCCGGGAAGCTGCAGGGCTGGGTGTCCGGGGCGCCGATCACGTTCCCCGGCTCGCGCGCCCTCAGCGTGATCTGCGTCGTCGTGGCGCTGGGCGGGGCGGTCTGGGTGGTCGTGGACCCGTCGGTGCTGGTCCTCGTCGTGGTCATGGTGGCGGCGCTGGCCTTCGGCATCCTCATGGTGCTGCCGATCGGCGGGGCGGACATGCCGGTCGTGATCTCCCTGCTCAACGCGTTCACCGGGCTGGCCGTCGCGATGGCCGGCTTCGTCGTGAACAACCAGATCATGATCGTTGCCGGTGCTCTCGTCGGGGCCTCCGGGACGATCCTCACCCTGCTCATGGCCGAGGCGATGAACCGGTCCGTGCTCGCCATCATGGTGGGCGGCTTCGGTACCGCGGACAGCACGGTGGGCCCGCTGGCCGGCGGTGCCGCCGCCGACGTCCGGCGGGTGGACTCCGAGGACGTGGCCATCCAGCTCGCGTACGCCTCGAAGGTCATCATCGTGCCGGGCTACGGCCTGGCCGCGGCCCAGGCCCAGCGCGAGCTCGGCGACCTGGGGAAGCTGCTCAGCGACCGGGGCATCACCGTCTACTACGCGATCCACCCGGTGGCCGGCCGGATGCCCGGGCACATGAACGTGCTGCTCGCCGAGGCCGACGTGCCATACCCGCAGCTGAAGGAGATGGACGAGGTCAACCCGGAGTTCGACACCTGCGACATCGCGCTGGTGGTGGGCGCGAACGACGTGACCAACCCGGCCGCCCGCCGGCCCGGCAACGCGATCTCCGGCATGCCCATCCTCGACGTGGACCATGCCCGCTCGATCGTCGTGATCAAGCGCTCCCTCGGGCACGGCTACGCCGGCCTGGACAACGAGCTGTATGCCAACCCCAAGACCGGGATGTTCTTCGCGGACGCGAAGAAGGGTCTCGCCGAGATCCTCGCGGCGGTGAAGACCACGGTCGGCTGACCCGGCACCCTGCCAAGGTCCTAGGAGGGCGATCGGGACCCGGCACTACCCTGACGACGCAAACCCACCAGTCTGGCGAAGGAGCACGCATGGCCACCATCGAGGCCGTCGGAGCACGCGAGATCCTCGACTCGCGCGGAAACCCCACCGTGGAGGTCGAGGTCGCGCTCGACGACGGGACCGTCGCGCGGGCCGCCGTGCCATCGGGAGCGTCCACCGGCGCGTTCGAGGCCGTCGAGCGCCGTGACGGCGACAAGGGGCGCTACGAGGGCAAGGGCGTCGAGGGCGCGGTCGCCGCGGTCACCGACGAGATCGCCCCGGAGATCGTCGGGTACGAGGCCGGTGAGCAGCGCCTCGTCGACGCCGCGCTCATCGCGCTGGACGGCACGCCCAACAAGGGCAAGCTCGGCGCCAATGCCATCCTCGGTGTGTCGGTGGCCGTGGCAAAGGCCGCCGCGGACTCCACCGGCCTGCCGTTGTTCCGCTACCTGGGCGGCCCGAACGCTCACGTCCTGCCCGTTCCGATGATGAACATCCTCAACGGCGGGTCGCATGCGGACTCCAATGTGGACATCCAGGAGTTCATGATCGCTCCGATCGGCGCCCCGACGTTCCGCGAGGCGCTGCGGACCGGCGCGGAGGTGTACCACGCGCTGAAGTCCGTCCTGAAGGCCGGGGGACTGAGCACCGGGCTGGGCGACGAGGGCGGCTTCGCCCCGGACCTCGATTCGAACCGTGCGGCGCTGGACCTCATCCTCGTCGCCATCGAGAAGGCGGGCTACGTCCCCGGCACGGATGTCGCCCTGGCGGTGGACGTGGCCGCCTCGGAGTTCTACTCCGAGGACAAGTACCTCTTCGAGGGCAAGCCCCAGCAGGCGGCGGCGATGATCGAGTACTACGAGCAGCTCGTCGCGGACTATCCGCTGGTCTCCCTCGAGGACCCGCTGGCCGAGGACGACTGGGACGCCTGGAGCACCCTCGTGGCCCGGCTCGGGGAGAAGGTGCAGGTCGTCGGCGACGACCTGTTCGTCACCAACCCCACGCGGCTGGCGAAGGGCATCCAGCTCAAGGCGGCGAACTCGCTGCTGGTCAAGCTCAACCAGATCGGCACGCTCACCGAGACGCTGGACGCGGTCACCCTCGCCCAGCGCAACGGCTTCACGACGATGGTGTCCCACCGGTCCGGCGAGACCGAGGACACCACCATCGCCGACCTGGCCGTGGCCATCAACGGCGGTCAGATGAAGACCGGTGCCCCGGCCCGCGGCGAGCGCATCAACAAGTACAACCAGTTGCTGCGCATCGAGGAGGAGCTGGACGACGCCGGGCGGTATGCCGGCGCATCGGCCTTCCCGCGCTGGCAGCGGGCCTGACCGGCTCGCTCGTCCGTCGCAGGCAGGTCGTCCCCTGCGGGGGGCGGCCTGCCGCGCTGTGCGTGGGGACACGTCGACGGTGTGGCGGTGCGCTCGGGGCCCGCGCGTGCGGGGGACAATCGCTGCGTGCCTCGACGCCCCTCACCCGTGCGCGACCCCGCGGCTGCGCCGCGGCCGCGGGCGGCAGGTGCTCGGCCCGCGTCGGCCCGCAGTGCGACGATGCCCGGCGCCGGGCAGCGCCGTGCCGGCACGAGGCCCGCGCGGCGCAGCGGGAACGCCGCCCGCGGGACGGCCCGCACCGGCCCGACGAGCACCGTGCCGCGGATGTTCTCTGCGCGGGTGATGACGGTCGGCGTGGTGGCGCTGCTCGCCTTCGTCCTCGTCTTCCCGACCCTGCGGTCGTACCTGGACCAGCGGGCGGAGCTGGCGCGGCTGCACGCGGAGGTGACTGCCGCGCAGGGCCGGACCGCGGACCTGTCTGCGGAGCTGGCCCGCTGGTCCGACGACCGCTACGTGACGGCGCAGGCTCGGGAACGGCTGTCGTTCGTCATGCCGGGGGAGACCGCCTACCACGTGGCCGACCCGGAGTCGGTGACCGGCGCAGCGCCTGCGGCCGGTGCGGGCCGGCCGGGGGACGCGACGGCGGTGCCCACCGCCGAGCCGTGGTACCAGCGGGTGTGGTCCACGGTCGAGCAGGCCGGGGGTGCACCGGCGCCCTCCCCGGCATCGTCCGTGCCGGACGGGACACCGTGACCGAAGACGGCGTCCCCGCGCCCGCCGGCACCGCGGTCGGGCGCTCCGGTGGGCCGGGCCTGCCCACTGCCGCCGACCTGGCGGTCCTCACCGAGCAGCTGGGCCGTCCGCCGCGGGGCGTGGTGTCGGTCGCGGCGCGCTGCGTGTGCGGCCGGCCCCTGGTGGTGCGCACGGCACCCCGGCTGCCCGACGGCACGCCGTTCCCCACCACGTACTACCTCACCTGCCCGGCGGCCGTGTCGGCGGTGTCCACGCTGGAGGCCCGCGGTGTGATGCGGGAGATGACGGCGCGGCTCGCCACCGACGCCGGGCTCGCAGCGGGCTACGCCCGGGCGCACCGGGCCTACCTGGCCGACCGGGCGGAGCTGGGATCCGTGGCCGAGATCGACGGGATCTCCGCGGGGGGGATGCCCACCCGGGTGAAGTGCCTGCACGTGCTCGTCGCGCACACCCTCGCCGCAGGCCCCGGCGTCAACCCGCTGGGCGACGAGGCGCTGGAGCTGCTGCGCGACGTCTGGCGAGCGGACCGCTGCTCCTGCTGACGATGGGAGGATGCTGCCCGTGACGCGAGTGGCTGCCATCGACTGCGGGACGAACTCGATCCGGCTGTTGGTCGCCGACGTGGACCCGGACGGGTCGTCCCTGGTGGACCTGGACCGGCGGATGGAGGTCGTGCGGCTCGGCCAGGGGGTCGACCGGACCGGCCGGATCGCGCCGGAGGCGCTGGCGCGCACCCTGGACGCCACCCGGCGGTACGCGGCGATCTGTGCGGAGCACGGGGTGGAGCGGATGCGGTTCGTGGCGACGTCCGCCTCCCGCGACGCGCAGAACCGCGACGACTTCGTCGCCGGGGTGCGGGACGCCATCGGCGTCGACCCGGAGGTGGTCGACGGTGCGGAGGAGGCAGTGCTGTCGTTCCGCGGGGCCACCCGCGGGCTGGCCGCTCGTTACGCAGCGCCGTTCCTCGTCGTGGACCTCGGCGGTGGCTCGACGGAGCTGGTGCTGGGTGACGAGCAGCCCCGTGCGACCTGGTCGATGGACGTCGGGTGCGTCCGGATGACCGAGCGGTACCTGCACTCCGACCCGCCGACCGCCACGCAGGTGGCCGCCGTTCGTGGCGACGTGGCCGCGGCGCTGGACCGGGCGGCGCAGGCCGTCCCGCTCGGCCAGACGATCACCCTCGTCGGGGTGGCCGGGACGGTCACCACGGTGACGGCGCACGCCCTCGGCCTGCCACGCTACGACCCGACCCGCATCGACGGGACCGTACTGCCGGTGGACGTCGTGCTGGCCGCGTGCGACGACCTGGCGGCGATGCCGCGGTCCCGGCGGGCCGCCCTCGGCTTCATGCACCCCGGGCGGGTGGACGTGATCGGCGCCGGCGCGCTGGTCTGGCACGACATCGTCGCCCGGGTGCGGGACGCCGTCGCGGTGACCGGTCGGCAGCTGGGCACGGTGGTCACCTCCGAGCACGACATCCTCGACGGGATCGCCTGGAGCCTGGTGGACCGCTGACCCCGCCCCCGTAGCCCAACCGGTAGAGGCAGCCGGCTTAAACCCGGTCCAGTGCGGGTCCGAGTCCCGCCGGGGGCACGTTGCACGGCCGGGCGCGCCCGTCAGTCGATGCCCTGTTCCGACTCCTCGACGGCGCGCCGCCAGGCGGCCTTGCCGGCCCGCCATCCCTCGTCGTCGAAGCCCAGGCGCCAGTAGCCGGAGACGGACAGCTGCTCCCGGCGGACACCGCGATCGAGCCGGACGTAGTGGCGCAGGTCCTTGACGGCGCCGGCCTCGCCGTGCAGGAAGACCTCGACGCGGCCGGCGGGCCATGGCAGCGATCGCACGGCGGCGACGAGAGCCGTGCCCGCCGGACGACCGTCGGCGTGCACCCAGGTGAGCTGCACCCCGGGCGGGACGTCGATCGCGAGCTCGTGCTCCGGGCCGGGCACCTCGATGACGGCTGTGGCGGCGGCCCCGCGCGGGAGGCGGGCCAGTGCCACGGCGATCGCCGGCACGGCGGAGAGGTCGCCGAGGAGCAGGTGGTGGTCCGCCGTGGGGTCCGGGGACCAGGTGCCGCCGGGACCGGCCACGAGGACCGTGTCACCCGGGGCGGCCCGCTGGGCCCACGGTCCGGCAACCCCGCGCGGGCCGTGGACCAGCACGTCGAGCGTGAGCTCGGGTGCCGGGTCGAAGGCCCGCACGGTGTACGAACGCCGGCTGAGCGGCTGCGCGGCCGGCAGGCCGGCGGTGAGTGCCGCCAGGTCCACCCGACCGTCGGCACCCAGCGGCAGGGGGGTGGGCAGCCCACCGGGGCGGAAGACGAGCTTGATGTAGGAGTCGGCGTGCGGCGACGCCACGAACGGGCGCAGACCGTCGCCGCCAAGGGTCACCCGGATCATGGACGCCGACAGCGGTGCGGTCCGCAGCACCCGGGCCGGCAGCGGACCCGGCGCGCCGTGCCTCGGGCGGTTCACGAGGGTCGCCCGGACCTGCTCCTCGATGGTGTTCGGTGCCTCGTCGCGCGATGCCTGGTCCATCGTCTCCCTCGACGTCCGGCGGGGTCCGGTCGCTGTCCAGTGTGGCATTGCGGAGGGCCTGCGGCCGTACACCGATCGTCTGCCGACCGCCTGTCGGACGTCCGCGCCGACCGGACGGTGAGCGGTCCGGTTACGGGTTCGAGTCGGGACCAAGGCCCTAGACAGGGCTAGGACTTCGGTCGTGTCATGGAGTGCCGCACGCCGCCGACCTGGTGGCCCGGCAGACGCTCGAGGAGGAGCGATGAAGGCACTCGTTTACCACGGCCCGGGTCAGAAGTCCTGGGAAGAGGTACCGGACCCCACGATCGTGGCACCCACGGACGTGATCGTCCAGGTGGACACCACGACGATCTGCGGGTCCGACCTGCACATCCTCAAGGGGGACGTGCCTGAGGTCACGCCCGGCCGGGTCCTCGGCCACGAGGCGGTCGGCACGATCACCGAGATCGGCTCGGCGGTGAGCACGCTGGCCGTCGGCGACCGCGTCATCGTGTCCTGCATCAAGTCCTGCGGGAAGTGCGCAGCCTGCAAGCAGGGCCTGTACGCGCACTGCATGGGCGAGGAGGGTGCCGCCGGCATGGGCTGGATCTTCGGCCACCTCATCGACGGCACCCAGGCCGAGTACGTCCGGGTGCCCTACGCCGAGAACTCGGTGTACCTGCTGCCCGAGGGCGTCAGCGACGAGCAGGGCGTCATGCTGTCGGACATCCTGCCGACCGGCTTCGAGATCGGCGTGATCTCCGGCCAGGTGAAGCCCGGCGACACCATCGCGATCATCGGTGCGGGCCCGGTGGGCCTGTCTGCCGTGATGACCGCAGGTCTGTACGGGCCGGCGCGGATCATCTCCGTCGACCTGGACGAGCGCCGGCTGGGGCTGGCCCGTGAGTTCGGGGCCACCGACACCGTGAACTCCGGTGCGCCCGACTGGCGTGAGCAGATCATGGCGCTGACCGACGGACAGGGGGTCGACGTCGCCATCGAGGCCGTCGGGATCCCGACGACGTTCACCATGTGCACCCAGATCGTCCGCCCCGGCGGGCACGTCGCCAACGTGGGCGTGCACGGCAAGCCGGTGGAGCTGGCGCTGCAGAACCTGTGGATCCACAACATCACCCTCACCATGGGCCTGGTCAGCACGAACACGACCGCGATGCTGCTGCGCCTGGTGACCCAGGGCAAGCTGCCGGTGGGCAAGTTCGTCACCCACCGGTTCACCCTGGACCAGATGGAGGAGGCCTACGACGTGTTCGGCCGCGCGGCCGAGACCGGCGCCCTCAAGGTCGCCATCGCACGGTGACCGCGGGCCGCGACCCGCGGTAGGTCGGGAACGCCGGCCCGGCCGGCTGCGTTGCGTAGGGTGGACGCACCGCGGCCGACCGGGCCGGTGCGCGACCCGACCAGGAGGAGCAGTTGAGCAACCCCGTCTTCGATCGTTCGGACCCGTTCGGTGAGCGCCGGGGCAGGACCGCGACCGTGGCGCCGTTCACCGCGGCGGCGCAGGTTGGCGACGCCGCCACGCTCGAGCGGGTGTACACCGCGCCGGCCGCGACTCCCGTCCAGACCGGACGGCTGACCTACGACGACGTCATCGTCCGGACCGGCGGGCTGTTCTTGCTGCTGGCCGCGACCGCGGCGGCGACCTGGCTGCTCGCACCCGGACTGTTCGGCCTCGGCGCGATCGTCGGGCTGGTGCTCGGGCTGGTCAACGCCTTCAAGCGGGAGCCGAGCCCGGCGCTGATCGTGGCCTACACGGTCGCCGAGGGTGTGTTCCTCGGCGGCATCTCCGCCTTCTACGAGTCGGCCTACGCCGGCCTCGTCGGGCAGGCGGTGCTGGCGACGTTGGCGGTCTTCGCCGTGTCGTTGGTCGCCTTCCGGTCCGGGAAGGTGCGGGTCAGCGCCAAGTCCACCCGGGTGCTGCTCGTCGCCATGCTGGGCTACCTGGTCTTCATGCTCGCCAACGGCGTGCTGATGCTCGCCGGCGTCGGGGGTGGCGACTTCGGCCCGCTGCGGTCCGGACCGCTGGGTGTGGTCGTCGGGCTGATCGCCGTCGGGCTCGCCGCGTACAGCCTCGTCGTGGACTTCGACTCCATCAAGCGCGGGGTGGAGCGCGGGGCGCCGGCCCGGTTCGCCTGGACCGCGGCGTTCGGTCTGATGGTCACGCTCATCTGGCTGTACCTGGAGCTGCTGCGGCTCCTGGCCATCTTCCGTAACTGACGGGACAGGGGTCGCCGGCTCCATCGTGCTGGCGCAATCGTGCTGTCGGAGGACCTGCGGGTCCGCATCCTGCAGCCGGACGGCGAGCGTGCGTCGCTCAGCGCCCCGGGTCGGCCGCCTCGAGTCCGCCGAGGCCCGTCGGGCACGCCACGCCGGTGCCGGCCAGGCCGCAGTACCCGTCGGGGATCTTGTGCAGGTACTGCTGGTGGTACTCCTCGGCGTAGAAGAACGGTCCGGCCTCCTGGACGGACCTCAGCTCGGTGGTGACCGGGCCGTGGCCGGCAGCCGTGAGCCGGTCCTGGTAGGCCGCCCGCATGACGGCGGCCGCCTCGGCCTGGTCGGGCACGCTGGTGTAGACGGCCGACCGGTACTGGGTGCCGCGATCATTGCCCTGGCGGTAGCCCTGGGTCGGGTCGTGCGACTCCCAGAAGACCCGCAGCAGCTCGCCATGGGGCAGGACGGCCGGGTCGTAGGCCACGAGGACCGTCTCCGCGTGGCCGGTGAGCCCGGTGCACACCTCCTCGTAGGTCGGGAAGGGCGTGGACCCGCCCTGGTAGCCGGCGGCGGTGGTGATGACACCGGGCAGCTGCCACAGCGCGCGCTCGGCTCCCCAGAAGCAGCCCATCGCCAGGCCGATCGTCGCCGTGCCTGCCGGCCAGGGTCCGCGCAGCCGGGTGCCGAGCACGGCGTGGCGCTCCGGCACCTCGAAGGCGTAGTCGGCGCGACCGGGCAGCGCCTGCTGCGGCTCGACCATGCGGGTCGCGGTCGACGGTCCGAACAACCAGCTCATGTGATCCTCCTCGGCCGGCGGCAGCACCCGCCGGGCTCCGTCCGAACCAACCGGCCCGATCCCCGGGCTGTTCCCGGACCGGGCAGCCCCTAGCCTGGGCCCGTGACGACCGCTCCCCCCACCGACCTGCCCGGGAGGTCGACATGACGCAGGCGCAGCCCGGTCCCGGGGAGCCCGGCGGCCCGGGCCGGTCTCGGCACGCGGCCGACACGGTCCCGGAGTCGGTCCGCGTGGGCGCCGAGTGGTCCTGGCGCGTGCTGCTGATCGCCGCTGTCGTGGCCGGCGTCGCCTGGCTGGTGACGGTGCTGCGCATCATCGTCGTGCCCGTGGCGATCGCGCTGCTGCTCACCGTGCTGCTCGCGCCCGTGGTCGAGGTGCTCGTCCGTCGGCTGCGGCTGCCCCGCGCGGCGGCCTCGGCGCTCGCCCTGCTCGGGCTCGTCGCCGTGGTGGCGGGGCTGCTCACCGTGGCAGGTGGGTCGGTGGCTCGCGGCATCGGTGACCTGTGGAACCAGGCCCTTGCCGGGATCGACCAGGTGACCCGGTGGCTGGCCACCGGGCCTGTGCACCTGTCGGCCGGCCGGTTGCAGGAGCTGTTGAGCCAGGCCACCTCCGGACTGTCCGGCAGCGGGTCGGGCAGCCTGGTGTCCGGGGCCCTGTCCGTGACGACGACGATCGGCCACGTCCTGGCCGGCACCCTCATCGCGCTGTTCTGCACCTTCTTCTTCCTCTTCGACGGCCGCACGGTGTGGCGGTGGCTGGTGCGGCTGCTGCCGGTGGCCGCCCGGGAATCCTTCCACCAGGCGGGCCGGCGGGGCCTGGTGACGTTGGCCGCCTACACGCGGACCCAGATCCTCGTCGCCGGCGTCGACGCGGTGGGGATCGGTCTGGGCGCTGCCCTGCTCGGCCTTCCGCTGGCCCTGCCGCTGGGAATGCTGGTCTTCCTCGGCTCCTTCGTGCCGATCGTCGGGGCGGTGCTCACCGGCGCGGTCGCCGTCCTGGTCGCCCTGGTCTCCCAGGGGCTCGCCGCGGCCGCGATCATGCTCGCCGTCGTCCTCGCGGTGCAGCAGATCGAGGGGCACGTGCTGCAGCCCTTCCTCATGGGGCACGCCGTCTCGCTGCACCCGGTGGCGGTGCTGCTCGTCGTCGCGGGCGGGTCCTACGCGGCGGGCATCGTCGGCGCACTGTTCGCTGTGCCGCTGGCGGCCGTGCTCAACACGGTGCTGCTCTACCTGCACGGGCATGACAAGTTCCCGGGCCTGGGCGCCGACGACCACCTGGACGGGGACGGCGAGGCGGCGGCGACTGCGCCGGTCTCAGGCCGCTGACCGGGACGCTGCGTGGTGCCGGGTCGCCGTCACCCCCGGCTATCCTGTCCGCGTGCGGGCGTCAGAGGCAGGGCCGGGGCCCGCACCGGCCGCAGCCGTCCGCGGTCGGGACGTCGTCGAGGCGGCGCAGCTGCTCCGCGGCGTGGCGACCCGCACGCCGGTCGAGCCGTCGCGGGCACTGAGTCGCATCGCGGGCACGGATGTCCTGCTCAAGTGCGAGAACCTGCAACGGGCGGGGTCATTCAAGATCCGCGGGGCCTACGTGCGGATGGCCCGGCTGAGCCCCGCCGAGCGCGCGCGCGGCGTGGTGGCGGCGAGCGCCGGCAACCACGCGCAGGGCGTCGCCCTGGCCGCGCAGATCCTCGGCATCCGAGCCACCGTGTACATGCCGGTCGACGCCGCCCTGCCGAAGGTCGCGGCGACGCGGGACTACGGAGCGCAGGTCCGGATGGCGGGCAGCACCGTCGACGAGGCGCTCGTCGCGGCCTCGGCCGAGGCCGAGCGCACCGGCGCCGTGCTCATCCACCCGTTCGACCACCCCGACGTGGTGGCGGGCCAGGGGACGGTCGCGCTGGAGATCCTGGAGCAGGTGCCGGACGTGGCGACCGTCCTCGTCCCGGTCGGCGGCGGCGGGCTGGCGGCCGGCGTCGTCGCGGCGCTCGCCGATCTGGCGCCGCAGGTGCGGGTCGTCGGGGTGCAGGCGGCGCACGCCGCCGCCTACCCCGAGTCGTTGCGGGTGGGCCATCCCGTGCCGGCGCCCGAGCTGCGCACGATGGCGGACGGGATCGCGGTCGGCACGCCGGGCGCCGTGCCGTTCGCCGTGCTCGCCGCGCACGGCACGCCGGTGCGCACGGTCAGCGAGGAGGACCTGTCGCGAGCCCTGCTCCTGGTGGCGGAACGGGCCAAGCTCATCGTGGAGCCGTCGGGGGTCGCCGGGGTGGCCGCCCTGATGGCCTCGCCGGGCGAGTTCGCCGGGCCGGTGGTCGCGGTGCTGTCCGGGGGCAACATCGATCCCCTCGTGCTGCTGCGGGTCGTGCAACACGGCCTGGTCGCCGCCGGCCGCTACCTGCGGCTGCGGGTCCGGATCGCGGACCGCCCGGGTGCCCTGGCGTCCCTGCTCACCGAGTTGGCCCGGGCCGGCACGAACGTGGTCACGGTGTCCCACGCGCGCACCGGCCCCGACCTGGAGTTCGGCGAGGTGGAGGCGGACGTCGAGGTCGAGACGAAGGGACCGGAGCACTGCGCCGACGTGCTGGCCCGGCTCCGCGGGTGCGGCTTCCGCGTCGCCGAGCAGTGACAGCCGGCAGCTGTCAGCCCCGGAACGGCTTCGCGTCGAGGACCTGCACGTCGATGGTCCGGCCGTTGGGGGTCTGGTAGGAGACGGCGTCGCCCACCGACCGGCCGGTGATGGCCGCGCCGAGCGGGGAGGTGGGGGAGTACACCTCGATGTCGGCGGATCCAGCGATCTCGCGCGAACCGAGCAGGAAGCTCATCTCGTCCCCGGCAACGACCGCGCGGACCACCATGCCGGGCTCGACGACCCCGTCGTCGGCAGGCGTGGCGATCTGCGCGGAGTGCAGCTTGGCGCGCAGCTCGCGGATGCGGGCCTCCTGCTTGGCCTGCTCCTCCCGCGCCGCGTGGTACCCGCCGTTCTCCTTGAGGTCGCCCTCGTCACGGGCGACGGCGATGCGTTCGGCGATCTCGGAACGTCCCTCGCCCTCGAGGTGGCGCAGCTCGGCGGTGAGCCGGTCGTACGCTTCCTGGGTGAGCCAGGTGGCCTGGGGTGTCTGGGTCACGATCGCTCCTTCCTCACTGGTGCGCGCCCGCGCGGGAGCCATGGCTGGGTACGGGTGCGTGCCGCCCTCCGGGTCGGTTCGCGCCCGACCGGGCGGTGCTGGAACCTGCAAGCATACCTATCGAAGGGCCGGGCACCGGTTCGACGGGCCGGGCCCGGGTCGGTCGCCCGGGGTGGGCGGGATCAGTTGTCCGCCGGGACGCAGTCCTCGACGATCGCCGTCGTCGCCTCCTCGGAGGTGCGGATCGACTCGGTGACACGGACCGTCGCAGTGCCTGCCGGCCCGACCCGCACGGTGCGCACGCCCACCTCCCCGTAGGACGACGACAGTGCCCGGACCTGGCAGTCGACCGCCGTGGCCGGGTCCTTCGTCACCTCGAACGTGAGGTCCACGCTCTGCCCGTCGTGGACGGCGAAGCCGACGGTGCGCACGGTGGCCGGGTCGGACCCCGCGCGCAGCCCGAGCCACACCACCCCGGCGACGCCGAGCGCCGCGGCCAGTCCGACGCTCAGGCGGGCGAGCCTGACACGGCGGGCCGACACCGGGCGGCCGTAGCGGCCGGCCGGTGGACCGACGGCCGGCGTCGGACCGGGGACGGTCGGCGTCGGACCGGGCCAGGACCTGTGCGTCACGCTGCTCCTCCGGTGCGCGGGTGGGGGGATCATTGTCCAACGCCTTACCGGTGGCGTGGGACCACGCCCGGGCGTAGCCGAGGAGGTGTCGTGACGGAGAGCCTGCGACTGCTGGCGGTGCATGCGCACCCCGACGACGAGTCCAGCAAGGGAGCGGCGGCGACCGCCCGGTACGCGGCCGAGGGCGCCGAGGTGCTCGTCGTGTCGTGCACCGGAGGAGAGCGGGGGGACGTGCTCAACCCGCACCACCCGCCGGTGCCCGGCGGCATGGCCGGGATGCGCGAGCTGCGCCGGCAGGAGATGGCCGCCGCCGCGCGGGCGCTCGGCGTGCAGCACCGATGGCTGGGTTTCGTGGACTCCGGCCTGCCGGAGGGCGACCCGCTGCCCCCGCTGCCCGAGGGCTGCTTCGCGTCGCTGCCCCTCGCCCAGGCCGCAGCCCCGCTCGTCGAGGTGGTGCGCGAGTTCCGTCCGCACGTCATCACGACCTACGACCCCACCGGTGGCTACCCGCACCCGGACCACGCGATGTGCCACCGGGTCAGCGTGGAGGCGTACCGGGCGGCCGGCGACCCGGACGCCTACGCCGGCCGCGGCACCCCCTGGCAGCCGGTCAAGCTGTACTACGGCCACGGCTTCTCCATGGCCCGGTTCCGCGCCCTGCACGAGGCGATGGTCGCCCGCGGCCTGGAGTCCCCGTTCGGGGAGTGGATCGAGTCGCGCGCGGCGCGGGAGGTCCCCGAGCGCGAGGTGACCACCTGGGTGGAGTGTGCGGACTGGTTCGCCGCCCGGGATGCGGCGCTGCGCGCCCACGCCACCCAGATCGATCCCGAGGGGTTCTTCTTCGCCGTGCCCGCCGACCTCGAGCGCGAGGTGTGGCCGTGGGACGAGTTCGAGCTCGCCGACTCCCGGGTGCCGACGTCTCTGCCCGAGGACGACCTGTTCGCCGGTGTGAGAGGTCGGGGGTGGTGACCGCGGCCGCGCTCACCGGCGCGGTGGTCTCGGGTGCGGGTGCGCTCGTCGGCCGGTGGGCCGCGGCCTCCCCCAGCCCGTCACCGATCGAGGTGCCGCCGGACGACCAGGTCTCGCCCGGCGTGCTCGGCTTCCTCGTGACGTTCGGTGTCGCGGTGGCTGCGGGGCTGCTCTTCCTGTCCCTCGTGACCCAGCTGCGGCGCGTGCAGCACCGGGCTGCAGCCGACGCGGAGGAGGCCTCGGCGGTGGATGGTCCGTCCGGTGCCGGTGCCGGTCCCGCGTCGGGGCCGACGTCGACCGATCCCGCGGGCGCCGGACCCGGCGGGGGGCGACCGGGCGGGACGCCGGGGTGAGCGCGTGGGACGCCGGGGCCAGCCCGCGGGACGCCGGGGTGAGCCCGCGGGACGGCGCGGGGGGACCGGCGGCGGTGCGCGTCGTGCTCGCGCAGCTCGCCGTCGGGCTGGACCGCCGCCGCAACGCGGAGGTGGCGGTGGCGGCGGTCGCCGCGGCGGACCGGGCCCACGCCGACGTCGTGGTGCTACCCGAGTACGCCTCCGTGTTCGCCCCGAACGGCACCGACCCGGCGTTCGCCGAGCCGCTCGACGGGCCGTTCGTCACCGCGGTGCAGCAGGCGGCGGCCACGGCGCGCGCCGCGGTCCTCGTCGGGACCGTGCTACCAGGGCGGTCGCCCGACCGGGCGGTGAACGCCATCGTCGCGGTCGGCCCGGACGGGCGGGTGCAGGGCGTCTACCACAAGGTGCACCTGTACGACGCGTTCGGCCAGCGGGAGTCGGACCGGCTGGAGCCCGGGCGCGCCGACGCCGCGCCGCTCCTGATGGACGTCGCCGGTCTGCGCTTCGGCGTCCTGACCTGCTACGACCTGCGGTTCCCCGAGTCGGGCCGGCGGTTGGTGGACGCCGGCGCCGAGGTGCTCGTGGTCCCCGCAGCGTGGGCGGACGGCCCGCTCAAGGCGATGCACTGGCGGGCTCTGGCCGTCGCCCGCGCCATCGAGAACACGGCGGCGGTCGTCGCGGTCGGGCAGGCCGGCCGTGGGGTGGTCGGGCGGTCGCTCGTCGTCGGGCCGGACGGGGTGGTCCTCATGGAGATGGACGCTCGGCCCGCGGTCCGAGCGGTGGACCTGGATCCCCGGGCGGTGACCCGGGCCCGGGAGCGCGACCCCTCGCTCGCTCGGCGGCGCTACCGCGTCGTGCCGTGCGGCTCACCCGGCGACGGCGAGGACGACCGCGACGTAGTGGCAGACGAAGCCGACGGCGGTGAGCGAGTGGAACACCTCGTGGAAGCCGAACCAGCGCGGGCTGGGGTTGGGGCGCTTGAGGCCGTACACGACGGCGCCCGCCGTGTAGGCCACGCCGCCGGCGATGACGAGCCAGGCCACGCCGGGGCCTCCCGAGCGGGCGAACGCCGGCAGGAACCACACCGCGACCCAGCCCAGGGCGACGTAGACCGGCACGTACAGCCATCGTGGGGCGCCGAGCCAGAAGACCCGCGCGAGCAGCCCGCCGAGCGCTCCGACCCACACGACGAGGAGCAGCCGGCGGGCCGTCCCGGCCGGCAGCAGCGCGACGGCCAGCGGCGTGCAGGTGCCGGCGATGACCAGGAAGATGTTCGAGTGGTCGAGCCGGCGCAGCACGTGCGTGACGCGCTGTGACCAGTGCCCCCGGTGGTAGATCGCGCTGGTGGTGAACAGCATCGTCGCGGTCAGGCCGAAGACGGCCGTCGCCCAGCGGGTCGTGGGGGTCGGGGCGCCGAGGACGAGCACCACGGAGCCGATGGCGACGAGCGGGGCCATGACGGTGTGGATCCAGCCCCGGAGCCGGGGTCTGGCGACCTCGGTCGCCACGGGACCTGCTGGGACGCGCATGCCGGTCCTCTCCTCGCCCCGCCTCCCGGCGCACCGGGGGCGGTCGACGATGTCGCAAGTTACGGTACCGTAGGTCGACGGTCCGGGACCACGGTCGCCCCACGGCCGGGCGGTACGGTGGTCGCCGTGCACCTGCCCCACCCCCTGTACAGCCTCTACGAGCGACGCCTCGCCGGGTCGCTGCGCCGGGACCAGGTGCCCCGGCACGTCGGGGTCATCCTCGACGGCAACCGGCGCTGGGCGCGCAGCATGGGCGAACCGACGGTGTTCGGGCACCGCCGTGGCGCCGACAAGATCACCGAGGTGCTCACCTGGAGCGAGGAGATCGGCGTCGAGGTCGTCACGCTGTGGATGCTGTCCACGGACAACCTGACCCGCGCCGACGACGAGCTCGCAGCGCTGCTGGAGATCATCGAGGGCTCGGTGCGCGACCTGGCCGCGACGGGCCGGTGGCGGGTGCAGCCGATGGGCGCCCTGGACCTGCTGCCCACGTCGACGGTCCAGGCCCTGCAGGCGGCCGAGGAGGCCACCCGGGACGTGCGGGGGCTGCACGTCAACGTCGCGGTCGGGTACGGCGGTCGGCAGGAGATCGCCGACGCGGTCCGCGAGTTCCTGCGCGAGCGGGCTGCTGCGGGTGAGAGCCTGGACGAGGCGGCCGAGGCGTTCGACGTCGAGCACATCGCCGCACACCTGTACACGCACGGGCAGCCGGACCCGGACCTGGTGATCCGCACCTCGGGGGAGCAGCGGCTCAGCGGGTTCCTGCTGTGGCAGTCGGCGCACTCGGAGTTCTACTTCTGCGAGGCGTACTGGCCGGACTTCCGGCGGGTGGACTTCCTGCGGGCAGTGCGCTCGTACGCCGCCCGGGAGCGCCGGCTCGGGCAGTAGGCGCGCGTCGCCGGGTGGGGGTGTCCGCCCGGTGAATTCTCGGTGACGGCGGCCGCGTGTCGCCGCCAGCACGGGCGACCCGCGGCCTAGCGTCGAACGCACGGACGGCACCCGTCGTCCGCGGGAGGCCAGCCGATGGAGCACGTGCTCCGTGGGGAGGGCCGGACCCGGCCCTCGTGCGCCGGCCGCCCCCGTCCCACCGCCGAGCGCCGGGGCCCGCAGGGGTCAGCCGGCGGGAGGCGCCCGATGCGGCGCGCAGGCGCCGGAGGGAGCACGTCGTGGCGAGCATCCCCAGCAGCCAGACCCGCGTCACCACCCAGACCGCGCCAGGGGCGCGCCGCACGCACGTGCTCGACACCTCGGTCCTGCTGTCCGACCCGCGCGCGATCTTCCGGTTCGCCGAGCACGACGTCGTGCTGCCCGTCGTCGTCGTCACGGAGCTCGAGGCCAAGCGCCACCATGCCGAGCTGGGCTACTTCGCCCGGTCCGCGCTGCACCTGCTCGACGACCTGCGGGTGCTGCACGGCCGGCTGGACCGGCCGATCCCCGTCGGGGACCAGGGCGGAACGCTGCGGGTCGAGCTCAACCACGTCGACCCGGCGGTGCTGCCCGCCGGCTTCCGGCTCGGCGACAACGACAGCCGCATCCTCGCGGTCGCGGCGAACCTGGCCGCCGAGGGGTGCGACGTCACGGTGGTGTCCAAGGACCTGCCGATGCGGGTCAAGGCAGCGGCTGTCGGCCTGCGCGCCGAGGAGTACCGCGCGGAGCTGACCGTCGACTCCGGCTGGACCGGGATGGACACCCTGGAGCTCACCGAGGCGCAGATGGCCGAGCTGTGGCGCAGCGAGGAGATCGCCCTGGTCGACGTGGACGGTGCGGTGGGCCGCGACCTGCCCTGTCACACCGGTCTCGTCCTGCACAGCCCGCGGGGGTCCGCGCTGGGTCGGGTCACCCCGGACAAGCTGCTGCGACTGGTCCGGGGCGACCGGGAGGTGTTCGGCGTCCGCGGCCGCAGCGCCGAGCAGCGGGTGGCCATCGACCTGCTGCTGGACGAGGAGATCGGGATCGTGTCCCTGGGGGGTCGGGCCGGCACGGGTAAGTCGGCGCTCGCGCTGTGCGCCGGGCTGGAGGCGGTGCTCGAGCGGCGCCAGCACCGCAAGGTCGTCGTGTTCCGGCCGCTGTACGCCGTGGGCGGCCAGGAGCTCGGGTACCTGCCGGGCGGCGAGCAGGACAAGATGGGCCCCTGGGCGCAGGCGGTGTTCGACACCCTGGGCGCGGTGGTCAGCCCGGCCGTCGTCGAGGAGGTCGTGGCTCGCGGCATGCTCGAGGTCCTGCCGCTCACCCACATCCGTGGGCGCACGCTGCACGACGCGTTCGTCATCGTCGACGAGGCGCAGTCGCTGGAGCGCAACGTCCTGCTCACCGTGCTGTCCCGGATCGGCGAGGGCTCGCGGGTGGTGCTCACCCACGACGTCGCCCAGCGGGACAACCTGCGGGTCGGCCGGCATGACGGCGTCGCCGCCGTCATCGAGGCGCTCAAGGGTCACCCGCTGTTCGCCCACGTCACGCTCACCCGGTCGGAGCGCTCGCCGATCGCTGCGCTGGTCACCGAGATGTTCGACGGCATCGAGGTGTGACCGCCCGGCGCCGGGCCCGACGTGGCGGACGGGTACCGGGCGACCCGGCGCAGGCCGGCGGGCAGGTCAGCCGTGCGGCGGGCGCGTCATGGCCAGCACGTCGAGCAGGCGGTCCAGGTCCGCTTCGGTGATCTCGCCGCGCTCGACGTAACCCAGCTCCACGACCGCCTCGCGGATCGTGCTGCCATGGGCGACGGCGTGCTTGGCGATCCGGGCGGCGGCCTCGTAGCCCACGACCCGGTTGAGCGGCGTGACGATGGCCGGGGAGGACTCCGCGTACCCGCGGGCCCGCTCGGCGTTCGCCACGATGCCCGCGACCGCACGGTCGGCGAGCAGCCGTGTCGACGTGCTGAGCAGCCGCAGGGACTCCAGCACGCCGAGCGCCATCACCGGGACCTGCACGTTGAGCTCGAACGCGCCGCTGGCCCCGGCCCAGGCCACGGTCGCGTCGTTGCCGACCACCCGCGAGCAGACCATGAGCACCGCCTCCGGGACGACCGGGTTGACCTTGCCGGGCATGATCGAGGAGCCGGGCTGGAGGTCGGGCAGGGCGATCTCGGCCAGGCCGGTGCGCGGCCCCGAGGCCATCCAGCGCAGGTCGTTGCAGATCTTCGTGAGGCTCACCGCGACGGACCGCAGCGCGCCGGACAGCTCGACGAGGCCGTCGCGGGCTCCCTGGGCCTCGAAGTGGTCCCGCGCCTCGGTGAGCGGCAGCCCGGTGTCCTCGCGGAGCAGGGCGATGACCCGTTGCGGAAAGCCGACAGGGGTGTTGATGCCGGTCCCCACGGCGGTGCCGCCGAGCGGTACCTCGCCGACGCGGGGCACCGCGGCCTGCAGGCGCTCGATGCCGCGGCGCACCGCGGCGGCGTGCCCGCCGAGCTCCTGGCCGAGCGTCACCGGCGTGGCGTCCATCAGGTGGGTGCGCCCCGCCTTGACGACGTCGGCCAGCTCGGCGGCCTTGGCCTCCAGGGCCCCGGCCAGGTGCTCCAGGGCCGGGACCAGGTCGTGGAGCACGCCACGGGTGGCGGCCACGTGCACGGACGTGGGGAACACGTCGTTGGACGACTGGGATGCGTTGACGTGGTCGTTGGGGTGCACGTCCCGGCCGAGGCGGCGGGCGGCAAGGGTCGCGATGACCTCGTTGGCGTTCATGTTGGAGCTGGTGCCGGAGCCGGTCTGGTAGACGTCGACCGGGAACTGGTCGTCGTGGCGGCCGAGCGCGACCTCGTCCGCCGCGCCCGCGATGGCATCGGCGAGGTCCGCCGGCAGCACACCGAGCTCGGCGTTGGCCCGTGCCGCGGCCTTCTTGATCCGGGCGAGCGCCTCGATGTGCGTGCGCTCCAGCCGGGTGCCGGAGATCGGGAAGTTCTCCACGGCTCGCTGGGTCTGCGCCCGGTAGAGCGCCTCCGCGGGGACGCGGACCTCCCCCATGGTGTCGTGCTCGATGCGGTACGTCCGCTGGGCGGCGTCGGTCATCGGGCCAGTCTGGCATCGCAGCGCCGAGGAGGTGGCGCCGGTCGGGCCCGTCAGTCGACCCGGCCGACCGTCTCGATGAGCCGGACCCGGCCGTCGGTGAGGCCGTACTCCAGCCCGAGGACGGCGCACCTGGCCGCCGCGACGGCGGCGGCCAGCAGTGCGGGCGTCTGGGCCAGGGTGCGGACCGTGCGCCGGACGTGCCGACGGCCCAGCTCGGTTGCGTCCGGGACGCCCGTGCCGCCACCCGGCGTGGGGGCCGACGGGAGGATGCGCTCGACGACGGCGCGGATGGACCCGGGCGGCAGCTCCCCCGTGGCGCGGGCGGCGACCGCCGCCGCCACCGCGCCGCACCCCTCATGGCCCAGCACGACGACCAGCGGGGCCCCGAGCACCGCGACCCCGAACTCGACGGATCCCAGCACGGCAGGATCCAGGACGTGCCCCGCGGTCCGCACCACGAACAGGTCGCCGAGCCCCTGGTCCAGCACGACCTCGGGTGGCACGCGGGAGTCGGAGCAGCCCAGGACGACGGCGGACGGGTGCTGCTCGGCGACCAGCTCGGCGCGTCGGCGCAGCCCCCGGCGCGGGTGCTCGGCCTGCCCGCGGGCAAACCGGTCGTTGCCGGCCCGCAGGTTCGCCCACGCCTGGGCAGGGGTGCGGTCGGCCACGGCGGACATCGTGCCATCGGACCCACCGCGGCGCTCGCGGTCAGCCGGCCGGCGCGGCGGGACCGTCGACCGGCGCGGCGGGGCTGTCCGCCGACGGCTGAGTCGGGTGCTCGGCAGCACTCCGGCCGCCGGCCTCGGCGAGCCGACGACGGGCGCCGTCGAGCCACTCCTGGCACCGAGCGGCCAGCGCCTCGCCACGTTCCCAGAGCTGGAGCGACTCCTCGAGCGTGGCGCCGCCCGCCTCCAGGCGGGCGACCACCTGGACGAGCTCGTCGCGGGCCTGCTCGTAGCTCATGGTTGCGGTGTCGGTGCCGGTGTCGTCGGCGTGCGGGGTGGTGGCCACCTCGTCATCCAACCAGCCGGTCGACGCGGGCGGCGATCTCGCCGCGCGCCACCCTGATCCGCAGTGGGTCACCGGGGGAGACCGCTGCCGGGTCACGGACGACGGCCCCGTCGCCACGCTGGACCACGGCGTACCCGCGGTCCAGCGTGGCGGCCGGGGAAAGCGCCCGGACCTGGCCGACCAGGGCGTGCAGCTGACCGGCAGCCCGCTCGACGAGGTGGTCCATCGCCTGGTACGCATCGCAGCGCCAGCGCTGCACGGCCTGCTCGCGGGTGTCGACGAGGCTGCGTGGTGCCGCCAGGACCGGGCGGGCGCGCAGCGCGTCGAGGACCGTCTGCTCCTGGCGCAGCCTGCGGTGGACCGCGGCGCGCATCCGGTCGCGGCACTCGGCCAGGCGGGCCCGCTCCTGGGTGACGTCCGGGACGATGCGCTTGGCGGCGTCGGTCGGGGTCGAGGCCCGGTAGTCCGCGACGAGGTCGAGCAGCGGGGTGTCCGTCTCGTGGCCGATCGCGCTGACCAGCGGCGTGCGGCAGGCGGCTGCCGCACGCACGAGGGTCTCGTTGCTGAACGGCAGGAGGTCCTCCACCGCGCCACCGCCTCGTGCCACGACGATCACCTCCACCCGGGGGTCTGCGTCGAGCTCGGCGATCGCCGCGGTGACCTCGGGGACCGCCGCGACACCCTGCACGGCCACCTGGCGGACGACGAACTCCACCTGGGGCCAGCGGGCCCGGGCGTTGACCACGACGTCGTGCTCGGCCTTGGAGTCGCGACCGCAGACCAGGCCGACGACCGCGGGGAGGAACGGCAGCGGCACCTTGCGGTCCGCGTCGAACAGGCCCTCCGCCGCGAGGATCCGCTTGAGGTGCTCGATCCGGGCGAGCAGCTCCCCGACGCCGACCGCCCGCACGGCGTCCGCGGTGAGTTGCAGGGAGCCGCGCTTGGTCCAGAACGTCGGCCGGGCGTGCACGACGACGCGCGCCCCCTCCGTCACGGGGGTGCCGGCCGCGGCGAGCACCGCCGGCGACAGCGCGACCGGCAGGGACATGTCCGCGTCGGTGTCCCGCAGGGTGAGGAAGGCGATGCCCGCGCCGGGCCTGCGGTTGAGCTGGACGACCTGGCCCTCCACCCACACCGGCGCCATCCGGTGCACGTACTCGGCGATCTTCGTGGCGAGCAGGCGCACCGGCCACGGACGCTCGGCCGTGGTGTCCAGGGCGCGGGCGGGAAGCTCCGCGGCTCCAGGCGCGCTCAGCGGCGATCGCGGGCCCGGTGCTCGCGTGTCCGACGGAGTCGGCGCACCCGCCGGCCGCGCGTCGTCCGAGGGTCCGTCAGCCACGGCCCCACCCTGCCACGGCAAGGACACTGCCTAGACTGAGGAGGTGAACCAGCCAGGCAAGCGAGTCCTGCTCGCCGCACCGCGCGGGTACTGCGCCGGGGTGGACCGGGCGGTCGACGCCGTGGAGCAGGCGCTGGAGCACTACGGCGCACCGGTGTACGTGCGCAAGGAGATCGTCCACAACAAGCACGTCGTCGAGGCGCTCGCGGCGCGGGGCGCGGTGTTCGTCACCGAGGTGGACGAGGTGCCGGAGGGGGCGCGGGTGGTGTTCTCCGCGCACGGCGTGTCCCCGCAGGTGCGCGCGGCCGCGGACGCGCGTTCGCTGCGCACGATCGACGCGACGTGCCCCCTGGTGACGAAGGTGCACAAGGAGGTCCGCCGGTTCGCCCGGGAGGACCTCGACATCCTGCTGATCGGCCACGCCGGCCACGAGGAGGTCGAGGGCACACAGGGGGAGGCGCCCGAGCAGGTCCAGGTGGTCAACTCCCCTGACGACGTGGACCGGGTGGTCGTGCGGGACCCGGAGCGGGTGGTGTGGACCTCGCAGACCACGCTGTCCGTCGACGAGACGATGGAGACGGTGCGCCGCCTGCGCGAGCGCTTCCCGGCGCTGCAGGACCCGCCGAGCGACGACATCTGCTACGCGACGCAGAACCGTCAGGTGGCGGTGAAGCAGATCGCCCCGGAGTGCGACGTGGTGATCGTCGTGGGATCGGCGAACTCGTCGAACTCGGTGCGGCTCGTCGAGGTGGCGCTGCACGGTGGCGCCCGCGCCGCCTACCGGGTGGACCGGGCTGCCGAGATCGACCCCGCGTGGCTCACCGGCGCGACGACCGTCGGGGTGACGTCGGGGGCGTCGGTGCCGGAGATCCTGGTGCGGGACGTGCTCGGCGCGCTGGCCGTGCACGGCTTCGCCGACGTGGCGCAGGTGCGTACCGCGACCGAGGAGCTCATGTTCTCCCTACCGCAGGAGCTGCGCGCTGACCTCAAGGCCGCCGGGGACGACCCGCGCGGCCAGCGGCGCTCCGTCGCGGTGCGCCCGGTCTAGCGGCCGTCGTCGAGCGCCAGCAGCTGCTCGGACGCCGACGCGAGGAGCTCGGGGGCGCTCACCGCGCTGAGCTGCGGGTTCACCGGGGCAGGGGTGGGCAGGTCGCCGTCCACCACGTGCAGGTCGGCGAAGCGGCGCGCGCTGACCAGCACCCGGGTCTCCAGCGACGCGACGGTCTGGTTGTAGGCCGCCGCCGCGGAGTCCAGGGCGCGGCCCAGCCGGGCCACGTGCCCGCCGAGCGTCGCGATCCGTCCGTGCAGCTCCTTGCCCAGGTCGAGGACGGTCTGCGCATTGCCGGCCAGGGCGTCCTGGCGCCACGCGTAGGCGACCGTGCGCAGCAGGGCGAGCAGGGTGGACGGCGTCGCGACGACGACGTCGTGACCGAACGCGTACTCGACGAGCCCCGGGTCCTGCTCCAGCGCGGCCTGCCAGAACGCCTCCGCCGGCACGAACATGACGACGAACTCCGGCGCCGGGCTGAACTGTTCCCAGTACCGCTTGCCCGCCAGGGAGTCGACGTGTGCACGCACCTGGCGGGCGTGCGCAGCCATCCGGTCCGCCCGCGTGGCAGGGTCCGTCGCCTCGCTGGCCTCGAGGAAACCGAGGAACGCCACCTTGGCGTCGACGACGACCTGCTTGCCGCCGGCCAGCCGGACGACGAGGTCGGGGCGCTGCAGGCCGTCGTCGGTGCGCACCTGGTCCTGCTCGACGAAGTCCACGTACGGCAGCATGCCGGCCGCCTCGACGACCCGGCGCAGCTGCACCTCGCCCCAGCGGCCGCGCACCGCCGGCGAGCGCAGCGCCGTGGCCAACCGGCCCGTCTCGTCCCGCAGCCGCTCGGAGGCGGCCTGCATGGCGCGCACCTGCTCGGCGAGCGCGGCGTGCCCCTCGGCCCGCCGGCGCTCGGCGGTGCCGATCTCGGTCCGCACCGCTTCCAGCGTGCGGGACAGCGGCTCCACCATGGCGCGCACGGCCTGCTCGCGCTGGGCGAGCTCGGCGACCTGGGACTGCTGGGACGCGGCCAACCGTTGCTGGGCCAGGGTGAGGAACTGCTCGCTGCTGGTGGACAGCGCCTCGGCGGCCAGCGCACGGAACTGCTCGCCCTGGCGCTCACGGTCCCCGGCCAGCTCGGCCAGCCGCCGCTCGGCCGCCGCGAGCTGGGCATCGGCGCGGGCGGCGACCTGCGCGGCGGCGACCTCGGCGGAGCGCACCCGGGCGGAGGCGCGCAGGCCGGCGACCGCCCAGCCGGCGACCAGCCCGGCGACCAGCGTGATCAGGGGGACGAGGATCTGCATGGCAGCACCGTCCCACCGACCTGTGACACGACGGCCTTCTATCCTGACCCGATGGGACCCAGCGGCACCGGCTCGCCGCCGGCCCTGGTGCTGCATGGCCTGTGGCGGCGGTTCGGGACGAAGATCGCGGTGGCGGGCATCGACCTGACCGTGCCGACCGGCTCGCTGTTCGGGCTGGTCGGGCCGAACGGGGCCGGCAAGACGACCACCTTGTCGATGGCCAGCGGGCTGCTGCGCCCCGACTTCGGCCGGGTCCTCGTCCAGGGGCGGGACCTGTGGGCGGACCCGGTTGGCGTGAAGGGTCTGCTGGGGGTGATGCCGGACGGCATGCGCCTGTTCGACCGGCTCACCGGGCGGCAGCTCATCACCTATGCGGGTCTGCTGCAGGGCCTCGACCGCCGGACGGTCGCCGACCGGGCGGGCGACCTGCTCGACGCGTTCGACCTCACCGAGGACCAGGACACGCTGGTCGTCGACTACTCGGCCGGTATGACCAAGAAGATCACCCTCGCCTGTGCCCTGGTGCACGCCCCGCGCGTGCTCCTGCTGGACGAGCCGTTGGAGTCCGTGGACCCGGTGTCCGCCACGGGCATCCGCGACATCCTCACCGGATACGTGGCGTCGGGCGGCACGGCCGTGGTCTCCTCCCACGTGATGGACCTCGTGCAGCGGCTGTGCGACCACGTGGCCGTGATCGCCCACGGCCGGCTCCTGGCCGCGGGCACCCTCGACGAGGTGCGCGCCGGGGCGACCCTGGAGGACCGGTTCGTCGAGCTGGTGGGCGGCCGTCCGGACCGGGAGGGCCTGACGTGGTTGCGACCGTCGTCCGACTGAAGCTCCGGCTGTGGCTCAACGGGCTGCGCCGCAGCCCGTGGCAGGTGGTGGGCCTGCTGGTGGCCGTCCTCTACACCGCCGGCGCGGTGGTCCTGGCGCTGGGCGGCTTCGTCGCGGTGGGCACCCGGGACGAGGAGCTGCGCACCAGCGTGCCGGTGCTCGCGGGTTCGCTGCTGGTGCTCGGGTGGTGGGTCGTGCCGTTGCTGGCATTCGGTGTCGACGCGACGGTGGACCCGGCGCGGTTCGCCGTCTTCCCGGTGCCGCGCCGCACGCTGCTCGTCGGTCTGGGCCTGGCCGCGCTGGTCGGTGTGCCCGGGCTCGCGACGACGGTCGTCGGCCTCGGTACCGCGCTGGTGTGGTGGCGGGTGCCGGCCGCCGCGCTCGCCGGCGTGCTGGGCGGGGCGCTGGGCGTGGCGGTGTGCGTGGTCGGGTCGAGGGCGCTCACCACGGCGCTGGCCCCGGTGCTGTCCGCGCGGCGGTACCGGGAGCTCGCCGCAACGGTGGTCCTGCTGCCGGTGCTGCTGGTGCCGCTGGCCCGGCTGTCGCCGGGGCACCCGATGCTCGAGGCACGGGTGCTGCCGGGGGTGGCGCGGGTCCTGGGGTGGACGCCATGGGGAGCGCCCTGGGCGGTCGGCGCCGACGTCGCGGCCGGCCGGTGGGGGGCGGGCGCCGCGCACCTGGCCGTGGGACTGGCCGGCCTCGCCGGGGCGGCGCTCGGCTGGGACCGAGCCCTGGCCGCGACGGTGGCGCGGCCGCCCCGGGTCGGCACGGCGCGGGTCCGCTGGGGCGGCGACGGGTTGTTCGCGCGGTTCCCCTCGACGCCCACGGGCGCTGTCGCCGCGCGGTCGCTGACCTACTGGGCGCGTGACCCGCGGTACGCGACGACGCTGGTCGCCGCGCCCCTCGCGGGCGTGGCGCTGCTCACCCTCACCGGCGGCGGCCCGGCGCCGCTCGCCCTCGGACCGCTGGCGGCGTTCCTGCTCGGCTGGACGGTGGCGGCCGGGATCTCCTACGACGGCACGGCGTTCTGGGCCCATCTGGCGGCGCCGCTGCACGGCCGGCAGGACCGGTGGGGACGGGCGTGGGCGGGCGCGGTGGTCGGCGCGCCGCTGTGCGTCGGGCTCGCGCTGGCGTCCCTGGCCGCGACGGGCCGGTGGGACGCGACGGCGCCGATCGTCGGGCTCACCCTCGGTGTGCTCGCGACGACGCTCGGGGTGAGCAGCGTCGCCTCGGCCTGGGTGGTCCAGCCGGTGGCACCGCCGGGAGCCAGCCCGCTGGCCGCGCCGCAGGGCTCGACAACGGCGGGGATGGCGACGCAGGCCGTGGGTTGGCTGTGCCTGGCCGTGCTGGTCTCGCCGTCGCTCGTGCTCACCGTCCTCGCGGTGAGCTCCCGCTCGCCGGTGCTCGGTGCGGTGGCGGCGGTCGTCGGGGTGGCCCTGGGCGGCGCGCTGCTCGTGGCGGGTGTGCGGGTCGGTGGCGGCGTGTACGACCGCCGCGCACCGGAGCTGATGACGTCGCTGACCTCGCTGGGCTGACGGGCCGCTCCGGGCCGATCGGCCCCGTCGGGCTGACAGGCGCCCCGGCGGCCGGGCAGCCGGCGGTCCGTAGACTGCCCGGTCGTGGCTGTCACCATCGGCATCGTCGGTCTACCCAACGTCGGCAAGTCGACGCTGTTCAACGCCCTCACCCGCGCGCAGGTGGTGGCCGCGAACTACCCGTTCGCCACGATCGAGCCCAACGTCGGCGTGGTGCCGCTGCCGGACCCGCGCCTGGACCGGCTGGCGGAGCTGTTCGACAGCGAGCGGATCGTGCCGGCGACGGTGTCCTTCGTCGACATCGCCGGCATCGTCGCCGGGGCCAGCCAGGGGGAGGGGCTGGGCAACCAGTTCCTCGCCCACATCCGCGAGGCGGATGCGATCTGCCAGGTGACCCGGGTGTTCGCGGATCCCGATGTCGTGCACGTCACCGGCCGCGTCGACCCGCGGGCCGACATCGAGACGGTGACCACCGAGTTGGCCCTGGCGGACCTGCAGACGATGGAGAAGGTGCTGCCCCGGCTGGAGAAGGAGGTCCGCGGCAAGAAGACCGACCCCGCGGTGCTCACCGCGGCGCAGGCTGCGCAGGCGGTGCTGGCGCAGGGTGGCACGCTCTCCCAGGCGGGCCCGTCCGCCGGGGTGGACCTCGAGGCGCTGCGGGACCTGCAGCTGCTCACCGCCAAGCCGTTCATCTACGTGTTCAACACCGACGACGCCGGCCTGGCCGACGCCGCGCTGCAGGCCGAGCTGCGCGAGATGGTCGCCCCCGCCGATGCGATCCTCCTGGACGCCAAGCTCGAGTCGGAGCTCGTCGAGCTGGACCCGGCCGACGCCGCCGAGCTGCTCGCCGCCACCGGTCAGACCGAGTCCGGGCTGGACCAGCTGGCCCGGGCCGGATTCCACGCGCTCGGTCTGCAGACGTTCCTCACCGCGGGACCGAAGGAGGCCCGCGCCTGGACGATCCACCGGGGGTGGACCGCTCCGCAGGCGGCCGGGGTCATCCACACGGACTTCCAGAAGGGCTTCATCAAGGCCGAGGTGATCGGCTACGAGGACCTGATGGCGGCCGGGTCGGTGGCGGCCGTGCGGGCCGCGGGCAAGGCCCGCATCGAGGGCAAGGACTACGTGATGGCCGACGGGGACGTGGTGGAGTTCCGGCACGCAGGAACGCCTGGAGCCGGCAAGAAGTAGTCCGCCGAGGACCTCGCGAACCTGCCGGCCGACACTGATACGTCGGTGGGGACACTGGCGGTGCGCAGCTGACGCAGCGCGGTGCAGGTGAGCCCTGACCCGATGCCGGACCGGTCCGCGAGCGCGGCACGGACACGGCGCCCGGCCGCCTCGGCTACGGTGGTGTCAACCAAACGGGGGCACCGCGGCGCTGCTGCGCGACGGCCGGTCGCCGTCGTGTGGTGAGCAGCCCGGGCCCAGGCGCGTCGGGAGGGTCAGTGGCAGTGGAACGCGCGCTCGCCGCCGTGGCTGCCCTCGCCGTCGGGGCGCTCGTGCTCGGGGCGTGCGCCGGGCCGGCGACGCCGGAACCCTCCACCGCGCCGCCCCCAGCGACCGTCGACTCCTCGGCCGACCCGTGCAAGGCCGACCTGGGGGACGTGCGTACCGCCGACGCCACCGTGTCCGTGTCGGTGGGTGAGGAGGACTGGCTCGGCTACAACGGGGTCACCCCGCAGACCGCCACCTCCGCCACCGCCGCCGTGGACGACCGCCTGTTCGCCGGCTTCGTCTACTTCGGCACCGATGGCACGGTGTGCCCGGACACCTCGTTCGGGACCATGGAGGTCGTGTCCGAGGACCCGCTCGAGGTGCGGTACACGATCAACGACTCGTCGGTGTGGTCGGACGGGCAGCCGGTCGAGTACGCGGACTACCTGCTGGACTGGGCCACCCAGGCCATCCCGACGCAGAACTCGGCCGGGACCGCGCAGCCGGAGCCGTTGTTCCACAACGTCGGGTTCCCGACGCTGGGCCAGCACGTGCCGACCGGGCCCGACGGCCAGGTCGGCGGCAAGACCTTCACGTACCGCTACGCGGTCCCGTTCGCCGACTGGCGGGTCGCCGTGGGGTCTGCCCTGCCGGCGCACGTCGTGGCCGCGCAGATCGGTGTCACGACGGCCGACCTGGTCACCGCGATCCGCCACCGCGACTACCCGGTGCTGGACAAGGCCGCCCAGTTCTGGAACACGGCATGGTCGTCCCCGGTCCCCGGGGTGCTGCCCGACGCTGCCATCACGCCGGTGAACGGTCCGTACACCCTGGCCGAGAACGGCTGGACGGCCGGGCAGTCGCTGACGCTGACGGCCAACCCGGCGTACGGCGGGCCGCCCCCGGCGACGAAGAACCTGACGTTCCGGTTCGTCGCCGCGGACGCGCACGTGCAGGCCCTGGCCAACGGGGACCTGGACGTCATCGAGCCGCAGGCGACGGTGGACACCCTGGCCCAGCTGGCCGCCCTCGGCGACCGCGTGCGGGTGGCCACCGGCGACACGTTCGCCTGGGAGCACCTCGACTTCAACTTCCGTCCCGGCGCCGCGTTCGCCGACTCCCTGGCCCTGCGGGAGGCGTTCGCGCTGTGCGTACCCCGCCGGCAGATCGTCGACACCCTCATCGCGCCGATCAACCCTGCCGCGGTCGTCCTCGACACGCGTGAGGTGCTCCCGTTCCAGCCGCACTACGCCGACGTCGTCGGTGCGGCCTACGACGGCCGGTACGACGCCGTCGACCTCGACGCCGCCCGGGCCAGGCTCGCCGAGGCGGGGGTCACCACACCGGTGCGGGTGCGCGTCGCCTACCCGGCGCCGAACCCGCGGCGCACGGACGAGGTCGCCCTCATCGCGTCCAGCTGCGACCAGGCCGGCTTCGACGTCGTCGACGCAGGCAGCGCCGACTTCTTCGACGCCACCGTGCCGACCGGGTCCTACGACGTCGCCCTGTTCGCCTGGGCGGGCGCCGGCCAGGTCGCCGCCGGAGCGAGCTCCTACGTCACGAACGGTCCGCAGAACTTCGGCGGCTTCTCCGACCCCCGGGTCGACGCGGCGTGGGCGAGTCTGGCCGCCACGGTCGACGAGCCCGGTCAGGTCGCCCAGCTGAAGGTCATCGAGAAGCTGCTCTGGGAGGACCTGTACGGCATCCCGCTGTTCGCCCACCCCGGTGTGGTGGCGTACAGCTCGACCCTCGCCGACGTGCGACGCACCTCGGCGAAGAGCACCGTCGCCTGGAACGCCGAGCAGTGGGCTCGCGCCGGCTGACAGCGCACGTCGACGAGGGCATGATCGCCAACCGGGTGCCCGACCGCAGGCCCGGGCGAGGAGGACGGACGTGCTGAAGTTCGTGCTGCGGCGCGCCGGCAGCTCGGCCCTCGTGCTCGGTGCCGGCTCGGCCCTCGTCTTCGTGCTGACGATCAGCTCCGGCGACCCGCTCGCCGACCTGCGCGAGTCGACGGCGAGCAACCGTGGCCAGCTCATCGCCCAGCGGGTCGCGCTGATGGGCCTGGACCAGCCGTGGTACGTGCGGTACGGGCGGTGGCTGCGCGGCGTGGCCGGCTGCCTGCGGCTGCGCTGCGACCTGGGGACCACGCGTACCGGGGTGGACACCGCCAGCCTGGTCGGCCAGGCCGCGGCGACGACCCTGCGACTGGTCGTCGCGGCGGTGCTCCTGGCGATCGTCCTAGGGGTGGCGCTGGGCGTCCTCACCGCGGTGCGGCAGTATTCCGGCATCGACTACGCCGCCACGGTGGTGGCGTTCCTGTTCTTCTCGCTGCCGGTGTTCTGGGCGGCGGTGCTGCTCAAGGAGCTGGGCGCGATCCGGTTCAACGACTGGATCGCCGACCCGCAGGTCTCGCCGACGGCCGTCGTGGTGACCGGTGCAGTGCTCGGTGTGGTGGTGCAGGGGGCGGTCGGCGGTGACCCGCGCCGCCGGGTGCTCACCGGTGCCGGCACGTTCGGCGGTGTCGCGGCGGCCCTGACCGTCCTCGGGGCCGTCGACTGGTTCCGGCGCCCCGCGCTGGGGGGTGGCGTGGTCGCGGTGGCGGCGGTCGGCGCTGCGGTCCTGGTCTCGGCACTGACGGCGGGCCTGCGCGACCGACGGGTGCTGGGCGCCACCGTGACGACGGCGCTCGTCGGCGCGGCGGCCGCGGCAGCGCTGCGCGGCGTGCTCGCCGAGCCGACCTGGGGGCTGCTGGCCGGGCTGTTCGTGGCGGGGCTGCTCACCGCCGCGGGCATCGCCCGGGCCTGGGGCGGTGCCGGCTGGCGCCGGGCGGTGCCGGCTGCGGTGGTCACCGCGGCCATCACCAGCGGGCTCGTCGTCGTGGACCAGGCGCTGGCGCACTGGGCAGGGTTCCTCCGGCTCAAGCCGCGGCCCATCGCCACGATCGGCGCGCAGACCCCCGGCCTCGCCGGTGGGTTCTGGGAGAGCGCCCTCGACCGGGGCGCCCAGCTGGCGCTGCCCACCGTCCTGCTCACGCTGGTCTCGGTGGCGACGTACAGCCGGTACACGCGCTCGGCGATGCTGGAGGTCCTCGACCAGGACTACGTGCGCGCCGCCCGGGCGAAGGGCCTGTCCGAGCGGGCCGTCGTCGTCCGGCACGCCCTGCGCAACGCCCTCGTCCCCGTCACGACGATCGTCGCGCTCGACTTCGCCGGCCTCATCGGTGGTGCCGTCATCGTCGAGGCGGTGTTCGGCTGGAAGGGCATGGGCGAGCTGTTCCGGGCCGGCCTGCGCGACGTGGACCCCTCGCCGGTGATGGCCTTCTTCCTCGTCACCGGGGTCGCGGCGGTGGTCATGAACATGCTCGCGGACCTCGCGTATGCGTGGCTCGACCCGCGGATCCGGACGTGACGTCCATGGTGGTCCGCGAGGTCCGGCTGCCCCGCCGGGATGTGCTCCGGCGGTTCGGCCGCCATCGGGCGGCCGCGGTCGGGCTGGTCGTCCTCGTGCTCGTCGCGGCGGTGGCATTCACCTCGATCGGCTTCGGGCCGCTGCCCGGTTGGTGGCGCCACGGGTACACGGTCGCCGACCCGGTCGTGGACGGCGGCCGGCCGACCCTGCGCCTGCTGCCGGTCAGCCTGGGGGACCACCCGTTCGGGCAGGACACCATCGGCAAGGACTACTTCGCCCTGGTCATGCGCGGCACGCAGCGCTCGCTGACCATCGCCGCCGGGGTGGGGCTCGTCGCCACGGGCATCGGCACGGTCGTGGGTGCCGTGGCGGGGTACGCGCGCGGCTGGGTCGACGCCGTCCTCATGCGCGTGACGGACCTGCTCATCGTCGTCCCGCTGCTGGTGCTCGCCGCGGTCCTCGCCCGGCGGGCAGGTGGCATCGGGCAGCTGACCCTCCTGCTCGGCGCGGTGACCTGGACCGGTCTGGCTCGGCTGGTGCGCGCCGAGGTGCTCTCCCTGCGGGAGCGCGACTTCGTCGTCGCGGCCCGGGCCGCCGGGGCAGGGCCGGTCCGCATCGTCGCCACGCACCTCCTGCCGCACAGCGCCGGGGTGATCATCGTGTCGGCCACCTTCGCGGTCGCCTCGGCGATCCTCCTGGAGACGTCCCTGAGCTACCTCGGCTTCGGCGTGCACGCCCCGGACACCAGCCTCGGCCTGCTCATCTCCACCTATCAGCAGGCCGTCAGCACCCGGCCCTGGCTGTTCTGGTGGCCCGGCGGGCTCATCCTGGTGATCGCGCTGTCCGTGAACGTCGTCGGCGACGGTCTGCGCGACGCCCTCGACCCGCGGGCGAGCCGGGTCGGGCCGTGAGCACCACGGCGCATGCCGGTGCGGCCCCGGTCGTGGTGCTCTCGATCGAGGACCTCGACGTGCGCTTCGCCACCGAACACGGTCCGGTGCATGCCGTGCGGGGGCTCTGGCTGGACGTGCGCGCCGGCGAGGTCGTCGCGCTGGTCGGCGAGTCCGGCTCGGGAAAGTCCGTCACCGCTCTGGCAGCGTTGGGCCTGCTGCCGCGCACCGCGCAGGTGACCGGCCGGGTCCGGGTCGGCAGCCAGGACGTGACGGGCCGGGACGCCCGCGGCCTGCGGCGGGTGCGCGGGTCGCAGATCGCCATGGTGTTCCAGGACCCCGCGGCCGCCCTCGACCCGGTGCTCACCGTCGGCGACCAGCTCGTCGAGGGGATCGAGCTGCACGACGTCGCGCACGGGCGGGCCGCGTGGGCCCGGGCCACCGACCTGCTGGCCGAGGTCGGCATCGACGATCCCGTGCGCCGGATGCGGCAGCACCCGCACGAGCTGTCCGGTGGTGAGTGCCAACGGGTGGTCATCGCGATGGCGATCAGCGCCGGGCCGGCGGTGGTCGTCGCGGACGAGCCCACCACGGCCCTGGACGTCACCGTGCAGGCGGAGATCCTCGACCTGCTCCGCTCGCTGACCACCCGGCTGGGGACCGCGATCGTGCTCATCACCCACAACATGGGTGTGGTGGCGGACCTGGCGGACCGGGTGGTCGTGCTGCACGACGGCCGCGTCGTCGAGCGCGGCACCGCGCAGCAGGTGCTCACGGCACCGGCCGACCCGTACACCCGGCGACTGGTCGGCGCGGTGCCCCGGCTGGGGGCCGGACCGGCTCGGCCCTCCGGAGGGCCGGCGGCCTCGAGGACCGCCGGGGGTGCGGACGAGCCGCCGGTGCTGGTCGTCGACCACCTCGTGGTGGAGTACCCGGGACGGGGTCGGGCCGCGTGGCGCGCGGTCGACGAGGTGTCGCTGGTGGTGCGGTCCGGCGAGGTCGTCGGGCTGGTCGGGGAGTCGGGGTCGGGCAAGTCCACGGTGGCCCGGTGCGCGTTGGGGCTGCTGCCGGCTACGGCCGGCACGGTGTCGCTGTTCGGCGAGCCGCTCGCCGGTGCGGACCGGCGGACTCTGCGGCGGCTGCGCAGCGCCACCGGGCTGGTGCTGCAGGACCCGGCTGCGTCGCTCGACCCGCGCATGCCCGTGTGGCGGTGCATCGCCGAGCCGCTGGTCATCCACGGGGGCGGCAGTCGGCGGTCACGGCAGGACCGGGTGCTGGAGCTGCTCGACGCGGTGGAGCTGCCCGAACGGCTGGCGGACCGCTACCCGCACGAGCTGTCCGGCGGTGAGCGCCAGCGGGTGAGCATCGCCCGGGCACTCGCGCTGGGGCCGCGGCTGCTCGTCGCGGACGAGCCGACGTCGGCGCTGGACGTGTCGGTGCAGGCGACGGTCCTCGCGCTGCTCGCGGACCTGCAGGACCGGTACGGGTTCGCCGTCCTGTTCATCAGCCACGACCTCGCCGTCGTGGACATGCTCGCCCACCGGGTCGTCGTGCTGCGGGCCGGGCGCGTCGTCGAGCAGGGCCCCCGGGCCGAGGTGCTGCGGGCCCCCCGGGACGAGTACACCCGCCGGCTGCTGGCGGCCGCGCCGGTGGCCGACCCGGCCGAGCAGCGCCGCCGGCGGGTGGCGCGGCGCGCCCTGCCGGCCGCACCGACGGGGGGTGAGCCGCCGCGTGGGCGGGTCACATCTTGGTAACGGTGCTGGGACCCATTTGCCCTGGCCGGGACCAGTGGTGTTGGTTGATCCCCAACATGAGGGCGCGCCGGTGACGACGCCGTGCGCCGCACTCCGACCGTCGATGGTCGGTGTCCTGATCACCCGTCCCAGGAGGTCCCTGTGCACCATCCGCATCGCGGTACCACGATCACGAGCCTCGCGCTCGCCGGAGCGCTGGCCCTGGCCGGCTGCTCCAGCTCCAGCCCGGCCCCGGCCGAGTCGACCGGCACGGGCGGAGCGTCCACCGGCGTCGTCATGGCGAACGGCTCCGAGCCGCAGAACCCGCTGATCCCCACCAACACCAACGAGACCGGTGGCGGCAAGATCCTCGACCTGATCTTCGCCGGGCTGGTCTACTACGACGCCAAGGGCGCCGCGCACAACGAGGTGGCCGACTCGATCACCTCCGACGACGCCCAGAACTACACGATCAAGTTGAAGGACGGCTGGACGTTCTCCGACGGCACCCCGGTGCACGCGAAGAACTTCGTCGACGCCTGGAACTACGGGGCGCTGCTGAGCAACGGACAGCTGAACAGCTACTTCTTCGAGCCGATCCAGGGCTTCTCCTACGACGCCGACTCGCCGCTGACCGGGCTGACGGTGGTCGACGACCTGACCTTCACGGTCGCGCTGAACCAGCCCGAGTCCGACTTCCCGCTGCGGTTGGGCTACTCGGCCTTCTACCCGCTGCCCGACTCGGCCTTCACCAACATGGAGGCCTTCGGCCAGCAGCCGGTGGGCAACGGCCCGTACGTCGTCGCCGAGGGCGGCTGGGAGCACAACGTCGGCATCGACCTCAAGCCGAACGCGACCTACCAGGGCGGGCGCACGCCGAAGAACGGCGGTGTGCACTTCACCTTCTACTCGACCCAGGACGCGGCCTACAACGACCTGCTCGCCGGTCAGCTCGACGTGCTCGACGCGGTGCCGGACAGCGCCTTCGGCACCTTCAAGAACGAGCTGGGCGACCGCGCGGTGAACCAGCCTGCGGCCATCTTCCAGTCCTTCACGATCCCGCAGAACCTCGCGCACTTCTCCGGTGCCGAGGGCGCGCTGCGCCGTCAGGCCCTGTCCATGGCCATCGACCGCACGCAGATCACCGACACGATCTTCCAGGGCACCCGGACGCCGGCGGTGGACTTCACCTCCCCGGTCATCGACGGGTGGTCGGACTCCGTGCCCGGTCACGAGGTGCTCGCCTACGACCCCACGAAGGCCAAGGCCCTGTGGGCCCAGGCCGACGCGATCTCGCCCTACTCGGGCACGTTCACCATCGGCTACAACACCGACGGTGGGCACCAGGCGTGGGTGGACGCGGTGACCAACTCGATCCGCAACACGCTGGGCATCGCCGCCGAGGGCGCTCCGTACGCGGTGTTCGCCGACCTGCGCAAGGACATCACCGCTCGGACCATCAAGGGGGCCTTCCGGACCGGCTGGCAGGCCGACTACCCGGGCCTGTACAACTTCCTCGGTCCGATCTACGCGACCAACGCGGGCTCCAACGACGGCGACTACTCCAACCCGGACTTCGACGCGCTGCTCGCCAAGGGCGCCGCGGCCGGTTCGGTGGAGGAGGCCAACACGTACTTCCAGCAGGCGCAGGCCATCCTCTTCAAGGACCTGCCGGCGATCCCGCTGTGGTACTCCAACGTGACGGGCGGTTCCGCCCAGACGGTGGCGAACGTGGAGTTCGGCTGGAACAGCGTGCCGCTGTACTACGAGGTCACCAAGAGCTGATCCCGATCTCGCCAGCTGCGGGGTGGGGGCGCACCTGCGCCCCCACCCCGCAGTCATGCCACCGCCCAGGTCCGGGCTCTGCGGCGAGGCGTCGTAGAGTAACCGCGCGCTCGTGCCGCCACGGGCGCCCCACACCGAACGAGGAGGCCGACTGATGGCGTGGTACATCGGCCGTCGTCTGCTGCAGATGATCCCGGTCTTCCTCGGGGCGACGCTGCTCCTGTACGCGATGGTGTTCGCCCTGCCCGGCGACCCGGTGCTGGCGCTGGGCGGCGACCGTGGCCTGAACCCGGCGGTGGCGGCGCAGATCCGCGCGGAGTTCAACCTCGACAAGCCGTTCATCGTGCAGTACCTGCTCTACCTCAAAGGCATCTTCACCCTCGACCTGGGCACCACGTTCTCCGGTCGGCCGGTCTCCGCGGTCATCGCCGCGGCGTTCCCGGTGACCTTCAAGCTGGCGATCATGGCGCTGGTCTTCGAGGCGGTGTTCG
Organism: uncultured Actinomycetota bacterium; assembly: GCA_963703555.1. Classification (GTDB taxonomy): domain Bacteria; phylum Actinomycetota; class Actinomycetes; order Actinomycetales; family Cellulomonadaceae; genus CAVPEV01. The sequence continues at coordinate 132,369 of CAVPEV010000043.1, read as the reverse complement.
GCATCGTCTTCGGCCTGGTGGCGGGGCTGCGCAAGGGCCGGTTGTTCGACTCCACGGCCCTGGTCGTCACCCTCGTCGTGATCGCCATCCCGACGTTCGTCATCGGCTTCGTCCTGCAGTTCACCATCGGGGTCCGGCTGGGTTGGCTGCCGCCGACGGTGGGGGGCGACGTGCGGTTCGCCACGCTGCTCATGCCGGCGGTGGTGCTCGGCGCGGTCTCGCTGGCCTACGTGCTCCGGCTGACCCGGACCTCGGTGGCGGAGAACCTGTCCGCGGACTTCGTCCGGACCGCCACCGCGAAGGGGCTGTCCCGGCGGCGGGTGGTCACCGTGCACGTGCTGCGCAACTCCCTCATCCCGGTGGTGACCTTCCTCGGCGCCGACCTCGGTGCGCTGATGGGCGGCGCGATCGTCACCGAGGGCATCTTCAACATCAACGGCGTCGGCGGCACGCTGTACAAGGCGATCATCCAGGGGCAGGCGCCGACCGTGGTCTCGCTGACCACCGTGCTCGTCGTCGTCTACCTCATCGCCAACCTGTTCGTCGACCTGCTGTACGCGCTCCTGGACCCGAGGATCCGCTATGTCTGAGCCTGTGACGATCCGGCCGTACCAGGAGCACCGGGTCGCCGACCCGGAGGAGACGCCGCTGGAGGCCGTGGACCGGGTCGACGAGACTGCCGAGCCCGCGAGCCTGTGGGCCGAGGCCTGGCGCACCATGCGCACCCGGCCGCTGTTCTGGGTCTCCGCCGTCCTCATCGTGCTGGTCGTGCTGGTGGCGGCGTTCCCCGGCTGGTTCACGTCGGTAGAACCCCGGGTGTGCCACCTGCAGGACAGCTACGGCAGCCCGCGGGCGGGGCACCTGTTCGGCTTCGACCGGCAGGGCTGCGACATCTACAGCCGGGTCGTCTACGGGGCCCGGGCGTCGGTCATCGTCGGAGTGCTCACCACCGCAGCCGTGGTGCTCATCGGCGGGATCGTCGGCGCCCTCGCCGGGTTCTACGGCCGCTGGTTCGACGCCCTGCTCTCCCGGGTGACCGACATCTTCTTCGCCATCCCGCTGGTGCTGGCCGCAATCGTCGTCATGCAGATGTTCCGCAGCAACCGCAACGTCTACACCGTCGTCGTCGTGCTCGGCGTGTTCGGGTGGCCGCAGATCGCCCGGATCATGCGCGGCTCGGTGCTGTCGGTGAAGACCGCCGACTACGTCCTGGCGGCCAAGGCGCTGGGCGTGTCGTCGCTGCGCACGCTGCTGCGGCACGTGCTGCCCAACGCGGCCGCCCCGGTCATCGTCACCGCGACGGTGTCGCTGGGCACGTTCATCGTCGCCGAGGCGACGCTGTCCTTCCTCGGGGTCGGACTGCCGCCGAGCGTCGTCTCCTGGGGCGGGGACATCTCGCTGGCGCAGACCGCGCTGCGCAGCCAACCGTCCGTGCTGTTCTACCCGGCCGGGGCCCTCGCCCTGACGGTGCTGAGCTTCATCATGATGGGTGACGTGGTGCGCGACGCCCTCGATCCGAAGGGTCGCCGGCAGTGAGCCACAGCGCAGAGCCCCTAACCCCGGCCGTCGGACCGGACGCGCCGCTGCTCGCGGTGCGCGACCTCGAGGTGGAGTTCGCCACGTCCACCGGCACGGTGCACGCGGTGCGCGGCGCGGACCTGACCATCTACCCCGGGCAGACCGTCGCCATCGTCGGGGAGTCCGGGTCCGGCAAGTCCACGACGGCGCACGCGATCATCGGTCTGCTGCCCGGCACGGGGAAGATCACCGGCGGCTCCATCCTGTTCAACGGCCGCGAGCTCACCAGGGCCAGCAGCCGGGACCTCGTGGCGCTGCGCGGCAAGGAGATCGGCCTGGTCCCGCAGGACCCCATGACCAACCTCAACCCCGTGTGGCGGATCGGCTTCCAGGTGAAGGAGGCGCTCACCGCCAACGGCGTGGCCAAGGGGTCGGCTGCGCACACGCGCGCCACCGAGCTGCTCGCCGAGGCGGGCCTGCCCGATGCGGAGCGCCGGTCACGACAGTTCCCGCACGAGTTCTCCGGCGGGATGCGTCAGCGGGCGCTGATCGCCATCGGGCTGGCGGCCCGCCCCCAGCTGCTCATCGCCGACGAGCCGACGTCGGCGCTGGACGTCACCGTGCAGCGCACCATCCTCGACCACATGCAACGGCTCACCCGGGAGCTGGGCACCGCCGTGCTGTTCATCACCCACGACCTCGGGCTGGCCGCCGAGCGGGCCGAGCACCTCGTGGTGATGTACCAGGGCCGGGTGGTGGAGTCCGGTCCGGCCCGGCAGATCCTCGCCGAGCCACAGCACCCGTACACCCAGCGGCTCGTCGCGTCGGCGCCGTCCCTGGCGTCGCAGCGCATCCAGAGCGCCAAGGCCGCGGGCCGTGCGGCCGCCGAGCTCAGGGCGCCGACCCGGGGGGAGGGGGTCAGCCAGCAGCGCCCCGACGTCGTGCGGGTGGAGCACCTCACCCGGGTGTTCAGCATCCGCGGCGCAAGGCCCGGTGCGCACAAGGATTTCAAGGCCGTCGACGACGTCTCGTTCTCCGTCAAGCGGGGGACGACGACGGCGCTGGTGGGCGAGTCCGGGTCCGGCAAGTCGACCGTCGCCAACATCATCCTCGACCTCCTCGAGCCCACCGAGGGCAAGGTCTTCTTCGACGGTGTGGACCTCATCGAGCTGGACTCCGCCGCGAAGTTCGAGTTCCACCGCCGCGTCCAGCCGATCTTCCAGAACCCGTACGGCTCGCTGGACCCGATGTACTCGATCTACCGCACGCTCGAGGAGCCGTTGCGCACCCACGGCGTCGGCGACCGGCAGAGCCGGCACCGGCGGGTCCGCGAGCTGCTGGACATGGTGGCCATGCCCGCCTCGACGATGCGCCGCTACCCCAACGAGCTGTCCGGCGGCCAGCGCCAGCGCATCGCGGTGGCCCGGGCGCTGGCCCTGTCGCCCGAGGTCGTCGTCTGCGACGAGGCGGTCTCCGCCCTGGACGTCCTCGTGCAAGCACAGATCCTCGAGCTGCTCAACGACCTGCAGGCCGAGCTCGGGCTCGCCTACCTGTTCATCACCCACGACCTCGCGGTGGTCCGCCAGATCGCCGACGACGTCTGCGTGATGGAGCAGGGCAGGATCGTCGAGCGCGCGACCACCGACGACCTGTTCGCCGACCCGCACGAGCTGTACACCCGGGAGCTGCTGGCTGCGATCCCCGGGGCGGGGCTGCAGCTGGGCCCGGGTCTGCCGGCCACCTGATCGGACACGGGTGCCTGCGCTCGTGAACGGTGCAGCGCCGGGGCCGCCGGAGGGACGAGGATGACTGCCATGCCGATGCGCCGTGTGCTCGCCGTCGCGGTGTCCGCCGGCGTCCTGGCCAGCGCGTCCTGTGCGGACGGTGCGCCCGGGGGCGGCCCCACCCCGGCGCCCGTGACCATCGCCGTCGACGGGCCGTTCAGCTCGGCGAACGGCTCCAGCGCGACGGGAGACACGCCGACGGACCACCTCGTGGCGTCGCTGACCCAGTCCGGGCTCAGCACTGTGGACGTCACCGGCACGGTGGTCCCCGACCCGTCGTTCGGCACCGTGGAGAAGGTGTCCGACGACCCGCTCACCGTGCGGTACACCCTTGCCGACACGGCGACGTGGTCGGACGGGATACCGGTGACGCCGGCCGACCTGCTCCTGGAGTGGGCGGCCCTGAGCGGTCAGCTGGACACCGTGCGGACGGCCCCGGCCGAACCGTCGACGCAGGCCCCGGCCGGCGCGGGCACCGGCTCCCCGACCGCTGCCGCGGGGGTGGCGTTCGCGCGGTCGGCGCTGACCCTGGCCGACGCCTCGGCGCTGCCGGTGATCGACGGGCCGACGCTGACCGTGCGGTATGCGCGCCCGATCGCCGACTGGGCGCGTGCGCTGGACGTCAACCTGCCGGCGCACGTGGTCGGCGAGCGGGCTCTGGGCATGACGGACCCGGCGGCGGCCAGGGACGCGGTCGTGGCGGCGATCACCGGCGCGGACACCACCGCGCTGGCGACGATCGCCCGGGTGTGGAACGACGACTTCGACTACCGGACCCTGCCCGACGACGAGGGGCTGCGGTTGTCCACCGGTCCGTACCTGCTCACCGCGCTGGGTGACACGGCGGCGACGCTGTCCCCCAACCCGCGCTACCGCGGCGACCGCCCGGCATCCGCCGGGGGCGTGCGGGTGCGCTGGGACCTGGCGGGCCTCGACCAGGTGGACGCGCTGACGGCCGGCGACGTGGACCTCGCAGCTGCGACGCCGGCAGCCGACGTCGTGTCGGCGCTCGGCGCGGTGACCGCCGTGCGCACCGACGTGACCACCTCGACGCTGTCCGACCGGCTCGAGCTGCAGGTGGCCGGCGGCGGCGTGTTCGACCCCGCGGCCTACGGCGGCGACGCCGAGCGTGCCCTCGCCGTCCGCCAGGCCTTCCTGGCCGTCGTGCCGCGCGTGGCGATGGCCGGACAGGCGACGGACGGGGTCGGTCCGGCACGGACCCTGGACGCCTTCCTGCTCGCGCCGGGGGAGCCGGGCTACGCCGACGTGACCGCGGCGAACGGGGTCGCAGAGACCTACGGCGCGGTGGATGCGGAGCGGGCCCGGTCCCTGCTGTCCACGGTCGGTGCGACGTCCCCCGTGCAGGTCCGGGTGCTGCTCGCCCCGGCGTCCGACCGGCACACCGCACAGCTGGCGCTGCTGCGGACGTCCGCCGAGCGCGCCGGGTTCACCGTGCAGACCGTCGACAGCGCGGTTCCGGCGGACTACGACGCGGCCCTGGTCACCGCGGGGACCGGGCGCGCGCCGACCGCGCAGGCCGTGGACCGCTACCGGACCGGTGGTACGGCCAACCGGACCGGGCTGACCGACGCCGAGCTCGACGGCCTGCTCGACACGATCGCGCGGTCCACCGCCCGCCAGGCCGCGGTGCCCGCGCTGCGTGCTGCCGAGGCGCGGCTCGTCGGCCTCGCCGTCGGCGTGCCGATCGTGCAGCTGCCTGTCGTTGCCGCCTGGCGGACCGACCGGCTCACCGATGTGCAGCCGTGGCCGCTGCTGGCGGGGATCCCGCACGCACGGTCCGGATGGCAGGTCGCGACGACCACCGCCACGCCCTGACCCGTCCCGCGTGGTGGACCGGTAGAATCAGTCGGCGCTCGACGTCGTCGCGCCTCCCCCGCCCCTCGTGGAATGAGCTACCCCATGCCTGTGTCCTCGGCCGTCCGTGCCGACCTGCGCAACGTCGCGATCGTTGCCCACGTCGACCACGGGAAGACGACGCTGGTGGACGCGATGCTGTGGCAGTCCGGGGCCTTCGGCGCGCACGCCCACGTCGAGGAACGGGCGATGGACACCGGCGACCTCGAGCGCGAGAAGGGCATCACCATCCTCGCGAAGAACACCGCAGTGCACTATGCGGGCCCGGCCGCCGCGGCCGCGGGTCAGCCGGGCGGCATCACCATCAACGTCATCGACACCCCGGGTCACGCGGACTTCGGCGGCGAGGTGGAGCGTGGCCTGTCCATGGTCGACGGCGTCGTGCTGCTGGTCGACGCCAGCGAGGGCCCGCTGCCGCAGACCCGGTTCGTGCTGCGCAAGGCGCTGGCCGCGCGGCTGCCGGTCGTGCTCGTGGTCAACAAGGTCGACCGCCCGGACGCCCGGATCGGCGAGGTCGTCGCCGAGACGACGGACCTGCTGCTCAGCTTGGCCGGCGACCTGCACGACGAGGTTCCGGACCTCGACCTCGACGCGATCCTCGACGTGCCGGTCGTGTACGCGTCGGCCAAGGCCGGCCGCGCCTGCCTGGTCCGGCCCCCCGACGGCACCATGCCCGACCACCCGGACCTCGAGCCGCTGTTCGCCACGATCATCGAGAAGATCCCGGCGCCGCGCTACGACCCGCAGGCCCCGCTGCAGGCGCACGTGACCAACCTGGACGCCTCGCCGTTCCTCGGCCGGCTGGCGCTGCTGCGGGTGTTCAACGGGACCATCCGCAAGGGCCAGACGGTCGCCTGGGCGCGCCACGACGGCAGCCTGCAGAACGTCCGGATCACCGAGCTGCTCGCCACCCGCGCCCTGGAGCGCGTCCCGACCGAGGAGGCCGGTCCCGGGGACATCGTCGCCGTCGCGGGGATCGGGGACATCACCATCGGCGAGACGCTCACCGACCCGGACGACCCACGGCCGCTGCCGCTCATCACCGTCGACGAGCCGGCCATCTCCATGACGGTGGGGATCAACACCTCCCCGCTGGCCGGTCGCGGCGGCAAGCACCACAAGCTCACCGCCCGCCAGGTGAAGGACCGCCTGGACGCCGAGCTGGTCGGCAACGTGTCCCTGCGCGTGCTGCCCACCGACCGGCCGGACGCCTGGCAGGTGCAGGGCCGCGGCGAGCTGGCCCTGGCCATCCTCGTCGAGCAGATGCGCAGGGAGGGCTTCGAGCTGACGGTCGGCAAGCCACGGGTGGTCACCCGGACCATCGGCGGCCGGGTGCACGAGCCGGTCGAGCGGATGACCGTCGACGCACCCGAGGAGTTCCTCGGGGCGGTCACGCAGCTCATGGCGCAGCGCAAGGGGCGCATGGAGACCATGACCAACCACGGCACCGGCTGGGTCCGCATGGAGTTCCTCGTGCCGGCCCGCGGGCTCATCGGCTTCCGCACCCGGTTCCTCACGGACACCCGCGGCACCGGTATCGCCTCCTCCATCGCCGAGGGCTACGAACCGTGGGCGGGGCCGATCGAGACCCGGACGACCGGATCGCTGATCGCCGACCGACCCGGCGTGGTCACCCCGTACGCCATGACGAACCTGCAGGACCGGGGCACGTTCTTCGTCGACCCGACCCAGGAGGTCTACGAGGGCATGGTGGTGGGGGAGAACGCCCGCGCCGAGGACATGGACGTCAACATCACCAAGGAGAAGAAGCTGACGAACATGCGGTCCTCCACGGCCGACGTCTTCGAGAACCTCGTGCCGCCGCGCCACCTCACGCTGGAGGAGGCGCTGGAGTTCGCCCGCGAGGACGAGTGCGTCGAGGTGACGCCGCAGACCGTGCGGATCCGCAAGGTGATCCTCGCCCAGGCGGACCGCGCCAAGGCCTTCGCCCGGGCCCGCCGCGCCTGACCGGGATGGACGCCGACGGCCTGCTCGTGGTGCATGCGCATCCCGACGACGAGACGTTGTCGACCGGTGCGCTGCTGGCGACCTGGGGGCCGCGGGCGGACGTGGTGACGTGCACCCGCGGGGAGCAGGGCGAGGTGATCGGCTCCGGGCTGGCGCACCTGGCCGGGGACGGCCCGGCGCTCGCCGCGCACCGGGAGCAGGAGCTCGCCGCCGCGCTCGGCGCGCTGGGTGTGCGCCGATCCGACTTCCTGGACAGCCTGCCCGGGCCGGACGGGCGCACGAGCGCGGCGCGGTACGCCGACTCCGGGATGGCGTGGCAGGGCCCCGGTGTGGCGGGGCCGGGGGAGTGGCTGCCGGCCGGCGCCCTTGTCGGGGTGGACCTGGACGACGCGGCCGGCCGGCTCGCGCTGGCCGTGCGGGCGCGCCGGCCCCGGGTGGTGGCCACCTATGGGCCTGGCGGCGGGTACGGGCACCCGGACCACGTGCGCACCCACCAGGTGACGATGCGCGCGGTCGCGCTGGCGGCCGACCCCTCCTGGTCCGTCGACGTCCCGGTGCATGCCGTGGAGCAGGTGTGGTGGGCCGTCGTCCCGGCCGACGAGCTGCGCCGGGCCCGGGCCGCGCTCGCCGTCGACCCGACGGTCACCGGGCTGCGCGCGGCAGACCCGCGGCTCGGGCTGCCGACCGGGCCGTTGCCCACCCTCGTCGAGGCGGACGAGCCGGACGTGCGCGTCGACGTGGCACCCGTGCTGGACCGCGTGCTGGCGGCGCTCGCGGCGCACGCCACCCAGGTGCAGGCCGTCACCGCCCTGCCTGGGCGCGCCGAGCTGGTCGCCTGCTACGCGCTGAGCGACGGGGTGCTCACCCCGGTGCTGCCCACCGAGTGCTACCGCCGGGCCGGGCGGGACCGCGGGTAGCCTGTCGCGCGTGCGAGCCTCGATGTCCACCGCCCTCGGGCGCGCCGCCGGCTGCCTGGTGCTGGGGGTGGTCGTGGCCACGGTGGGCACCCTCGTGCACCGCGCGGCACAGCCGTGGGGACTGGTCCTCGCGCTGGCCCTCACGCTGGCCGGCGCCGTGCTCAGCCGGGCCTGGGGCGGCTGGGGGCCGCTGGTGGCGTTCGGCGTCGGCGCGGTCCTGGCCGCCCAGCTGTTCGCCCGTCCCGGGCCCGGGGGTGATGTGCTCGTGCCCGCAGGGACCCTGGGCTGGGTCTGGCTGCTCGGTTGCCTCGCCACGGTGGTCCTCGCGGCGCTCGCCCCACGGCGCTGGTTCGCCGACGACGAGCCGATCGACCGTGGTTGACCCCGACGACTATCGGGGCGTCGTCGCCCGGCTGCCCGCAGGCGTGGTCGTGGTGGCCGTCCGGTGGCGCGGTGGCGACCAGGCCATCACGGCCTCGTCCGCGATGTCCGTGTCGCTCGAACCCCCGCTGCTGGCGTTCAGCGTGCACGTCGACGCCCGGCTGCGCGAGGCCCTGGACGACGTGGACAGCTGGACGGTGAGCGTGCTGGCCGCCGACCAGTCGGCGATCGCCGACTGGCTCGCCTCGCCGGGGCGTCCCGCCGTCGACCAGCTCGCCCCGGTGCCGCACCGGCGGGCCCCGTCCGGGGCCATGTGGGTCGAGGGTGCCGCCGCCTGGTTCGAGTGCCGGACCAGCGCCGTGCACCGGGCGGGGGACCACGACATCGTCGTGGGGCAGGTGCTCACCGCGATGCCGGGCGGCGGGACCGGTGGCCTGGTGCACCTGCGGGGTCGCGTCCGACCGGCGTGAGGCCCGCGGTGCGCCGTGGACGGAGCGTGGGACCTGGCGCACCTAGGATCGCACCGGAGCGTGCGGAGCAGAGGGGAACGATGAGCGGCAGCGACGAGTCGCGGACGGCCCAGGTCGTCGGCGCGCAGACCGCGGGCCGTTCCCCGCTCGACGTGTTCGAGCCCGAGCCGGCCGGGCGCAGGCGCTGGCCTCGCACGGTGGGGACCGTGGCTGCGGTGCTCGTCGTCCTCGGCGGGGCGTACGTCGGGGCCGCCTACGCCCTGGCCGACCGGGTGCCGCGCGGGACGACCGTGGCCGGGGTGCAGATCGGCGGCCTGCACCGGGACCGGGCGGTGTCGGTGCTCGCCGACGGGCTGGCCGGCCGGACCGGCGCGGCGATCTCGGTGCAGGTCCGCGACCGCACCGTGAGCACCCAGCCGACCACGGCCGGCCTGACCTTCGACCCGCAGGCGACCGTCGACGGCCTGGTCGGCCTGGACCTGACGCCGGCGCGACTGTGGCGGCACCTGGCCGGCGCCGGCGCCGTCGATCCGGTGACCAGCGTGGATGTGGTCGCGCTCGCGGACGAGGCGGCCCGGCTGGCGGATGCCCTCTCCCAGGCGCCGGTCGGCGGCGGCGTCGTGTTCGTCGACGGCCGGCCGCACGCCACCCCGGCCGCCGTCGGCTGGCAGGTCGACGCGAACGCCGTGGCCGGCAGTCTGCGGGACGACTGGCTCACCGCGCCCCGACCGGTGCGGCCGGCCGCCCGCGACGTGCCCGCGGACATCACCCAGGAAGAGACGGATGCTGCCCTGCGCGGGCCTGCTGCGCAGGTCGTCGCCGGGCCGGTGGTCGTCGAGGTGGCCGGGCAGCGCGCGGAGCTGCCCGCCGACGTGCTGGCGGGTGCCGCGACGTTCGCGGCCGAGCACTCCTCGCTCGTCCTGCACATGGACGGCGCGGCGCTGGTGCAGGCCGTGACGGTCCGCACCACCGACCTGCTGACCCCGGCCGCGGACGCCCGGTTCGAGATCGTGGACGACCATCCCCAGATCGTGCCGGGCACGCCGGGGACGACACTGGCTCCCGACGCGGTGGCCGCCGCAGTCGTCGCGGCCGTCAGCGCCACCGACCGGACCGCGCGCGTCGAGCTCGTCGCCACGGACCCGGCGGCGACCACCGGCGCGCTGGAGGCGCTCGGGGTGACCCGCAACGTGGCCGAGTTCTCCACGCCGTTGACCAGCGAGCCGCGCCGGACGGTGAACATCACGCTGGGGGCGAGCAAGGTCAACGGCACGCTCGTGCGGCCCGGCGAGACGTTCTCCCTGGCCGGCACGCTGGGGCCGATCGACTCTGCGCACGGCTACGTCGCGGCCGGACTCATCGACAACGGCGAGCATGTCGACGGCCTGGGTGGCGGGCTGTCCCAGCTGTCGACGACGACGTACAACGCCGCATTCTTCGCCGGGTTCGAGGACGTCGAGCACCGCCCGCACACGGAGTACTTCAGCCGGTACCCGGAGGGTCGTGAGGCGACCCTGTTCACCGGTTCCATCGACATGCGGTTCCGCAACAACACCCCGTACGGCGCAGTGCTGCAGTCCTGGGTCGCCGGCGGCCGGCTGTACGTGCGGGTGTGGAGCACGCCCTACTGGACGGTGGAGACGTCCACGAGCCCGCGGTCCGCCGTGGTGGTGCCGGGCACCACGTACCTGCAGACCCCGACGTGCCAGGCCCAGCCGGCGGGCAACCCCGGCTTCGCGGTCACCGTCACCCGGCGCGTCCTGCGGGACGGCCAGGTGGTCACCACCGAGCGCCGCACCTGGCGCTACGGGCCGCAGAACCAGGTCATCTGCGGTCCTCCGCCGGCCGGCTGAGCTACCTGCCGAGCCCGGCCGGGCCGTTGCCGTCGGCCCGCGCGCGACGACGCCCGGGCGCCGGCGGCACGATGCGGGCGAGCGCGATCGTGTCGGCCGGCACCCTCACGTCGCCGCGCCGGGTGGCCACGGTGACGCCGGTGGGGTCCACCTGGAGGAGGTCGCCGAGCACGTCCGTGTACCGGTGGGTCGCGTCGTCGATGCGACGCCGGACGACCACCCGGACGCCCGGCTGCCAGGCGCGCCAGTCGGTGTGGGCAGGCGTCTGCGGGTGCGGGTCCACCGGGGGATACTAGGCACTCGGTACGCGCCTCGCGCGCCCCGAGCCCCAGCGGACCGGCACCGGTGCGTGCGCGCGCCGACCAGTGGAGGACCGACCGTGACCTATGTGATCGCCCAGCCGTGCGTCGACGTCAAGGACAAGGCGTGCATCGACGAGTGCCCGGTGGACTGCATCTACGAGGGGCGTCGCACGCTCTACATCCACCCGGACGAGTGCGTGGACTGCGGGGCGTGCGAACCGGTGTGCCCGGTCGAGGCCATCTTCTATGAGGACGACGTCCCGGAGCAGTGGAGCGCCTTCACCCGCGCCAACGTCGAGTTCTTCGACGCCGTGGGCTCCCCGGGCGGTGCCGCCAAGGTGGGCCCGATCGACGCCGACCACGCGGTCGTCTCGGCGCTGCCGCCACAGGACGCCAGCTGACATGGGGTTGCGCACCGGTGCACTGCCGGACTTCCCCTGGGACACGCTGGCCCCGTTCGCCGAGGCCGCCAGGAGCCATCCTCGCGGGATGGTCGACCTGTCGGTGGGCACACCCGTGGACCCCACCCCGGCGGTCGTGCGTGACGGCCTGAGCGCGGCGGCCGACTCGCCCGGGTACCCCGCGACCCAGGGCACGCCGGCGCTGCGCGAGGCCGTGGTGCGGTGGTTCGCCCGACGGCGCGGCGTGCGCGGCCTGGACCCTGGGGCGGTCCTGCCCACGCTCGGCTCCAAGGAGCTCGTCGCCCTCCTGCCGTCGTTGCTCGGGCTGGGCGCCGGCGACGTCGTGGTCCACCCGGCGGTGGCGTACCCGACCTACGACGTCGGCGCGCGGCTGGCCGGCGCCACCGCACTGCCGACCGACGACCCGGCCGCGGCGCTGGCTGCGGACCGGCCCGGGGCGGACTCGGTGCGGCTGGTCTGGCTGAACTCGCCGGGCAACCCCGACGGGCGGGTGCTGCCCGTCGCCGAGCTGGCCCGGGTGGTCGTCGCCGCCCGGGCAGCGACCGCCCGCACCGGCCGGCCGGTCCTGGTCGCCGGCGACGAGTGCTACGCCGAGCTCGCCTGGGACCAGCCGTGGGCCGGTACCGGCGTGCCCAGCATCCTGGACCCGCAGGTGACCGGCGGCGACCCCGCGGGCGTGCTCGCGGTCTGCTCGCTGTCCAAGCAGTCCAACGCCGCCGGGTACCGGGCCGGGTTCGTCGCCGGTGACCCCGCCGTGGTCGCCGGGCTGCTCGAGACGCGCAGGCACATGGGGATGATGGTGCCGGGCCCGGTGCAGGCGGCGATGACGGCCGCCCTCGACGACGACGCCCACGTCGCCGACCAGCGGGCGCGGTACGGTCGCCGCCGGGCGGTGCTGCGCGAGGCGTTCACCCGGGCCGGGTGGACGGTGGACGGCTCGCAGGCCGGTCTGTACCTGTGGGTGCGGGCCGGGCAGGACGGGTGGGCCACCGTCGCCGACCTCGCCCGGCTGGGCATCCTGGTGGCGCCGGGGGCGTTCTACGGCCCGGCGGGAGCGGGACATGTGCGGGTGGCGCTGACCGCGACGGACGAGGCGGTCGCGGAAGCGGCCGCGCGGCTCGCCGGGGCGTGACGCGCCGCGCACGCCGACTGGCGGGACCGCGGTCCGTCGTGGCGTTGGTCTGTCGCACTGCGGGGACGTACCGTCGTGCCGGGTCGAGGGAGCCCCGGCTGCCCTCTCCCGCCGAGCCTCGGGACGAGCCCGCCCCGGGGACCGTCTGCACAGGAGGCAGCACATGTCCGAAGCCGGGGTCGAGCCCGTCCGGCTCACCGTCGACGGGTCGACCCACGAGCTCGGGGTGGTGCACGCGACCGCCGGCAACGACGGGATCGTCGTGACCAACCTCCTCAAGGAGACGGGGATGGTCACCGTCGACCCGGGCTTCATGAACACCGCGCTGTGCGAGTCGCAGATCACCTACATCGACGGGGACGCGGGCGTCCTGCGCTACCGGGGCTACCCGATCGACCAGCTCGCCCGGCAGTCGTCCTTCCTCGAGGTGTCGTACCTGCTCATCCACGGCGAGCTGCCCAGCCCCTCGGAGCTCGACGCCTTCGTGGAGCGGGTCAACCGGCACACCCTCGTGCACGAGGACTTCCGCACCTTCATGGGCACCTTCCCCCGGGGTGCGCACCCGATGGCCGTGATGGCCTCCGCCATCAACGCGCTGGCAACCTTCTACCCGGAGTCCCTCGATCCGTTCGACCCCGCGACGGTCGAGCTGGCGACGGTCCTCCTCCTGGCCAAGGCCCGGACCATCACGTCGTACGTGCACCGCACGTCCCGGGGGGAGCCCCTGCTGTACCCGGACTACTCCCGCGGCTACGTCGAGGACTTCCTGCGGATGGCGTTCGCGGTCCCCTACCAGCAGTACGACCCCGACCCCGTGGTGGTGGACGCCCTGGAGACGCTGCTCATCCTGCACGCCGACCATGAGCAGAACTGCTCCACGTCGACCGTGCGGATCGTGGGCTCCAGCCACGCCAACCTGTACGCGTCCATCGCGGCCGGGATCAACGCGCTGTCCGGGCCGCTGCACGGCGGGGCGAACGAGGCCGTGCTGGCGATGCTCACCGAGATCAGGGACAACGGCGGTGACGCGACGGCGTTCATGCGCCGGGTCAAGGACAAGGGGGACGGCGTCCGGCTCATGGGCTTCGGCCACCGGGTCTACAAGAACTACGACCCCCGCGCGGCGATCGTCAAGGACAAGGCGCACGCGGTGCTGTCCGCCCTGGGCACGGACGACGAGCTGTTCGAGATCGCCGTCGGCCTGGAGGAGATCGCCCTGTCCGACGACTACTTCCTCGAGCGGAAGCTGTACCCGAACGTCGACTTCTACACCGGCCTGATCTACAAGGCCATGGGCTTCGAGCCGCCGATGTTCACCCCGCTGTTCGCCCTGGGCCGGATGCCCGGCTGGATCGCCCAGTGGCGGGAGATGATGAACGACCCGACCACCCGGATCGGCCGGCCCCGGCAGGTGTACACGGGCGCCACCGAGCGGGACTACCTCCCGCTCGCGGAGCGCTGACCCCGGCCGACCTCGGCCGGGGTCACGCGGTCGGCCGGGGGTTCCGGGACGGTTGCCGGGGGCTGTGCGGGCGTGCCCGGGCTCAGCCCCCGTGCAGGGTGACCTGCACCAGTCCCGCCGTCACCGGCTGCTCCGCCGCAGCCCAGCGTCCGGACCGGCGGGTCCACACCTGGTCGGCGACGGCCACCGCGTCGACCTGCTCGGCAGCGGCGACCGCCACGGTCCACTGGGCGACGGCCCAGCCGGCGCGGCCGGCGGAGTCGGCCGGCCCGGTGGCCCCGACGACGACCGTGCCGGTGGCCCCGACCGTCACGGGCACGTCGCCCTGGTCGCGGCGCAGCCGCGCGGCGAACGACTCCACCGTGCCCGGCCGGGTCGCGGGGGGCAGGGTGCAGGTCAGCGCCGCCGGGGACCACCCGGTCAGGGCGGAGGCCCAGGCCCGGGCGAGCGGCTCGTGGGTGGCGTAGGCCTCGGGGTGGCCGGACCGCTGGACCGCCTGCGCCGCCTCGGTGACGGGCAGCTCGGTGTACCCGGCAACCCCGACGAGGGTGTCGTAGAACCTGCCGGTGGCGTGCATCGGGTCCATCACCTCTTGCGCCGTGCCCCAGCCCTGGGACGGGCGCTGCTGGAAGAGCCCCAGCGAGTCCCGGTCCCCGTGGTCGAGATTGCTCAGGCCCGACTCCTGCAGCGCCGTGGCCAAGGCGATCGTCACGGCCCGGGGCGGTAGCCCCCGTCGGCCAGCCGCGCCGGCGAGCAGTGCCGCGTTGTCCGCCTGCTCGGGGCTGAGCGTCCACTGCGTCCCGTCGACCGCGGCCGCGCACCGGGCCCGGCTGACGGGAGGGTCCCCACGCTGCAGCACGACGACGACCGCCGTCACGGCCAGCGCCAGGAGGCCGACGGTCACGCCGGCCGCGCGCACGGCTCGGTACGCGGCCCGCCGGCGTCGGCGTGCCATCCTCAGTGCTCGTGCAGCGCGGCGTTGAGCCGCACGCCGGAACCCTCGCGCGCGACCGCCTGCACCGTGCCGGTCTGGGAGTTGCGGCGGAACAGCAGGTGGTCGATGCCGGCCAGCTCGCTCGCCCTGACCACCCGGCCCGCGTCGGGGCCGTCGACGACGAGGGTGACCCGGGTGCCCGCCGTGAGATACAGCCCGGCCTCCACCACGCAGTCGTCCCCGAGCGGGATGCCCAGCCCCGAGTTGGCACCGAGCAGGCTGCGCCGACCGACCGACACGACCTGGCGACCGCCGCCGGACAACGTGCCCATGATCGACGCCCCGCCGCCCACGTCCGAGCCGTCGCCGACCACGACGCCCTGGGAGATCCGACCCTCGACCATGGACTCGCCCAGCGTCCCCGCGTTGAAGTTCACGAAGCCCTCGGGCATGACGGTCGTGCCGGGCGCCAGGTAGGCGCCGAGCCGGACCCGGGCACCGTCGCCGATGCGCACGCCCTCGGGCACGACATAGTCGACCATCCGCGGGAACTTGTCGACGGCGAGCACCACCGGGGCCGAGCCGGTCCGGGCCCGCAACCGGGTGCGCACCGCCTCGAACCCGCCGACGGCGCACGGTCCCCGGTCGGTCCACACCACGGTGGCCAGCACCCCGAAGATGCCGGTGAGGTCGACCTCGTGCGGCCGCACGAGCCGGTGGGACAGCAGGTGCAGCCGCAGGTAGGCGTCCGCGGCGTCGGTCGGCGGGACAGTCAGGTCGAGGGCGGTGAGCACCACGTGCACGTCGACGTCCCGGTCGGCGTCGTGCCGCTCGGCAGCCACCAGGTCGGCCGGTGGACGGGCCCCGGCCGGCGCTGCTCCGAGGGCGGGGGACGGGTACCAGACGTCCAATGTGGTGCCGTCGGGGGTGCTGGTCGCCAGGCCGTGCCCCCAGGCGGAGGTCTGTGTCACGGCGATCAGCGTAGACACCCGGCCGGTAGGGTCGGGCCCGTGACCGCGACGCACGCGCTGGACCTCGCCGGCGATCTCGGCGCGCTCACCCGGGCACTGTGCGACATCCCTTCGCCCAGCGGGCAGGAGCGGGCGATCGCCGATGCGGTGCAGGAGGCCCTCGCCGAGTACCGGCACCTGGAGGTGCTGCGCGACGGCGACACCGTCGTGGCCCGGACCGCGGCCGGCCGGCCGAGCCGGGTGGTCGTCGCCGGCCACCTGGACACCGTCCCGGTCCAGGGCAACCTGCCGGCTCGGCTGCTCGGCGAGGGCGCCGAGGAGCAGGTGTGGGGCCGGGGCGCGGTGGACATGAAGGGCGGGGTCGCCGTGCAGCTCGCGCTCGCCGCCGCGCTGGTCGCCCCGGCCCGCGACGTCACCTGGGTCTTCTACGACCACGAGGAGGTCGCCGCCGAGCTCAACGGGCTCGGCCGGGTCGCCGCGGCGCACCCCGACTGGCTGGCGGGCGACTTCGCGGTGCTTTGCGAGCCGACCGCGGGCGGCCTGGAGGGTGGCTGCAACGGGACGTTGCGGGTCGAGGTCCGCGTCCCGGGGGTCGCGGCGCACTCGGCCCGGTGGTGGACCGGCGTCAACGCCATCCACGCCGCCGCGGACGTGCTCGACCGGCTCGTCGCCTACCGGCCGGCGGAGGTCACCGTCGACGGGCTCGTCTACCGTGAGGGGCTCAGCGCGGTGGGCATCCGTGGCGGGGTGGCGGCCAACGTCGTGCCCGACGTGTGCGTCGTCACCGTGAACTACCGGTTCGCCCCGTCCCGCACCCCCGAGCAGGCCGTGGCGCATGTGCGTGACGTGTTCGCCGGTCACCGGGTGGAGGTGCTCGACGTGGCGCCCGGTGCCCGCCCCGGCCTGGACGACCCGGTGGCGGCCGACTTCGCGGCTGCCGTGCTCGCGACCACCGGTGGCCGGGCGAGCGCGAAGCTGGGCTGGACCGACGTGGCCCGGTTCGCGGCGCTGGGCGTCCCCGCGGTCAACTTCGGGCCCGGCGACCCGCTGCTGGCGCACCGGGTGGACGAGGCCTGCTCGGTGTCCCAGCTGCACGGCTGCCACGAGGCGCTGCGGCGCTGGCTCACCGCAGAGGTCCGCGCCTCCTAGAGTCGAGCCATGACCAGTGACGAGGGCGTGCCGCGCCCCGGCGAGGGCTACCGCAAGGGACCCGTGCTGCTGCGCGGCCGTCAGGTGCCGACCACGACCTCCGACCAGCGGCTGCTCGCGGGCCGGGAGGACGCGGACTGGCTGCACATGGATCCGTGGCGGGTGATGCGCATCCAGAGCGAGTTCGTCGAGGGTTTCGGCGCCCTGGCGGAGATCGGCCCGGCGGTGAGCGTGTTCGGCTCGGCCCGCACCCCGACCGACCACCCCGACTACGCGCTGGGCGAGCGGTTGGGCCGCCGTCTGGTGGAGGCCGGCTACGCGGTGATGACCGGGGGTGGCCCGGGGATCATGGCCGCCGCCAACAAGGGTGCGAGCGAGGCCGGCGGGCTGTCCATCGGGCTCGGCATCGAGCTGCCGTTCGAGCAGCGGCTGAACGAGTGGGTGGACCTGGGGGTCAACTTCCGCTACTTCTTCGCCCGCAAGACGATGTTCGTGAAGTACGCCCAGGGCTTCGTGGTGCTGCCCGGCGGCTTCGGCACGCTCGACGAGCTGTTCGAGGCGCTCACCCTGGTGCAGACCCACAAGGTGACCGACTTCCCGATCGTGCTGCTCAACCGGGCGTACTGGGTGGACCTGCTGCGCTGGCTGAGGGGACCGGTGCTCGAGCGTGCCATGATGCGGGCCGCCGACGTGGACCTGCTGCACGTCGTCGACGACGTCGACGAGGCCGTGGACGTCGTGCGCCGGCGCGGTGACGAGCTGCGCTCGCAGGAGGGGCAGGCCGCCAACGGCGTGCGCACCGGCGGGCAGGCGGGCGAGCAGGACGTGCGCGGCGCCGACGTCCGGGTGGCGACCGCGGACCCGGACGGTCCTGACGTGCTGCCGGCGGGCGACGAGCCCGCCGGCCGGTGACCGTGGCATCGATCCCGGAGGAGCCCGGCCGCACGGTCCCCCCTGCCGGTCCCGTCGTGCGTCTGCGTGACCGGCTGTTCGGCCCCGGTCACCCCGTCGTCATGGCCGTCGTCAACCGGACGCCCGACTCCTTCTACCCCCCGGCCCGGGTCGACGACGTGGGTGCCGACGCTCTGGTCGCCCGGGCGGAGGAGGACGGGGCGGACATCATCGACGTCGGCGGCGTCCGGGCTGGGCGCGGCCCGGACGTCGACGTGGACGAGGAGATCGCGCGGGTCGTGCCGCTGATCGCCCGCGTGCGCCGGCGTCACCCGGGCCTGCTCGTCTCGGTGGACACCTGGCGGGCCCCGGTGGCGCGGGCCGCCGCCGATGCCGGGGCGGATCTCGTCAACGACACGTGGGCCGGCCACGACCCGCGGCTGGTCGAGGTGGCTGCTGCTCGGGGGCTGGGCGTGGTGTGCTCCCACACCGGTGGCGCGCTGCCCCGCACCGACCCGCTGCGGGTCTCCTACCCCGTC
The DNA here is from genome assembly GCA_963703555.1 of uncultured Actinomycetota bacterium. GTDB lineage: Bacteria > Actinomycetota > Actinomycetes > Actinomycetales > Cellulomonadaceae > CAVPEV01. The sequence goes on along the minus strand of CAVPEV010000043.1, from coordinate 113,801 downwards.
GACGGCGCTGCCGCGGACCCGCTGGACGGCGTGCTCGACGACGTCCTCGCCGGGCTGAGTCGCGCGGCTGCCCGGGCCGTGGCCCTGGGCGTCGACCCGGCGTCGGTGCTCGTGGACCCCACCCTGGACTTCGGCAAGAACACCTGGCACTCCCTCCACCTGGTCCGGCGGACCGCGGCGGTGGTGGCCCTCGGGTTCCCGGTGCTGGTGGCGGTGTCCCGCAAGGACGTCGTGGGAGAGACCCTCGATCTGCCGGTCGGCGAGCGGCTCGAGGGGAGCCTGGCCGCCAGCGCCGTGGCGGCGTGGCTGGGTGCCCGGGTGTTCCGCACCCACGACGTCCGGGCGACCCGTCGGACCCTGGACATGGTGGCGGCCGTGCGGGGCGACGCGCCGCCGGCCCGGGCCCTGCGGGGCCTGGTGTGACGGGCCCCGCGGGGCCCGTCGCGACGACCGCTGCCGGGCCGGCGCGGCGCGGCTGGTCGCACCCCCGGAGCTGGCCGTGGTGGGCACAGGTGCTGGCGGTGTACGCAGCTGCACGGGCGTTCGGCGCGGTGGCGCTGGCGCTCACCGCGCAGCACCAGGGTGCGACCGGCTGGACCTCGGCCCACCCGTCGTACCTGGAGTACGCGGCGCGGATGTGGGACGCGGACTGGTACCGCCAGATCGCGGAGCACGGGTACCCGGCCGAGCTGCCCCGGGGGGCGGACGGCCGGGTCGAACAGAACGCGTGGGCGTTCTTCCCGCTGTTCCCGGTGATCGCGCGCGGCCTGATGACCCTCACCGGGGGGACCTGGACCGTCGTCGCACCGTCGCTCGCCCTGGTCCTGGGAGCCGCCGCGGTGGTGGTGGTCCACCAGGTCGTGCAGGTCGGCGCGCCCCGGGCCTGCGCGCAGCGCCCAGGGCTGCCGCTCGCCACGGCGACCCTGGTCAGCGTGTTCCCGACGGCGGTCGTGCTGCAGGTGGCGTACACGGAGTCGCTCGCGTTGCTGCTGGTGGCCGCGGCCCTCCTGGCAGTGCTCCGCCGGCGGTACGGTGCGGCGGCGCTGGCGGTGGTCGCCCTGGGGTTCACCCGGGCGGTCGCCCCGCCGATGGCCGTCGTCGTCGCGGTGCACGCCGTGCTGCGCTGGCGCGCCGCGCACCGGGGAGCGGACCGGCTGACGGCGGCCGACGGCGGCCGGCTGGCCGGGCTGCTCGTGGTGACCGGTGCATCCGGGCTGGTCTGGCCGGCCGTCGTCGGGTGGGTCACCGGCGTGCCGGACGCCTACCTGCAGACCCAGGCCGCCTGGCGGGGGTCCGGGAGCGTCACGGTGTTCGGCGCGTGGGGGTACGTGTCCCGGTTCTGGTTCGGTGGCGCGGCGCCCTGGGTGCTGCTCGCGGGCTTCGGCCTGGTGGCGGTCACCCTCCTGGTACCGGCGGCCTGGCGGCTCGGCCCTGAGCTGCACGCCTGGCCGGCGGCGTACCTGCTGTACCTGGCCGCCGTCGTCGAGCCGGGCTCGAGCCTGGCGAGGTTCCTGCTGCTGGCCTTCCCGTTGGGGACGGTGACGGCGGCCCTGGTGACTCGGCCCGCGGCGGCCCGGCGGGTGTGGTTCGCCGGCGTCGTGGCGGTCATGCTGGCCCTCCAGGTCGTCTGGGTGTGGACCATCTGGCGGCTGGACGGACCCACCGGTTGGCCACCGTGAACCGGCCGGGCAGGCCCGGTGACCTAGGATGGGACCGTCCCGCCGTGCACAGTGTCCGGTGGCGCGCCTTCCCGGACGGGGCGCCCCGCCTGGTACGGCAGCCACGACGCGAAGGAGAACCCTCTGATGGCCGCGATGAAGCCCCGTACCGGTGACGGACCGCTCGAGGTCACCAAGGAGGGCCGCGGCATCGTCATGCGGGTGCCCCTCGAAGGTGGTGGGCGGCTGGTCGTCGAGCTCAACGCCACCGAGGCGCGCGAGCTGGGCGAGGCCCTGACCTCCGTCGCGTCCTGACCCGTTGGCTCCCCGCAGCGCGCCGGCCGAGCTGACCGGTCGCACCCTGCCTGCGATCACCCTGGTCGCGGGCTCGGTCGCGGGCAGCAACGTCCTGCTCGCCACCGACGTCGAGGCGTTGGCCGTGCCCGTCGCACCCGCCGGCCCCGACGATGCCGAGCTGCAGCCGCGCACCGGGACGGCGGATGCCGCGGCCCGGTACGGGATCGACCTCGCGGAGGTCGCCGAGCGCGCCGGTCTGACCGGCGAGGCCGGCCAGACCTGGAGCCTGCACCTGCCCCGTCCGTTGCGGGGCCGGTCGGCGGCGCCTCCCGCGCTGCCGTGGGACGGGCTGCCGGCACGGGTCGTGCTGGTCGGCGTCGGCTCGTCGTCGCCTGCGGACCTGCGGCGCGCGGGTGCCGGTCTCGCACAGGCCACCCGCGGGCTGCGCCGGGTCGTCACGACGATCGCCCCCGACGGCGGGCCGGAGTCGGCCGACGCGCTGCGCGGATTCGTCGAGGGCTACCTGCTCGCCTCGTACACCACGCCGACGCAGGCGCGCCCGGCGTCGCCGTCCGTCGCTGCCCGGCGTCGGCCGGCCGAGGAGCTGGTCCTGCTCGGCCGGCACGGGCCACGGTCGGCCGCGGCGCTGGCCGAGGCGGTCTCCGGGGCCGGCGCCACCTGGCTGGTGCGGGACCTGGCCAACACGCCGTCGAGCACGAAGACGCCCGGGTGGATGGCCGACCGCGCCGTGGAGCTGGCCCGCGGCGCTGGGCTGGCGGTGCACGTGCGCGGTCCCCGGGAGCTCGACGACTTCGGCGGCATCCGAGCGGTCGGTGCCGGATCCGCCGCGACACCGCGCCTGGTCACGGTGGAGTACGTGCCGGCCGGGGCGCGCCGGCACGTGGTCGTCGTCGGCAAGGGCATCACGTTCGACACGGGTGGCCTGGCCGTCAAGCCGCGCACGGCCATGGCGACGATGAAGACCGACATGGCCGGGGCCGCGGTGGCCCTGGCCACGGTGCTCGGCGCCGCTGCAGCCGGCGTGGCACACCGGGTCACGGCGGTGCTGCCGCTGGCGGAGAACCAGGTCGGCGCCGCCTCGTACCGGCCGGGTGACGTGTTGCGGATGTACGGCGGCCGCACGGTGGAGGTCGCCGACACCGATGCGGAGGGGCGGTTGGTGCTGGCCGACGCCCTCGCCTGGGCGGCCGCGGAGCTGCACCCCGACGTGCTCGTCGACGTCGCCACGCTCACCGGCGCGGCGAGCGTCGGGCTCGGCACGGGGTACGCCGCCCTGTACGGCACGGACCCGGCGCTCGTCGCGGCCCTGCAGGCGGCCGGCGACAGGGTCGGCGAGCCCGCGTGGCCGATGCCGCTGGTCGAGGACTACGTCGAGGCGCTGCGCTCCGATGTCGCCGACCTGCGCAACGTCGGGCACCGGCCCGGGCCGGGTGGCGGGTCGATCACGGCTGCGCTGTTCCTGCGGCCATTCACCGCCGGCCTGCCCTGGGCGCACCTGGACATCGCCGGACCCGCGCGGGCGGCGGGGGATCGCGGCGAGACCACCCAGGGTGCGACCGGCTTCGGTGCACGCTTGCTGCTGCGTTGGTTGGCCGACCTGGCCTGACGCGTCGGACTGACTCGACGGGCCGGCGGGACGGGTCTGCGACTGCTGCGGGGACAGCCCGTCCGGTCAGCGCCGGACGGCGACGAGCAGGCCGTCGCCCGCCGTGAGCATCGCCGGCACCAGCCGGGAGTCCTCCCGGACCAGGCGTCCTGCCTCGCGCACGGCGGTGGTGACCTCGTCCCGGCGCGCCGGGTCGGGCACGCGGCCGTGCCACAGGGCGTCATCCATCGCAAGCACCCCGCCGGGGCGCAACAGCCGGACCGCTTCCTCCACGTAGGCGGGATAGCGCTCCGGGTCCGCGTCGACGAGGACGAGGTCGTAGCCGCGGTCGGTGAGCCGCGGCAGCACGTCGAGCGCGCGGCCGGGGATGGCGCGGGTGCGGGTGGTGCGCAGGCCCTCCTCGACGAACGCCTCCTTGGCGGCCCGCTGGTGCTCCACCTCGACGTCGATCGTGGTGAGCACGCCGTCCGGCGCCATCCCGCGCAGGAGGTACAGCGACGACACGCCCGTGCCCGTGCCGATCTCCACGGCCGCGCGGGCCCGGACCGCTGCGGCGAGCAGCCGCAGCACCGCGCCGGTCCCCGGCTGCACCGGGGTGCAGCCGAGCTGGGCCGCGCGCTCCCGGGCGCGCAGCAGGACGTCGTCCTCGGGGCAGAAGCCCTCGGCGTAGGCCCAGCTGAGGGTGGTGTCGGTGGAGATGGCGGCCTCCCGGTGGACGGGCTCCGCTGTCGGGCGGCAGACGGCCCGGGCTCAGGAGCAGCTCCAGCCTAGTGGCGGACGTCGCTGGGATCGCCTCGGCCGTCCGGCCGGCCGACACGGCGGCCTGACGCCCGGCCTGACGCCCGGCGCCCTGGGCCCGACGTTCGACCCCCGGCGCCGGACCTGGGACACTGGCCCTCGCGTTCATCGGAGGTGACCATGTCCCAGCCCGCGCCCGACCCGTCCTGGCGCGCGCCGTCGTGGGAGGAGATCGTCCGGGAGCACTCGGCCAGGGTGTACCGGCTCGCCTACCGGCTGACCGGCAATCGCCAGGACGCCGAGGACCTCACCCAGGAGGTGTTCGTCCGGGTCTTCCGTTCGCTGGACAGCTACACCCCCGGCACCTTCGAGGGCTGGTTGCACCGGATCACGACGAACCTCTTCCTCGACCAGGTGCGCCGGAAGCGGCGGATCCGGATGGACGTCCTCGAGGGGGACCGGCTGGCGACGCCGGAGGGGCCGGGGACACCGGAACGCGCGTACGAGCACGCGAACCTCGACAACGACGTCCAGGCCGCGCTCGACGAGCTGCCGCCCGAGTACCGGGCCGCCGTCGTGCTATGTGACATCGAGGGCCTGTCCTACCAGGAGATTGCGGTCACGCTGGGCATCAAGCTCGGCACGGTGCGTTCCCGGATCCACCGGGCGCGAGCCCGGCTCAGGGTGTCGCTCGAGCACCGGGCAGGCTCCTGGTCGCCCGTCGGTGCGGTCGGGTCGGAGCCGGGGCGGGTGGTGGTGGGGCCATGAGCCATCTCGGTGCACGCCTGTCGGCGCTGGTGGACGGCCAGCTGGACCCCGCCAGCACCGAGTCCGTCCTCGCGCACGTGGCTGCCTGCCCGCCCTGTGCGAGCGAGCTGGCCGCGGCCCGCGCGGCACGCCGAGCCCTCGCCGAGGCCGCGGACGACGACACGGTGCCGGACCCGGCGCTGGCCGAGCGCCTGCTGGCGATCGCCCCGGTGTCACCGCACGACGCGGGCGGCCTCGTCGCGGCCCCGGCCGACCCCTTCACGGCGGCGCACGGGACCGGGCGCGGCATCCCGCAGCACTGCGCGCTCGGCGGTGATGTGCTGCGCCGACGGTCGCCCGCGCGGGCCGGCGTCGCGGCGCTCGTCGGTGCCGGCCTGGCGATCGTGGCGCTGTTCGTGCTGGGTGACCCGACAGGCGTGCTGCCCTCGGGCCATCCCGCCCCGGCCCTCGCCGTGCTCGCCGGGGCGCCGGACCCCGTCCCGGCCGCCGGTGTCGCGGACCCCCGCGTCGTCGGCCGGCCGACCGCGGCGACAGTCTCGCAGCGGACGGTCGCCGACGCCGGCGCCACGACCGGCGCCACGACCGGCGCTGTCGACCCCTCGACGGCCCAGCTCGGCTGGTTGCGGGAGAACGGCTGGTCCGGCCCTGACGCGTTGCCGGCCGGTTGGACCGTGGCGGCCGTGCGGGTCCTCGACGGCGACCGGTTGGAGGTCGACCTCAGTACGCCGGCGGGGCCGGTCGTCCTGCTGGAGCAGCCCGGCCGTCTGGAGTCCGAGATGCTGGTCGGCGTGCAGCGTCGCGGCGACGGGTACGTGCTGTCCCGCGCGCCGTGGCACGTCGTGCGCCAGTCGGGCGACGTCGTCCTGGAGGTGGTCGCGGGCCGCGCGACGCCGGACCTCGACCGGTTCGTCGACGGGCTGCCCGGCGGCGCGTGCGGCGAGGGTCCCTCGGCACGGGTCGTCCGCGGCTGGCACCGGCTCACCGGCGGCTTGCTCGGCTCGTGACCGGGCCTGCTCGACTCGTCCTACGACGGCGAAGGTGTGCGGGTCTCCCCGGCGGACGTCGACGGGACGCCGGCGCTCACTCCGGGCGGCCCGGTCGAGGCTGCCGTGATCCGGCCCGGGGACGTCGTCGTGGCGATCGACGGGCGTCCGGTGACCGAGCCGGACGAGCTGGTCGGTGAGCCGGTGACAGCCGGGGCGTGGGTACGCTGGCCGGGTGATCGACATCAACGGCGGAGAGCTTCTCGTGCTCCTTGTCGTGGCCGTCCTGGTCGTCGGTCCGGACCGGCTGCCGGCCTACGCCGAGCAGCTCGGTCAGTGGACCCGCACCCTGCTGGCGCTGGTGAAGCAGGCCCGGCGCCGGCTCGACGAGGAGCTGGGTGACGACCTCGGTGTGGACTGGGCGGCTCTCGACCCGCGTCGGTACGATCCGCGCCGCATCGTCCGGGACGCGCTGCGCGACGAGGTGCCACCGGCCCGGCCGCCCGCGCACGCGGCCGGCGTCCCGTCGTCGACCCCCGGAGCGGCCCGGCGCACCCCGTTCGACGACGAGGCGACCTGACCGCGCCGCCACGGTGCCCCAGGGGGCCGGCGCCGACGTGCCGGCGCCGCGTACCACCCGCCCGACCACCTCGACAGGATGACTACTCGTGCCTTCACGGATCTTCTCCGGCATGCAGCCGACCTCCGACTCGCTGCACCTGGGCAACTACCTCGGGGCGCTGGCCCAGTGGGTCGCTCTGCAGGACTCCTACGAGGCGATCTACTGCGTGGTCGACCTGCACGCGCTCACCGCCGGCCCCGAGCCGGCCGTGCTGCGCGAGCGCACCCGGCGCACGGCCGCGCAGTACCTCGCCGGCGGGGTCGACCCGGCACGGTCCATCGTCTTCGTGCAGTCGCACGTCGCCGAGCACGCCGAGCTGGCCTGGCTGCTGTCGTGCCAGACCGGCTTCGGCGAGGCCGGCCGGATGACGCAGTTCAAGGACAAGTCCGCCCGGTACGGGGCCCAGGGCACGACCGTCGGGCTCTTCACGTACCCCATGCTCATGGCCGCGGACATCCTGCTCTACGACACGCAGCTGGTCCCCGTCGGCGAGGACCAGCGCCAGCACCTGGAGCTGACCCGGGACCTGGCCCAGCGGCTCAACTCGAGGCTGGGCCCGGGCACCGTCGTGGTCCCGGAGCCGCACATCGTGCAGGCCACCGCGAAGATCTACGACCTGCAGGAGCCGACCCGGAAGATGAGCAAGTCGGCCAACCCGAGCGGCGTCATCGCCATGCTCGACGACCCGGCGGTGGTCGCCAAGCGGATCAGGTCCGCGGTGACCGACGCCGAGCGGGAGGTCCGGTACGACCCCGAGGCCAAGCCCGGGGTGGCCAACCTGCTGACGATCTTCTCCGCGCTGTCCGGGCGGAGCGTCGCCTCCGTGGAGTCGGACTACGTCGGCAAGGGCTACGGCGACCTCAAGCGGGACCTCGTGGACGTGGTGGTCGGGTTTCTCATGCCGTTCCAGGAGCGGGTGCGCGGGTACCTGGCCGACCCGGTCGGCCTGGACGACATCCTGGCGGACGGTGCGCAGCGGGCCCGTGCGATCGCCCGGGACACCCTCGCCCGCGTCTACGACCGATCGGGGCTGCTGCCTCGGCAGGTGCGGACGTGACCCTGCCGGAGCCGCCCGGCGACCAGCTCCGGATCGGCGTGGCGATCGGCGTGCCGGCGCCGTACGGGCCCGTGCTCCGGACGGTGCGGGAGCGGGTCGGAGACCCGGCGGCTGCCCTGATCCCCCCGCACGTGACGCTGCTCGGTCCCACCGTGGTGGAGCCGGAGGAGTGTGCGGATGTGCGCAAGCATCTGGCGACCGTCGCATCCCGGTACCGGCCGTTCGTGCTCCGGCTCGCCGGCGCAGGGACGTTCCGGCCGGTCTCGCCCGTGGTGTTCGCCGAGGTGATCGAGGGGGCGGTGGAGTGCCGGCGTCTGGCGGAGGAGGTGCGCACCGGTCCGCTCGCCCAGGACCTGCGGTTCGACTACCACCCGCACGTCACCGTCGCGCACGGCGTGGACGAGGCGGACCTCGATCGCGCCGAGGGCGAGCTGGCGGCGTTCGAGGCGTCGTTCGTCGTGCACCGGATCGAGGCGTCCGTGCACGGTCACGACGGCAGGTGGCGGCCGGTGCGGGCGTTCGCCCTGTCCGACCGTGCTGCGGGTGCCCGGGGAGCCGACCCCGCCTAGGGTCGCAGGCGTGCAGACCACTGCCACGCCCGCCGAACCTGCCGGGGCCGGCACCCACGGGCCGGTCGCTCGCGCCGTGGCATGGGTCCGCCGGGTAGCGGACTGGTGGCAGGGGACTCGGGCAGGGCGGTCCAACGCCCGGTTCGGCGCTGCCGGGGGCGGGGTCCTCACGGGCGGCATCGCCTACGCCACGCTGTTCTCCGTGTTCGCCGGGCTGACCCTGCTGTACACGGCGTTCGCGGCGGTCCTCGGCGGCAACGAGCGACTCCGGCAGCAGGTGCTGGCCGCTGTCGACGGCTCGCTCCCGGGCCTCATCGACACGGGTGACGGCACCGGTCTCCTCGACCCGTCAGCACTGCTGCTGTCCACCGGACTGAGCCCGACCGGGATCGTCGCGGTGATCGCCCTGCTCGCCAGCGTGACATCGGCGATGGGGGCGTTGCGCACCGGCGTGCAGGCCATGTTCGGTGCGCCGGTCGGTGGGGGCCTGGTGCGCAGCCGGCTGCGCGAGCTGGCCGGGTTCGTCGCCATCGCCGTCGCCGTGGTGATCTCGACGGCGCTGACGACGGCGGTGACCGCAGGGGCGCGGTGGGCGCTGGGGGCGATCGGCTGGCCGGCAGGCGCCCGCACCGTCGCGCAGGGGCTGGCTGCGCTCGTGTCGTTCCTCGTGGACGCCGGCGTGTTCGTCCTCGTCGTGCGGGTGCTGGCGGGCCGGTCCCCGGCCCGCCGCGATGTGGCGCAGGGTGCCGTCATCGCCGGGGTCGGCCTGGGGGTGGTGCGGCTGCTGGGCACCTCGGTGGTGGCCGGGGGCGTCACCCGCAACCCGCTGCTGGCGTCGTTCGCCGCCCTGGCGACGCTGTTGGTCTGGGTCAACCTCGTGGCGCGGATCGTCCTGCTGGCGGCGGCCTGGACGGCCGACCCTCCTCGCACACCGACCCCGTCCGCCTAGTGTCCCGCGCCGTCAATTCGTCGGAGACGTCTTCCCAGGGCGGCGAGGATCTGGTCGGCGGTCGTCCCCGACGGACTCCGATGCCCCGCCGGCTGGGCTCGCGGTGGAGGTCAGATCGCCCGGGTGATCATCGCGCGCTTGACCTCCTGGATGGCCTTGGTCACCTCGATGCCCCGGGGACAGGCATCGGTGCAGTTGAAGGTGGTGCGGCAGCGCCACACCCCCTCCTTGTCGTTGAGGATCTCCAGCCGCTGGGCGGCCCCCTCGTCGCGGCTGTCGAAGATGAACCGGTGGGCGTTGACGATCGCCGCCGGGCCGAAGTACTGCCCGTCCGTCCAGAACACCGGGCAGGACGTCGTGCACGCGGCGCACAGGATGCACTTCGTGGTGTCCTCGTAGCGGGCGCGCTGCTCGGGCGACTGCCGGCGCTCCCGCGACGGGGCGTTGCCGTGCGTGATGAGGAACGGCATGACCTCCCGGTAGGAGGCGAAGAACGGCTCCATGTCGACGACGAGGTCCTTGATCACCGGCAGGCTCTTGATCGGCTCCACGGTGATGGGGTGGTCCAGGTCGAGGTCTTTGAGGAGGGTCTTGCAGGCCAACCGGTTGCGGCCGTTGATCCGCATGGCGTCCGACCCACAGATGCCGTGGGCGCAGGACCGACGGAAGGTCAGCGAGCCGTCCAGCTCCCACTTGACGGTGTGCAGCGCGTCGAGCAGCCGGTCGGTGCCGTGCGCCGTCACCTCGAAGTCCTGCCAGTAGGGCTCCGGGTCGTTCTCCGGGAGGTACCGGCGGATGCGCAGGGTGACGGTGAAGGTGGGAACATCACCGACGGGGGCGGGCTTGGTCGCGATGGCGGTCATCAGTACGTGCGCTCCATGGGCTGGTACCGGGTGAGGACGACGGCCCGGTCGCCCAGGGCGACGTCCGGCTCGTCGGGATCGGGTGCCGGGATGTCGGAGGTGTCCACCCCGGCGTCGACGGCGGTCCCGCGGGAACGGCGGTAGGCCATCGTGTGGTGCAGGAAGTGGTCGTCGTCACGGGTCGGGAAATCTTCGCGGAAGTGACCGCCGCGTGACTCCTGCCGGTGCAGCGCGCCGACCACCACCACCTCGGCGAGGTCGAGCAGGAAGCCCAGCTCGACCGCCTCGAGCAGGTCGGTGTTGAACGACCGGCTCTTGTCCTGCACGGTGACCCGGCGGTAGCGGCGCTTGAGCTCGCGGACGTCGGCGAGCGCCGTGGTCAGCGACTGAGCGGTCCGGAAGACCTGGGCGTTGGTGTCCATGGTCTGCTGGAGGTCCCGGCGCACGTCCGCCACCCGTTCGCCGCCCGCCCGGGTGCGCAGGTCCGCCAGCTCGGCCTCGACGGCGGCCACCGGAGCCGTCGGCAGGTCGGGCCAGTCCGCCCCGGCGGCGTGCTCGGCGGCTGCGATGCCGGCCCGTTTGCCGAACACGTTGATGTCCAGCAGGGAGTTCGTGCCCAGTCGGTTGGCGCCGTGCACCGACACGCAGGCGACCTCCCCGGCGGCGTACAGGCCGCGCACCACGTCGGTGTTGTCCCGCAGCACCTCCCCGCGCACCGTGGTCGGCACGCCGCCCATCGCGTAGTGCGCGGTGGGGAAGACCGGCACCGGCTCCGTGTACGGCTCGATGCCCAGGTAGGTGCGGGCGAACTCGGTGATGTCCGGCAGCTTGGCGTCGATCTGCGCCCGCTCCAGGTGGGTGAGGTCGAGCAGCACGTAGTCCTTGTGCGGACCGGCGCCGCGGCCCTCGCGCACCTCGTTGGCCATGGCGCGGGCGACGATGTCCCGCGGAGCCAGGTCCTTGATCGTGGGGGCGTAGCGCTCCATGAACCGCTCGCCCTCGCTGTTGCGCAGGATGGCGCCCTCGCCGCGTGCCGCCTCGGACAGCAGGATGCCCAGCCCGGCGAGCCCTGTCGGATGGAACTGGAAGAACTCCATGTCCTCCAGCGGCAGCCCGCGCCGGTAGGCCAGGGCCATCCCGTCGCCGGTCAGCGTATGGGCGTTGGAGGTCGTCTTGTAGATCTTCCCGGCGCCGCCGGTGGCCAGGATCACGGACTTCGCCCGGAAGACGTGGATCTCGCCGCTGGCCAGCTCGTAGGCGACGACGCCGGCCACCGCGACGTCCTCCCCGGCCGCCAGCTCCTCGCTCACCAGGTCGCGGCTGAGCAGCAGGTCCAGCACGTAGAACTCGTTGAAGAACTCGACCTGCTGCTTGACGCACTGCTGGTACAGCGTCTGCAGGATCATGTGCCCGGTGCGGTCGGCCGCGTAGCAGGCCCGACGCACGGCAGCCTCGCCGTGGTTGCGGGTGTGCCCGCCGAACCGGCGCTGGTCGATGAGCCCCTCGGGGGTGCGGTTGAACGGCAGCCCCATCCGCTCCAGGTCGAGGACGGCGTCGATGGCCTCCTTGGCCATGATCTCCGCGGCGTCCTGGTCGACGAGGTAGTCACCGCCCTTGACCGTGTCGAAGGTGTGCCACTCCCAGTTGTCCTCCTCGACGTTGCCCAGCGCCGCGCACATGCCGCCCTGGGCCGCCCCGGTGTGCGAACGCGTCGGGTACAGCTTGGAGATGACCGCGGTGCGGGTGCGGGCCGAGGACTCCAGCGCGGCACGCATGCCCGCGCCGCCCGCGCCGACGATGACGACGTCGTACTCGTGGGTCTGCATCGGTGACGATGCCTCCTGGGAAGGTGACGGGACAGGGTGCCCGGCGGGGAGGAGTCCCCCGGCCGGGCCGGGCGGGGTCAGGCGGTGCAGAACGACGCGACGAGGTCCGCCGGAGCGCCGGCCGGGCACGGGTCGAACGTGAAGATGACGAGCGTGCCGAGCACGACGACGACGACGAACGCCAGCGCCAGCGCCAGCTTGAGCACCAGCCGGGTGCCGTCGCGCTCGGCGTAGTCGTTGATGATCGTGCGCACGCCGTTCGTGCCGTGGATCATCGCCAGCCAGAGCATCAGCAGGTCCCAGACATGCCAGAACGGGGACGCCCACTTGCCGGCGACGAAGCCGAAGTCGATGGCCCGGATGCCGTCGCCCTGGACGAGGTTGACGAACAGGTGCCCGAACACCAGCACGAGCAGCGCCACGCCGGACACCCGCATGAACAACCAGCCGTACAGCTCGGTGCTCACCCCGCGGGTGCTCCGTCCGGCGTGGGGTGCGCGCGGGCTGCGGGGCTCTGCAACGGTCGCCATCACTCGCCCCCGAAGACGTTCATGAGGTGCCGGGGCAGGAAGCCGGCCATGGTGACGACGAACAGGCCGAGCACCACCCAGACCATCACCCGTTGGTAGCGAGGGCCCTTCGCCCAGAAGTCCACGAGGATGATCCGCACACCGTTGAACGCGTGGAACACGACCGCGGCGACGAGCCCGGCCTCCCCCAGCCCCATGACGGGGTTGCGGTAGGTGCCGATGACGGAGTTGTAGGCCTCGGGGGAGACCCGGACCAGGGCGGTGTCGAGCACGTGGACCAGCAGGAACAAGAAGATGAGGACGCCGGTCACGCGGTGCGCGACCCAGGACCACATCCCTTCCCGCCCGCGGTAGAGCGTCCCGGCCGGTGCAGTGGGCACGTCGTCGTCCTCCCTTGGTCGGCAGGGCGGCGCCATGGTCGCCCGGGGGTCGCCGACCACTGTAATGACTGTCTGGCAGATCGGTGCGTCGGGCCCGCCGTCCAGACCCGCGACGGTCCTGTCCGGGCAGGCCCCCCGATAGCCTGGCGGCCATGACTGACGACGTCGCCCGAGTGCCCGGGCTGCACGCGGTGGTGCCGGCCGGTGGAGCCGGCACGCGGTTGTGGCCGCTCTCCCGCGCGGGGTCGCCGAAGTTCCTGCACGACCTCACCGGATCCGGCCGTACGTTGCTGCAGGCCACCGTGGACCGCCTGGTCCCGCTCACCGGGCCGGCGGGGGTGCTCGTGGTGACGGGTGCCCGGCATGCGGCAGCGGTGGCCGGACAGCTGCCGGAGCTCGGCGCCGGCCAGGTGCTCGCCGAACCGTCCCCGCGCGACTCCATGGCCGCGATCGGGCTGGCCGCCGCGGTGCTGCTGCACCGTCACGGTGCGGACGTCGTGGTCGGCTCGTTCGCCGCCGACCAGGTGGTCGAGGACGGCGACGCCTTCCCGACCGCGGTGGCGGAGGCTGTCGAGGCGGCCCGGGCCGGCTACGTGGTGACGGTCGGCATCGCGGCGACCGGTCCGTCCACGGCCTACGGCTACGTGCGGTCGGGTCCGCCGCTCGGCGTGCCCGGGGCGCCGAGCGCCCGGCTGGCGGCGGGGTTCACCGAGAAGCCGGACGCCGCCACCGCCGCGGCGTACCTGGCGACGGGGGAGTACCGGTGGAACGCCGGCATGTTCGTCGTGCGCGCCCGCGTCCTGCTGGACCACCTGGCAGCTCAGCTGCCCACGCTGGCCGACGGTCTGGCGCAGATCGGTGCCGCCTGGGACACCCCGGCCCGGGAGGAGGCGCTGGCCCGGATCTGGCCGGGGCTGACCCGGATCGCCATCGACCACGCCATCGCCGAGCCGGTCGCCGCCGCCGGCGGCGTCGCGGTGGTCCCTGGTGACTTCGGGTGGGACGACGTGGGCGACTTCGCCTCGCTGGCGCCGTTGCTGGCGGCCCAGGCGGGCCAGCTCGACGGGTCCCGGACCCTGGGCGACGACGCGGCCGTGCTGCGCCTGGCGGCGCCCCGCGCCGTGGTGGTGCCCGGCGCGGGGCGCACGGTGACCGTGCTGGGTGTGCCGGACGCGGTCATCGTGGACACCCCCGACGCGTTGCTGGTCACCACCCGGGCTCGGGCGCAGGAGGTCAAGCAGGCGGTGGACGCCTGGCGCGATCGCGGCCGCGAGGACCTCGTCTGACAGCTGGACCACCCGGTCCGAGGCGTGGACAACGCAGCAGGCGCCGGCGCGTCTAGTCTCGGTCCCGTGAGCCTGGAGATGCCCCGTCCGCTGGGTCTGCCCGACGAGCTGCGGGCCGAGCTGCTCGACGTGCACCGCGACATCCACGCCCATCCCGAGCTCGGCCGGACCGAGCAGCGCACCACTCGGCTGGTCATGGACCGCCTGCGACGGGCGGGCCTGCACCCCCGCCCGTTGGTGGGCACGGGCCTGGTCTGCGACCTCGGCCCCGGGGCGACGGTGACCGGGCGGCAGCGGGTCGCCCTGCGCGCCGACCTGGACGCCCTGCCGGTGCCGGAGACGACGGACCTGCCGTGGGCGTCGACCGTGCCCGGCGTGTCGCACGCGTGCGGTCACGACGTGCACACCGCCGCCCTGCTCGGTGCGGGCCTGCTGCTTGCCCCTCTCGCGGCGGTCGGCCGGCTGCCCACCGGCGTGCGGCTGATCTTCCAGCCGGCGGAGGAGCTGGAACCCGGCGGCGCCCTGGACGTCATCGAGGCCGGCGTCCTGGACGGCGTGTCCGAGGTCTTCGCCCTGCACTGCGAGCCGAAGATCGACGTGGGCCGGGTCGGCACCCGGATCGGCCCGATCACCTCGGCGAGCGACGAGGTGACAGTGACCATCGCCGGCCCCGGCGGGCACACCTCCCGGCCGCACCTGACGGGGGACGTCGTGTTCGCGCTGGGGGAGGTGATCACCCAGGTGCCGGCCGTGCTGGGCCGCCGGCTGGACCCCCGGTCGGGGGTGAACCTCACCTGGGGTGCCGTGCACGCAGGGCAGGCGCACAACGCGATCCCGACGACGGGCACGGTCCGCGGCACCCTGCGCTGCCTGGACGTGCGCGCCTGGGAGAAGGCGTCGGCCGTGCTGCACGAGGCGGTCGCCCAGGTGGTGGCCCCCTACGGCGTCGAGGTGGAGGTCCGCCACGCGCGCGGTGTGCCGCCGGTGCACAACGCCGCACACGCCACGGCCGTGCTGGAGGCGGCAGCCCGGGAGGTGCTCGGCGCGGACGGCGTCGTCCTCACCGAGCAGTCCCTGGGTGGGGAGGACTTCGCCTGGTACCTCACCCGGGTGCCGGGCGCGCTGGCGCGGCTGGGCACCCGTACCCCCGGGGGGCGCAGCTACGACATCCACCAGGGGGATCTGGTCGTCGACGAGCGGGCCGTCGAGATCGGCGCGCTGCTGCTGGCCCGGACGGCGCTGCTGGCCGGCCGCCCGGGGGCCGTGGGCTCGGGAGGCGTGGGCTCGGAGCACGCGGGCGCGGGCGAGGCACCGTCCGGCGGGCGCGGCGCGCAGGCGGAGGTACCGAATCGGTAACGGAATGTCTGCGCGGGACCCTGGCGGGTCACAGCCGGTCGGTCGCTCGCTAGTGTCTGGCTGCAACGAGATCGGGCGACTCCGCCCGCGCTCGGTGCAACGGTGCACCGCGCGGGCGGGTTCCGCCGGCCCGGCACGGTCTGAGACTCAGGAGATCCGCGTGAAGAAGATGATCCAGGTGGCCGCGCTGAGCGGGGCGGTCGCCCTCGCGCTCGCCGCGTGCGGCAGCGCCCCCGACGCCACGAACACGCCGGCCGCCAGCGGCGGCTCGGCGGCCGCGTCCAGCTTCAAGGCCTGCATGGTCTCCGACTCCGGAGGGTTCCAGGACAAGTCCTTCAACCAGTCGGGCAAGGAGGGCCTCGACCGCGTCGTCAAGGACCTCGGCATCGAGGAGGCGGCCGTCGAGTCGACGGCCGAGACGGACTTCACGCCGAACATCAACAACCTGCTCGCCCAGAACTGCAGCCTCATCATCGGTGTCGGCTTCCTGTTGGAGGACCCGATCCAGACGGCTGCGGACGCCAACCCGGACGTCGAGTTCGCGCTGGTCGACTCGGCGTTCAGCGACGCCGACTTCAACCCGGTGACCGTCGCCAATGCCAAGCCCCTGCTGTTCAACACGCAGGAGGCCGCGTTCCTGGCCGGCTACGTCGCCGCCGGGATGACGAAGACGGGCACGGTCGCCACGTTCGGCGGCATCCAGCTGCCGTCGGTGTCGATCTTCATGGACGGGTTCGTCGACGGCGTCACGCAGTACAACACCGACAACGGCACCTCGGTCAAGACGCTCGGCTGGGACAAGGCGGCCCAGACCGGCTCCTTCACGGGTGACTTCGAGAACCAGGCCAACGGGCAGAACCAGGCCAAGGGCTTCATCGACCAGGGTGCGGACATCATCATGCCGGTGGCCGGGCCGGTCGGCCTCGGCGCGGCGGCGGCGGCCAAGGAGGCCGGCAACGTCTCGATCATCGGCGTGGACGCGGACTGGTTCAACACCGCGCCGGACTACGCCCCGATCGTCCTGACCTCCGTGCTCAAGGAGATCGGCCAGGCCGTCTACGACACGGTGCAGCAGGCCGCCGGGGGAAGCTTTGCCGCGGACCCGTACGTCGGCACGCTGCAGAACGGCGGCATCGACATCGCGCCGTTCCACGACTTCTCGTCGCAGGTGCCTGCCGCGCTGTCGAGCAAGGTCGACGACTTGAAGAAGCAGATCATCAGCGGTGCCCTGGTCGTCACGTCGCCGAGCGCGAACTGACGTTCCCGCACCTGACGACCGGTGGCCCGGGCCGAGCGCCCGGGCCACCGGTCTGACCGCACCCGCGTCGCGTCGGCTGCACCCCCACGGGGTGTCGCGCAACTAGGGTGCAGCAGGACTCACGACGAAGGAGCCGGGTGGCATGAAGCTCGAACTGCGCGGGATCACCAAGCGATTCGGTGACCTGGTCGCCAACGACCACATCGACCTCGTGGTAGACCCGGGGGAGATCCACGCGCTGCTCGGCGAGAACGGGGCCGGCAAGTCGACGCTGATGAACGTGCTGTACGGCTTGTACGACCCGGACGAGGGCGAGGTGCTCGTCGACGGGCAGCCGGTGCGGTTTGCCGGCCCGCGTGACGCGATGGCGGCGGGCATCGGGATGGTGCACCAGCACTTCATGCTCATCCCGGTGTTCACCGTCGCCGAGAACGTCGTGCTGGGCCACGAGCCGGTGCGCGGTGCCGCGGGCGTCATCGACCTGGGCGCGGCACGTCGACTGGTCAGCGAGATCTCCGACCGGTTCGGGTTCGACGTCGACCCCGACGTCATGGTCGAGGACCTCACGGTGGGCCAGCAGCAGCGGGTCGAGATCATCAAGGCGCTGTCCCGGCGCGCCGAGGTGCTGATCCTCGACGAGCCGACCGCGGTGCTCACCCCGCAGGAGACCGACGAGCTGATCACGATCATGCGACAGCTCAAGGAGTCGGGGACCTCCATCGTCTTCATCACCCACAAGCTGCGCGAGGTCCGAGCGGTCGCCGACCGGATCACGGTCATCCGGCGTGGGCGCGTGGTCGGTAGCGTCGCGCCGAGCACCTCCGAGCAGGAGCTCGCCTCGCTCATGGTGGGCCGGTCCGTGTCGCTCGGCGTGGAGAAGTCTCCGGCCCGTCCGGGCGACGTCGCGCTGACGGTGAGACACCTGTCGGTGGTCGGCGCCGCCGGTGTCCGCCAGGTCGACGACGTGAGCTTCGACGTGGCGCGGGGGGAGATCCTCGCGATCGCCGGCGTGCAGGGCAACGGGCAGACCGAGCTGACCGACGTCATCCTCGGCCTGGAGCACCCGACCGAGGGCTCGATCGAGCTGGACGGCGAGCCGCTGCTCGGCCGGACGGTCAAGCAGGTCCTCGAGGCCGGGGTGGGCTTCGTCCCCGAGGACCGCACGACGGACGGCCTGGTCGCCGACTTCTCGGTGGCGGAGAACCTCATCCTCGACGTCTACGACCAGCCGCCGTTCGCTCGTGGTCTGGCGCTGGACCCGCGCCGGGTCCGGGCCAGCGCCGTGCGGCTCGTCGAGGAGTTCGACGTGCGGACCCCGTCGGTGGACGCGCCGGCCGGCACGCTGTCCGGCGGGAACCAGCAGAAGGTCGTCCTGGCGCGGGAGATGTCGCGGCCGCTGCGGCTGTTGATCGCCTCGCAGCCGACCCGTGGGCTGGACGTGGGTTCGATCGAGTTCGTGCACCGCCGGGTGGTCCAGGAGCGCGACCACGGCACACCTGTGCTCATCGTGTCCACCGAGCTGGACGAGGTCCTCGGGCTGGCCGACCGGATCCTCGTCATGTACCGGGGCCGGGCGGTGGGCATCGTGCCGGGCGGCACGGACCGGGACGTGCTGGGGCTCATGATGGCCGGCGTGCCGCTGGCGGAGGCGCAGGCGCAGGCCGCGACCTCGCACACGCTGCTCGGCGAGGCTGACATCGAGGCGACCACGGCCGCCCAGGAGGAGGACCTGTGAGCGAGACCCCCGCCCCGGAGCCCGGCCCGGCCTCGGCGGCCGCGGGTGCGTCCGGTGCGCGCGCCGAGGAGCGTCCGCCCCGGGGCACCACCGTGCTCCGGGAGATGCTGGAGAGCAGCTGGCTGGTCACCGTGCTGGCCGCGGTCCTGGCGCTGGTGATCTCCGCGGTGCTGATCGCCGCGGCGGACCCGGGCGTGCAGGCCGCCGCCGGATACCTGTTCGCCCGGCCCGGTGACTTCTTCTCCACCGCGTGGACCGTGGTGTCCGACGCCTACGTCGCGCTGTTCAAGGGCTCCGTCGTCAACCTCGACGCGTCGACACCGGCCGGGGCGCTCCTGCCGCTCACCGAGACGCTCACCGTCTCGGTGCCGCTCATCCTCGCCGGGCTGGGCCTGGCGGTCGGCTTCCGGGCGGGCCTGTTCAACATCGGCGCCCAGGGACAGATCATCCTCGGTGCCGTGGTCGGCGGGTACGTGGGGTTCGCCCTGCACCTGCCGGCCGGGCTGCACCTGCTGCTGGCGATGATCGGTGCGGCGGCCGGCGGCGGCCTGTGGGCAGGCATCGCCGGCTTCCTCAAGGCGCGCACCGGCGCGCACGAGGTGATCGTGACCATCATGCTCAACAACGTCGCGGTGTACCTCGTCGGGTACCTGCTGACGACGTCGGCGTTCCAGCGGGCCGGGTCGACGAACCCGATCTCGCCGCCGATCGCGAACACTGCCGTCTATCCGTTGCTGCTCGGGTCGCAGTTCCGCCTGCACGCCGGCTTCCTCGTGGCGATCGTCGCAGCCGTGTTCGTGTGGTGGCTGATGAACCGGTCGACGATCGGCTTCACGTTCCGCGCGGTCGGCTCCAACGCCGCCGCGGCCCGGGTGGCCGGGATCGACGTCAACTCCACCTACGTGTGGGTGATGGTGGTGGCCGGCGCGCTGGCCGGCCTCGGTGGGTCGGCGCAGGTCCTCGGCACGGAGCGGGTCCTCACGGCAGGGGTGGCTGCGAGCTTCGGCTTCGACGCGATCAC
The DNA here is from genome assembly GCA_963703555.1 of uncultured Actinomycetota bacterium. Lineage (GTDB taxonomy): Bacteria > Actinomycetota > Actinomycetes > Actinomycetales > Cellulomonadaceae > CAVPEV01. Next base: position 94,278 of record CAVPEV010000043.1, on the reverse strand, counting down.
GGTGGCGCTGCTGGGCAGGTCCAGGCCGTTGGGGACCTTCCTGGCCGGCGTGCTGTTCGGGGCGCTGCGCGCCGGTGGCTTCGCCATGCAGGCGGCCACCGGCACGCCGATCGACATCGTGCTCGTCGTGCAGTCCCTCGTCGTCCTGTTCATCGCGGCGCCGCCGCTCACCCGGGCAGTCTTCCGACTGCCCCGGCCCGGCAGCCACCGTGCCGCCCGGCCGTCCGTCACACCTGAGGAGGTCGCCGCATGAGCGCCGTGACCACAGCGCCGGCACCCGCGACCGACGCGCCGGCCAAGCCGCTGCCCCCGATCAGCTGGCGGTCCCCGGTCATCTACCTCACGGTGGGCCTGGCGGCCCTCGTGCTGTTCGGCCTGCTGCCGCAGGGTGGCCGCTCCACCACCTTCGTGGTCTCGACGTCGAAGGACTTCGTGACCATCGCCCCGATCACGGTCCCGTCGAAGACGGCCGCGATCCTGCTGTCGCTGCTCGCGCTCGGTCTGGGCGCCGTGTCGGCGTGGGCCACCCGGTCGCGCCGCAAGCTCGGCGTCTGGCTGCCGTCCGTGTTCGGCGTGCTCGTCCTCCTGGCGCTGCTCACCTGGGCCGTCGCGGGCAAGCGGGAGCCGCTGCCGCTGACGAGCCTGCTGCAGGGCTCGCTGTTCCTGGCGATCCCGTTGGTGTTCGGGGCGCTGGCCGGGGTGCTCTGCGAGCACTCCGGTGTGGTGAACGTGGCGATCGAGGGCCAGCTGCTCGCCGGCGCGTTCCTCGCGGCGGTGGTGGCGTCCCTCACCGGCAGCGCCTACCTGGGCCTGGTCGCGGCGCCGATCGCCGGGGCGCTCGTCGGTGCCCTGCTGGTGCTCTTCGCGGTCACCTACTGGGTCGACCAGATCATCGTCGGGGTGGTGCTCAACGTCCTGGTCACCGGCGTGACGAGCTTCCTGTTCTCCACGGTGCTCAAGGACAACGCGAGCATGCTGAACTCCCCGCCGCGGCTGCCCACCATCGACATCCCGCTGGTGTCCCAGATCCCGGTGGTCGGACCGGTCCTGTTCCGCCAGAACGTGCTCGTCTACATCATGTATGCGGTCGTGGTGGTGCTGCAGGTGATGCTGTACCGCAGCCGCTGGGGGCTGCGGATGCGCTCGGCGGGCGAGCACCCGCGCGCCGCGGACACCGTGGGCATCAACGTCGACCGCACCCGGACGCGCAACACGCTGCTCGGCGGGGCCGTGGCCGGGCTGGGCGGGGCCTTCTTCACGGTCGCTGCGGGGCTGGCGTTCGGCAAGGAGATGTCCGGCGGCAAGGGGTTCATCGCCCTGGCGGCGATGATCCTCGGGCGGTGGAGCCCCCGCGGCGCGCTGGCCGCGGCGCTGCTGTTCGGCTTCGCCGACAACCTGCAGGTGGTGCTCGGCATCATCGGCACCCCGATCCCCAGCCAGATCATGCTCATGACCCCGTATGTGGTCACCATCTTTGCCGTCGCCGGTCTGGTCGGGCGCGTCCGTGCTCCTGCCGCCGAGGGCGTGCCCTACGTGAAGTGAGGACCATGGAGATCGACTGGGCCAACCTCCGGGCGGCCGCCAGGGACGTCATGCACCGGGCCTACGTGCCGTACTCGCAGTTCCCGGTCGGCGCCGCAGCGCTCGTCGACGACGGCCGGGTGGTCGTCGGCTGCAACGTGGAGAACGCCTCCTACGGGCTGACCCTGTGCGCCGAGTGCGCGCTGGTGTCCGGCCTGTACGTGTCGGGCGGTGGCCGGTTGGTGGCGGTCACGTGCGTGGACGCCAACGGGGACCTGCTCATGCCGTGCGGCCGGTGCCGCCAGCTGCTGTGGGAGCACGGCGGTCCGGAGCTGGTCGTGGAGACTGCCCGTGGAGTGGTGCCGATGACGCAGGTCCTGCCCGATGCGTTCGGGCAGGCCGACCTCACGCAGCGGGTACCCCGATGAGCGAGCCCTTCGACGCCGTGGAGGTGATCGTCGCCAAGCGGGACCGGCGCCGGCTCACCGACGCCCAGATCGACTGGGTGCTGGACGCGTACACCCGGGGCGTCGTGTCCGACGAGCAGATGTCCGCCCTGGCCATGGCGATCCTGCTGAACGGGATGGACCGGGGCGAGATCGTCCGGTGGACCGCGGCGATGATCGCGTCCGGGGAGCGGATGAACTTCGCCGGGCTGTCCCGGCCCACCGCGGACAAGCACTCGACCGGCGGGGTGGGGGACAAGATCACCCTCCCGCTGGCCCCGCTGGTCGCAGCATTCGGCGTGGCCGTGCCCCAGCTGTCCGGGCGGGGCCTCGGGCACACCGGGGGCACGCTGGACAAGCTCGAGTCGATCCCCGGCTGGCACGCTGCGCTGTCGACGGCGCAGATGCTCGCCCAGCTGGAGGACGTCGGCGCGGTGATCTGCCAGGCGGGGGAGGGCCTCGCTCCGGCCGACCGGAAGCTCTACGCGCTGCGCGACGTCACCGGTACGGTCGAGGCGATCCCGCTGATCGCCAGCTCCATCATGAGCAAGAAGATCGCCGAGGGCACCGGCTCCCTGGTGCTGGACGTCAAGGTCGGGTCCGGGGCCTTCATGAAGGACCTGAGCCAGGCCCAGGAGCTGGCCCGGACCATGGTGGACCTGGGGACGGATGCCGGGGTGCACACGGTCGCGCTGCTCACCGACATGTCGACCCCGCTGGGCCGCACCGTGGGCAACGCGCTCGAGGTGCGCGAGTCGGTGGAGGTGCTGGCCGGCGGTGGACCTGCCGACGTCGTGGAGCTGACCCTGGCGCTCGCCCGGGAGATGCTCGACGTGGCCGGCCGCCCGGACGCCGACCCGGCCGCCGCGCTGGCGGACGGACGGGCGATGGACGTGTGGCGCCGGATGATCCGCGCCCAGGGCGGGGACCCGGACGCGCCGCTGCCCGTCGCCCACGAGACCGAGACGGTCCGTGCCGAGGTCGACGGCGTGGTGGCCGGACTGGACGCCTACGGCATCGGGGTGGCCGCGTGGCGGCTCGGTGCGGGGCGGGCGCGCAAGGAGGACCCCGTGCAGGCGGGGGCCGGTGTGCAGCTGCACGCCCCGGTCGGCACGCCGGTGCGCGCGGGCGACCCGGTCCTCACGCTGCACACGGACACCCCGGAGCGGTTCGCCCGGGCGCGCGAGGCGCTCGCCGGAGCGGTGCGCGTGGTGCCCGGGGCGGTACCGCAGCGCCGGTTGCTGCTGGGGCGCGTCGACGCGCGCTGAGCCGCGGCCGCGCGGAGCGGGTCGGGAGGTGGACGATGGGACAGCCATGGCCTGCTGAGGCCTCCACCGCAATCCCTGAGGAGAAGGAGGAGACATGAGCACCATTCCCGGTGACGACGCGTGGCGGGACGCCGGCCTGGCCGATGTCGACCCGGACCAGCCCCGACGGCTCACCGACGAGGACGCCGCCGCGGCCCCGGCCGAGCCGGAGGACTACACGCCCCCGTTCCCGCGGCCGGACCGCGAGGACCGGGCTGCGGAGGCGGACGTCGTCGAGCAGGACATCGAGGTGCCGCTGCCCGCCGACGACGAGTCGTGACCCGGGAGCCCAGCGGTCCCGTCGGGGACCGGACGGGTGCCGGTAGCGTGCGCTCATGACGTCGCTGGTCGAGCTCGTGCCGGCGCTGCCCAAGGTCCTGCTGCACGACCACCTGGACGGGGGACTGCGGCCTGCGACGGTCGTCGACCTGGCGCGGGCCGCAGGCCATGCCCTGCCGGTCGCGGAGCCGGACGCCCTGGGCCGGTGGTTCGTGGCGGCCGCCGGCGCCGGTTCCCTGGAGCGGTACCTGGAGACCTTCGCGCACACGGTCGCCGTCCTGCAGACGGCCGACGCGCTGCGTCGGGTGGCCCGGGAGGCCGTCGCCGATCTTGCCGCCGACGGGGTGGTCTACGCCGAGGAGCGGTGGGCGCCCGAGCAGCACCTGGCCGGCGGCCTCGGCCTCGACGAGGCGGTCGACGCGGTCGCCGAGGGGTTGGCCGACGGGGTGGCCGCAGCGGCCGAGGCGGGGCGCGGCATCCAGGTGCGGCAGGTGCTCACCGCGATGCGGCAGTCGGACCGCTGGGCGGAGGTCGCCGAGCTGGCGCTCGCGCACCGGGACCACGGCGTGGTCGGCTTCGACCTGGCCGGGCCGGAGGCCGGGTACCCGGCGGACCGGGAGCCCGGGGTGTGGCAGCGCCTGGCGGACGCCCACTTTCCGGTGACCGTGCACGCCGGCGAGGGTGACGGGTTGGCCTCCCTGGCGGCTGCCGTGCACCGCGCACACGCCGACCGGCTGGGCCACGGCGTACGGCTGGTGGACGACATCCGCGTCGACCGGGGGACCGGCCGTGCCGAGCTCGGCCGGCTGGCGCACTGGGTCCGGGACCACCAGATCCCGCTGGAGGTCTGCCCGGTGTCGAACGTCCAGACGGGGGCGGCGGCCTCGATCGCCGACCACCCCATCACCCTGCTCAAGGAGCTGGACTTCGCCGTCACCGTGAACACCGACAACCGCCTGATGTCCGGCACGTCGCTGACCCGGGAGATGACCCTCCTGGTGCAGCAGGCGGGCTGGACCCTCGACGACCTGGCCGACGTGACCCTGACGGCGGCATGGAGCACGTTCTGCCACCTCGACGAGCGCCGGGACCTCGTCGACCAGGTGATCCTGCCCGGCTTCCAGCAGATCGAAGGGGCTCTTCCGTGACCACTGCGCCGCTCGACCGTGCGACCCTCGCCCGGTTCGTCGACCACACCCTGCTCAAGCCCGAGGCCACCCGCGCCGACGTCGATGCCCTCGTCGCGGAGGCCGTCGAGCTCGGCGTGTACGCCGTGTGCGTCTCGCCGTCGTTCCTGCCGCTGGACCGCACGGCGCTGGGTCCCGTGCGGGTCGCGGCCGTGGTCGGCTTCCCGTCCGGCAAGCACCACAGCGCCGTGAAGGCGGCCGAGGCGGCGCGTGCCGTGGCCGACGGCGCCGACGAGGTCGACATGGTCATCGACATCGGCGCGGCCAAGGCGCGGGACTTCCAGGCGGTGCGCGCCGACATCGCCGCGGTGCGGGCCGCGGCTCCCAGCCCGGTGCTGCTCAAGGTCATCGTGGAGTCGGCGGCACTGTCCGACCACGAGCTCGTCGAGTCCTGCCGGGCGGCGGAGGCCGCCGGCGCGGACTTCGTGAAGACCTCGACGGGGTTCCACCCGGCCGGGGGCGCCAGCGTGCGGGCCGTGGAGATCATGGCCGCGACCGTGGGGGGCCGGCTGGGGATCAAGGCGTCGGGCGGCATCCGGACCAGCGGTGCCGCGCTCACCCTGGTGCAGGCGGGTGCGACCCGGCTCGGCCTGTCCGGCACCCGGGCCGTGCTGGACGGCCTGGACGGGATCAGGAGCCCCGAGGACAGGGCGGGCGCGGGCACGTACTGACCGCCGTGCGGGCGCCGGTTGGTCGCACGGCGGTCACAACCCCAGGGCCGCAGCCATGTCCGTGCGGACGGCGGCCAGGTGCGAGCGGGCCCGGCGTCGGGCGGCCTGCAGCATCGGCGCGTCGGCGTCCGCCGCGACGGGCTCGACGACCTCGAGGTAGCACTTCACCTTCGGCTCGGTCCCGCTCGGGCGGACGACCACGCGGGTGTCGTCGGCAGCGAGCAGGCGCAGCCCGTCCGTCGGCGGCACGCCGTCCCGGCGGGGAGCGGCCAGGTCGACCACCTCGACCACCGGTGAGCCGGCGAGCGCGGCCGGCGGATGGTTGCGGAGCCGGTCGGTCGTCGACCGGATCAGGTCGAGGTCCTCGAACCGGGCCGCCAGCTGTGTGCTCAGGTACAGGCCGTGCCGGCGGGCCAGGTCGTCCAGCGCGTCCATCAGCGTGCGACCCTGCTGGGCGAGCCGGGCGGCCAGGCCTGCCACGAGCAGTGCCGCCGACATCCCGTCCTTGTCCCGCACGTGAGCCGGGTCGACGCAGTAGCCGAGTGCCTCTTCGTAGGCGAACGCCAGGCCGGGCACCCGGGACAGCCACTTGAAACCGGTGAGCGTCTCGGCGTGGCGCAGGCCGGCCTCGGCGGCGATGCGCGCCAGCTGCCGGGAGGAGACGATCGACGACGCGAGGACGGCGTCGCTGCCGCGCAGCCGGTCGGCGACGAGCGCGCCGAGCAGGGCACCCACCTCGTCGCCGTGCAGCATCCGCCAGCCGTCGGCCGCCGCCGGCGCGCTACCCGGGTCACCGACCATCGACGTGTCGACGACGGCCACGGCGCACCGGTCGGCATCGGGGTCGAGCGCGACGACCAGGTCCGCGCCGACGGCGCGAGCCCGGGCCAGAGCCAGGTCGACCGCGCCGGGCTCCTCGGGGTTGGGGAAGGCCACCGTGGGGAAGTCCGGGTCGGGCTCGGCCTGCTCGGGGACCACGTGCAGGTCCGTGAAGCCGGCAGCCCGCAGGATCCGGCTCGCGGTCGCGCCCCCGACACCGTGCATGGGGGTGAGCACGAGGCGCAGCCGGCCTGCGCGGGCGGCCGCGTCGGGGTCGGGCTCGGCCAGTGCGAGCACGCCGACGACGTAGGCGTCGACCAGCTCGGGCCCGAGGACCGTCCACCCGTGGTCGGCCCGGGGGACGGCGGCGACCGAGCGCACCCGGGCGATCTGCGCGGCGATGGCGGCATCCGTCGGCGGCACGAGCTGGGCGCCCTGCCCCGGCCCGCTCTCCACCCGGCCGCCCAGGTAGACCTTGTAGCCGTTGTCCCGCGGCGGGTTGTGGCTGGCCGTCACCATCACACCGGCGTCGGCGTCCAGGTGGCGCACCGCGAACGCCAGCACGGGGGTGGGCAGGGCGTCCGGCAGGAGGAAGGCCTCGATCCCCGCCGCGGTGAGCACCGCCACGGTGTCCACGGCGAACTCGCGCGACTTGTGGCGGGCGTCGTAGCCCACGACGACCCGGGGAGCCGGTCGCTGACCCGCCAGGACGCCGTGCAGATGGGCGGCCAGACCACAGGCCGTGCGGATGACCACGGCGCGGTTCATCCGGTGCGGGCCGCCACCGATCTGCCCGCGCAGGCCGGCCGTGCCGAACTGCAGCGGGCCGGAGAACCGGTCCGCGAGCTCCGTGCGGGCATCGGCCCGCCCACCCTCGGCCCGCCCACCCTCGGCCCGGCGGAGCAGCTCGGCCAGCTCGGCACGGGTGTCGGGGTCCGGGTCGTCGTCGATCCAGGCACGCACCTGGGCGGCCAGCTGCTGCCAGTCGGTCGGGTCGAGCATGGGCATCGTGCTCCTCCTCGTGTGCATGCCCGGTCCCCCGCGAGCGGGGAGCGGGCCGGTGCGGGACCAGCGGTTCAGGCCCGGCGGACGATGTCGGCGAGCAGCCGGCCGATCCGCGGCGCGGCCGCGCGGCCGGCCTCGAGCACCTCGTCGTGGGACAGCGGGGTCGGGCCGATGCCCGCGGCCGGGTTCGTCACCAGCGACAGGCCGAGCACCTCGAGGCCGGCATGCCGGGCCGCGATGGCGTCGAGAGCGGTGGACATGCCGATGAGCTGCCCGCCCATCCGGCCGGCCATCGCCACCTCTGCGGGCGTCTCGTAGTGCGGGCCACGGAACTGCACGTAGACCCCCTCGGCGAGGGAGGGGTCCACCGACCGGGCGACGGCCCGCAACCGGGCGGAGTACAGGTCGGTGAGGTCCACGAAGGTCGCGCCCTCCAGCGGCGACGTCGCGGTGAGGTTGATGTGGTCGCTGATGAGCACCGGCGTGCCGGGCGCCCAGGACGGATCCAGTCCCCCGCAGCCGTTGGTGAGCACGACGACCCCCGCGCCGGTGGCCGCTGCGGTCCGCACGCCGTGCACGACACGGCGCACCCCCAGCCCCTCGTACAGGTGGGTGCGGGACCCGAGGACGAGCGCGTGCCGGACCGCCCCGGCCGCGTCGGTGTAGCGCACCGAGCGGATGGTGCCGAGGTGGCCGACGACGGCCGGTGCGGTGAACCCGGGGACCTCGGTGGCCGGGACCTCCGCCACCGTGTCGCCGAGCGCGTCGCCGGCACCGCCCCAGCCGGAGCCCAGCACGAGGGCGACGTCGTGGTGGTCCACCCCGGTGGCCCGGGCCAGGTGCTCGGCGGCCGCGCGGGCGACGTCGAAGGGGTCGGTGGTCGGGTCGTCGAGGTCGAGCAGGCTCATGGCCGGAAGGCTATCGGTCGGGCGTGGCCGGGCACGTTCCTACGGCCGCGGGGAGACCACGGCGACGACCGGCAGGTGCCATGTCTGCCGCACGTCGAGGACCCGGACCGCCACGCTGCCGACCCCGCGGCCCAGCACCGAGCCGGGCTGCCCGGCCACGCTGTCGGCGCCGGTCCGCGATGTCGCGCCGCCGGGATCGTCGACCGGCGCCGCGCTGATCCACCCGGCGGCGGTGAGCGCGGCGCGCTCCGGGCCGCCCGGTGGCGCACCGAGGTCCCCGGTGAGCACCTGCGCCCCCACGTCGGGCAGGTCGGCGACGAGCACGCCCACCTCGTCCGGTGCGGAGGTCGCGCCGGGTCCACGGGGACGCAGGCGTGCGGTGCTCACCCGGACCGGCGTGCCGCCGGACAGCGTGACCGTGGCACCGAGCGCGCAGTCCTGCGCCCGCTCGGCCGCGGCCGGCAGACCGATCGGAGCGACGTCGGTCAGGGCGCTGCGGGACAGGATGGCCGTGCCGATCTGGCGGTCGGCCGCCGGGGCGTAGGAGACGGTCATGCCCAGCCGGCGACCCAGCCAGGTCGCCATGTCCGTGCCCCCGCCCGGCGGCCACCCTCGGGACACCTCCTGCAGGGTGACGACGTCCGGGTCGGCGGCCTCGATCGTGCGGGCCACGCCGTCGAGGTCGACCGCGGTGCCGGGCGCCACGCCATGATGCAGGTTCCAGGTCAGCACGGTCAGTCGCGGCCCGGCCGTGGCCTCGGGGACGACGGTCACCGGTCGGGTCTGCCACCACCCCACGGCGACGAGCGCCAGGGCGGGCAGCGCGAGCAGCCGCACGGCGTTGACCCGCCGGGCCGGCAGCTCGTCGGTCGCGTCCATGGCCGGTTCGGGCGGGCCGAGCCGCAGGCCGGTCCCTGCGACCACGACAGCCGCCGCGAGCACCACGAGGGCGTTGTCGATGCCGAGCAGCCCGCGGTCGTCGACGAGGTAGGCCAGCAGCGGCAGCACCAGACCCAGGCCGGCGACGGCCGCGGCGAGCGCGGCGCGGGGCCAGCCGGGAAGTGCAGGTCGACGCGCGCCGCAGGTCGTCACCATCACGACGGCCAGGCCGACCTGCGCGATCACCACTCCGGCCAGGGACAGCGGGCCACCCGACCACGCCGCTGCGGCGACGCCGAGCGGCAGCCCGGCCGCGGCCGCGACGCGCACCGGCGGCAGGAGGCGGTGCGGAGTGAGCAGCACCCATCCTCCGGCCAGCCAGCCCAGCACGATCGTCGCGCCCGCGACGTCCAGGCGCAGCCCGGTCTGGGCGGCCACGAACGCGGGGTTGGCGAGCACCATCGCGACGAGGGCGAGCCCCGGGCCCACGCCCCAGCCGCGGCGGGCGCGACCGCCGGGCTCGTCCCGGCGCAGGCCGCGGGCGGTGAGCACGGCACAGCCCGTCGTGCCGACGGCGACGAGCCAGCCGACGGCGCCGGGCGTTCCGGCCTCGGTGCGCCACAGGGCGTCCCAGGTGCCCAGGGCGAGCTGCAGGCCGGTGGAGAGTGCTCCGCCGAGGGCGATCCCGAGCGCTGCCTGGCGAGCGCCCGACGAGCGGCCGGCAACGAACGTCACCATGAGGCAGGCCACTGCGACCGCGATGGCGACGGTGGCCAGGCCCCAGGCGAACCGGGGCGCACCGTGCAGCGCCTGGAGGACCAGCCGGGCCAGCGCCAGCGCCACCACGCCGGTCCGTACCGTTGTGGCCGAGGGGGTGCCCGGGTGCCCACGACCGGTCGTCAGCAGGAGCAGCGCGACGACGACGCCGGCCGCCGCATAGGTCGCGAGAGCGGCGAGACCTGCGTGCAGCGGGCTGGTCGCCAGGGCGCGGTCGAGCAGCGGACCGCTGGCCCGGACCAGCTCGAGGGTGAGGACGGTGACGCCAGCCACCGCAGCGACCCTCGTGGCCATCCCGGCGTCCGGTGGTGTGGGTGGGGGGGCCGGGGTTGTCACGGCGGCCACCGTACCGGTGCGGCCGCCCCCGGGCGCGGTGGCGACCGGGCTAGCCGAGGAGGGCGTCGTTGCCGTCGCTGAACGGGTATCCGCGTCGGAGCATGCGCACGCCACCGTTCGTCGTCGGGTGCGCCGGCCGCACGTGCGAGTCCGCGGGGACCGGCACGGTGCCGTCGCGACCGGTCGCGCCGAGGTCGACCTCGGTGCGCTCGGGGTGGTCTGCGTGGTGGACGTGGACGACGTCCGTCCATACCCCAGCCGGGTCCACCGGATCCGGGCCGGCCCGAACGCTGCCCGGGACGGGTTGCGGACCGCATGCACCGCCACCGGGGGGTCCGGGGGCGCGCCGACGGGGCCGCCGACGGGGCCGGGCGGCAGGCCACGGGTGAGCCCGCGCGGCCATCGTCGTCCAGGTCCGCAGCAGGGTGACCAGATCGTCGTGGGAGGAGGTGGTCAGGTCGAATGCCGCCGCGTGCAGCCGGTCCTGCGCGGGGAGCTTGTCTCGTCCTGCACGCCGACCTCCTTCGCTGGTCCGGTCAGGCCCCGGTCACGGTGACGGTGAGCCGGGACAGCGGCTCGCTCACGGCGTCGACCGCGGCCGACAGGGCCCGGACGTCGGCGGCGGACAGCTCGTCGTAGGCCGGGAAGCCCGCTGTCTCGTCGCCGTGCGTGGCGAGCAGGTCCTGCAGGGCGGTGAACCGGGTGTCCAGCGTGGGCGACGAGGTCGGGGTCGCGGGCGGTGGCCACAGGTCCTTCTCGATCAGGTGCCGGCCGGTCCAGGGCTGGCCGGGGGCGAGGTCCGCCTCCCGCAGCTCGAGCAGCGGGTCGTCATCGCCGGCGGTGTCCGCGGTGGCGAACGCCTGGATGTCGGCGACGAGCGCGTCGACCTGGTCGACCACGGAGGTCCGATCCTGCTGCTCCGCCGCGGCGACCTGGTCCGCCGCTGGACCGGCGGAGGTGTTGTCCGGTGCGGCGCCGGTCACAGTCAGCTCGGTGCGGATGCCGTCGCCGACCATGCCGGGCTTGCACGCCGTCCAGTAGGTGCCCGGGTTGACCTGGGCCACGAGCTCGCGGGTGAGGCCGGGGCCGATGCTCTCCACCTCGGCCACCACACGGACGCCGTCCTCGGCGAGCAGGTAGAACTCCGTGACGTCGGTGCCGGCGTTGGTCACCGCGAACGTGACCGGGCCGGCCGTCGTCGTGGTGTCGGAGAGCCGGCAGTCGGTGGCGGTCGCCTCCACTGTGATGCGGCCACCGTCGGTGGTCGCACCACCGCCGGCGGAGCTGTCGACGCAGCCGGCGGTGCCGAGCACGATCGTGAGTGCGCCCAGGGCACGGTGCGCGCGGCGCATGGGAGGTCCTTCCACGGGGGGCTGGGCGGGCGAACCGACGTGTCGTGACCAGGTCCCTCCACTCGACCGGGGGTGGGCCGGCGGACTCCGTCGGCTGCGGCGGGTGGGGTCAGCGACGGCGGGGGTCAGCGGCGGGGGTCAGGCGGTCAGGTCGGCCCTGGCGCGCGCGGGCCGCGGAGCGGGCCCGCACGGCGGGTCCCCACACCTGGCGCACGAACACGGTGCCGACGGCGACGACGTAGGCGACCCAGGCGAGCAGCTGGAGCCACGTCGTCGCCGGCGTGAGGTTGAAGACCCCCTTGAGGACGGCGGCGTACCAGCTGGAGGGCGGCAGCGCCGCCGAGATGTCGAATGCGAGGGCGCCGACACCGGGCAGGACACCGGCCTCCTGCAGGTCGTGGATCCCGTAGGAGAGCACGCCGGCCGCCACGACGACGAGGAACAGCCCGGTCCAGGCGAAGAACTGGCGCAGGTCCAGCTGCACGGCGCCGCGGTAGACGAGCCAGCCGAGCCCGACCGCGGTGGCCAGGCCCAGCAGGGCGCCCACCAGCGGGCTCGACCCCGACCCACCGGCCTGCGCGCCGGCCCACAGGTACAGCGCCGTCTCCAGCCCCTCGCGGCCGACGGCCAGGAACGCCATCGCGACGACCGCTCCCCGCCCGGCCGCCACCGCGTCGTCGAGCCGGCGCTCGAGGTCGGCGTGCAGGTGCCGGGCGGTGCGGGCCATCCAGAAGATCATCCAGCTGATGAGTCCCACCGCGACGACGGACAGGAAGCCGCTGATCGCCTCCTGTGCCTCGAACGTGAGCCCTCGCGGCCCGAAGGTGAGCAGTGCGCCGAACCCGAGGGACAGCACCACCGCCGCAGCCGCGCCGGACCATAGGGCGGGCAGCAGGTGCCGACGGTCGCTGCGCACGAGCGCGGCGACGAGGATGCCGACGACGAGGGCCGCCTCGAGGCCTTCGCGCAGTCCGATGAGGTAGTTCGCCAGCATGGGTGCCCTTCCGAGCCGGGATCGATAAGTGAGGTATGCCTTACCTTACCGATCCGGCAGCGTAGCCGATGCTCCGGCTGTCGTGAACCCCCATGGCGCCGAGCCGAGCCCCGCGACCGACGTGTCAGTCGCGCTCGAGCCGCCGACGCAGCCCGGACCATGCATCGGCGAACCCCGGGTGCAGGTCCAGACCCGCCACGGCGTCCACCCGCACCCAGCGCACGTCCTGGCTCTCCGGGTCGGTCGCGCGCACGTCCACCGGTGCGGTCGCCTCGGCGAGCACCGTCGTGTAGGTCCACGTCCCGTGGTCGAGCAGGTGCTCGCCGGTCACCCGCACGGCGTCGGCAGGGATGCCCGCCTCCTCGCCCGCCTCGCGGAGCGCCGCCTGGGCTGCGGTCTCCTGCGGCTCGCGCGCACCCCCGGGGATCCCCCAGGTGTCGCCGTGGTCGCTCCACGTCGCCCGGTGCTGCAGGACGACGGAATCCGGGTGACCGTCGCCGGTGCGGCGGACCAGCAGGAGACCCGCCGCGCCGTGCAGGCCCCAGTGCCGGTGCCCCAGCGAGCAGACCGTCCAGCCGTCGCCGGCCCGCGGACCGCTCACGTCTCGTCGACGATCTCGCAGATGACGGTGCCTGCGGAGACCCCGGTGCCCACCGTGGCGGTGAGCCGGCGCACCACGCCACCGCGGTGGGCGGCGAGCGGCTGCTCCATCTTCATGGCCTCGAGGACGACGACGAGGTCACCCTCGCTCACCCGCTCGCCCTCTGACACGGCGACCTTGACGATGGTGCCCTGCATGGGCGAGGCCAGCGTCGTGCCGACGGCGCGGGCGGGAGCCCGGCGGGTGGGCCGCCGCGGGGCGGTGCGCAAGTCGCCCCGCCCGGTCAGCCCCCCGGCCAGGCCGGCGGGCAGGACCACCTCCAGCCGCTTGCCACCCACCTCGACGACGACCCGCTCAAGCTGGGTGGGTCCCTCGTCGAGGAGGCCCTGGCCGGCCGGGTCGCTCGCGAGCCCGGGCAGCCGGTCGGCGAACTCCTCCTCGATCCAGCGGGTGTGGATCCGGAACGGGGTGTCGTCGTCCGCAGGGACGAACGCCTCCTCGGCGAGCACCGCCCGGTGGAACGGCACGACGGTGGGCAGCCCCACGATCTCCAGCTCGGCCAGCGCCCGCCGGGCACGCTGGACGGCCTCCCGCCGGGTCGCCCCGGTGACGACGAGCTTGGCGATGAGCGAGTCGAACACCCCGGAGACGGAGTCGCCCTCCCTGACCCCGGAGTCGACGCGCACGCCCGGCCCCGCCGGCAGGCGCAGCGTCGTGATGCGCCCAGGGGTGGGCAGGAAGCCGGCGGACGGGTCCTCTCCGTTGATCCGGAACTCCAGGGAGTGCCCTCGGGGGACGACGTGGTCGTAGCCCAGCGGCTCCCCGGCGGCGATGCGCAGCTGCTCGCGGACCAGGTCGATGCCGGAGACCTCCTCGCTCACCGGGTGCTCCACCTGCAGCCGGGTGTTGACCTCGAGGAAGGACAGGGTGCCGTCCGCCCCGAGGAGGAACTCGCAGGTGCCGGCCCCCACGTAGCCCGCCTCGCGGAGGATCGCCACGGAGGACTCCACCAGGCTGCGCTCCTGGTCGGGTGTCAGGTACGGCGCGGGTGCCTCCTCCACGAGCTTCTGGTGGCGTCGCTGCAGCGAGCAGTCCCTGGTGGAGACGACGACGACGGTGCCGTGCAGGTCGGCCAGGCACTGGGTCTCGACGTGGCGCGGGTGCACCAGGTATCGCTCGACGAAGCACTCCCCGCGGCCGAAGGCAGCGGTCGCCTCGCGGACGGCCGAGTCGTACAGCTCGTCGATCTCGTCGTCGGAACGGGCCACCTTGAGGCCGCGGCCGCCGCCGCCGAACGCGGCCTTGATGGCGACGGGCAGGCCGTGCTCGCGGGCGAAGGCGTGGACGGCCGCCGCGTCGGGCACCGGGTCCGCGGTCCCGGCCACCAGCGGCGCCCCGGCGCGCTGGGCGATGTGCCGGGCGCTCACCTTGTCGCCGAGCGCCTCGATCGCGGCCGGCGGCGGTCCGATCCACACCAGGCCGGCATCGATCACCGCCCGGGCGAAGTCGGCGTTCTCGGAGAGGAAGCCGTAGCCCGGGTGGACGGCGTCGGCACCGGCGCGCCGGGCGACGTCGAGGAGCTTGGCCGCGTCCAGGTAGGTGTCCTGCGCTCGCATGCCCGCCAGCGCGTAGGCCTCGTCGGCGAGGCGGACGTGCAGCGCCTCCCGGTCGGGATCGGCATAGACGGCCACCGAGGCGATCTCGGCGTCCCGGCAGGCCCGGACGATGCGGACGGCGATCTCGCCGCGGTTGGCGACGAGGACCTTGGAGATGGCGGGCACGGCTCACCGTAGCGCGGGCCTCCCGGAGCCTTCCTGCCGGGCGGCGGGCCCCGGGACGATTCGTGGATGTCGCCAAGCCGGGCCGGTCCGGTTCGTCAGCTGTGCACATCGCCTCCGGTCGAGCCCCACAGGTCGGGGAAGGTCAGGCCCAGCCGGGCCAGCAGCCCGCGCAGCAGCGGCAGGCTGAGCCCGACGACCCCGTGGTAGTCGCCCTCCACCCGGTCGACGAACGGCCCGCCGAGCCCGTCGATGGTGAACGCGCCGGCAACGCCGAGCGGCTCGCCGGTGGCGACGTAGGCGTCGACCTCGGCGTCGGACAGCTCCGCGAACTGCACGACGGTCGACGACGTGGCGCCGGTCCCGGCGGTCCGATCGGCGTCCGCGGCACCGGCGCGTGCCACGCGCGGGTCGATGTCCGCCGCGCCGGTGCGCCCCGTGCGTGCGTCGATCAACCAGTGCCCGGTGTGCAGCACGCCGCGCCGGCCGCGCATGGCGTGCCAGCACCGGCGCGCGTCCGCGGCGTCGACGGGCTTGCCGAGCAGTCTCGCGTCCAGCTCGAGCATCGAGTCGCAGCCGAGCACCACGACGTCGTGGCCCGCTCCGGCAGCCAGACGGTCGGCCACGTCGGTGGCCTTGGCCCGGGCCAGGGCCAGCACGGCGTCGGCAGGCGGGAGGGCGGGATCCACGGCGCGGGCCGCCGTCAGCACGGCGTCCTCGTCCACCGCGGAGACGGCCACGAGCGGGTCCACCCCGGCGGCCTGGAGCGTGCTGCGGCGGGCCGGCGAGGCGGAGGCGAGCAGCACTCGGGTCACGACCGTGAGCGTACCCAGACCCGCGCACCGTGCTCGCCGCCCCCCGCCCCGCACGGTGCCCCGGCTGCGCTCGACGACGTGAGGGCGTGTGCCGGCGGCCACCTGCGGCGTCCCGGGGTGCTGCGGGTTGGCGGTGTGCGGGGCGAGCCTGGGACCTGGTCCTGGCGAAGCGTGCCGCAGACGGAGGATGATCGCCTCGTCCTGGACCTCCGCACGGCTCGGCGACCCTGCTCCGGCACGACGGTCCGGGAAGCCGGTCCGTGCGCCCCGACCGACCGGAGCCCGCTGTGACCGCTGCCGACCTGCGCACCACGACGTCCGACGCCGACGGCGACGAGCCCCGGTCCTTCTCGCCCCGGCGGCGCCGTCGCGTCTTCGAGGTCATGCTCGTGTCCGGCCTCATCAGCTTCGTGTCGGCGTTCGTGCTGGCCGTCGAGGCGGTCACGCTGGCCAAGAACCCCGACGCGGTGTTCGGCTGCGACATCAACTCTGTGGTCAGCTGCGGTGCGGTGGCGCGCACCTGGCAGGCGCAGCTGCTCGGCTTCCCGAACGCCTTCATCGGGATCGTGGCCGAGGCCGTGGTGATCACGGTGTCGGTGGCCGGCATCGGTGGGGTGGTGTTCCCGCGGTGGTTCATGCGACTGGCGCAGGCCGGCTACACCATCGGCCTGCTGTTCGCCTACTGGCTCATGCAGCAGTCCACGATGGTGATCGGCGCGCTGTGCCCGTGGTGCCTGCTCATCGCGTTCTCCACGACGATCGTCTGGGTGGGGCTGAGCCGGGTGAACATCGTCGACGCGGCGCTGGGCCTGCCCGGCCGGGCCGGGCAGCGCCTGCACTCGTTCGTCCTGGCCGGCAACGACGTGTACCTCGCCGCCGCCTGGCTGGTGCTCCTGGCCGCGCTCATCGTGGCCAAGTACGGCGCCGCGCTGTTCGCCTGAGCCTGGTCGCGCGGGGGCGCGGGCGCGCCCCGGTCACACCAGCGCGGTGCGCAGGACGTCGAGGGGCAGGGCACCCAGGGACAGTGCCCGGGCATGGAAGGCGCGCAGGTCGAACGTCTCGCCGCGGGAGCGGGCGGCGGTCGCGGCCTCGTCGCGCACGGACTCCCACAGCCGCTGGCCGACCTTGTAGGACGGGGCCTGCCCCGGCCAGCCCAGGTAACGGTCGAGCTCGAAGCGCACGGCGGCGTCCTGCATGGCGGTGTTGGACCGCAGGAAGGTCCAGGCCTTCTCGGCGTCCCACGTCCCGCCGCCCCAGCGCTGCGGGGCGGGTAGCTGCAGGTGCACCCCGAGGTCGAGGACGACCCGGGCGGCGCGCAGGCGCTGGCCGTCGAGCATGCCCAGCCGGTCGCCGTCGTCAGCGAGGAAGCCCAGGTCGTCCATCAGCCGCTCGGCGTACAGGGCCCAGCCCTCGCCGTGGCCGGACACCCAGCACGCCAGCCGCCGCCAGGTGTTGAGCGTGTCCCGCTCGAGCACCGCCTGGCCGATCTGCAGGTGGTGGCCGGGGACGCCCTCGTGGTAGACGGTGGTCCGCTCCAGCCAGGTGGAGAACGTCGTCACCCCCGCGGGCACCGACCACCACATCCGGCCGGGACGGGAGAAGTCGTCGCTCGGGCCGGTGTAGTAGACCCCGCCGCTGTGGGTGGGGGCGATCCGGCACTCCAGGGAGCGCAGTGGCGCAGGGATGTCGAAGTGCACCCCGTCGAGCGCGGCGATGGCCTCGTCGGCGGTGGTCTGCAGCCACGCCCGGAAGGCCTCGGTGCCGTGCAGGCGACGGGTCGGGTCGGCGTCGAGGGCGGCCAGCGCCTCGGGGACGCCCGCCCCGGGCCCGGCGATCCGGGCGGCGACGGCCTCCTGCTCCGCGACGATCCGGTCCAGCTCCGCCAGCCCCCAGGCGTACGTCTCGTCCAGGTCGACCGTCGCGCCGAGGAAGTACCGCGACCACAGGGCGTATCGGTCGCGCCCGACGGCGTCGGTCGTGGGGGCGACCTGGGCCAGCTCGCGCAGGACGGCCGCCAGCCCGGCGTAGGCCTCGCCCGCGGCAGCGGCTCCCCGCTCCAGATCGGCGCGCAGCGCATCGGCACCGGGGGTGCCGGCGAGCGCGCGGTGCACGGCGGGCCCCGAGGTGAAGGCCCGGAAGAACGACCGCCGCGGGTCCGCGAGCTCGGTGGCCTGGGCGATGCCGGCACGGACCTGGCGCAGCGCGGGAACCCGGCCGTCGGCAGCTGCGGCGCGCAGCGACTCGGCGTAGCCGGCGGCTGCGGCGGGCAGCACGGCCAGCCGGGCGGCGATGGTCTGCCAGGCGTCCACCGTGTCGGTGGGCATGAGATCGAACACGTCGCGCATGGTCTGCAACGGTGAGGCGATCACGTTGAGGTCGCCGAGCAGCTCCCCGGCGTCGTGCAGCTCGATCTCCAGGCCGAGCCGGTCACGCAGGGCGGCCACGGTCACCTCGTCGGTGGCGTCGACGGCCGGCAGCGAGCCCAGCTCGGCGAGCACGGCGCGGGCGGCGTCGGCGCGGGCGGCGTGCCCGGCGGGGGAGAAGTCCGTCATCTCGCGGTCGTGGCCCGGGATGCCCAGCGAGGTGCCGGTGATCGGGTCGAGCGCGGCCAGCGTCGTCACGCAGCCCTCGGCGAGAGCGTCCACAGGGGTCGGGGTGCGGGGGGTCATGGTGCGACCTTAGGGCGGGCCGTGGTTGTGGTCCCGTCGTGCCGGGTCCGCACGGCCGGCGGGCTTCCCGGGACCCGCGGCGCCGGTGAACGCTCGGGGACTCAGCCGACGAACGGGGTCAGTGCGACGTACTCCTCGACGCTGCCGCCGCGCAGGCAGACCTCGATGATGGCGCGGCCGAGGTCGTCGAGCTCGGGGGTGAGGAACTGCTCCAGCTCGCTGGCGAAGAAGTCCGTGAGGATCTTCGCCCCGGCGTCGTAGGCCGCCACCCCGACGCGGGACTGCTGGTCGGGGCGCAGGAACGTCGGCCGGATGAGCTGTCCGTCGATCTTCACCTCCTTCGGTGTGTAGCCGAACAGCGGGCAGCGCGCGGGGGTGAGGCTGTCCGGGCGCAGCCGCCCCGCGCCGCGGCGGGCCAGGTACTCCCGGGTGAGCCACTCCGCGGCGAACCCGACCTGGTAGGCGCCGATGTGCTGGTTGGGGGTGAGCACGTAGCGGGTGCGGGACGCTGCGACGATCTGGCGGAGCAGGAGGTTGGCCGCTGCGACCCTGGTGCCGGTGGAGAACGGCCAGAACGAGCCGACCCCCTCGGCGACCATGCCGCCGTGCGCCAGCGCCGCCGTCGTGGCGGCGCTCTCCCCGATGGACGGGTTCTTGTCCCCTCGCGGGGCGATCAGCCGCCACAGCCACGCCAGCGCCGGCGGCACGACGTGCAGCATGCCCATGATCCCGTAGGTGGGGTGGTCGGCGGTGCAGGCCGGCATGCGCACGCCGAAGGTGCGCACGTCCACCTCCTCGGGTCCGTCGACCACGTCGCGGACGAATCGGCGCGGCACCACCACCCGTGGGTTGGAGCACGGGGTGCCGTCGGAGTCAAGCGTGTGCTCCCAGGGCAGGCAGGTCGCGTCCGGCACGCCCCGCAGGTTGAGGAACACCAGCGGCTCGGGCGGGTGGATGCACACCCGCTCCAGGTGCACGTCCTCGCCGTACCGGGTGAGGTTGTCGACCCGGACGAACCAGCCGTCCTCGGCGTCGGCGACCACCAGCCGCCCGTCGCCGCGCTGCAGCGACGAGTGGCACAACGTCATGTCGTCGGTGACGGGCTCCAGGCGGCTCGACTCGCCGAGGGTGATGACGTACGGCTCGCCGGTCACCACGTTGGTGCCGAGCAGGATGCGCCCGTCCTCCTCGCGGCGGATCTCCTGGCACATCTCCGACTTGCCGCCGCCCGAGGCGCCCTCGTGCATGATGACGGTCTCGTTCTCGTACGGGGTGGTGACCCGCACCGAGGAGGCGTGCGCGGTGAGCCAGCCCTCCCGCTCGCCGATGTCCAGCAGGACGGAGAACACGCCCTTCTTGGCGCTGGGCCCCGGGTAGAGGTTGTAGGCGAAGACCTCGTGCAGCGTCTGCGACCGGTCGTGGACGACGACCTGCCGGCCGCCGAAGTGGGTGTGGCGGAACGGTGGGGCGACGTAGAGGATCGAGCGCGGGGTGAACGGGCCGATCTCCTCGAACGTCACCCAGCCCTGCAGGTCCACCAGCGTCAGCGCGAAGAACGCCGCGTTGCGCGGGCAGATGGCCAGCGACGGGTAGCCGAGCGCCGGGCCACCGGCCTTGAACGGCACGACGACGAGGTCCTGGCCGGACAGCCAGGTCAGCGTCTCGGCCTTGACCGGCGCGAACTCGGTCCCGAAGATGTCGCGGTAGCGGGGCTTGTCGGTGGGCAGGTCGTCGGCGATGCGCATGCAGTCGGGGTCCCGGCGGCGCAGGTAGTCCTCCGGGTAGTTGACCGCCAGGCCGTTCGTGCAACGCACGACGTCGGCCTCGCGCACCCGGGTCCCGGCGACGTCGTACTCCACGGCGAACGTCGGGCCGCCGTCGGGCCCGAGAGACCAGCGGTACAGCTCGGCGCGGGAGGACGGCACGGCCACGTGGTCGCAGGCCACGATCGCGTCGCGGACCGCAGGTGGCAGGGTCACGGTGGGCAGGTCGGTGTGCACGTCGTCTCCAGACCTGACGGTGCGGGGCTGTGGGGATGGGGATCGAGCGGCCGTGCAGCGCACCAGGGCCGGACGTGGCACCGTCTTTGCCGGAAGATTAGGTGCAGCGCTGATGGTCGGCGTGGGACCTTCGGGTCAGCCCCGGGCACTCCAGCGCCAGGCGTCGGATCCGGGCTGGTGTCGACCCGGCCGTACCGCGTCGCGCCATCGCCGGGCCGCTGCCGCCGCATGGTCGGGCGCACCGCCGGCAGTGCTGCCGGCGCTCCCGGGGGTCGCGCCCTGGGCGGCGGCGACGAGACCGGCGACGAGGGCCGCCAGCTCGACGTCGTCCGGCTCGCCGCGTAGCACCCG
Source organism: uncultured Actinomycetota bacterium (assembly GCA_963703555.1). Taxonomy (GTDB): domain Bacteria; phylum Actinomycetota; class Actinomycetes; order Actinomycetales; family Cellulomonadaceae; genus CAVPEV01. The sequence continues at coordinate 73,583 of CAVPEV010000043.1, read as the reverse complement.
CACGTCGGGGGTCACAGCGGGATGTTCCCGTGCTTCTTCGGCGGCAGCGCGGCCCGCTTGGTCCGTAGCAGCCGCAGGGCACGCACGATCTCGGTCCGGGTGGCCGACGGCTCGACGACGGCGTCCACGTAGCCGCGGTCCGCGGCGTCCCACGGGTTGACGATGGCGTCCGCGTACTCCGCGACGAGGCGGGCGCGCTCGGCCTCGACGTCGCCCCCGGCCTCCTGCACGGCCCGCAGCGCCCCGCGGTGCAGGATGTTCACCGCGCCGTCCGCACCCATCACGGCGACCTGCGCGGTCGGCCAGGCGAGGTTGACGTCCGCGCCCAGCTGCTTGGAGCCCATGACGATGTACGCCCCGCCGTACGCCTTGCGGGTGATGACGGTGACCAGCGGCACGGTGGCCTCGGCGTAGGCGTAGATGAGCTTGGCACCGCGGCGGATGATGCCCTGCCACTCCTGCTCCGTGCCGGGCAGGAAGCCGGGCACGTCGACGAAGGTGAGCACCGGCAGCCCGAACGCGTCGCAGGTGCGCACGAACCGGGCGGCCTTCTCGGCGGCGTCGATGTCGAGCGTGCCGGCCATCACCAGCGGCTGGTTGGCGACGATGCCGACCGCTCTGCCCTCCACGTGGCCGAAGCCGACGAGCACGTTCCGGGCGAACAGCGGTTGCACCTCGAGCAGGTCACCGTCGTCGAGGACGTGCTCGACGACGGTGCGCATGTCGTAGGGCTGTGCGTCGGAGTCCGGGACGATCGTGTCCAGCTCACGGTCGGCGTCGCTGACCTCCAGGTCGGCCTCGTGCGGGAGGGCCGGCGGGTCGGACAGGTTGTTCGACGGCAGGAAGGCCAGCAGGGAGCGGGCGTAGTCGATGGCGTCGTCCTCGTCGGTGGCCAGGTAGTGGGCCACACCGGACCGGGTGTTGTGGGTGGTGGCGCCGCCGAGCTCCTCGAACCCGACCTCCTCACCGGTGACGGTGCGGATGACGTCCGGGCCGGTGATGAACATGTTCGAGGTCCGGTCCGCCATGATGACGAAGTCGGTCAGCGCGGGGGAGTACACGGCGCCACCGGCGCTCGGTCCGAGGATGAGGCTGATCTGCGGGATGACCCCCGATGCGGCGACGTTGCGGCGGAAGATCTCGGCGAACTGGGTCAGCGCCGCGACCCCTTCCTGGATCCGTGCGCCGCCGCCGTCGGAGATCCCGACCAGCGGTACGCCGGTGCGCAGCGCGAGGTCCATCACCTTGGTGATCTTCTGCCCGTGCGCCTCGCCCAAGCTGCCGCCGAACACCGTGAAGTCCTGCGCCCACACGCAGACCGGGCGGCCGTCCACGGTGCCGTGCCCGGCCACCACGCCGTCGCCGGGGACCCGTCGGGCCGCCATGCCGAAGTTCGTCGAGCGGTGCCGGACGAAGGCGTCGATCTCGGTGAACGAGCCCGGGTCGAGCAGGGCGTGGATGCGCTCCCGGGCGGTCCCGCGGCCGCGCGCGTGCTGCTTGGTCACCGCCGCGGCCTCGGCGGCGTCCACCGCGGCCGCCCGCCGCGCCGCGAGGTCGGCGAGCTTCTCGGCGGTGGTGCGGGGGGGTAGGTCGGTCACCCGGTCGAGGCTATCCGGCGCGGCACGTCCGGGCTGGTGCGGAGCGTGGACGGATTCGGCGGGTGTCGGTGGTGGGAACTCGACAAGACCGGAGGTCCGACAGACCCCAGAGGGCCGCCCGGCCGCAGCTGCGTCACGATGGAGGCATGGCGGACTCGACGGTACGGCCCGCGCTGCGGGCCTCGGTGCTGCGTCGGTTGCTGACCGGACCGGCCGGCGCGGTCGCCCGGCTGGAGGTCGTGGACCGCACGGGCTCGACGAACACCGACCTGGCAGCAGCGGTCCGGGCGGACCCGACGGCCTGGCCGGACCCCAGCCTGCTCGTGGCCGATCATCAGGACGCGGGTCGGGGCCGGGAGGACCGCACGTGGAGCACGCCGCCGCGCGCTGCCCTGACGTTCTCCCTCACGGTGCGCGCCGCGGTACCCGCGGCCGCCGTCGGCTGGCTGCCGCTGCTCGCCGGCCTGGGCGTGGTGCGTGCGGTGCGGGCGACGGTCGGGGCCCCGGCCACCCTCAAGTGGCCCAACGACGTCCTGCTGCCCGCCCCGGACGGCACGGCGCTGCCGGGCTGGGGTGCGGCGCGCAAGGTCGGGGGCCTGCTCTGCGAGCTGGTGCCGGTCGTCGGCCCGCCCGTCGCGGTGGTCGGGGTCGGGCTCAACGTCAGCCAGACGGACGCCGAACTGCCGGTGCCGAGCGCGACGTCGCTGTCCGCCGCCGGATGGCCGGTGGCCGACCGGGAGGTCCTCGCGGTCGCCGTGGTCACCGCGGTCGTCGAAGCTCTCGACGAGTGGCGCGAGCACGGTGGTGACGTTCGGGCGGCGGGGCTGGCCGCGGAGGTCGCTGCGGTGTGCGCCACGCTCGGGTCCGCGGTGCACGTCGAGCTGCCCGGCGGTGCCGTCCTCGACGGCACCGCCACGGGGCTCGACCCCACCGGGGCGCTGCTCGTGCAGACGCGCGACGGCCTGCACCGGGTGCTGGCCGGTGACGTGCGTCACGTCCGGGCGAACTGACATGGAGGGACCCGTTGTCACGTGGGCAGGGTGAGGCGCGCGCAAGCCCCGCCACCGCCGCCAGGAGTTCCCGACCTTCGTGCGTCAGGTCGCCCGCGCCTGCCCTCACCCCCTTCGTCTGGACCACGACCGCTGACGAAGTCCTCACGAAGGCCAGCCCGAAGAAGACGTCAAAGACGGACCGCTAGGCTCGGCGGGTGCCAGATCGCGCACCGGCGACGCCGGGCATCGAGGACCTGCTGCTCGGAGGTCCTCGCACCCTGACCCTGGCGGAGGTGGCCGCCCGCGCGGGCATCGAGCCGCAGGAGGTGCGCCGGTTCTGGCACACGCTGGGCCTGCCGCAGCCCGAGCCCGACGACGTCGCCTTCACCGAGCTCGACGCCGACGCCACCGCGCGGCTCGCCGCGCTGCGCACGGTGCACGGGCTGGACGAACGGACCGTGCTCTCCGTGGTGCGGGCGCTGGGCCACACGAGCGACCGGCTCGCCCTGTGGCAGGTGGAGGCGCTGGTGGAGGGCATGGCAGGCCGCTATGCGCTGGACGACACGTCCGCCCGGCTGCTCGTGCTGGACCGGCTGGCCGACCTGGCCCCGCTGCTCGAGGCCCAGCTGGTGCATGCCTACCGCCGCCAGCTCGCCGCCATCGCGGGCCGGTACGCGGGGGAGTTCGGCACCGCGCACGCCGGCGCCGACCCGTCGGGGCTGCCGTTGCCCCGTGCGGTCGGGTTCGCCGACATGGTCGCCTTCACGCGCCGGACGGCCGGGCTGGGTGCGACCGACCTGTCCGACTTCATCGAGCGGTTCGAGTCGGCGGTCCGCGACGTCGTGGCCGACCACGGCGGCCGGGTGGCGAAGACGATCGGCGATGCGGTGCTGTTCGTGGCGGACGACGTCCGCACGGGTGCGCGCATCGCCCTGGGGTTGGCCCGCGCGCTGGACACCGGGCCGGAGGTCGACGGCGGTCCGGGTGACGTGGGAGAAGTCGCCGGCGTGGGACCGGTGCGGGTGGGCTTCGTGTGGGGGCGCGTGCTGTCCAGGTTCGGGGACGTGTTCGGCCCCTCGGTGAACCTGGCGGCGCGCCTGACGGACGTCGCCGAACCGGGCTCGGTGCTGACCGACGGGGCGACCGCGCAGCTGCTGGCCGACGACCCGTCCGTGACGCTCGAGCGGCTGGCAGGCCGGGACCTGCCGGGGATCGGCCCGATCGCGCCGGTGCGGGTGCGGCCGGCCTGACCGGCTCAGACCTGCGGCGGGGCCTGCCCGGCGGTGAGCTCGTCGAGGAGCTCGGGGCCGTCGGTGCCCACCCGGTTGACCCGGGTGGGCACCGGGCGCGCGGTGAGGCTCGGCGGGTCGGCGGCGAGCACGAGGGCGGCCTCGGCCGGGTCCGTGTCCGGCGCCAGCCAGGTCGCCCACTGGGCGGGGGGCAGGACGAGCGGCTGGCGCTCGTGCACATGGGCCAGCTGGGGGGTCGCCGGCCGGGTCAGCACCGTGGTGGTGACCAGCCAGCGGGCCGGGTCGTCGTCGGCCCGGGTCGGGTCCCGCCAGAACTCGTACAGCCCGGCGAGCGCCAGCGCGGAGCCGTCGGTGGCGTGGATGTAGAACGGCTGCTTGTGCCGGGTGGGGCTGCCGGGAGACGGGCGCTGCCACTCGTAGTAGCCGTCCGCCGGGAGCAGGGCCCGCCGGCTGCGGAACGCTCGCGCGTAGGACCGTGCGGTGCGCACCGTCTCCACCCGCGCGTTGATCATCCGCGTACCGATCGCCGGATCGGACGCCCATGGCGGGACCAGTCCCCAGCGTGCGGCACGCAACTGGCGAGTCACCTGGCCGGTCGACCGGTCCGGCCGCTCGACGACCATCCGCACCCGGTCGGTGGGAGCCAGGTTCCACGACGCGGGGAGCAGCCGGACGTCGTCGGCGACCGTGGCGATCGCGAACTCGTCGACGAGGTCCTGGGTGTCCCGGAAGGAGGCGTAGCGCCCGCACATGGGACCCAGCCTGGTGCATCGGTGCGACGATGCAACCTTCCCCGACCAGGACGAGGACCCGCCCGTGCCGTCGACTCCCGCTGTACCGCCCGTCCGCGACCGGCCGACCGGGCGGGACGTGCTGCTGCTGGGGGCGATGGCGGCCCTGCCGGCGATCTCCACGGACATGTACCTGCCGTCGCTGCCCGACGTGGCGCGCGACCTGGGCACGTCGGCCGCGGCGGCGCAGGTCACCATCACCGGCACGCTGATCGGTGGCGCCATCGGCCAGCTCGTCATCGGCCCGCTGTCCGACCGGTGGGGCCGGCGCCGGCCGGCTCTGGTGGGCATCGGCGCGCACGTCGTGACGTCGGTGCTGTGCGCGGTGGTGCCCGGCATCGTCGGGCTGCTGGCGCTGCGCGGGCTGCAGGGCTTCTGCAACGCCGCAGCGGCCGTCGTCTCGATGGCGGTCATCCGGGACCGGTTCGTCGGTGCGGATGCGTCCAGCCTGATCTCCCGGCTGATGCTCGTCATCGGTGTGGCGCCGCTGTTCGCGCCGAGCATCGGCGGGCTGGTCTCCGGGCAGGTCGGCTGGCGCGGCGTATTCGGCGCGCTCGCCGTCGCCGGCCTGGTGGTGTGGCTGCTCGTCTGGTTCTTCCTGCCGGAGACCCTGCCGCCCCAGCGGCGCCGCTCGGGTGGGGTGCGCGCGGCGCTCGCGGGCTACCGCGAGCTGGCGCGGGACCGACACTTCGTCGCGCTGGGGGTGCTGCCCGGCCTGAGCATGGCGGTGCTGATGAGCTACGTCGTAGGGGCGCCGTTCGTGTTCAGGATCGGGTTCGGGCTGTCCGCCAACGAGTTCGCGCTGCTGTTCGCCGCGAACGGCGTCGCGCTCATCGGCGGGGCGCAGGTGAACGCGGCCGTCGTGCGGCGGGCGTCCCCGGTGCGGATCCTGCGGGTCGTGCTGCCGGTGTGGGTGGTGATCGCCATGGTGCTGGCGGCGGTGGCGCGGTCGGGCGCCGGCGGTCTGATCGGCCTGCTCGTGCCGCTGTGGCTGCTCATGACCCTGGTGAACTTCGTCCCGGCGAACTCCTCGGCGCTGGCGCTGTCACGCCACGGGGAGCGGGCCGGGACGGCCGCGGCGTTCATCGGCGCGCTCCAGGCCGGTGTCTCCGGGGTGGTCAGCCCGGTCGTCGGGGTGCTGGGGGAGGACGCGGTGGCGATGTCGACGGTCATGCTGGCGGCGGCGGCCGGGTCGCTCCTCGTCCTCGCGCTGGCGACGCCCGCCTATCGGCGGGGCGGCTGGTCGGGGCTGTGAGGGTCCGGACGTGGACCATTCACCGCCCGCCGACGCCGGCTGCCGCGAGCAGCCCGGCCGCCACGACGAGGAGCAGGGACGCCCACGCGGCGAGCACCCACCACTCGACGCGCACCCGGCGGTGCGGGCGGACGAGCGGACGGGTGGTCATGCCCTCCACGATCGCCCGGCGGTGCGCGGAACTGAGCGGTCGGACGGCACCGACGGGTGAGTCGCCCTGGGGAGGTCGGCGGCCCCTGACCCAGTCCGGCGCCTCCACCGACCAAGCCCCGGTGGCCGGCCAGCCGCGTGGCCGAACCCCTCGACCGGCCCTGGCGAGACACCAAACCCGCAGAACCACTGCCGTCATTCGGATAGTCGTCAAGTTCACACAACGGTCGGCAGGGTGCCCGCGAAAGGATTCGAACCTTCGACCTTCTGCTCCGGAGGCAGACGCTCTATCCACTGAGCTACGCGGGCGTGCGACTGTGCAGACTACCAGCCCTGCCGGGGCCGGTCAGGCGCGGCCAGCAGCAGCGGCCGCAGCGCCGTCGCCGGCAAGGGCGCCGCTGGTGCGCGGGGGAGCGGCGGCCGCGGCCGCCGCGTCCGGCGTGTTCGGCGCGACCGATCCGGCCGGCGGCGATGCGGCGGCTCCGGTGGTGTGCGAGCCCCTGACGAGCCGGTTGAGGTAACTCGTGGTCTCGGCCATCGCCGTCGGTGCGTCGCCGGCGACGATGGCCGAAATGAGCGCGTCGTGGTCGTCGAGGTGCTGGCTCTGCCGGGCGAAGTTGAACCGGATGTTGTCGGTGATCGCGTCGAGGAGGTTCTCGTAGAGCGTGAGCAGGAGGGGGTTGCGGGCCGCCAGCGCGATGCTGCGGTGCAGCGTCAGGTCGGCCTCGACCATGCGGTCCAGGTCCCCCACCGACAATGCCTGGGCGCGTTCGTCGCGCAGCCCCTCCAGCCGGCCGACGTCCTCGGCAGTGCGGCGCCGGGCAGCCAGCCGTGCCGCTTCCACCTCCAGGGCGCGCCGCACCTCGATGACGTCACGGTGGTGGGCGTCGGCGACCTGTCGGCTCAGCGTCACGGCGAGCTCGGAGGTGGATAGCACGTACGTCCCCGACCCCTGGCGGCGCTCGACGAGCCCGGAGTGGGCCAGCGACTGGACCGCCTCCCGCACCGTGTTGCGCCCGACGCCGAGCAGGTCGACGAGGGCGGGCTCGGCAGGGATCCGCGAGCCCACCGGCCACTCGCCGGAGACGATGCGCTGCCGCAGCGCCTCCACGGCGGTCTCGATGAGGCCGGTCCGTCGTGTCATGTGTCATCCCAGGTGTCGACGATCCTGCAGGACAGTGTGCGCGGCACGGGGCCCGGCGGCCAGCATCCTGGCGAGCCCGGCCACCGGGCTGCACCGGCGCGCTCGGTAGGCTTGGGCGGTGACCCCCTCCGAGCTTGCCGACGCCGTGCGTGCCGCCGTCCTGGACGCCGTGGCGGACGGCACCCTCGCCCTGGACGCCACGGCCGTCCCGACCACGGTGCACGTGGAGCGTCCCCGCCAGCGTGCGCACGGCGACTGGTCGACCAACATCGCCCTGCAGGTGGGCCGCCGGGCGGGCACCGACCCGCGGGCGCTCGCCGCTGAGCTGGCGCGGCGGCTCGGTGGGGCGGCGGGCATCCGCCGGGTCGACGTCGCCGGTCCCGGGTTCCTCAACTTCACCCTGGACACCGCCGCGGCCGGCGAGCTCGCCAGGACCATCGTCGAGGCCGGGTCCGGGTACGGGCGCAGCGACGCGCAGGCCGGCCAGCGGATCAACCTGGAGTTCGTGTCCGCCAACCCCACCGGGCCGATCCACATCGGCGGGGTGCGCTGGGCGGCCGTCGGGGACAGCCTGGCGCGGCTGCTGCAGGCCTGCGGAGCGGACGTCACCCGGGAGTACTACTTCAACGACCACGGTGGCCAGATCGACCGGTTCGCCCTCTCCCTGCTCGCCCGGGCCCGTGGCCGGGCCGCTCCCGAGGACGGCTACGGCGGTCAGTACATCGACGACATCGCCGCCCGGGTCGTGGCCGACACGCTCGCAGCCGGCGAGCCCGACCCCACCCGGCTGCCGGACGACCAGGCGCAGGAGGTCTTCCGGGCCCGCGGCGTCGACCTCATGTTCGCCGAGATCAAGCAGTCGCTGCACGACTTCGGCGTCGATTTCGACGTCTACTTCCACGAGGACTCCCTGCACGAGTCCGGCGCAGTGGCGCGCGCGATCGCCCGGCTGCGGGAGCTCGGTCACATCTACGAGAACGACGGTGCGACCTGGCTGCGGACCACGACCTTCGGCGACGACAAGGACCGGGTGGTCGTCAAGTCGGACGGCTCGCCCGCCTACATCGCCGCGGACCTGGCCTACTACCTGCACAAGCGCGAGCGGGGCTTCGACCGGGTGGTCATCATGCTCGGCGCGGACCACCACGGCTACATCGGCCGGATGATGGCGATGTGCGCGGCCTTCGGGGACACCCCGCGCGTGAACCTGGAGATCCTCATCGGCCAGCTGGTCAACCTGGTGCAAGGACGGCGAGCCGGTGCGGATGAGCAAGCGAGCCGGCTCCGTGGTGACCATCGACGACCTGGTGGACGCGGTCGGGGTCGACGCGGCGCGGTACGCGCTCGCCCGGTACGTCGACCGACACCACGATCGACCTCGACCTGGACCTGCTGGCCAGCGCCACGGCGGAGAACCCGGTCTACTACGTGCAGTACGCGCACGCCCGGACGGTCAACGTCGCCCGGCACGCCGCCGACGCCGACGTCCGCCGTGAGGACGGCTTCGACGCCACCCTGCTCGACCACGAGACCGAGGCCGTCCTGCTCGGTCTGCTCGCCGAGATGCCGCGGCTCGTCGCCCAGGCCGCGCAGCTGCGGGAGCCGCACCGGGTGGCGCGCTACCTGGAAGAGCTGGCCGGCGCCTACCACAAGTGGTACGACGTGCGCCGAGTGGCTCCGCTCGGCGACGAGCAGGTGGACGACACCCACCGCACCCGGCTGTGGCTCAACGACGCCACCCGCCAGGTGCTCGCCAACGGGCTCGGCCTGCTTGGCGTGAGCGCCCCGGAGCGGATGTGACGGCGCCGGCCGACGGAGCGCCGGGTCGAGCGCCGGGGGTGACGAGCGTGCCGGGGCTGCCGTGGTCCACCGGGGCGCACCGGACGCCGGACGGCGCCCTCGAGGTCGCCGGGGTCGACCTGCGCGCGCTGGCGGCCGAGCACGGCACACCGGCGTACGTCCTCGACGAGGAGGACTTCCGCGCCAGGGCGCGGGGGATCCGGACGGCCTTCACCGCGGCCTTCGCACCGCTGGGGGTGGGTGTGGACGTCTACTACGCCGGCAAGGCGTTCCTGTCGGTGGCCGTCGCGCGGTGGGCGCACGCGGAGGGCTTGCGGGTGGACACCGCGACCGGTGGCGAGCTGGCGGTGGCGCTGCGCGCGGGCATCCCCGGTGCGGACCTCGGCCTGCACGGGAACAACAAGTCCGACGCGGAGATCGCCCGGGCGGTCGCGGCAGGCGTCGGGCGGATCATCATCGACTCGCTGCCCGAGGTGGATCGCCTCGCGGCGGCGGTGCGCGCGGCCGGGGCCGCGCCGGCCGGCGTGCTGGTGCGGGTGACCACCGGGGTGCATGCCGGCGGCCACGAGTACATCTCCACGGCCCACGAGGACCAGAAGTTCGGCCTGTCGGTGAGCGCCGCGCCCGGCGAGGACTCCCCGGCGATGACCGCGCTGCTTGCGGTGCTCGACCGCCCGGAGCTGCACCTGCTGGGCATCCACTCCCACATCGGCTCGCAGGTCCTCGACCCCACCGGCTTCGAGGTGGCCGCGCGGGCGGTGCTCCGGCTGCGGGCCCAGCTCGCCGAGCGCACCGGGTACCTCGTTCCTCAGGTGGACCTCGGCGGCGGGTACGGCATCGCCTACCTGCCCGACGACGTCGCGTTGGACCCGGCTCGGGTGGCCAAGGACATCGCCGCGGCGGTCGACGCCGGGTGCGTCGAGACGGGCACCCCGGTACCCCGGATCTCGGTGGAGCCCGGCCGTGCCGTCGTCGGGCCGAGCACCCTGACCCTGTACACCGTCGGCACGGTCAAGCCGGTGCGGCTGGACGACGGCCGGGTGCGGACCTACGTGTCCGTGGACGGCGGGATGAGCGACAACCTGCGCCCGGCCCTGTACGGCGCCGCCTACCATGCGGAGCTGGCCTCCCGGACGTCGCCTGTCGCACCGGTGCTCGCCCGGGTGGTGGGCAAGCACTGCGAGAGCGGCGACGTCGTCGTCCGCGACGTCATGCTGCCCGCCGACGTGGCGGCCGGGGACCTGCTGGCCGTGCCGGCCACCGGCGCCTATGGGCGGTCCATGGCGTCCAACTACAACCTCGTCCCGCGCCCGCCCGTCGTCGCGGTGCGCGACGGCGTCAGCCGGGTTCTCGTCCGGCGGGAGACCGAGGCGGACCTGCTGGCGCTCGACCTGGGCTGACCCGGCCCTATCCTGGGTCCCGGCCGGGCACCTCCGGCCCACCTGGACGCTCCCGCCCGGCTCGCCCCGGACGCCGGGACCGAGCCGCTGGGGAGGCCGACGTCGTGACCGCAGCCGTGCACGGTCCCCGGCCCGCGCCGGCGCTGCGCATCGCGCTGCTGGGCTGCGGCGTCGTGGGCACCGAGGTGGTGCGGCTGCTCACCACGCAACGCGCCGAGCTGGCCCGGCGGGCCGGGTGCGGACTGGACCTCGTCGGGATCGGTGTGCGGGACCTGGACGCGCCGCGGGACCCGGTCGTCGACCGGACGTTGCTCACCACCGACGTGGCCGGGCTGGTCGGCCGGGCCGACGTCGTCGTCGAGCTCATCGGGGGCATCGAGCCGGCGCGGACCGTGCTGCTCGACGCGATGGGTCACGGCGCGGCCGTCGTCACCGCGAACAAGGCGCTGCTCGCCGAGGACGGCCCGACGCTGTACGAGGCAGCCGACGCCGCCGGGGTGGACCTGTGCTATGAGGCTGCCGTCGCCGGGGCGATCCCCATCGTCCGGCCGCTGCGCGAGTCGCTGGCCGGCGACCGGGTGCGCCGGGTGCTCGGCATCGTCAACGGGACGACGAACTTCGTGCTGGACCGGATGGCCGCCGAGGGGCTCAGCCTGCCCGAGGCCGTCGCCGAGGCGAGGCAGCTGGGCTACGCCGAGGGCGATCCCACAGCGGACGTGGAGGGCTACGACGCTGCCGCGAAGACCGCGATCCTGGCCTCGCTGGCCTTCCACACCCGGGTCTCGCTCGCGGACGTGCACCGTGAGGGCATCGGTCGGGTCACGCCCGCGGACGTGGCCTGGGCCGGACGCACCGGGCACGTGCTCAAGCTGCTCGCCGTGGCCGAGCGGACCCACGCCGGCGTCATCGCCCGGGTGCACCCGGCCCTGGTGCCCGCCGAGCACCCGCTGGCCGGTGTGCACGGGGCCTACAACGCGGTGTTCGTCGAGGCCGAGGCCGCTGGCGAGCTGATGTTCTACGGGCGTGGGGCCGGCGGGGCGCCGACCGCGTCCGCCGTGCTGGGCGACCTCGTCTCGGTGGCGCGGCACCGGGTGAACCACGGGGTCGGCGCGGGCGAGTCCGCGTCCGCAGGACTGCCGGTCCTGCCGGCCTCCGCGGCCCGCACCCGGTACCAGATCCGGCTCGACGTGGCGGACCGGCCGGGCGTGCTGGCCCAGGTCGCGCGCGTCTTCGCGGAGCACGGCGTGTCCATCGAGGAGGTCCGTCAGCTCCAGGTGGGCGGTCTGGCCCGGCTCGTCGTGACGACGCACCAGGCGCTGGAGTCGGACCTGGCGGCCACGGTGACCGCGGTGCGCGGCCTGGACGTGGTCGACCAGGTGACGTCCGTGCTGCGGGTGGAGGCAGTCTGATGGCCCAGCAGTGGCGAGGTGTGATCGCCGAGTACGCCCAGCGGTTGCCGGCGCGGGTTCGCGAGCACGTGGTGACGTTGGGGGAGGGTGGCACGCCCCTCGTACCTGCCCCGGTGCTGTCCGAGCGCACCGGGGCGGAGGTCTTCATCAAGGTCGAGGGCATGAACCCGACCGGCTCCTTCAAGGACCGTGGCATGACGACGGCGATCTCCGCCGCTGCTGCGCGGGGCGCCCGCGTCGTGGTGTGCGCATCCACCGGCAACACCTCCGCGTCGGCGGCCGCGTACGCGGTGCGCGCGGGCATGACCTGTGCGGTGCTCGTCCCGGAGGGCAAGATCGCCACCGGCAAGCTGAGCCAGGCGATCGCGCACGGCGCCCGGTTGCTGCAGATCGACGCCGGCTTCGACAGCTGCCTCGTGGTGGCCCGCAAGCTCGCCGAGGCCTATCCGGTGGAGCTGGTCAACTCCGTCAACCCCGATCGGATCGAGGGCCAGAAGACCGCGGCGTTCGAGGTGGTCGACGTGCTCGGGGACGCTCCCGACGTGCACGTCCTGCCGGTGGGCAACGCCGGCAACATCACCGCCTACTGGCGGGGCTACCGGGAGTACGCCGGCCTGGACGGCGGTGCCGGGCTGCCGGCCGTGGCGACCCGGACGCCGGTCATGTGGGGTTTCCAGGCCGCCGGGGCGGCTCCCATCGTGCTGGGCCACCCGGTCACCGACCCGGAGACCGTCGCCACGGCCATCCGGATCGGCAACCCGGCCTCCTGGCGGCAGGCCGAGCAGGCGCGGGACGCCTCCGGCGGCGTCATCGAGGCCGTCACGGACGACCAGATCCTCGCCGCCCACCGGGTGCTGTCCGCCGAGGTCGGCGTGTTCGTCGAGCCCGCGTCGGCGGCCGGGGTGGCCGGCCTCCTCGAGATGGCCGGCCAGGGACGGGTGCCGGCCGGGGCGCGGATCGTCGTGACGGTCACCGGGCACGGTCTGAAGGACCCGCAGTGGGCGTTGCGCACGCCGGACGGGTCACCGGTCCAGCCCGTCCGGCTGCCGGCCGACGTGCTGGCCGTCGCCGACGCCCTGGGGCTGTGAGGGCCGCCGTGCGACTGGGCGCAGATCACGTCGTCGTCCGGGTCCCGGCGACGAGCGCCAACCTGGGGCCGGGCTTCGACGCGCTCGGCCTCGCGCTCGCCCTGTACGACGAGGTCGAGGTGGACGCGCTGGCCAGTCCCGACGTCGTCGTCGAGGTGGCGGGTGAGGGCGCCGGCGAGTTGCCGCTCGGCGAGGAGCATCTGGTGGTGCGCGCGATCCGGCTGGGGCTGGATCACGCCGGGGCGCCGAGGACGGGACTGCACCTGCGGTGCACCAATCGGGTCCCGCACGGCCGGGGGCTGGGCTCGTCGGCTGCCGCGGCGGTCGCCGGACTGGTCGCCGCGCGGGCGCTGGTCGTCGACCCGACCGTCCTCGACGATGCCACCCTGCTGACCTTGGCCACGGCGCTCGAGGGCCACCCGGACAACGCCGCACCGGCGCTGCTCGGCGGGGCGACGGTTGCCTGGACCGACGACGACGGGGCGCACGCCGCTGCGCTGCGGGTGCATGCCGACGTGGTGCCGGTGCTCGTCGTGCCGCCGACCCGACTGACGACGGCGCGCGCCCGGGCCGTGCTGCCGGCCACCGTGCCGCACCGGGACGCGGCGGTCCAGGCCGGCAGGGCCGCCCTGCTCGTCGCGGCGCTGGGCTGGCGGCCGGACCTCCTGCTGGCTGCCACCGAGGACCGGCTGCACCAGGAGTACCGGCGGTCCACCATGCCGGAGAGCCTTGCCCTGGTCGACAGTCTGCGGGCCCGGGGCGTGGCGGCCGTGGTGTCCGGTGCGGGTCCTGCGGTGCTGGTCCTGGGGCGGCGCGCACCGGACGGCGGCGTCGACGCCGACGCTGCGGTGGCGGACGCGTTCGGCGGCGTGATGGCCGGCTGGCGGGTCCTGCACCCGGCGATCGACCTGTCCGGCGCGGGCCCGGTGCGCGGCTGACCGCTCGGCGGGTGCGGCCGGAGCGGCATGTCCATGGGGCTGGGCCGCGTGTCATGCTAGGCTGGCGTTGCTCCCCGGAGTTCATCCTCCGTCCTGCCAGCTGCCCCGCGTCCGGTACCGACGCGGGCACCCAGGTACGGCGACCCGGGAGCGATCCAGCCCACGTGTGCAGACGTCGTCGTACGCCGCACGTGCGGCCCCACCAGAGGTTCGGCTCGTCGAGCCGGGCCAGGCCTCGGCGCAGGTGCGCCGCCGCCCCGACGAGGGAGAAGGGTCCTTCGTGACAGAGACCATCGAATCCGCTGTGCACACCGACGGCGGATCCGTCCGCAGTGGCGCGCTGACGTCGCTGCGGCTGCCCGAGCTCCAGTCGCTGGCGGCGGAGCTGGGCGTGACCGGCACGTCCCGGATGCGCAAGAGCGAGCTGGTCGAGGCCATCTCCGCGCGTGGCGGGTCGCCGGCGGCTCGTGCGAGCGGCGGCTCGGCCGGCCGGCCCGCGCCGGAGCGTCCCGAGCCGGTCGCCACCCACCGACCGCCACGCACGGACGTGCTGGCCGGCCTGCAGGCGGTCGAGCGGTCCCTGGACAGCCGGCAGCCGGCGCGCGGGCGGGACGACCGTCCGGCGGCCGGCGGCGCGGACGAGCGCCAGGCACGTGGCTCCGGGCGGGCGCCCGGTGCCGCGGCGCCGGACGGGTCCGCGCAGCACGACGCGCGGCCGCCACGCTCGGACGGCCAGGCGTACGCCGGCCGGCAGGGTCAGCGCACCGACGGGCAGGGCGGCACGCAGACCCAGCCTCAGCCCACGCCGGGGCGGGACGGCGGCCCCGGCTGGCGCGGGGAGGACGGCGAGGAGCGCGGCGGCCGTCGCCGTCGCTCGCGCGACCGGTACCGCGACCGCAACAAGCGGCGCCGGGGCGGTAACGACCTGGCGGCGTACGAGGAGGTCGAGGTCACCGAGGACGACGTCCTGGTGCCCGTCGCCGGGATCCTCGACGTGCTCGACAGCTACGCGTTCATCCGGACCAGCGGCTACCTGCCCGGCCCCAACGACGTGTACGTGTCCCTCAGCCAGGTGAAGAAGTGGGCCCTGCGCCGCGGTGACGCGGTCACCGGGGCGGTGCGTGCGCCGCGCGACGGGGAGCAGCCGTCCAGCGGCGGTCCCGGGCGGGCGGCGAAGTTCAACGCTCTCGTCCGCCTCGACACCGTGAACGGGACGACCCCGGAGGAGTCCCGGGACCGCCCGGACTTCGCCAAGTTGACCCCGCTGTACCCGCAGGAGCGGCTCCGCCTGGAGACCGAGTCGACCAAGGTGACCCCGCGCGTCATCGACATCGTCGCGCCGATCGGCAAGGGCCAGCGCGGCCTCATCGTCTCGCCGCCCAAGGCGGGCAAGACGATCATCATGCAGCAGATCGCCAACGCGATCACCACGAACAACCCTGAGGTCCACCTCATGGTCGTGCTCGTCGACGAGCGCCCCGAGGAGGTCACGGACATGGAGCGCACGGTGCACGGCGAGGTGATCGCCTCGACGTTCGACCGTCCGGCCTCCGACCACACCATCGTCGCCGAGCTGGCCATCGAGCGGGCCAAGCGGCTCGTTGAGCTCGGCCAGGACGTCGTCGTGCTGCTCGACTCGCTCACCCGGTTGTCGCGTGCCTACAACCTCGCGGCGCCCGCCTCGGGCCGGATCCTGTCCGGTGGTGTCGACGCCTCGGCGCTCTACCCGCCGAAGCGGTTCTTCGGTGCGGCCCGCAACATCGAGCACGGGGGGTCGTTGACCATCCTCGCCTCGGCGCTGGTGGAGACCGGTTCGAAGATGGACGAGGTGATCTTCGAGGAGTTCAAGGGCACCGGGAACATGGAGCTGCGACTGTCCCGCTCGCTGGCGGACAAGCGGATCTTCCCCGCGGTCGACGTCAACGCGTCCGGCACCCGGCGCGAGGAGGTCCTCATCTCCGAGCAGGAGCTGCGGATCATCTGGAAGCTGCGTCGCGTGCTCGGCGGGCTGGACCAGCAGCAGGCCATCGAGCTGCTGCTCGGCAAGCTGCGGGACACCGCCTCGAACGTGGAGTTCCTGCTCCAGGTGCAGAAGACGACCCCGGGCGCGGACTGACCAGCGGTCCCGAGCCGCGCGGCAGCGCGCCGGCGGGCCCGATCACCCGCGCCGGCGCGCCAGGGCCTGCCGGTAGGTCTCCTCGACCGCGTCGGTGATGACACCGACGTCGAAGCGGCGCGCCGCCGCCCGCTGGCGGGGCGCCGCCGCCGCCCGTGCCGGCGCGTCGTCGACCCACCGCGCCAGGGTGGCGGCGAGCCGGCTCGGGTCCCTTGCGTCGAGGAGCTGGTCGGCCAGGCCGAGCATCGTCGTGCGGTACCCCGGGTTGTCGCCGGCGAGCACGACGCCCCGGGCGCCGGCGAGCGCCTCGACGACGGAGATGCCGAAGCTCTCACCGCCCGTGGACGGCAGCACGACGATGTCCGCGGCGGCCAGCAGCGCCGCCTTGTCCTCCTCGGGCACGAACCCCGGCAGTGTCACCCGGTCGGCCAGGCCCGCACGGTCGACCGTGGCAGCGAGCTCGGCGCGCAGCGGTCCGCGGCCGGCGATCGTCAGCGTCCACGGGGTGCGGGTGCCACGCTCGGTGAGCTGCACCGCCGCGGCGAGCAGCTCGCGCGGGCCCTTGCGGGGCACCAGCCGGCCGAGGAACACGATGTGCACCGGGCTGGCCGGGGTCCCCGGTGGTGGCGCCGCGGCGACGAACCGTCGCAGGTCCACCGGGTTGCCGACCACCCGGGACGGCATCCCGAACGCCGTCGCGGCGAACGACTGGGCCGCCTCGGACGCGGCGAGGACCGCGTCGAAGCGGCGCAACCGGCGGCTCTCCAGGCGTCCCAGCAGCCGGGTGCCGGCCGCGACGAGACCGGACTGGGGGTAGATGTGGAAGGTGCCGATCACCGCGACGTCCGACTGCGCGCGGCTGACCACCCGCCCGGCCAGCAGCGGGCTGTAGGGCATCTGCACGTGCAGGACGTCGAACGGCACCCGGGCCAGCAGGCTCCGCACGGTCCGGCTCGGCACCGGCAGCGGCGAGCCGAGCCGGTTGCCGTTGAAGGTCACGGTGGCGGCCGTGCCGAGCACATGCAGGCCGGGAAGGTCGGTGCGGCGGGTGCTCGACGTGAGGTAGTGCACGTCGTGGCCGCGCGCGGCGAGCTCGCCACCGAGCGTCAGCACGTACTGCTGCACGCCGTCCGGCCGGTCCAGACCGTCGTCGAGGACCAGGCCGATCGTCAGCGCCCCGTCGCCCACCGCGACAGCCTAGGGCCGGGGCGGAACACGGTGGGCCCCGGGGCCGTTGTGGCACAATGATCCGCTGCTCCGCGGTTCACCCCCCGTCGTGCGACGGGCGGCCCGCGGTGCCCCGAGCGAGGAGAACCCAGTGAAGACCGACATCCATCCGTCGTACGGCGTCACCACGGTGACGTGCACGTGCGGAAACACGTTCCAGACGCGATCCACGGCACCCGCCGGGGAGATCCGCACGGACGTGTGCAGCGCGTGCCACCCGTTCTACACGGGCAAGCAGAAGATCCTCGACACCGGCGGCCGCGTGGCCCGGTTCGAGGCCCGGTACGGCAAGCGGTCGGCCACCAAGTAGCACGTCCGGCGCCGGCGGTGCGAACCCCGCGAGGGAGCGCTCGCCGGCGCTGTCATGTCCGGGGGCGTGCGCGAGGAGGAGGACACGATGACCGAGGGGCTCGGCGCGGTCGAGCCGCTGCTGGCCGAGCACGCCGCCATCGAGGCCGCACTGGCCGACCCTCAGCTGCACGCGGACCCCGCCCGGGCCAGGGCGCTGGGTCGCCGGTACGCCGAGCTCGGTCGCGTCGTCGCGGCGTACCGGGCCTGGCAGGAAGCCGGCGACGACCTGCGCGACGGCACCGACCTGGCGCGCACGGACACCGCGTTCGCGGCCGAGCTGCCGACGCTGGCCGCGGCGGCGCAGGCGGCGACCGAGCACCTGCACCGGGTCCTGGTGCCCCGTGACCCCGACGACGCCCGGGACGTGATCCTCGAGGTCAAGGCGGGCGAGGGCGGCGAGGAGTCGGCGCTGTTCGCCGCGGACCTGGTGCGGATGTACCTGCGGTACGCCGAGCGGAGAGGTTGGCGCACCGAGGTGCTCGAGGCCGCCGGATCCGAGCTCGGCGGGTTCAAGGATGCCCAGGTCGCGGTCAAGACCCGCAGCGCGGTGACCGACCCGTCCGACGGGGTGTGGGCCAGCCTGAAGTACGAGGCCGGCGTGCACCGCGTGCAGCGGGTGCCGGTGACCGAGTCGGCCGGGCGCATCCACACGTCCGCGGCCGGTGTGCTCGTCCTGCCCGAGGTGGACGACCCCGGTGAGGTGGTCATCGCTCCCGACGACCTGCGGGTGGACGTCTTCCGGTCCTCCGGCCCGGGCGGTCAGTCGGTGAACACCACCGACTCGGCGGTGCGGATCACCCACCTGCCCACCGGGCTCGTCGTGTCCATGCAGAACGAGAAGTCCCAGCTGCAGAACCGCGAGCAGGCGCTGCGGGTGCTTCGAGCCCGGCTGCTGGCGGCCCGCCAGGAGGAGGTGGCGGCTGCGGCGAGCCAGGCTCGCCGGTCCCAGGTGCGCGCGGTGGACCGCGCGGAGCGGATCCGCACGTACAACTACCCGGAGAACCGGATCGTCGACCACCGGACCGGGTACAAGGCATACAACCTCGACCAGGTGCTCGACGGCGACCTCGACCCGCTGGTGCGGGCTGCGGTCGCTGCGGACGAGCGCGCCCGGCTGGCGGACGCCGGGACGCCGGGGTGAGCGACGAGCGCGCCGGCGCCCCCGGCGGTCGACGCCATCGCGAGGCGCCCGGGCTGCGCGCCGTGGTCGACGCGGCCGCCCGGCTGCTCGCCGAGGCCGGCGTGGCGTCGCCCGCCCACGACGCCCGGGAGCTCGCGGCGTACGCGCTCGGGGTGGAGCGGCTCGACCTGGTGCTGCCACCGGCCCTGCCGACGGGTTTCGCAACCCGTTATGCCGGGCTCGTGGAGCGCCGTCGGCTGCGTGAGCCGCTGCAGCACATCACCGGTCGGCAGGGCTTCCGTCGCCTGGACCTGCGCGTCGAGCCCGGCGTCTTCGTCCCGCGCCCGGAGACCGAGGTCGTCGCCGAGGCCGCGGTGCTGGAGGCTCGCCGGGTGCGTACCGCCGGTCGGGACCCGGTCGTCGTCGACCTGTGTTGCGGGGCCGGGGGGATAGCGGTGGCCGTGGCGACGGAGGTGCCGGGCGCACAGGTCGTGGCCGTGGACGTGGATCCCCGCGCGGTCGCCCTGACCCGGGTGAACGCGACCGCCCACGGCGCCCCGGTGCGGGTGGTGCCCGGCGACGTGCGCAGCGCCGACCTGCTGACCGAGCTGGCCGGTCGGGTCGACGTCGTGGTGGCCAACCCGCCCTACATCCCGCCGGACGCTGAACCGGTCGACCCGGAGGTCCGCGACCACGACCCCGACCTCGCGCTCTACGGCGGGGGTCCGGACGGCCTCAACCTGCCCCGGGCGGTCCTGGCCGCGGCCGCCCGGCTGCTGGCACCGGGCGGGCTGGTCGTCATGGAGCACGCCGAGGCGCAGGCGGCCGCGGCCCGGCAGGAGGCGTCCCGGGCCGGGCTCGTGGCCGCCGTCACGTGCACCGACCTTGCCGGCCGGCCTCGGATGGTGCTGGCGCGCCGGCCCGCCCCGCGGGAGGCGGGAGGCGACCGGGGCGGCGTGGGAGACTCGCACGCGTGAGCCGGATCCTTGACGCCCGTGACCCCGCGACCTGGGGACCGGCGATGGACGAGGCGGTGCACACGCTGGCGCGCGGCGGCCTGGTCGTGCTGCCCACCGACACCGTGTACGGCATCGCCGCCGACGCGTTCGTGCCGTCCGCCGTGCAGGTGCTGCTGGACGCCAAGGGCCGGGGTCGGCAGATGCCGCCGCCCGTGCTCATCGCCGACCTGTCCACTCTCGACGGCCTGGCCACGGCCGTGTCGGACGCGGCGCGCGCCCTGGCAGACGCGTTCTGGCCCGGCGGCCTGACCCTGGTCCTGCCCGCGCAGCCCTCCCTGGCCTGGGACCTCGGCGACACCGGGGGCACGGTGGCGCTGCGCGTGCCCGACCATCCCGTCGCGCTGGCGCTGCTGCGTCGCACCGGGCCGCTGGCGGTGTCCAGCGCCAACCGGCACTCCGGCGCCGCTGCGGTCACCGTGGCACAGGCCCGCGAGCAGCTCGGTGACGCGGTCGCGGTCTACCTGGACGGCGGTGACGCCCCGGGGCAGGTTGCCTCGACGATCGTCGATGCCACCGCGGGCCGACTGCGGGTGCTGCGCGCCGGCGCGTTGACGGTGTCGCAGCTGCGAGAGGTGGCGCCGGTGGACGGGCCGGACCACGAGCCGGGCGCCCCCGGCGCCGGCCGCGTGGCGGGCGGCGGGTTGGATGGTGGCTCCGACCGGTGAGGGTCTATCTGCTGCTGGCCCTGGTGGCTGCGGCCGTCACCTACCTGCTGACACCGGTGGCCCGATGGTGCGCGCTGCGGTGGGGCGCGATCACCGCGGTCCGTGAGCGCGACGTGCACGCCATCCCCACCCCACGGCTCGGCGGCACGGCGATGCTCGTCGGCATGCTCGTGGCGCTCGTCGTCGCCGGGCGCCTGAGGTTCCTGGCCGACGTCTTCGCGAATCCCGGACCGGTGTGGGGCCTGGTGGGGGGTGCGACGATCGTCTGCCTGGTCGGCGTGGCCGACGACATCTGGGACCTGGACTGGGGGACCAAGCTCGCTGGCCAGGTGCTCGCGGCGCTGTTCCTGGTCTGGCAGGGGGTGCAGCTGTACCAGCTGCCGCTGGCCGGCATCGTCGTCGGGTCGGACCAGATGTGGCTCGGTCTCACCGTGCTCGTCGTGGTCGTCGCGATGAACGCGGTGAACTTCGTCGACGGGCTGGACGGCCTGGCTGCCGGCCTGCTGGCGATCGGCGGGTCGGCCTTCTTCGTCTACTCCTACCTGCTCACCCGTGGGGCGAGCCCGGGGGACTACTCCAGCTTCTCCTCCATGGTGCTGGCGGTGCTGGTCGGGGCCTGCGTGGGGTTCCTGCCGCACAACCTGTACCCGGCCCGGATCTTCATGGGCGACTCGGGCTCCATGCTGCTCGGCCTCGTGATGTCGGCGGCGGCAATCCAGGTGACCGGGCAGATCGACCCGGCCACGGTGTCCAGCCGGCAGCAGTTCCCCGCGTTCCTGCCGATCCTCCTGCCGGTGGCCGTCCTCGTGCTGCCGCTGCTGGACATGGTGCTGGCGGTGGCGCGGCGGGTGCGCTCCGGACAGTCGCCGTTCCACCCCGACCGGATGCACCTGCACCATCGGCTGCTCGCGCTCGGTCACTCCCACCGGCGCGCCGTGGCGATCATGTACGTGTGGACGGCCGTGCTGGCGTACGGGGCCGCGGCGCTGTTCCTCGTGTCGACGACGGCGGTGCTCGTCGGCGTCGGGGTCGGCTGCCTGGTCGCGTTGGCGCTGACCGTCGGGCCACTGCGCGGCAAGCGCGCGGGGACCCTCGCGTCGGGGCGCCCGTAAGGTACCGACCGTGACCAGCTCCGCGCCTGGCGGCCATCGCCTGACCGACGTGTTCCGCGCCGCCCTGCGTGACACGCTCGTCCTGGTCGGCGGGCTCGCGGTGGTCGGGGCGGTGGTCGGCGGGCTGCTCGCGGGGGTGCCGGGCGTCTGGGGCGCACTGATCGGCGCGGGAGCCGCGGCGTTCTTCTCCGGCACGACGCTGGTGTCCATGCTCGTCACCGCCGACGCCCCGGCGGGGCGCACCACCGCGGTCATCATGGGAGCGTGGCTGGGCAAGGTCGCCGTGCTCGGGATCGTGCTCGCGGTGCTGTCCACGGCGGACTTCTACTCCCGGGCGGCGCTGGGCGTGGTGCTCATCGTCGGTGTGACCGGCTCCGCCGCGCTCGACTACCGGGCCGTGACGCGGCACCCGACGGCCTACGTCGTGCCCCGGGACCGCGACGGGGCGGGCTGACCGGGTCGGAGCACCCCGCAGCGATGGGTTAGGCTTCCTGACGACCGAAGATGGCTGAGTGCCGCGACCGACGAGGCTTCGCGTCCGTCGGTCGCGTGGCACCATCGCAACCGAGGAGCCCGCCCTGTACAGCCTCGCGCGGCTCGCCACCAGTGGCGGGTCCGACGGGTTCCAGACCCCGTCCATCGAGGAGTTCTTCCCGGGTCCGCTGGCCTTCCAGGGCACCGCATTCGAGCTCAACCGGATCATGCTGGTCCGGATCGTCGTCGCCGTGGTCATCTGCGGAGTGTTCTGGGTGGCCGCCCGGCGCGCGACGCTGGTACCGGGCCGCGCGCAGGGCATGGTGGAGATGGTCCTCGACTTCGTCCGGGTGGGCATCGCCGAGGAGATCATCGGGAGCAAGCGGGCCCGCGGCTACGTTCCGCTGCTCACCACGATGTTCGTCACGATCCTGGCGATGAACCTCGCTGGTGTGGTGCCGTTGCTCAACATCGCCGGCACCTCCGTGGTGGGCTTCCCGCTGGTCATGGCGATCGTCGCGTACGTGGCCTTCATCATCGCGGGGATCCGCGCGCACGGCGGCGTCGGCTACTTCAAGAGCGCCCTGTTCCCGGCCGGCATCCCGTGGCCGGTCTACATCCTGCTCACCCCGATCGAGTTCATCTCGACGTTCGTCCTGCGCCCCGCCACGCTGACCATCCGTCTGCTGGTCAACATGATCGCCGGCCACCTGCTGCTGGTCCTGGCGTTCTCGGCGACCCACTACCTCTTCTTCGAGGCCACCGGGGTGATGAAGGCCATGGGTGCGGTCACCCTCGCCGGCGGCATAGCGTTCACTCTCTTCGAGCTGTTCATCGCCGTGCTGCAGGCCTACATCTTCACGCTGCTCACCGCGGTCTACATCAACTTCTCCCAGGAGGCGCACTGAGCTGCTGAGCCCGTGCCGTCTGCGGCACGGGGCACGATCGGAAGTTCTGCAGGACCCCAGCACCACTCGTCCATCGGCCCGGGCACCGCCCGGACCTGCACCGGAAGGACTGCCCCCCGTGGACATCGTCGGCAACATCGCCACCATCGGATTCGGACTGGCCACCCTGGGCCCCGGCATCGGGCTGGGCATCATGGTCGCCAAGACGCAGGAGGCCACCGCCCGGCAGCCCGAGGTGGCCGGGGCCCTGCGGGTCAACATGTTGATCGCCCTGGCGACCATCGAGGCCCTCGGGCTGATCGGCTTCGTGGCCGGGTTCGTCTTCTGAGGATGATCACCGCCGCTCTGGTCGCCGCCCCGAGCAACCTGCTCCTGCCGGCGACTCCTGACATCGTGTGGTCCGCGGTGACCGCCGCGCTCATCGCCTGGGTCTTCCTGCGCTACGCCCTGCCTGCCTTCACCAGGGTCCTCGACGAGCGCACCGCCAGGATCGAGGGTGGTCTGGCGCAGGCCGAGGTGGCGCAGGAGCAGGCGGCGCAGGCTCTGGCGACCTACCAGGACCGGCTGGCCGAGGCCCGCGTCGAGGCGGCCCGGATCCGCGACGAGGCCCGCGTCGAGGGTGCGCGGATCGTCGCCGACCTGCGGGCGAAGGCGACCGAGGATGCCGGCCGGATCGTGCAGACCGCGCAGCGCCAGATCGATGCCGAGCGTCAGCAGGCCGCCGTCCAGCTGCGCGCCGAGATCGGCGACCTCGCCACCGCCCTCGCCTCGAAGATCGTCGGTGAGGCGCTGGCGGACGAGGTCCGTCGCAGCCGCGTCGTCGACCGCTTCCTCGACGAGCTCCAGGCGACCGCCACCGGGCAGCAGGGCTGACCCGTGCGAGGTGCCGGTCGAGCGTCCATGGAGCTGCTGCAGTCCCGGTTCACGCCGGTGCTGGCCGAGGCCGGCGGACAGGCCGGTGTGCTCGCTGCGGAGCTGTTCGCCGTGGTCGACGCCCTGGACGGCTCGTCGCGCCTGCGCCGGGCGCTGACCGAGCCGACCTCCGCACCGCAGGCGAAGGCGGACCTGGTCGCCCGGGTGCTGCGCGACGCGGACCCGCGCACCCGGCAGATCGTGTCCCTGGCCGCTCAGCAGCGGTGGTCCACGGAGGCCGACCTCGCCGAGGCACTCGAGGAGCTGGCGTTCGCTGCGGAGCTGGCCGGCGCCGACGGCACGGGCCAGCTGGACCGGGTCCAGGAGGAGCTGTTCACCATCATCCGCGGCCTGTCCGGGCAGCGGGAGCTGCGGCGCGTGCTCCGCGACGAACTGGTGCCCGCGCGGTACCGCGCCGCCCTGGTCGACGAGATCCTCGGCGGCGACGCCGCTCCGGCGACGGCGGCGCTGGCCCGGCGGGCCGCCGTGGCGCCCCGCGGGCGCCGCTTCGTGGCCACGGTGTCCCACCTGGCGGATCTCGTGGCCGAGCGGCGCAGCCGTGAGGTGGCCACGGTGACGGCGGCGTACGAGCTGTCACCTGCCCAGCTCGACCGGCTGGCCGGCATCCTCGAGCAGCTGTACGGCCGGCGCGTGGAGCCGCATGTCACGGTGGACCCGTCGGTCGTCGGCGGGCTGCGGGTCCAGATCGGTCCGGATGTGCTGGACGCCACGGTGCTGGCCCGGTTGCTCGATGCGAGACGACGACTTGCCGGCTGACGCGCACCTGTGCGTCGGGACCTATGGCGAGCCCCTGTGGCGCGCCGCACGAGGAGGAGATGAGCGATGGCTGAGCTGACGATCCGACCCGAGGACATCCGTGCCGCCCTGGACAGCTTCGTGCAGTCCTACCAGCCGACGGGCGCGGTGGCCGAGGAGGTGGGTCGCGTCACGCTGGCCGGTGACGGGATCGCGCAGGTCGAGGGGTTGCCCGGAGCGATGGCCAACGAGCTGCTGCGGTTCGAGGACGGCACGCTGGGTCTGGCACTCAACCTCGACGTGCGGGAGATCGGCGTCGTCGTCATGGGGGAGTTCACCGGGATCGAGGAGGGCCAGGAGGTCCGCCGCACCGGTGAGGTGCTCTCGGTGCCGGTCGGGGACGGCTACCTGGGCCGGGTGGTCGACCCCCTCGGCCGGCCGATCGACGGCCTCGGCGCGCTCCTCACCGAGGGCCGCCGCGCCCTGGAGCTGCAGGCGCCCGGCGTCATGCACCGCAAGAGCGTGCACGAGCCCTTGCAGACCGGGATCAAGGCCATCGACTCGATGACACCGATCGGCCGGGGCCAGCGCCAGCTCATCATCGGCGACCGCCAGACCGGCAAGACCGCGATCGCGGTCGACACGATCATCAACCAGCGGTCCGCCTGGCAGACCGGCGACCCGAACCAGCAGGTGCGCTGCATCTACGTGGCCATCGGGCAGAAGGGCTCGACGATCGCCGCCGTCCGCGGCGCGCTGGAGGAGGCCGGTGCGCTGGAGTACACGACGATCGTGGCGTCGCCGGCGTCCGACCCGGCCGGCTTCAAGTACCTCGCGCCGTACACCGGCTCGGCGATCGGCCAGCACTGGATGTACCAGAGCAAGCACGTCCTCATCGTCTTTGACGACCTGTCCAAGCAGGCCGAGGCCTACCGTGCCGTGTCCCTGCTGCTGCGGCGCCCGCCGGGTCGCGAGGCCTACCCCGGGGACGTCTTCTACCTGCACTCCCGGCTCCTGGAGCGCTGCGCCAAACTGTCCGACGACCTCGGCGCCGGGTCGATGACCGGTCTGCCGATCATCGAGACGAAGGCCAACGACGTCGCGGCGTACATCCCGACGAACGTCATCTCCATCACCGACGGCCAGATCTTCCTGCAGTCGGACCTGTTCAACGCCAACCAGCGTCCCGCCGTGGACGTGGGCATCTCGGTGTCCCGGGTCGGCGGTGACGCGCAGGTCAAGGCGATGAAGCAGGTCTCCGGCACGCTGAAGATCGACCTGGCCCAGTACCGGTCCCTCGAGGCGTTCGCGATGTTCGCCTCCGACCTCGACGCGGCCAGCCGTGCTCAGCTGGCCCGCGGCGCCCGGCTCATGGAGCTGCTCAAGCAGCCCCAGTACCGTCCCTACCCGCTGGCCGACCAGGTCGCCTCCATCTGGGCCGGTACCCACGGCAAGCTCGACGACGTGCCGCTCGCGGACGTCGAACGGTTCGAGCAGGAGCTGCTGGAGCACCTGCACCGCAACACCGGCGTGCTGGACACGATCGCGACCACCGGGCTGCTGGAGGAGGCGACGGAGCAGGCGCTGGAGCAGGGGGTGGAGGAGTTCAGGTCGGGCTTCATGACGTCGGCCGGGACGCCGCTGGCCCCTGCGGAGCCACCTGCCGAGGAGACCCCGGTGGAGCAGGAGCAGATCGTGCGGCAGAAGAGGTCCTGACCCGTGGCGGGCATGCAGCGCGTCTACCGGGAGCGGATCCGGTCGACCAAGGCGTTGACGAAGATGTTCCGCGCGCAGGAGCTCATCGCCGCGTCGCGGATCGGCCGCGCCCGGGCCCGGATGACGGCCGCCGAGCCGTACTCGCGGGCGCTCACCCGGGCGGTCTCGGCGGTGGCCTCGCACTCCGACATCGCGCACCCGTTGCTGGCGGACCGTACCGACACCGCCCGGGTGGCGGTGCTCCTGGTGGCGTCCGACCGGGGGATGGCAGGGGCCTACTCGGCGAACGTCATCCGGGAGACCGAGCGGCTCGTCGAGCGGCTGACGGACGCCGGCCGGCAGGTGGACCTGTACGTCGCGGGTCGCCGGGGCGTGAGCTACTACGCGTTCCGGGACCGGCCGCTGGCCGCGACATGGACCGGGATGTCGGACGCGCCGACGCCGGCCCTGGCCGACGAGATCGGCAGCCGGCTGCTCGAGGCCTTCCAGGCCGAGCCGGACGACGGCGGGGTCAGCGAGCTGCACATCGTCTACACCCAGTTCGTCAACATGGTCAGCCAGCGGCCGCGGGTGATCCGGATGCTGCCGTTGGAGGTCGTCGACGGCGTCCTGTCCCCGAGCGCCGACGAGGTGCTGCCGCTCTACGAGTTCGAGCCGCGACCCGAGGAGGTGCTGGACGCGCTGCTGCCGCGCTACGTGCGCAGCCGCATCTTCAGCTGCCTGCTGCAGGCCGCCGCGTCCGAGCTAGCCTCCCGGCAGCGGGCCATGCAGACCGCGACGGACAATGCGGAGGACCTCATCCGTACCTACACGCGCCTGGCCAACCAGGCGCGCCAGGGCGAGATCACCCAGGAGATCAGCGAGATCGTGTCGGGCGCGGGTG
This sequence comes from uncultured Actinomycetota bacterium, assembly GCA_963703555.1. Taxonomy (GTDB): domain Bacteria; phylum Actinomycetota; class Actinomycetes; order Actinomycetales; family Cellulomonadaceae; genus CAVPEV01. The sequence continues at coordinate 46,509 of CAVPEV010000043.1, read as the reverse complement.
CGCTCGTCTCCTGACGGACACGGACTTTGACCACCATGCCGGGCAGACCCCGGACCAGCGAAGCGAGGCCACAGATGACCGCCAGCACCGTCGAAGCGACCGCCCATGCCACCGCGACCGGACGGGTCGCCCGGGTGATCGGCCCCGTCGTGGACATCGAGTTCCCGGCGGACCAGCTGCCCGAGATGTACAACGCCCTCACCGTGGACATCGACCTGTCCGGGCAGGGCGAGGACGAGAACTCTTTCACGATGACCCTGGAGGTGGCCCAGCACCTGGGGGACTCGCTCGTGCGGGCCATCGCGCTCAAGCCGACCGACGGGCTGGTGCGCGGCGCCCCGGTCACCGACACGGGTGGGCCGATCAGCGTGCCGGTCGGCGACGTCACCCTGGGTCACGTCTTCAACGTGACTGGGGACGTGCTCAACCTCGCCCCCGGCGAGCACCTCGAGATCGCCGAGCGCTGGCCGATCCACCGCAAGCCGCCGGCCTTCGACCAGCTGGAGTCGAAGACCGAGATGTTCGAGACCGGCATCAAGGTGATCGACCTGCTCACCCCGTACGTCGAGGGCGGGAAGATCGGCCTGTTCGGTGGCGCCGGCGTGGGCAAGACGGTGCTCATCCAGGAGATGATCCAGCGGGTCGCGCAGAACCACGGCGGGGTGTCCGTGTTCGCCGGCGTGGGCGAGCGCACCCGCGAGGGCAACGACCTCATCCACGAGATGGCCGAGGCCGGCGTGTTCGACAAGACGGCCCTGGTGTTCGGCCAGATGGACGAGCCGCCGGGGACCCGGCTGCGCGTGGCACTGTCCGCACTGACGATGGCGGAGTACTTCCGCGACGTGCAGCACCAGGACGTCCTGCTGTTCATCGACAACATCTTCCGGTTCACCCAGGCCGGCTCGGAGGTCTCCACCCTGCTGGGCCGGATGCCGTCGGCCGTGGGCTACCAGCCGAACCTCGCCGACGAGATGGGTGCCCTGCAGGAGCGCATCACCTCCACCCGCGGGCACTCGATCACCTCGCTGCAGGCCATCTACGTGCCGGCGGACGACTACACCGACCCGGCGCCGGCAACGACGTTCGCCCACCTGGACGCCACCACGGAGCTGTCCCGGGAGATCGCCTCCCGTGGCCTGTACCCGGCGGTGGACCCGTTGGCCTCGACGAGCCGGGTGCTGGACCCGCGGTACGTCGGGCAGCGGCACTACGACGTGGCCACCCGGGTGAAGTCGATCCTGCAGCGCAACAAGGAGCTGCAGGACATCATTGCGATCCTCGGTGTGGACGAGCTCAGTGAGGAGGACAAGACGGTGGTCGCCAGGGCCCGCCGCATCCAGCAGTTCCTCTCGCAGAACACGTACATGGCGACGAAGTTCACCGGGGTGGAGGGCTCCACCGTCCCGGTGTCGGAGACGGTGGACGCGTTCGACCGGATCTGCAACGGGGAGTTCGACCACATCGCCGAGCAGGCCTTCTTCAACATCGGCGGCCTGGAGGACCTGGAGCGCAACTGGGCGCGGATCCGCAAGGAGTTCAACCTCTGAGCCGCGGGTAGTCTCGGACCCGGACGGAAGGAGCGTGTGATGGCACAGCTGCAGGTCGACCTCGTCGCCGCCGACGGCCGCCTGTGGGCGGGCGAGGCGCGCATGGTCACCGCTCCGGCTGCGGAGGGTGAGCTGGGCATCCTGCCCGGGCACACGCCCGTGCTCGCCGTGCTGCGCCCCGGCGAGCTGCGGGTCACCGCGTCCGGCGGCGAGGTCGTCCGGTGGACCGTCGACGGTGGTTTCCTGTCCGTCGACGAGGACCAGGTCACCGTCGTGGTGGATGCCGCGGAGGTCTCCGCGGCCCAGGCCCGCTGACGGACCCGGGGTGACCGGACCGCACCTGTGGGTGGGCGTCGCGGTCGCCCTGGGGGTGGTCGTCGTTGTCCTGCTGGGCGTGTCCCGGCACCGCGCGCTGAGCGCCCGGGTCGGCTCGTTCGACTGTGCGGTGCGCGAGCCCGGCTCGTCGTCGGCGCCGTGGGTCCGGGGCATCGCCCAGTACGGCGCGGAGCAGCTGTACTGGTGGCGGCGTCGGTCGTTGGCGGCACGCCCGTCGCGCAGCTGGCGACGTCGGGACCTCGCGGTGCTGGAGCACACGCCGCTGCGGGACCACCGGGGTTCGCCGCTGGTGGTGAGCATCGAGGTGGGCGGGCACCGGTCCGACCTCGTGATGTCCAGGGAGGCGTTTGCGGGGCTCACTTCGTGGATCGAGGCGACCCCGCCGACGGTCGAGCGGATCCTGTAGGGGAGCCGCCGGGGGGCTGTCGGGGCGGTGCCGGCGCAACCGAGCACCGGGCCCGGCGGGAGCATCGCCCGGGGTGCGGGCAGACAGGAGACGGTCAGGTGCAGGTGGTCGTCGCACGGTGCACGGCGCGGTACAGCGGGCGGTTGGACGCGACCCTGCCGCTGGCCACCCGACTGCTCCTGGTGAAGGCGGACGGCAGCGTGCTCGTGCACTCCGACGGCGGCTCGTACAAGCCGCTGAACTGGATGGGTCCGCCGTGCACGCTGGTGATCTCCGATCCCGAGCCGGACGGCGCGGCTGCCGGCGTGAGCCAGGTGTGGACCGTCCAGCACGCCCGCAGCGACGACCGGCTCGTCGTGGAGCTGTACGAGGTGCTGCACTCCTCCACGCACGACCTCGGCGTGGACCCGGGTCTGGTCAAGGACGGCGTGGAGGCCCATCTGCAGGAGCTGCTGGCCGCCCAGATCGAGCTGCTCGGCGCCGGTCACACGCTGGTGCGCCGGGAGTACCCGACCGCCATCGGTCCGGTGGACATCCTGGCGCGCGACCCGTCCGGCGGCACGGTGGCGGTCGAGGTCAAGCGTCGTGGTGACATCGACGGCGTGGAGCAGCTCACCCGGTACCTGGACCTGCTCGGCCGTGACCCGCTGCTCACGCCCGTCCGCGGGGTGTTCGCCGCGCAGGAGATCCGTCCGCAGGCACGTGTGCTCGCGACCGACCGCGGCATCGAGTGCCTCGTGCTCGACTATGCGGCGCTGCGCGGGGTGGACGATCCGGGGTCACGGCTGTTCTGAACGACGGGTCGAGGATGGGGGCATGGGCATGACGGGAGAGGCCGGGTCGGTGGTGCTGCGCGGCCGGGTGGTGGAGCCCGGCCGGGTCGTCGAGGACGGTGCGGTCGTCATGCAGGGGTCGCGGATCGCCTGGGTGGGCTCGGCCGCCGAGGCGCCGGCGCAGTGGGCGGCCGTCGTCGCCGGGTGCCGCGTGGAGCCCGGCCGGGTGCTCCTGCCTGGACTGGTGGACCTGCACGACCACGGCGGGGGCGGGGCCGGGTTCCCGGACGTGGTGGACCTGGCCGAGGCGCGGGTCGCGGTCGCCGAGCACGCCTGGCACGGCACCACCGCGCTGGTCGCGTCGCTGGTCACGGCCCCGTCCGAGGTGCTGCTCCGGCGGACCGCCCTGCTGGCCGAGCTGGCGGACGCGGACGAGATCGCGGGCATCCACCTGGAGGGACCCTTCCTCGCGCCGAGCCGGTGCGGGGCGCAGAACCCCGCGGACATGCGCACCGGCGACGCAGGCCTGGTGCGCGAGCTCGCCGCTGCGGCGCGAGGACACCTGGTGACGATGACCGTCGCCCCCGAGGTGGCCGGCGTGGCCGACGGCAGCTCCCACGACGTGCTGTCGGCCCTGCTCGACGTGGGGGCGCTGCCGTCCTTCGGGCACACGGAGGCGACCGCCGAGCAGGTCGACGCCGCCGTCGCGGAGGTGGTGGGCGGGCTCGCCGGCTCCGGGCGACGGGCCAGCGCCACGCACCTGTTCAACGGCATGCCGGTGCTGCACCATCGGGCCCCGGGTCCGGTCGCCGCCCTGCTGGGCGCGGCAGCCCGGGGCGAGCTGGTGGTGGAGCTCGTCGCGGACGGCACGCACCTGGCTGCGGCGACCGTCCGCATGGTCTTCGACCTGCTGGGCCCGGACGCTGTGGTGCTCGTCACGGACGCGATGGCCGCCACCGGGATGCCGGACGGCGACTACCGGCTCGGGCCGTTGGCCGTGCGGGTCGGTGACAGGGTCGCCCGGGTCCTCGGCGTGGACGGCAGCACCGGAGCCATCGCCGGCGGGACCGCCCACCTGGTGGACGTCGTCCGGACGACGACGACGCACGGCGTGGGCCTGGCCGCCGCCGTCCGGGCAGCTTCCGCCACCCCGGCGGCCGTGCTCGGCCGGGCCGATCTCGGGGCGCTGGAGGCCGGCCGGCGCGCGGACGTCCTGGTCACGGACGAGCAGCTGCGCCCCCGCGGCGTGCTGCGCGCGGGGGTGTGGGTCAGGCCGCTCGCCGGCTGATCGCAGGGCGCTCGCGGACGTCGCCGGGGCCGCGTCCCAGCCCGGCGACGTCCGCGGACCGCTTGGTTTCGCGCTGTCCACGGTGGCGGTCGCCCCTCACCGGCACCCACCCGGTCGCCCCGGGCGACCGGGCCGGGCGACCGGGTGCACCGCGGCGTACACGAGCGGTCCGGGACGCTGGCGGGCGTCGTGGTCCGGTGGCCGGTGCTGTGTATCGTATCGATTCGACAGGGCGTGGCGCCGCCACGCACCGCAGCACGGAGGGCCACACCGTGAGCACCACGCGACCATCGGGCCGCCGCTTCCCACCGAGCTTCCGGTGGGGCTCGGCGACGGCCGCCTACCAGATCGAGGGTGCGGCGCACGAGGACGGGCGCGGGCCGTCGATCTGGGACACCTTCGCCCGGGTGCCCGGGAAGGTGCTGCACGGCGACACCGGCGACGTCGCCACCGATCACTACCACCGGGCCACCTCCGACGTGGCGCTGCTGCGCGACCTGGGCCTGCAGGCGTACCGGTTCTCGGTGTCCTGGCCGCGGGTGCAGCCGACGGGTTCCGGCCCGGTCAACCAGCCGGGCCTGGGCTTCTACGACCGCCTCGTCGACGAGCTGCGTGCGGCGGACATCGCGCCGGTGGTGACCCTGTACCACTGGGATCTCCCGCAGGCGCTGGAGGACGCCGGCGGGTGGCCCGAACGGGACACCGCGGGGCGGTTCGCCGATTACGCCGCACTGGTGGCGCAGCGGCTCGGCGACCGGGTCGCGCTGTGGACGACGCTCAACGAGCCGTGGTGCTCGGCGTTCCTCGGCTACGCCTCCGGGGTGCACGCACCGGGGCGGACCGAGCCGGCCGCGGCGCTCGCCGCGGCGCACCATCTCAACCTGGCCCACGGGCTGGGAGCGACCGCGCTGCGCAGCGTGCTCGGCGACCGCACGCCGGTGTCGGCGACCCTCAACCTGCACGTGGTCCGGGCGGCCAGCGACGCGCCCGAGGACATCGAGGCCAAGCGCCGGATCGACGCCGTGGGCAACGAGATCTTCCTGGGCCCGCTGCTCGACGGCGCCTATGCCGAGCAGCTGTGGGCGGACACCGCCGCGGTCACCGACTGGTCCTTCGTCCGGGACGGCGACCTGGCTGCCGTCCGCGTGCCGCTCGACTGCCTCGGGGTCAACTACTACTCGACGAGCCGGGTGCGGGCGCCCGGAGGCCGGGCAACCGGCTCCGCCGCCGGGGCCGACGGCCATCGTGCCCGCGAGGCGACGCCCTGGGTGGGCACCGAGAGGGCCGTGCAGTGGCTGCCGCAGCTCGGCCCGCGCACCGCCATGGACTGGACGATCGATCCGCAGGGGCTGACCGACCTGCTCACCGGCCTGCACGTGCGCTACCCCGACCTGCCGCTGGTCGTCACCGAGAACGGTGCGGCCTTCCCCGACACCGTGACCCCGGACGGCCGGGTGCACGACCAGGCCCGCCTCGACTACCTGCACGACCACGTGGACGCCGTCGGTGCGGCGATGGATGCCGGTGCCGACGTGCGCGGCTACTTCGTCTGGTCGTTGCTGGACAACTTCGAGTGGGCCTACGGGTATGACCGTCGGTTCGGCATCGTCCGGGTCGACTACGAGACGTCGGAGCGCACCGTCAAGGACTCGGGTTACTGGTACCGGGAGCTGGCTCGCACCGGCACCGTGCCGCCTGCCGAGCAGGCGCCGCGGTTGCCGGCCTGACGTCCCACCGGCCGGCGCCGACGGTGCGCGGGCGTCTGCGCCTATGGGACCTGCGGCCGAGGGTGCGCCTGCCGGGATCCGCGGCCGAGGGTGCGCCTGCCGAGATCCGCGGCCGCCGCGTTTCGGGCCCCGGTGCGAGGATGGCGGGGTGCCCAGCGGACGGCGGTCGAACAGGCGTCCCTACGGCATGCCCGTTGCCCCGCTGGACGTCGAACGGGCGCGCGGAGGCCGGACGATCGAGTCCGGTCCGGACGGCGAGTGGGTGGTCCAGCGTGTGCGTGGCTCGGAGCGCAGCTACCGCTGCCCGGGCTGCGACCAGGCGATCCTGCCCGGCACCGCCCACGTCGTGGCCTGGCAGGCGGACGGGCTGCTCGGCCAGGAAGCGGCGCTGGACGCCCGTCGGCACTGGCACGCCGCCTGCTGGGCGGCCCGGGACCGTCGCCGGCCGACTCGCCGCTGACCGCGCACCGCGGCCGGGTCGGCCCGGGCCGGCGCGGGGCAGCACGTGCCGCAGACCTACCCCGCGGCGCGCGGCCGGTCCTGACTGCGGGTTACCCTCGTGCCGATGAGCGTGCAGCAGTTCCCCTCGGAACCGGTCCCGATCCGGGCGCTGACGGTCCTGCCGGCGCTGCGCGAGGATGTCGAGCTGCACACGGCCGACGGGTTCACCCTGGTGGGCGAGCTGGCCCGGCCGGTGGGCCCGGACGGTGCCCCACGGACGCCTGCGGCGACCCTGGTGACGCTGCACCCGTTGCCCACCCACGGTGGCTTCATGGACTCCCACGTCCTGCGCAAGATGGCCTGGCGGCTGCCGGCCCTGGCCGACCTGGCGGTGCTGCGGTTCAACACCAGGGGGACGGCCAGCCCGCGCGGGCGCAGCGAGGGAACCTTCGACGGTGGGGACGCGGAACGGTTCGACGTCCGGGCGGCGGTCGACCTCGTGGTCGCGGCAGGGCTGCCGCACGTCTGGTTGTTCGGCTGGTCGTTCGGCACGGAGCTGGTGCTCCGGCACGGGCGGCTGGATCCGGTGGAGGGCGCCGTCCTGGCCTCCCCGCCGCTGCGTCGGGCGACGGACGAGGACCTGGACGCCTGGGACGCCTTCGGCCGCCCGCTGGTGGCGCTGGTCCCCGAGCTGGACGACTACCTGCGCCCGGCTCAGGCGCGCCGCCGGTTCGCCCGGGTCCGCCGGTCCGAAGTCATCGGCGTGGACGGCGCGAAGCACCTGTGGGTGGGGGAGATGTCCGTGCGCCGGGTGCTCGACGAGGTGGTGGCCCACGTGCTCCCGGAGCACCCGGTGCCGTTGCCGACCACGTGGGAGGGTGAGGCGGCGTGACGGATCTGTACCTGCGGACCTACCGCACCGGGGGGGCCGGGCTGCCGCTCGTGCTGCTGCACGGCTTCCCCTTCGACTCGAGGATGTGGGACGCGGCAGCGGCCGAGGTGGACGGTGACCGGGCCGTCCTGGCGGTCGACCTGCCCGGCCTGGGTCGGTCGACCGGGCCGGTTCCGGCCACGGCCTCCATCGACGCGTCCGCCGACGCGGTGGCCCGGACCCTGGCGGCGGACGGCGTGACCGAGGCCGTGGTCGCAGGGTTGTCGATGGGCGGGTACGTCGCCCTGGCGATGGCCGAGCGGCACAGCGGCCTCGTCGCGGGCCTAGGGCTGCTGGACACCCGGGCGACCGCCGACGACCCGGCGGCCCGGCAGAACCGATTGCGCATCGCGGCACAGGTGGAGGAAGCCGCGTCGACGGCGCCGGTCCGCGACATGGCCACGTCGCTGCTGGGGGAGACCACGAGGACGGTCCGTCCGCACCTGGTGGACCTGCTCGCCGGGTGGATCGAGGACCAGGACCCCGCCGGCGTCGCCTGGTCGGAGCGGGCCATGGCCGGCCGCCCCGACCGCAGCGAGGTCCTGCACCGCTGTCCGGCGCCGGTGCTCGTGGTGGTCGGTGACGAGGACCGGCTCGCGCCTGTCGCCATCGCGCAGGACATGGCGTCGCGGGCCCTTGACTCCCGGCTGGTCGTCGTGCCCCGGACCGGGCACATGACGGCCGTCGAGGACCCGGCTGCAGTCGGTCTGGCGCTCGCCGAGCTCGCTCAGCAGGCCGACACCCGTCGCTGACCCGCGGAACGCCCGCCGTTGATCGGCACGTCGGGCTGTCTCAGCCGTGGCCCTCCAGCACTCGGGCCAGTGCCACGTCCAGCCCGATCGACTCCCCGTCGCGTCCGCCGGCGCCGAGCACCAAGGGCGGGTCGGCAGGTGGGACCTGCGCTCCGCGCAGCGCGGCCCGCAGGCTCGAGGGCACGGTGAGCACATAGAACCCGCCGTCGGTGCCGACCGCCACGCCCTCGTCCCGGCGCAGGTACCACCCGCGCAGGCCGGTGCGGTACCGGTGGCGTCGGTCGTAGCTGCGTGCGCGCAGCGGCGACGGCGCGATGCCGCGCTGCTGCACTGCGGGCAGGAAGTCGGCGATGAGCGCGCATGCCCGGGCCGTCTCGGCGCGACGACGGCGGTCGAGGGCCTGGGCATGGATCGCGCTGGCCTGCTGGCGGTCCTGGCGCCGGCTCGCTGGCTCGTCCGCGCGGTCCGCGGTGTCTCGCGGGCCGGGGGTGCTCGGCCGTCCGGAGCCGACGTCGGAGCCGGGCTGCGGGAGCGGGACGGGTGCGGGCACGGGCACCGTCGGCGTCAGTGCCGACGCCGGTCAGGATCGGCCAGCGACGCCCGGGCCGGGTCCGCCGAGTCGGCCGGAGCGGCAGTCCCGTCCGGGGCTTCCGGATCGGTCACGGCAGCCAGGCGAGCCGTCACAGCCTGCCCGTCCTGCGGTGCCTCGGCTGGCGGTGTCCGGTCCTGCGGTGCCTCGGTCGGCGCGGTGTGGTCGGTGGGTGCGATGCCATCGGCAGCCCCGGCCGCCAGCCCCTCGTCGGCGCTGAGCCCCTCGTCGGCGGCCGGGGCCGGCTCGCCACCGTCAGTCTCCGGCGTGGTCGCCTGCTCCGTGTCGCCGCTGCGCGCGGCGAACCGTGCCTCGGCCCGCTGGGCTCGAGCGAGCACGGCGGCCGTCGTCCCGGGCTCGTGCCCGAGCAGCGATCGCAGCTCGTCGAGGTAGCTGGTGATCGCCTCGCGCTGGCGATTGAGGTCCTCGACCTGCCGCTGCGCGGTGGTCCGCTCCCGTTCCGCCTCGCCCATCGCCTCCGAGAGCGTCTTCTCGGCATGCTCGCGAGCCTCGGCCACCACGCGGTCGGCGTTGCGCCGGGCGTTGGACAACAGCTCGCGTGCGTGAGCCTCGGCATCGACGCGGACCTTCTCGGACTGCTCGAGCGCCTTGACGACGCGCTCCTCGGCCTCGGCGGCGTGCGCCTCCGCGTCGCGAACCAGCTGTTCGGTCTCGGCCCGGGCCGCGTCGTGCCGTTCGGCGTCGGTGTGCTCCGAAGCCTCCCGGAGCGTGGCGATCTGCAGCTCGGCGTCGGCCAGCGCCTGGCGAGCCTCGGTGAGCGTCGCGTCCGCCTCGGCCTTCGCGGCGGCCAGCACCTCGGCGGCGGACCGCTGGGCCCCGGTGGTGAGCCGTTCGACCTCCAGCCGCGTGGTCTGGCGCAGCTCGGTGGTCTCCCGTTCGGTGGTCTGGCGCAGCTCGGTGGTCTCCCGCTCGGTGGTCTGGCGCAGCTCGGTGGTCTCCCGCTCGGTGACGTCGCGCAGATTCTGCGCCTCCTGCACAGTGCGCTCCCGCAGCTCGGTGGTCTCCCGCTCGGCCTGCGCCCGCACGGTGGCCGCGTACTGGTCGGCCTCGGTGCGCGCCGCGGCGGCCGCCTGCTCCGACTGGGCCCGCAGCGCGGCGAGCTCCTCGGCCGCGTGCGCCCGCTGCTCGGTGGTCTCCCGCTCGGCCTGCGCGCGGACGAACGCCGCGTACTGGTCCGCCTCCGCCCGCAGGGCCGCTGCCTCCGCAGCTACGCGCTGCTGCAGCTGCGTCGTCTCCCGCTCGGCCTCGGCCCGCAGCGTGTCCGCATACTCCTGGGCCTGCGCGCGCAGCGACGTGATCTCCGCGGCGAGCGCCTGCCGCGCCTCGGCGACCTCGGTCGCCGCCGTCGATCGCTGGAGCGCGACCTCCTTCTCGGCGTCGGCCCGCAGCACGGCCGTCTGAGACTCGACGCGCTGACGCAGGGCGGTGGTCTCGGCATCCGCCGTCTGGCGAAGATCCTGCGCGTAACGCTCCGCCTCCTCGCGCAGGGCCGTCGTGCGTGCCTGCGTGGTGGCGGTGAGCTCCGCGGCGGTGCGCTCGGTGGTGATCCTCAGCTCGGTGGTCTCCCGCTGGGTGGTCGCCGTGAGGGTGCCCAGCTCCCGCTCCAGGCTGGCGCGGCGTTCGGCCTCCTCGGTGGCGACGGTGCTCTGGATTCGTGCTGCCTCTCGCTCGGCGGACCCGACAAGCTCCTCGGCCCGGCGCTGCGCGGCCGACAGCGTGCTCTCCGACTCCGTGGCGGCGGTGCTGCGCAGCTCCTCGGCCTCCCGGCGCGCGGTCGCCAGCAGCTCCGCGACTTCGTTCTCCGCGCGGGCCCGCAGCTGGCCCGCCGCGAGCTTCGCGCGGGCCAGGGCGTCGGACGCCTGGGCGTTGGCCTGGGCGACGACGTCGGAGGACTGCTCCTCGGCCGACCGCAGGAGCTGCTCGATCCGCGAGCCCAGCCCCGAGTAGGTGGGGCGTTCCGCCTCGCGGAGCTGCCGGTGTGCCTCGGAGAGCTCGCCGGCGATCTGCAGAGACCGGGCGTCCAGCGCCTCGACCTGCGCGCGCGCCTGGGCGAGTGCGGCCTCCAACTCGGCGAGCCGCGCGTCCACGGCGCTCCGGTCGTACCCACGGAAGCCCACCACGGGGAGCTGCGGATGGTCCTCGGGCACGGTTCCTCCAGCGGGGCGGTCATGGTCCGGGCAGCATTCGACGGGGCACGTCCCGCCGATCCGCCGGCCAGGCCGTCCGGCGGTCCGTCGGCCAGGATATCCGGTGCGAGGCAGCGGCGGCCCCACGGCGATGCCCGACCGGTGGGTTCCCCTATCCTGAGGCGTCACGACTGAGAGGATCCTGCGTGCTCCAGCGAATGATCGCGGCCGGTCTGGTGGTGCTCGGTCTCGTCGGGATCGGTGTGGGCATCGCATCCGCGACGGTGCTGCGGGCCGATGGCGTCCTCGTCGCCCGGACCCAACCGAGCGACGGCGTCCACTACGTGGTGACGGCCCCCGGGGTGCTGGACATGGCCGGACCGGACGTGACCGTGACCGTGACGGCCGCGGGCGACGTACCCGTCGTGCTGGCGGTGGGACGGGACACGGATGTCACCGGCTGGCTGGGGCAGGACGCCGCCGTCCAGGTCACGGGCCTGGCCGACCGCAGCACGTTGGCGACGAGCCCGGCGACCCGCACGCCGACCCCTGCGCCGTCCGCGTCGGGCACGCCGACCGGCGAAGCCGTCGGCGCTGCGGCGTCGCCGACGGCGGCGGGCGCTGCCGCCGGCTCGACCGCGGTCGCTGACCCGGCGGGTTCCGACCTGTGGGTGGCTCAGGCGACCGGTGTCGGTTCGGCGTCGCTGGACTGGACCCGGACTGAGGGCCGCTGGAGCCTCCTGGCCGCGGCGGTCGGGCCGCAGCCGCCCGTCGTCACCCTGTCGTGGCCGCAGACCGTGACCACCCCGTGGCTGTGGCCCGGTGTGGTCGGCGGCGCGCTGCTCCTGCTGGCCGGACTCGCATTGGCCTGGTGGACGCGGCGCCGTGAGGGTCCTGCGGCGTGGCACGCCGTGACCACGGGGACCGTCCCGGTGGTCACCGGCCCGCAGCGCGCGGTCACCGGTCCCCAGCGCGCGGTCACCGGTCCCCAGCGCGCGGTCACCGGTCCCCAGCGCGCGGTCACCGGTCCCCAGTCGGTTGCGGCAGATGCGGCGCCGGCGGCCGCGCCGCTGCTCACTCGCCGTCAGGTCCGCGAGGCCGAGGAGGCGGCTCGCCGGCGGCCCCGCCTCGTCGGTGCCGACCGCGGCCCGGGCGGGGTCACGCCCACGCCTGGTGCTGATAGCCAGACGACCGGGCAGGTGGCGCTGTCCACCGGCCCCGCGCGGCGCGACACGGGGGACGACGTGCCCGAGGGTGAGGCCGCCGCGCCGCCCCCGTCGCGGCGGTCGCCCAGCGGTGGCGCCGTGTCTGGGCGGTCCTGGCACCGTCCGCCTGACGGTCCGGCCGGCTCGGACGCACCGCCCGCGGCGGATGCTGTGCCTGCCGAGCTCGCCGCGCGCGCCGATGCGTGGCGGCGTGCATGGGGCTTTCCCGCCGGACCGAGCGGCGGATCCTCGGACCGCGCCGCCGGTTCGGTCGGTGGTGTGCCGCCCGCACCCGGTCCCGGGGCCACCGGTCCGGCTCCAGCGCCGGTCGGTGCGGACGGCCCGGGCAGCAACGGTCCGGGCGGCGACGCTGCGTCCGGTGAGGTCGTGCGACGCAGGCACCGCAGGCACGGCGCCGCGCCGCGGCCCGACGACGACCCGGGGGACCGGTCGTGACGCGGCGGGCACGCCGCGCGGCGTCCCGCGTGCTGGCAGCCGGGCTCGTCGGGCTGTTGGCGCTGTCCGGGTGCGGCCAGGCTCTGCCCGCTCCGGCACCGGAGGCGGTCGCTGCCGTGCCACCGCCAGCCACCACGGTCGCGCAGGCCGCGCACGTCCTGCAGGACGTGGGGAGGGTGCTGCAGACGGCCGACGCCGGACTGGACGCGAACCTCCTCGGTGCGCGGCTGACCGGTCCGGCGCTGGCGATCCGGACTGCGGAGTACGTGCGTGCCGCAGCGACCCAGGGCCAACGGCCGCCGCTGGCGCTGCCGACCGAGCAGCAGGTGCTCGTCATTCCGACCACCGCCAGCTGGCCGCGCAGCACGGTCGTCGTGACGACTCAGCCGGAGGACCTGCAGTCGCCGCGGGTGCTCGTGCTCCAGCAGGCGTCGCCGCGCGAGCAGTACCACCTCTGGGGGTGGGCCCGGCTCGGTCCTGGCGTGCAGATGCCCCGGACGGCCGACCCGTCGATCGGCAGCGCGCCGGTCCCGCCGGACGCCGACGGCCTGCTGGCCACGCCGGTGGACGCGGTGACCCGGTTCGCGGACCTGCTGACCCAGGGTCAGCAGTCCCAGTGGGCGACGTCCTTCGCCGACACGTTCTTCACGCCCGGGATCCTCGCGGCCCGCACCCAGGCGCAGACGAGCCTGGCCTCTGTCGCCACGACGCAGGAGTCCGTGACGGCTGATCCCGCATCGGTCACCGCTCTGGCGACGGCCGACGGGGGCGCGCTCGTCATCGGTCGTCTCACCACGGTGACGAGCATCGACGTCACGCGTGGCAGCATCTCTCTCAGCGACCCGTTCGAGGCCGCCCTGGCCGGCCGCACCAGCGTCTCCGACCAGCTGACGCGCACGTGGACCGACGTGGTGGTCCTCGCGGTGCCGCCGGCCGGGACCGTGGACGGCCAGATCCGGGTGCTCGCGGGCGAGCAGGTCATGACGTCGGTCACCGGTCAGTGACCCAGATCCTGAGGAGTTGCCGATGAGCCAGCCGACCGGACCGCGCCCTCGTCTCGACGTGCGGGGCGCGATCGACCTCGGTGCCCTGGCGCGCACACCGACCCCGGCCCCGGGCACCCCCGGCGGCCTGCCGGTACCCGGCGCGTTCGTCGTCGACATCGACGAGGCGAGCTTTCCCGGGATGGTCCAGGCGTCGGCGCAGTATCCCGTCGTCGTCCTGCTCTGGGCGCCGTGGAGCCAGGCGAGCATCGGGCTGGCAGGCGACCTTGGGCGGTTGGCGGAGGCCTACCAGGGCCGTTTCCAGCTGGCGCGCGTCGATACGGAGGCGTCACCCGCCATCGCGAGCGCCTTTCAGGTGCAGGCGGTGCCGTCGGTGGTCGCGGTCCTCGGCGGTCAACCGGTTCCGCTGTTCCAGGGTTCGCCGACGACTGAGCAGGTTCGCAGCGTTCTGGACCAGATGCTCGGGGCCGCGACCCAGTATGGCGTCACCGGGACGGTGCCAGGGGCACCCGAGCCTGCACAACGGGACGAGCCGCAGGAGCCGGCGCTGCCACCTCTGCACCAGGCGGCCTACGACGCCATCGAGCGCGACGACCTGCCTGCAGCACGGCAGGCGTACGCGCAGGCCCTGCGGGAGAACCCGCGCGATGCGCTCGCCGAGGCCGGACTGGCTCAGGTGAACCTGCTGGAACGGGCTCGGACCATGGACCTGCGTGTGGTTCGTGAGGCGGCAGCAGCCGCGCCGGACGACGTCGACGCCCAGCTGGCCGTGGCCGACGCGGACGTGCTCGGGGGTCGGGTGGAGGACGCATTCTCCCGTCTCGTGAGCGTGGTCCGCGTGACATCCGGGGCGGAACGGGAACGGGTCCGCCAGCGGCTCCTCGAGCTGTTCGCTGTCGTCGGGACGGACGACCCACGGGTCATGGCAGCGCGCCGCGCGCTGGCCAACGCGCTCTACTGATGGCCGACGGCACCCGCGGCCCGGCGCGCCTCGTGCCCCTGGCTGCTCGAGCCGGCAGGGCGCCGCGACCCCGGCCGCTTGGGCGTGCGGATCCCCGATGCTCAGCGTCCTGAAGCTGCGCCACACCGTCCTGCCGGCCGGGTCGGCGTCCGCGCGGTGCGAGAGCCGGTGCCCCGCCCCGTCTGCGGCAACGGACCGTCCGCGTGCCGTAGCGCCCCCGTGCCGTCGCAGCCCGCTCCGGCCGCCGCGCACCTGGCCGGACGCCTGACCGCTGGGGTCGCGTCGGACAGGTTTGACCGCAGGTGCGCCGCTGCGTAGTGTTACGGCTCGCCGCCCGAGCGGGAGGAACGGACACCGACGACTGGTGGCTGGTCTCGTGAGCGGCACACCCCCACCGGCGAGGGGCGCAGTACGCCTTCGTCGCGTGAGGACGGTGGCCTGGTCCGGCTACAGAGCTGGACGGTCCACCACTCCGGTAGCATCTAGCGGTTGCCCCGTGCTGGCCTGTGGTGGGTTGGTGTGGTGCGCGTCTGTTCCTTGAGAACTCAACAGTGTGTCTGAATAGTCGATGCCAATTGTGGTTCATTGTCTGGTGCTGGTCGGCCTGTTGTGGGTTGGGTGGTGCTGGGTGGTGGGCTGGTTGGTTGCCATGATGCGCTCCGGGCCCCGTCTGGGGTGTGTTGTGGTGGGCCAGTTGATTCCCTCGTTCGAGGGGTTTCGTTTGTTGATGGCGCCTGGGTTGTTTGTGGGTCTGGGTGTCTGTTGACGTTGACGGAGAGTTTGATTCTGGCTCAGGACGAACGCTGGCGGCGTGCTTAACACATGCAAGTCGAACGGTGAGGGTGGGGCTTGCCCTGCCTGATCAGTGGCGAACGGGTGAGTAACACGTGAGTAACCTGCCCCCGACTTCGGGATAACCACGGGAAACTGTGGCTAATACCGGATATGAGGTGCCCGGGCATCCGGGTGACTGGAAAGGGTTTCTGGTCGGGGATGGGCTCGCGGCCTATCAGCTTGTTGGTGGGGTGATGGCCTACCAAGGCGACGACGGGTAGCCGGCCTGAGAGGGCGACCGGCCACACTGGGACTGAGATACGGCCCAGACTCCTACGGGAGGCAGCAGTGGGGAATATTGCACAATGGGCGAAAGCCTGATGCAGCGACGCCGCGTGAGGGATGGAGGCCTTCGGGTTGTAAACCTCTTTCAGCAGGGAAGAAGCGAAAGTGACGGTACCTGCAGAAGAAGCGCCGGCTAACTACGTGCCAGCAGCCGCGGTAATACGTAGGGCGCAAGCGTTGTCCGGAATTATTGGGCGTAAAGAGCTCGTAGGCGGTTCTGTCGCGTCTGCTGTGAAAACTCGAGGCTCAACCTCGGGCGTGCAGTGGGTACGGGCAGACTAGAGTGCGGTAGGGGAGACTGGAATTCCTGGTGTAGCGGTGGAATGCGCAGATATCAGGAGGAACACCGATGGCGAAGGCAGGTCACTGGGCCGCAACTGACGCTGAGGAGCGAAAGCATGGGGAGCGAACAGGATTAGATACCCTGGTAGTCCATGCCGTAAACGTTGGGCACTAGGTGTGGGGTCCATTCCACGGGTTCCGTGCCGCAGCAAACGCATTAAGTGCCCCGCCTGGGGAGTACGGCCGCAAGGCTAAAACTCAAAGAAATTGACGGGGGCCCGCACAAGCGGCGGAGCATGCGGATTAATTCGATGCAACGCGAAGAACCTTACCAAGGCTTGACATGCACCGGAAACGACCAGAGATGGTCGCCCCGCAAGGTCGGTGCACAGGTGGTGCATGGTTGTCGTCAGCTCGTGTCGTGAGATGTTGGGTTAAGTCCCGCAACGAGCGCAACCCTCGTCCTATGTTGCCAGCACGTGATGGTGGGGACTCATAGGAGACTGCCGGGGTCAACTCGGAGGAAGGTGGGGATGACGTCAAATCATCATGCCCCTTATGTCTTGGGCTTCACGCATGCTACAATGGCCGGTACAAAGGGCTGCGATACCGCAAGGTGGAGCGAATCCCAAAAAGCCGGTCTCAGTTCGGATTGGGGTCTGCAACTCGACCCCATGAAGTCGGAGTCGCTAGTAATCGCAGATCAGCAACGCTGCGGTGAATACGTTCCCGGGCCTTGTACACACCGCCCGTCAAGTCATGAAAGTTGGTAACACCCGAAGCCGGTGGCCCAACCTGTTCGCAGGGGGGGAGCCGTCGAAGGTGGGACCGGCGATTAGGACTAAGTCGTAACAAGGTAGCCGTACCGGAAGGTGCGGCTGGATCACCTCCTTTCTAAGGAGCTGTGGGTTCTCTCACCGTCAGGTGGGGGGGTCTGGCCAGGCCTGCGCCGTTCGTGCGTGGGGTGGTGGGCTTCGGGTGGAACGTCGACTGTGGTTGGTCGCTGCTGGTGGCCTCGTTGGTACCGTGCCGGGTCCTCTTTTGGGGGTGGTGGTGCGTGGCTGGCGGGGGTGGTGGTGGTGGTTGGTCGTGGACACACTGTTGGGTGCTGAGGGAACAGCCGTGGGGTTGTTGTCTTGGTGTGCCTGGGGCTGTCGCTCGGTGAGCGGGGGTCTGCTGCTGGGCTGGTGCGGGTTGCCGGTCTGGTGGGTGGGTGCGCGGCGGGTCCGTGGGACCGTCGGTGAACTGGTGCGGCGCCTGGTCTGGTGGGTCTTCCCGAGGTGTGGGGGGGTCTGGTGGGGTGGGGGTCGTGGTGGGCGCCGGCGGGTGCGGGGTCCGTTCGTTGTTTGAGAACTGCACAGTGGACGCGAGCATCTTTGTAATGATCTTTGTGGTCAAGTTTTGAAGGGCACAGGGTGGATGCCTTGGCATCAGGAGCCGATGAAGGACGTCGTAGCCTGCGATAATCCTCGGGGAGTTGGCAAACGAACCGTGATCCGAGGGTGTCCGAATGGGGAAACCCCGCCGCAGTCATGTGCGGTGACCCGTACCTGAATTCATAGGGTGCGTGGAGGGAACGCCGGGAAGTGAAACATCTCAGTACCGGCAGGAGAAGATATTCCGTGAGTAGTGGCGAGCGAAAGCGGATCATGGCTAAACCGTGTACGTGTGCAAGCCGGCAGGCGTTGCGTGCGCGGGGTCGTGGGACCGCCCGTGCGGGGACTGCCGTCCCCGCGAGGAGTGAGAAAGCCGCGTCATAGTCGAAGGGCATTGAAAGGCCCGGCACAGAGGGTGGTACCCCCGTAGACGAAATGACGTGGCCTCCTGGGCGTGCTCCCGAGTAGCACGGGGCCCGTGAAATCCCGTGTGAATCTGGCAAGACCACTTGCTAAGCCTGAATACTACCTGATGACCGATAGCGGACAAGTACCGTGAGGGAAAGGTGAAAAGCACCCCGGGAGGGGAGTGAAATAGTACCTGAAACCGTGTGCCTACAAGCCGTCGGAGCCTCCTTGGTTGGGGTGACGGCGTGCCTTTTGAAGAATGAGCCTGCGAGTTAGTGGTGCGTGGCGAGGTTAACCCGTGTGGGGGAGCCGTAGCGAAAGCGAGTCCGAACAGGGCGTGTCAGTCGCGTGCTCTAGACCCGAAGCGAAGTGATCTAGCCATGGGCAGGGTGAAGCGCGGGTAAGACCGCGTGGAGGCCCGAACCCACCAGGGTTGAAAACCTGGGGGATGACCTGTGGTTAGGGGTGAAAGGCCAATCAAACTTCGTGATAGCTGGTTCTCCCCGAAATGCATTTAGGTGCAGCGTCACGTGTTTCTTGCCGGAGGTAGAGCTACTGGATAGCCGATGGGCCCGACCAGGTTACTGACGTTAGCCAAACTCCGAATGCCGGTAAGTGAGAGCGTGGCAGTGAGACTGCGGGGGATAAGCTCCGTAGTCGAGAGGGAAACAGCCCAGACCACCAGCTAAGGTCCCTAAGCGTGTGCTAAGTGGGAAAGGATGTGGAGTCGCCCAGACAACCAGGAGGTTGGCTCAGAAGCAGCCACCCTTGAAAGAGTGCGTAATAGCTCACTGGTCAAGTGATTCCGCGCCGACAATGTAGCGGGGCTCAAGCACACCGCCGAAGCTGTGGCATTCGCACGTGTCCTCGGCCTTCGTGGTCCAGGGGTGTGGATGGGTAGGGGAGCGTCGTGTGGCCGGTGAAGCCGCGGGGTGACCCAGTGGTGGAGGCCACACGAGTGAGAATGCAGGCATGAGTAGCGAATGACGGGTGAGAAACCCGTCCGCCGAATGACCAAGGGTTCCAGGGCCAGGTTCATCCGCCCTGGGTAAGTCGGGACCTAAGGCGAGGCCGACAGGCGTAGTCGATGGACGACGGGTTGATATTCCCGTACCGGCGAAGAACCGCCCGTACCGAGCCCGGTGATGCTGAGCACCCGCGGTGTCGCCAGTGTCCCTTCGGGGGCCGGGTGCGCCAGGCTGCGACCCGATCCGGTAGTAGGTAAGCGTGTTAACAGGGGTGACGCAGGAAGGTAGCCCAGCGTGGCGATGGTTGACCACGTCCAAGGCCGTAGGGCGCAGCGCAGGCAAATCCGCCCCTGCAGAAGCCCGAGAACTGACGGTGAGCGCGCATGCGGGAACAGGGTGATCCTCAGCTGCCAAGAAAAGCCTCGACGCGAGGTCCTAGCCGCCCGTACCCCAAACCGACTCAGGTGGTCAGGTAGAGAATACCGAGGCGATCGAGCGAATCGTGGTTAAGGAACTCGGCAAAATGCCCCCGTAACTTCGGGAGAAGGGGGGCCCGAAGCGTGAACCGGCTTGCCGGGGGAGCGTGGAGGGCCGCAGAGACCAGGGAGAAGCGACTGTTTACTAAAAACACAGGTCCGTGCGAAGTCGCAAGACGATGTATACGGACTGACGCCTGCCCGGTGCTGGAAGGTTAAGAGGACGGGTCAGCCCGCAAGGGCGAAGCTCAGAATTTAAGCCCCAGTAAACGGCGGTGGTAACTATAACCATCCTAAGGTAGCGAAATTCCTTGTCGGGTAAGTTCCGACCTGCACGAATGGCGTAACGACTTCTCCGCTGTCTCAACCGCGAACTCGGCGAAATTGCACTACGAGTAAAGATGCTCGTTACGCGCAGCAGGACGGAAAGACCCCGGGACCTTTACTATAGCTTGGTATTGGTGTTCGGTGCGGCTTGTGTAGGATAGGTGGGAGACTGTGAAGCCGGCACGCCAGTGCTGGTGGAGTCAACGTTGAAATACCACTCTGGTCGCCTCGGATGTCTAACCTCGGTCCGTGATCCGGACCAGGGACAGTGCCTGGTGGGTAGTTTAACTGGGGCGGTTGCCTCCTAAAATGTAACGGAGGCGCTCAAAGGTTCCCTCAGCCTGGTTGGCAATCAGGTGTCGAGTGCAAGTGCACAAGGGAGCTTGACTGCGAGACGGACGGTCGAGCAGGGACGAAAGTCGGAACTAGTGATCCGGCGGTGGCTTGTGGAAGCGCCGTCGCTCAACGGATAAAAGGTACCCCGGGGATAACAGGCTGATCTTGCCCAAGAGTCCATATCGACGGCATGGTTTGGCACCTCGATGTCGGCTCGTCGCATCCTGGGGCTGGAGTAGGTCCCAAGGGTTGGGCTGTTCGCCCATTAAAGCGGTACGCGAGCTGGGTTTAGAACGTCGTGAGACAGTTCGGTCCCTATCCGCTGCGCGCGCAGGAAACTTGAGAAGGGCTGTCCCTAGTACGAGAGGACCGGGACGGACGAACCTCTGGTGTGCCAGTTGTTCCGCCAGGAGCACGGCTGGTTGGCTACGTTCGGAAGGGATAACCGCTGAAAGCATCTAAGCGGGAAGCCTGCTTCAAGATGAGGTTTCCACGCCCCCTCGAGGGGTGAGAGGCTCCCCGCAAGACCACGGGGTAGATAGGCCGGACGTGGAAGAGGGGACCAACGACCGTCGCAGCTGACCGGTACTAATCAGCCGAACACTTCAACAACACATCACCCATGCACGCGTCCACTGTGCGGTTCCCGAGCAACGAACCCCCACCCCACCCCGCACGGGTGAACAGGGTGGGGTGCCAGGCTCGACACCGTTACGGCGGTCATGGCGGAGGGGAAACGCCCGGTCCCATTCCGAACCCGGAAGCTAAGCCCTCCAGCGCCGATGGTACTGCACCCGCCAGGGTGTGGGAGAGTAGGACACCGCCGGACACCACACACGTGAGGAGCCACCCGAAAGGGTGGCTCCTCACGTGTTCCACCCCCAAACCAACCCGGCCCACGCACCCAAACCACGCACCCAGCCGTCAACACCCCACAAAAACCGGCGCACACCACCATGGTGAAGCCCCCGGACCCGCACACCAGCACGTCAACCACCATCGTGCGCACGCCGGCCACCCCGCCCCACCGCCCCAGAAACAGGGAGCAGACAAGACAGCCCTGACAGGTCGATCCGATCCCCGACAGGGCCCCGACGCGGATGGGGCCCGGATCGTGTGTGACGGAGGCAGGTGGCGAGGGTGCGTGCAGACGGCAGGGGCTGGCTCGCCCCCGGGCGATGCAAGGATGTGGACAGGACTCGACAAGGAGGAGCCGTGCGCGATGGATGACGCTGGCGGATCGGCTCGGAGCAGGGATGATGCCGACCCCGATGCGCGTCGTGGAGGGCACGCAGGTGCGGGCGACTCGCCTCGATTCGGTCGGGGCGCAGGCAGGGCCGGCGGTGCGGCTGGCAAGCGCGCTGGCGGACCCAGGGGGGCACGCGGTGGTGGTGAGGAGGAGCGGCGTGAGCCCGGGGGTCGCGCGGACGACGTCGTGCGCGGTCACGGCTCTGCGGATGGGCGGCGCGCCCGTGGTCGCGGTGCGAGCTCGGCCGGGGGTGCGCGCGGCGGCATCGGCGGGGCGACGTGGACCGTAGGCGCCGGAGCCGCGGGGCGTGGCACGTCCGGAGCATCCGGGGCAGCGGGGAAGCGGCGGGACCGCATCCGGGGCAACCAGGACAGCCAAGGTGGCGGTGCTGCGGCCACCAGCCGGAACAGGCGGGTTGACGTCGAGGCGGCGCGAGGGGGTGCCGGAGCGGGGGCGTCGCGATCGGGCGCCGCGCGGCAGGTCGACCAGCGCGGGGCAAAGCCGTGGCGGCAGGGCACGGAACCCGCTGGCAGGCGGGCGGGGACTGGCCGTCCCGACCGTGTGACCAACGGTGAACGATCGGCGGCCAGGCGCGAGGCCGGCGACGCACGGAGCGGGCGTGGTGACGCCGGAGGATCCGTCCGACGGCCGGACGCCGCGAGCACCGCGCTGGGCCGGGCCGGCAGCGGGGGACGAACCACGGCGGAAGAGCGTGGGAGGCAGGAGCGCCGAGCAGGTGCGCCGGCGGCCCGTCGCGAGGTCACCGGAGCTCAGCAGCGTGGCCGGCGCCGGGGCCAGGAGCCGGAGCAGGTTGGCGCCGGTGGGGCGCCGACGGGCGGAGCTCGGCGCGCAGGGCGACCCGTGGGCTCCCGGCGTGCGGAGGGGGCGGGCGGCCGCCCCGAGTGGACCGCCGGGCCCGCGCGTCCCGAGCGGCCGGGCGGCGGCCGCACGGACCGGCCGCGCCGAGTGGACCAGGTCGAGGACCCGCCGCTGCCGGATGACGTCGAGCCGCGGCAGCTGGACCGAGCCGCACGGGCACCGCTGCGCAGTCTTGCCAAGGAAGCGGCGGACCTCGTCGCCCGGCACCTCGTCATGGCGGGGCGACTGCTGGAGGCCGATCCGGAGGCGGCCTACCAGCATGCCCAGGCGGCGGTACGCAGGGGCGGCCGGATCGACGTCGTTCGGGAGACGGCCGGGCTCGCGGCGTACCGGACGGGCCGGTACGCCGAGGCGTTGCGGGAGCTGCGGACGGCGCGGCGGCTGAACGGATCGTCGGAGCACCTGGCCGTGCTGGCCGACTGCGAGCGGGGGCTCGGCCGCCCCGAGCGAGCGGTGGCCCTGGCTGTCACGGCCGAGGCGGCGCAGCTGGATCCCACGGCGCGGGTGGAACTGGCGATCGTGCTCAGTGGCGCGCGCCTGGACCTGGGCGAGCCCGATGCTGCGCTCGCGGCGTTGGCCACGCCGGAGGTGCGTGCCGCCCGCGGGGTGCTCGGCACGAGGGTGGCGCTGGCTCGGGCCGCTGTGCTCGAGGCTGCGGGTCGGCCGGGGGACGCGGCGGCCGAGCGCGCCCGGTTCTCCGCGGCCCAGATCGCCGCGGCCGGTGGTGATGAGGACGACGACGAGGACGACGTGGTCGTGGTGTTCGACACGACGGAGGACGAGGGCGAAGACGTGGGTGGTCCGGACGTGGGCGAAGACGTGGGTGGTCCGGACGAGGGCAGGTCGGGCGAAGACACGGCAGCCCGGTCCGCGTCGGACGACGACGGGACGGACGGGGCTGGACGCCAGGCCGGGCGGCTGGGCACGCAGGCCGTTGCGACGGGAGCCGGGTCATATCCTGCCGCAGCGGAGGATCGATGACGGACACGGGGCTGCTCGGCTGCGACGTGCCCCTCGCCCGGCGGTACGACCTGGCGCTCGTGGACCTGGACGGGGTGACGTATCGGGGCGAGCAGCCGATCGACGGCGCCTCGGCCGGTCTGCGGCAGGCCCGGGCGGCGGGCATGCGCCTGGTGTTCATCACCAACAACGCCTCGCGGGAACCGGAGTCGGTGGCGGCACAGCTGATCGGTCTGGGCATCCCGGCTGTGCCCGACGAGGTGATGACGGCAGCGCAGGCGGCGGCGCAGCTGTTGCGGTCGCGCCTGCCGGAGGCCGCCCGGGTGCTGGTGGTCGGCGGCGCCGGCCTGCGCACGGCCGTGCGGGGCCACGGGTTCACGATCGTGACCTCGGCCGACGACGACCCTGCGGCCGTCGTCCAGGGCTTCGCCCCCGAGCTCGGTTGGCCCGACCTCGCCGAGGCGGCGTATGCGGTGGAGCGCGGGGCCTGGTACGTGGCGAGCAACCTGGATCTGAGCCTGCCGACGGCGCGTGGCCTCGCCCCGGGCAACGGGGCGCTGGTCGGGGCGGTGCAGGCAGCGACCGGCGTCGAACCGTCGAGCGCCGGTAAGCCGTCCCCCCAGATGTATCGGATGGCCGTCGAGCGCGCGGGTGCACATGCCGCGCTCGTCGTCGGTGACCGGCTGGACACGGACCTGGCGGGAGCACGCGGCGGGGGTTTCCCCGGCTTGCACGTGCTGACCGGCGTGAGCAGCGCGCGGGACGACGTCCTGGCCGGCGCCGCCCAGCGGCCGCACTACATCGGTGCGGACCTGCGCGCGCTACTGACGGTGCATCCCGAGCCTCGGCCGGCCGACGACGGCTGGTGGGAGTGCCGCGGGGCGGCGGCCCGCGTCCGCGACGGGCGGCTCGAGCTCGCTGGTGGCACCGGTGTCGACGGGCTGGACCACGTGCGCTCGGCGTGCGCGGCTGCGTGGGCGGCGGTGGACGGTGGCGCCGAGCTGGACCCGGCCAGCGTGCCCGACCTGACTGTGGGCCTGCGCGACGGCGGCGCTGGAGCCCAGGTAGCGTGGACGGCCGGGGCGGATCAGGAGGAGACGTGAGCCAGGACCTGGTGGGAACGAGCGACGGCACCGGGCCGGAGACCGGCGACGACGCGGTGGACGAGGCGTTGCGCCGCCTCGTCGGGATCGCGGACCTACCCCTCAGGGAGCAGCTGGCGCTGCTCGAAACTGTGCACACGGCGCTGCAGGACCGGCTCGCCGATGCCGAGGGCGCCGCATGACCTGGCTGGACGTGGAGCTGGTCCGCCGCCGGCCGGCGCGGTACCGCGGGCAGGCCGCCGAGCCGGTCGCCGGCCGGTTGTGTCTGGACGCTGGTGCCAGCACCGGAGGATTCACCGGCGTGCTGCTGCGCCGGGGCGCGACCCGAGTGGTTGCCGTCGACCAGCCGGAGTGGGCGCCCGTCGCCCCCCGTGCGGTGGTACCCGCATGACTCAGCGTGTGCTGGTGGTGTCCCACCTCGTGCGGGCGGCCGCCCGGGCCGCGACCCGGACGACGTTGCAGGCCATCGAGCGCGAGGGGCTCAGCGCGGTGGTCGCGACCGAGACGACCAGGGCGGAGGACGTGCGGGATGTGGATCTTGCCGTCGTGCTGGGCGGGGACGGAACGATCCTGCGGGCCGCCGAGCTCACCCGGGGGACCGGGGTGCCGATGCTCGGTGTCAACCTCGGGCACGTCGGCTTCCTCGCCGAGAGCGAGCCGGAGGACATCGGCGAGGCCGTGCACCGCCTGGCGACGGGCGACTTCGCGGTCGAGGAGCGGGCGACGCTCGACGCCGTGGTGCACCGGCCGGACGGCACGGACGCCATCGACTGGGCGCTCAACGAGGTGGGGGTCGAGCGGACCGACCCGCTGAAGATGATCGAGGTCGTCGTCGAGGTCGACGGGCGGCCGCTGTCCAGCTTCGGCTGCGACGGCATCCTGGCCGCGACGTCGACCGGGTCCACCGCGCACGCCTTCTCCGCCGGCGGCCCGGTGGTATGGCCGGACGTCGAGGCCATGCTGCTCGTGCCGCTCCTCGCGCACGCGCTGTTCGCCCGTCCGCTCGTGCTCGGGCCGGCCAGCCGGCTGGCCGTCGAGCTGTTGGAGCGCTCGGCGTCCCCGGCCGTGCTCAGCTGCGACGGGCGCCGCTCCACACCGGTGCCGTCGGGCTCCCGGGTCGAGATCACTCGGGGTGCGCTGCCGGTGCGCTTCGCGCGACTGTCCCTGGCACCGTTCACGGATCGGTTGGTGCACAAGTTCGACCTCCCGGTGGCGGGGTGGCGAGGCCGCACCACGGGCCAGCCCGGGCCGGCCGCGCTGGTGCCGCCGGGGACCGGAGACGGCCGCGGGCACCAGCCCGACGAACGGGGGTAGCCGTGCTCGAGGAGATGACGATCACCGACCTGGGGGTGATCGGACAGGCCCGGGTGGAGCTGGGGCCGGGCCTCACCGTCCTCACCGGGGAGACCGGAGCGGGCAAGACCATGATCCTCACCGGCCTCGGTCTGCTCCTCGGCGGGCGGGCCGACCCCGGCGTCGTGCGGCTCGGCACCCCCGCGGCGGCCGTGGAGGGTCGGCTGCGCCTGCCCCCGGGCTCGCCGGCGCTGCGCCGGGCGGAGCAGGCCGGTGCTGAGCTGGACTCGGACGGCAGCCTCGTCGTGGTCCGCACGGTTGCCGCGCCGGGGGACGGTTCACCGGGGCGCTCCCGGGCTCACCTCGGCGGGCGTTCGGTCCCGCAGGCGGTGCTCGCCGAGCTGGCCGACGACCTGGTGACCGTGCACGGCCAGGCCGACCAGGCGAGACTGCGGTCCCCGGCACGCCAGCGCGAGGCGCTCGACGCCTTCGCAGGACCCGACCACCTGCAGCTGCTGGCGGAGTACCAGGACGCCTGGGTGCAGCGCCAGGCAGTGGCTGCAGAGCTTCGCACGCTCACCGAGCAGACCGCACAACGGGCTCGGGAGGCCGAGCTCGTACGGCTCGGCGTCGCGCAGGTGGAGCGCGCGGCACCGCGCGCCGGCGAGGACGCCGAGCTCGACGCGGAGATCGCCCGGCTGTCCCACGCCGAGGACCTGCGTGCGGCGGCGGCGAGCGCTCACGCCGCACTGTCCGGTGCGGACGACCCCGAGGCTCCGCCGTCGGCGACGGACTCCGCGGACCGCGCGCGGCGGCTCCTGGAGCAGGCGGGCGACCACGACGCGGTGCTGGCGGGCCTGGCCGGGCGGGTGGCCGAGGCGGGCTACCTCCTCTCCGACGTCGCCGCCGAGCTGGCCTCGTACCTGGCCGACCTGCAGGCCGACCCGCTCCGGCTGGACGAGGCGCAGCGGCGCCGGGCTGAGCTGGCGGCGCTGGCACGCACGTACGGCGGCGACGTGGCAGCGGTCCTCGACTGGGTCTCGCGAGCCGGCGACCGGCTCCTGGAGCTGGATCGCACGGACGAGCGCCTGGCCGAGCTGCGGACCAGGTACGGGGAGCTCGGCGGGCGGCTGGCGGAGCTGGCGGCGCAGGTCGGCGAGCAGCGGCGGGATGCGGCGGGCCGGTTGGCCGCCGCGGTGACCACAGAGCTTGCGAGCCTGGCCATGGTGGGGGCCGCCCTGCAGGTGCAGGTGCACCCGCTGGCCGAGCCCGGACCGCACGGTGCCGAGGACGTCCAGCTGCTGCTCATCCCGCACGCGGGCGCTCCGGCGCGCGAGCTGGGGCGCGGCGCGTCCGGTGGTGAGCTGTCCCGCGTCATGCTGGCGATCGAAGTGTCCCTGGCCACCGCGCCGGGTGCCGCGACCCCGCCGACGTTCGTCTTCGACGAGGTCGACGCGGGAGTGGGCGGCCGGGCGGCGGTCGAGGTCGGCCGTCGGTTGGCTCGGCTCGCCCGCACCAGTCAGGTGCTCGTCGTCACGCACCTGGCCCAGGTGGCGGCGTTCGGCGACCGGCACCTCGTCGTCACCAAGTCCGTCACCGACGGCATCGACGTCGTGACCGCGTCCGACGTCCGTGCCGTCGACGGCGAGGACCGGGTCCGCGAGCTGGCCCGGATGCTGGCCGGCCACGAGGACTCCGTGGCGGCTCGCGCGCATGCGGCTGAGCTCCTCGAGCAGTCCGGTGTGGGACGATGACGCCACGATGAGACCGAGTCTGCGCCGACGCCCGGAGACCAAGACCGAGCCGGGGATCATCGGCCCCGCCCGCGTCGACCCACGGACGAAGGCACTGACCAAGCGCCTGCAGCAGGGTGACGTGGCCGTCATCGACCACCTCGACCTGGACCGCGTCGCGGCGGAGTCGCTGGTGGCGGCACGGCCGGCGGCGGTGCTCAATGCCGCTCGCTCCACCTCGGGGCGCTACCCGAACCTCGGCCCGGGCATCCTCGTCGAGGCGGGCATCCCACTCGTCGACGACCTGGGTCCCGACGTGATGACCGTCCCCGACGGGCGCCTGCTGCGCGTGCTCGACGGCGCCGTGTACGCCGGGGAGCGGCTGGTCGCCGAGGGTCAGGTGCAGACCGCGCAGAGCGTGGCCACGGCGATGGAGGCCGCTCGTGCCGGGTTGTCCGTGCAGCTGGAGTCGTTCGCCGCCAACACCATGGAGTACCTGCGCCGCGAACGTGACCTGCTGCTGGACGGCGTCGGGGTGCCGGCGATCAGCACGCCCATCGAGGGCCGTCAGGTGCTCGTGGTGGTCCGCGGCTACCACTACAAGGACGACCTGGTCAGCCTGCGCCCGTACGTGCGCGAGTACCGGCCCGTGCTGATCGGCGTGGACGGTGGCGCGGACGCCATCCTGGAGGCGGGCTGGACGCCCGACCTCATCGTCGGCGACATGGACTCCGTCTCCGACCACGCCCTGCGGTGCGGTGCGGAGATCATCGTGCACGCCTACCGGGACGGCCGCTCGCCGGGCCTGGCGCGGGTCCAGGAGCTCGGGGTGCCGCACGTGGTGTTCCCGGCGACGGGGACCAGCGAGGACATCGCCATGCTGCTGGCCGACGACAAGGGTGCCGAGCTCATCGTCGCGGTGGGCAGCCACGCGACGCTGGTGGAGTTCCTCGACAAGGGCCGGGAGGGGATGGCCAGCACGTTCCTCACGCGCCTGCGGGTGGGCGGTAAGCTCGTCGACGCCAAGGGCGTCTCCCAGCTGTACCGGCAACGGATCTCCAACACCCAGCTGACCCTGCTGGTGCTGTCCGGCCTGTTCGCCCTCGCCGTGGCGCTGGCCGCCACCGCTGCCGGCCAGACCCTCCTCGGCCTCGTCGCCGCCCGTCTGGACAACCTGTGGTCGTGGTTCGGCTCGGTCGGAACTGCCCCGTGACCTGCCTGTACCGGACCCGACCCGATCGAGGGTGCACGCCGTGATCGACTTCCGCTACCACCTCGTCTCGCTCATCTCCGTGTTCCTGGCGCTGGCGGTGGGCATCGCGCTGGGCGCGGGCCCGCTCAAGGAGACGATCGGTGACAGCCTGACGGGTCAGGTGGATCGGCTGCGCTCGGAGAAGGATGTGCTGCGGACCCAGCTCGACGCGACGACCGCCCGCCAGCAGCAGACCGAGGCCTACGTGGCGGCCGCGGGGGAGCGGCTGGTGTCCGGGGTGCTCACGGACCGGCGGGTGGCCGTGGTGGCCCTCGGCAAGGTCGACGGGGACACCTTCCACGCGTTCGACGCGTACCTGGGTGATGCCGGGGCGAGCGTGACCGCGCACGTGACGGTCACACCGGCGTGGACCGACGCCGACCTGCGGAGCTTCCGCCAGGCCCTGGTGGGCAACCTGGCCGGCTACCTCGACCCCGTCCCGCCGGCCGGCGCCGGCGCCGAGGACTCCCTTGCGCAGGCTCTCGTCCAGGGGCTGACCCGGGCCGAGCCGACGGCACCGGACACGCTGGCCGAGCCGGCGTCGGTGCTCCTGCAGTTGCTGACGTCTGGGGACGACCCGCTGGTGACGCTGGCCGACCCGGTGCGGGTGCCGGCCGATGCGCTCGTCGTCCTCGCACCCGACCTCGTGACCCCGAGCGCGGACCCGGCGGAGCAGCCGACGCCGGCCCCGAGCGCCGTCGGCTCGTGGACCGCCCTGCTGCGCGCCGCCCAGGAGGGCTCGGCGGGCATGGTCCTGGCGGGCGGCCCGGACGTGGACGGATCTCTGGCCCGGACGGTGGCGTCCGACCCCGACCTGGCCGACCTGGTCACGACGGTGGCCGATGCCGACCGGGCACCGGGTCGGGTCGCGGTGCCGCTCGCGCTCAACGCCCGGCTCGCCGGGGTCGCCGGCCACTACGGATCGGGTGCGGACCGGACGGTGCTGCCCGAACCCCGGCAGCTGCCTCCGGTGGACCGGGCGGCCGCCCCGGCTTCCCCCCCGACGGAGCCGCAGGGGTGAGCGGCGCGGCGCGGGCGCTGCTCGCGGGTGCCGCGGCGGACGCCGGAGCGCGGTTGCTGCGCGGCGTGCTGGACCTCGAGCCGCCCGGTGGTCAGGAGCGGTGGACCCGTACCAACCATCGCGGCCAGCCGGTCAGCTTGCTCGCCGGCCCGGCGACCGCCGGTGGATCGGTGCTGGGCGCGCTGATCGGCGGGCCGGACCGCCGGTCTGCTGCGGCCGCTGCGCTCGGTGTCGCATCGGCCGGCGTGTTCGGCCTGGTGGACGACCTGTACGAGGACCCGCAGAAGGACGCCAAGGGCATGCGCGGGCACCTCGGCGCGCTTCGGCACGGTCACCTCACCACCGGCGGCCTCAAGCTCCTGGGCATCGGGTCGGCCGCGGTGCTGGCTGCGGGCCTGCTGACCCCGCGCACCGGCGCGAGGACCGTCTGGTGCGTCGACACGCTGGTGTCCGGTGCGCTGCTGGCCGGGACGGCCAACCTGGTCAACCTGCTGGACCTCCGGCCCGGCCGGGCGCGCAAGGCGGTGCTCGCCGCTGCGGCGCCCCTCGCCCTGGCGGGCGGCCCGGGGTCCGGCACCGCGGCAGCGGCCGCCGGCGCGGCATGGGCCGGCCTGGCTGCCGATCTGGCCGAGCAGGACATGCTCGGGGACAGCGGGGCGAACGCGCTGGGCGCCCTCGTCGGCGCTGCGGTGGTGACCGCCGTCGGCCGGCGGACGCGGCTAGGTGTGCTCGCCGGCGTGGTGGGCCTGACCCTGGCGAGCGAGCGGGTGAGCTTCACCCGCGTCATCGAGGGCACCGGGCTGCTGCGGGCCATCGACGCGTGGGGGCGCCGACTGCCGGCGGCGCCGCCTCGGGGCACGCCGGGGTGACTCGGCGGCGCGCGGCGGGCGGCCTGGCCGGCGCGGCCGCGATGATCGCCGGGGTCACCGTGGTGAGCCGGCTGCTCGGCTTCCTGCGCTGGCTCGTGCAGGAGGCGACGGTCGGGCACGGCCTGGTCAGCGGCGCCTACAACGCGGCGAACACCCTGCCCAATGTGCTGTTCGAGGTCGCGGCCGGCGGCGCGCTGGCCGGGGCGGTGGTGCCGCTGCTGGCCGGGCCGCTGGGCCGGGGCCTGCACGGAGAGGTGGACGCGATCGCCTCGGCCCTGCTCGGTTGGGCGATGGCGGTCCTCGTGCCCCTGGCCGTGCTGCTCGGGGTGTGCGCCGAGCCCCTGGCGGCGCTGCTCGTCGACCAGCCCGGCGCGGCGCGAGACCTCGTCGCACGGTTCGTCGTGGTGTTCGCGGTCCAGGTCCCGCTGTACGGGATCGGGGTGGTGCTCTCCGGTGTGCTGCAGTCGCAGAAGGCGTTCTTCTGGCCGGCCGTCAGCCCGGTCCTGTCGACCCTGGTGGTCATCGGCGCGTACGCGGCGTACGGACTGACCTCGGCGGCTGCACCCGGCGAACCGGTCGGCGATGTCGCGTTCGCCTGGCTCGCCTGGGGCACGACCGCAGGCGTGGTGGCACTGAGCCTGCCGCAGCTGGTCCCGGTCCTGCGGTCCGGCGTGCGGCTGCGTCCCACCCTGCGGTTCCCGGCCGGCGTGGCCCGGCGGGCGTGGTCGCTCGCGTCCGCCGGCGTGGGGGCGCTGCTCGCCCAGCAGGTGGCCGTGCTCGTCGTGCTGTGGTTGGCGCTGCACTACGGCACGGTGGGCACCAACACGGTCTTCCTCTACACCCAGGCGGTCTACCTGCTGCCCTACGCCGTCCTGGCCGTGCCGTTGACGACCAGCACCTTCCCGCGGGTGGCCGCCCGTGCAGCCGCGGGTGACCTGCCGGGTCTGCGTCGACTGACCTCGGCGACGACCCGCGCGGTGCTCGTCGTCGCCGGGCTGGGCACGGCCGTCCTCGTCGCAGTGGCGCCCGCAGTCGCCCAGCTGTTCGCCGCCATCGGTGCCGGCGACGCGAGCATGTCCGCGATGGCGCCGGCACTGACCTGGATGGCACCCGGTGTCGTGGGGCTGGCGCTGGTGTTCCACGTCTCGCGGGTGCTGTACGCCCTCGAGCAGGGGCGAGCGGCCGTGATCGCCACGGCGATGGGCTGGTCCGTCGTGGCCGTGGTGGCGGTGCTGCTCACGGTGGCGACCGTCCCGGACCGCCCGGACGGGGCGCGGACGCTGCAGGCGCTCGCGACTGCCACGTCGGTGGGGATGCTCGTCGGTGGCGCCGGGCTGCTGCTCGCCCTGCACCGGGTGGCGGGACCCGGCGGGCTCGACGGCGTCGGACGCACGATGGTCGTGCTCGTCGGGGCGGCCGGCGTGGCCGGCGCGGTCGGCCGGTGGACGACCGACGCCGTGCTGACCCTGCTGGGCGCAGGGCTCGCCCCGGCGATCGGCGCCGGGGCCGGGGGTGGCCTGCTCGCCGCCGTCGTGGTCGCCGTGGCGGTGCTCGTGCTGGACCGCTCGACGGTGAGCCGGCTGCGGTCGCTGGACGTGCTGGCGACGACCGGGCGGTCCGACCCGTGACCCGCGTGCTGCTGGTGGCGGGGTCGAGCGCGGGGGGAGTGGCCCGGCACGTGGCGCAGGTCGGCGAGGCGCTCGCCGGCCCGCCGGTCCGGGCGGACGTCGTCGTGGCCGGTCCGACCGGCCAGGTGCCGGTCCTGGACCCGGCCGGGCGGCCGCTGCGGACCGTGCCGGTGCCGATCGGTCCGCGGCCGGGCGTCCAGGACCTCCGCGCGGCGTGGACGCTGCGGCGCCTCGCGCGGGCTGCGGACGTCGTGCACGCCCACGGCCTGCGTGCCGGCGCCCTGGCCGTCCTGGCCGCGCGGTCGCTGCCCGCCGCCCGCCGCCCGCGCGTCGTGGTGACCCTGCACAACCTGCCGGTCGGAGGACGGTGGGTGCGGTCCGTGTCGGCGGTGCTCGAGCTGGTCGTGGTCCGCGGGGCCGACGCGGTGCTGGGTGTGTCGGGTGACCTGGTGGCACACGCACGGCGCCGGGGCGCGCGGCGCGCCGAGCGCGCCCTGGTCCCGGCCCCCGGCCGAGCAGGCCCCGGCGCCGACCCGGCCGCCGTGCGGCACGGCTTGGGGCTGCCCGACGGGCCGGCGCTGGTGGTCACCGTCGCACGGCTGGCCCCGCAGAAGGGCCTGGAGCTGCTGGTGGACGCCGCACGTCGGCTCACGGTGCCGGCGGTCTGGGTGGTCGCCGGCGAGGGTCCGCTGCGCCCGTGGCTCGCCGAGCGCATCGCGGCCGAGCACCTGGACGTCCGGCTGCTCGGGCAGCGCGACGACGTGGTCGACCTGTTCGGCGCGGCCGACGTGGTCGTCTCGGCCGCCCGGTGGGAGGGGCAGCCGCTCGGCGTGCAGGAGGCGCTGCGCGCGGGTGCGGCCCTGGTGGCCACCGACGTGGGCGGGACGCGGGAGGTCACGGGCCCCGCGGCGGTGCTCGTGCCGTTCGGGGACCCCGCCGCGCTGGCTCGTGCGGTCGACACCCTCCTGCGGGACGCGCCGGCGCGCGCGGCGCTGCGGTCCGCCGCGGTGGCGAGAGCGGACCAGCTGCCCGACGTCGCTGACGTCGTTGCGCAGCTGCGCCGGGTCTACCGGCTCCCGGGCGACCGACGCGGCGCGGGCGGCGAGCCGCGACCCTGAGGTACAGTGGAACCCCGTGGCAGAGCGCGAGCACAGACTCTCCGGGTGGTCGGACACCACGACCCGGCACATCTTCGTGACCGGCGGCGTCGCCTCGTCGCTGGGCAAGGGTCTGACGGCATCGAGCCTCGGGCGCCTGCTGCGCTCACGCGGGCTCCGGGTGGCGATGCAGAAGCTCGACCCGTACCTCAACGTCGACCCGGGCACCATGAACCCGTTCCAGCACGGCGAGGTGTTCGTCACCGAGGACGGCGCGGAGACCGACCTCGACGTCGGTCACTACGAGCGGTTCCTCGACGTAGACCTGCTCGGGTCGGCGAACGTGACGACCGGACAGGTGTACTCCCACGTCATCGCCAAGGAGCGCCGGGGGGGATACCTCGGCGACACCGTGCAGGTCATCCCGCACATCACCGACGAGATCAAGTTCCGGATGCGCGAGCAGGCGTCCCCGGCGCACGGCGAGCCGCCGGACGTCATCATCACCGAGATCGGCGGCACCGTCGGTGACATCGAGTCGCAGCCGTTCCTCGAGGCTGCCCGCCAGGTGCGCCACGACCTGGGTCGGGACTCCGTGTTCTTCCTGCACGTGTCGCTCGTGCCGTACATCGGCCCGTCGGGGGAGCTGAAGACCAAGCCGACGCAGCACTCGGTGGCGGCGCTGCGCAGCATCGGCATCCAGCCGGACGCCATCGTCTGCCGGGCCGACCGCGACATCCCCGAGGCGACCAAGCGCAAGATCGCCCTGATGTGCGACGTGGACGCCGAGGCCGTGGTGACGGCGAAGGACGCGTCGAGCATCTACGACATCCCCCGCGTGCTGCATGGCGAGGGCCTGGACGCCTACGTGGTGCGCCGGCTCGGCCTGCCGTTCCACGACGTCGACTGGAGCGACTGGGACCGGCTGCTGCAGCGGGCGCACTCCCCGGCCCGGCAGGTCGAGGTGGCCCTGGTCGGCAAGTACATCGACCTGCCCGACGCCTACCTGTCGGTCACCGAGGCGCTGCGCGCCGGAGGCTTCCACCACGACGCCCGGGTGACCATCCGGTGGGTGGCCTCCGACGACTGCCAGACCCCCGAGGGTGCGCGGCTGGCCCTGGAGGGGGTGGACGGCGTCCTCGTGCCCGGCGGGTTCGGCGTGCGCGGCATCGAGGGCAAGCTCGGCGCGCTGCGCTGGGCCAGAGAGAACCTCGTGCCGACCCTGGGCATCTGCCTCGGGCTGCAGTGCATGGTGATCGAGTATGCCCGCACGGTGCTCGGCCTCGCGCAGGCCTCATCCAGCGAGTTCGACGCGGACACGCCGGACCCGGTGATCGCCACGATGGCCGAGCAGCGGGCGATCGTCGACGGCGACGGAGACCTCGGCGGGACCATGCGGCTCGGCGCGTACCCCGCCGTGCTCAGCCCGGGCAGCGTGGCGGCCGGCGTCTACGGCACCGAGCACGTGTCCGAGCGGCACCGCCACCGCTACGAAGTGAACAACGCCTATCGCGACAGGCTGGCGGACGCCGGCCTGGTCGTCTCCGGCGTGTCGCCGGACTCGTCGCTGGTGGAGTTCGTCGAGCTGCCCCGCGACGTGCACCCGTACTACGTGGGCACCCAGGCGCACCCGGAGTTCAAGTCCCGCCCGAACCGGGCGCACCCGCTGTTCATCGGGCTGATCGGCGCCGCTCTGGAGCACCGGCAGGCCCAGGGTGAGTGAGGCGGCCGGCGCGGCCGCGGCGCGGCTCGCCGACCGCCCCGCCCGGCACCCGGTCGAGGAGCGCACCGTCGTGCACGCCGGGCGGATCTGGGACACGGTCTCGGAGACCGTGCGGCTGCCCGCCCGCGCGGTGGTGCGCGAGTTCGTGCACCACCCCGGGGCCGTCGCGGTCATCGCGCTGGACGAGCAGGACCGCGTGCTGCTGCTGCGGCAGTACCGCCACCCCGTCCGCGCCGAGCTGTGGGAAGCACCCGCCGGGCTGCTCGACGTGGACGGCGAGCCACCGGTCCGGGCGGCGGCCCGCGAGCTCGCCGAGGAGGCCGACCTCCGGGCCGACCGGTGGGACCTGCTGGTCGACTTCTTCAGCACGCCGGGCGGCTCGGACGAGCGGATCCGGGTCTACCTGGCCCGGCAGCTGTCCGTGGTTCCCGACGACGAGCGGTTCGTCCGCGAGGACGAGGAGGCGGACCTGGTTCCCGCCTGGGTGCCGCTGGACGACGCCGTGCGGGCCGTCCTGGACGGCCGGTTGCACAGCCCCACCGCGGTCGCCGGCGTGCTGGCCGCGGCCGCGGCCCGCAGGCGCGGCTGGACCACGCTGCGCCCGGCCTGACCGACGCCGGTCGGCTGCCGGGTCATGCCACCGCGGTGTCCGTCGCGCCGACGGCCCGGTCCCGCCTGTCCTGCTGTGGTCACGCGGCCGGGACGGGGAGCGCCGCACGAGCTGTCGCCCCGGGGGCGGCGCCGCGGGAGCGCTGCGTGAGCAGGAGCTGCGCGGTGGCCGCGGTGAGCAGCGCGGCACCGAGCATGTGGAGGTTCACCAGGGCGATCGGCAGGCCGGTGGCCAGCTGGGCATAGCCGGTCGCGGCCTGGGCGAGCGTGACGACGAGGAGCACCCAGCCTGCGTGGCGAGCTGCGGGCGGCGCGCCACGCAGGCTCGCGAGCACCGCGACGAGCACCGCGACGAACACCCACACCGCCAGCGCGTGCACGCGGGCCATGGCCACCGGGTCCACGGCGAAGCGGTAGCCGCGCGCGTCGTCACCGGAGTGCGGCCCGGCGCCCGTCGTGACCGTTCCGAGGACGAGCACCACGACGGCCACCCCGGCGAGCAGTCGGCTGAGCGTGCGGGCACCGGCTCCGACGGCCGGCACGGGCGCGGCGTCACCCTCGGCGGTGCGCCGCACCAGCACCACCGACACGGCGACGAGCGCCATGGACACGAGGAAGTGGCTGCTCACCACCACGGGGTTGAGGTCGAGCAGCACAGCGGCGCCGCCGAGGACGGCTTGCGCCAGCACGCCCACCAGCGGCGCCAGACCGAGCGCCCGGTAGGAGCGGGACCGTGTGCGGTCCCCGGTGACCACCAGGGCGACCGCGACGGCCAGGACCACGAGGACACCGGTGAGCGTCCGGTTGCCGAACTCGATGACCGGGTGCCAGGACGTGGCCTCGTGCACGCGGGGGGTGAACTGGCCCGGCTCGCACTGCGGCCAGGTGGAGCAGCCGAGGCCCGAGCCGGTGAGCCGCACGGCGCCACCGGTCACGACGATGACGATCTGGGCGACGAGGTTGGCCACGACGAGCGGGCGGACCCAACGGTTGCGGGCCGGCCGCGCTGCCGGCGGTGCGGGGACGACGGGCGCGGCAGCAGTCACGGCGTCCAGCCTAGGGTGCCGGGGGTGCGGCTCAGTCCCACCGGAAGGTCCGGGCGGCCGACCAGCCGAGCAGCAGGGTCCAACCGGCGAGCGCGAGCACGGGCCCGACCGCGATCCGGCCGTCGCCGAGCGCAGCGCGCAGCGCCTCCCCGAGCGCGCCGGACGGTGTGGCTGCGCCGATCGGTCCGAGCACCCCGGGCAGGCTGCGGGCCGGCACGACCGCGGGGACGGCCAGCAGCACGAGCGCCAGGTTGGCGACGGCCAGGACACCCTCGGAGCGCAGCGTGCCGGCCAGGAGCATCGCCAGGGCGGTGAGCGCCGCGGTGCCGAGCACCCCGGCGAGCGCAGCGACCGGCACCCCGGTGAGCCGAGGCTGCCAGCCGAGGACGACGGCGACCAGCACGACGAGGGTCAGCTGGATGGCCTCGATGCCGACCACCGCCAGCGCCTTCCCGGCGAGCAGCCCCCCGCGCCCCAGCGGCGTCGTGGCCAGCATCCGCAGGACGCCGTTGCGGCGGTCGAACGCGGTCGCGATCGCTTGGGAGGTGAAGGCCGTGGCAAGGACGGCCAGGGCGAGCACGCCGGGTGTCGCGACGTCGACGCGGCTGCCCGTGGTGCCCAGCTCGAGGACCGGCCCGCGGGTGAGGCCCAGCAGCACGAGCACCGGCAGCACCAGCGTCACCAGCAGCTGCTCGCCGTTGCGCAGCACGGCGCGCAGCTCGAACCCGCCCTGGGCGAGCACCCGGCGCGGGACCGGTGCGCCGCCCGGGTGTACGCCACTCATCGCAGCTCCCGTCCGGTGAGGTCGAGGAAGACGTCCTCCAGGCTGTGCCGTCCCACCGTCATCCGGGTCAGCAGGACGTCGCCGGCGGAGCACCAGGCGGCCAACGCCGCCAGCGCGGTCGGGTCGACGTCCCCGGTGCCGACGTAGGACCCCGGCGTCACCTCCTCGAACGCCAGCCGCTCGCCGAGCGCTGCTGCCAGGGCGGCCAGGTCCAGGCCGGGTGCGGCGTCGAAGCGCAGCGTGCGGTCGGCCGCCAGCGAGAGCAGCTCGGGCACGGTGCCGTCGGCCACGACCCGTCCCCGGTCGACGACCACGACCCGGTCGGCGAGCGCCTCGGCCTCGTCCATCAGGTGGGTCGTGAGCACGACGCCGACGCCCTCCTGCCGCAGCTCGACGACGAGATCGTGCACGGCCTGCCGCGACTGCGGGTCCAGACCGGCGGTCGGCTCGTCGAGGAAGACCAGGTCCGGCGCTCCGACGAGGGCGGTCGCCAGGGCCAGGCGCCGATACTGGCCGCCGGACAGCCTGCGCACCGTCG
Source organism: uncultured Actinomycetota bacterium (assembly GCA_963703555.1). GTDB lineage: Bacteria > Actinomycetota > Actinomycetes > Actinomycetales > Cellulomonadaceae > CAVPEV01. The sequence continues at coordinate 8,870 of CAVPEV010000043.1, read as the reverse complement.
TACGGCCCCACGGTCGCAGCCCGAGCCGGTCGGCCAGCTCGTCGACCGACCGTGGCGCGGCGTACATCCGGGCGACGTGCCGCAGCACGCCGAGCGCGGGCACCCCGCTGGGCAGCCCGCCGTCCTGGAGCATCACGCCCACCCGCGGGCGCAGCTCGGCGGCGTCCGCCACCGGGTCCAGCCCGAGGACCCGGATCCGTCCGGCGTCCGGGGAACGCAGCCCCTCGCAGCACTCCACCGTGGTGGTCTTCCCGGCACCGTTGGGCCCGAGCACGGCGGTCACCTGCCCGGCGTGGGCGACGAGGTCCAGCCGATCCACCACCGGACGTCCGTCGTACTTCTTGACCAACCCGCGGACCTCCACGGCCGGCACAGCGGACGGGTCGGGGACAGGCACGTCGGCGAGTCTAGGTCGGCCGGCTGAACGGTCCGTCCGTGCGGCGAACGCCCCGCCGCCCTGGGCTAGACTTCAGCAACAACCATGTTGTGAAATACACGGTGACGTCCCGAGGAGGTGCGCATGGACTGGACCAGCACGGGTGCTCCCCGTCCTGGCCGGGTCGGCGTCGACGCGGGCACCGATGTCGACGCGGGCACCGATGTCGACGCGAGCACCCGCCGGCGGGTGCTCGAGCTCGTCGCGAGCAGCGGACCGGTCGCGGTCGCCGAGCTGGCGGTGCGGCTGGACCTGACGGCGGCCGCCGTCCGCCGGCACGTCGCGCGGCTGGAGGCCGACGGGCAGATCGCCGTGCACACCCCCCCGGCGAGGCTCGCCACCGCGCACCGCGGCCGGCCGGCGCGTCGGTACGTGGTCAGGCCGCAGGGCCAGGCGGTGCTCTCCCACCGGTACGCCGAGCTCGCCACCGAGGCGTTGCGCTACCTGTCCGGGGTGGCCGGTACCGCCGCGGTCGAGGGCTTCGCCCGGCAGCACGCGGGTGACCTCGAGCACCGGTACGCGGCCCGGGTGGCGCGCTCCGGGCCGGGCACGACGGACCGCGTCCAGGCGTTGGCCGCCGCGCTCGCAGCGGACGGCTACGCCGCCTCCGCACGTCCGGTGCCCGGCACGTCGGCCGTGCAGATCTGCCAGGGCCACTGTCCGGTCCAGCAGGTCGCGGCCGCGTTCCCCCAGCTCTGCGAGGCCGAGACCGCAGCCTTCTCCCGCCTGCTCGGTGTGCACGTCCAACGCCTGGCAACCCTGGCCGGCGGTGGCCGGGTCTGCACCACGAACGTCCCCCTGAACCCCACCCCCGTGGAAGGACGATGAGATGACGGCTCCCAGCGAGGTCACACCGCTCAGCCAGGACGAGGCGATCGCCTCGATCGGGACCTACTCGTACGGCTGGCACGACAAGGACGCGGCCGGCGCCACGGCCCGGCGCGGGCTGTCCGAGGAGGTCGTTCGGGAGATCTCCGCGCTGAAGAGCGAGCCGGAGTGGATGCTGCGCACACGGCTCAAGGCCCTGCGACTGTTCGAGAAGAAGCCGCTGCCGTGGTGGGGTGCGGACCTCACCGGTATCAACTTCGACTCGATCAAGTACTTCGTCCGGTCCACGGAGAAGCAGGCCTCGTCCTGGGAGGAGCTGCCCGAGGACATCAGAACGACGTACGACCGGCTCGGCATCCCCGAGGCGGAGAAGCAGCGCCTCGTCGCCGGGGTCACCGCGCAGTACGAGTCCGAGGTCGTCTACCACCAGATCCAGCAGGAGCCTCGCCGACCAGGGCGTCGTCTTCCTCGACACCGACTCCGGGCTGCGCGAGCACCCGGAGATCTTCGAGCAGTACTTCGGCTCGGTGATCCCGCCGGGGGACAACAAGTTCGCCTCGCTCAACACCGCCGTGTGGTCGGGCGGGTCGTTCGTCTACGTGCCGCCGGGGGTCCACGTCGACATCCCGCTGCAGGCCTACTTCCGGATCAACACCGAGAACATGGGCCAGTTCGAGCGGACGCTGATCATCGCCGACGAGGGCTCCTCCGTGCACTACGTCGAGGGCTGCACGGCACCGATCTACAGCGCGACTCGCTGCACTCCGCCGTGGTCGAGATCATCGTCAAGAAGAACGCGCGCGTCCGGTACACGACGATCCAGAACTGGTCGAACAACGTGTACAACCTCGTCACCAAGCGGGCGACCGTCGCCGAGGGCGGCACCATGGAGTGGATCGACGGCAACATCGGCTCCAAGGTGACGATGAAGTACCCGGCCGTCTACCTCATGGGCGAGCACGCCCGCGGGCGAGACGCTGTCGATCGCGTTCGCCGGCGAGGGCCAGCACCAGGACACCGGCTCGAAGATGGTGCACGTCGCCCCGAACACGTCCAGCTCCATCGTGTCGAAGTCGATCTCCCGCGGCGGCGGACGGACCTCCTACCGGGGCCTGGTCCAGGTGCTGGAGGGGGCGTCGAACTCGCGGTCGAACGTGCTGTGCGACGCGTTGCTGGTCGACCAGATCTCCCGGTCGGACACCTATCCGTACGTCGACGTCCGTGAGGACGAGGTGACGATGGGCCACGAGGCGACGGTGTCCCGGGTGAGCGAGGACCAGCTGTTCTACCTGATGTCCCGCGGCATGCCCGAGCAGGAGGCCATGGCCATGATCGTGCGCGGCTTCGTCGAGCCGATCGCCCGCGAGCTGCCGATGGAGTACGCCCTCGAGCTGAACCGCCTCATCGAGCTGCAGATGGAAGGGGCCGTCGGCTGATGGCGACGCAGACCACGCAGCAGGGCCTGTCCACCGACCACAGCCGGGCCCGGATGGACGGGGCGCACAGCCACGGCGTCGGGACGGTGCCGCAGACCTCCCGCGCCGCGCGACGCACCTCGTTCGACCTGGCCGACTTCCCGGTGCCCACCGGGCGCGAGGAGGAGTGGCGGTTCACTCCGATGGACCGGATCGGTGCGCTGCTCGACGGCCCCGCGGACGGGCACGGCGTGCTCACCACGGTCGTGCAGGCGCCCGAGGTCGTGTTGGAGATCGTCGAGCGCGACGACCCCCGCCTGGGCCGCGCCGGCCGGCCCGGTGACCGGGCCGCAGCCCTGGCCTGGGCTTCCTTCCCCCGGGCCACCGTCGTGAGCGTGCCTGCGCAGGCGGTGGCCTCGGGCCTGACCTCGGTCCGCATCGACGGGGTGGCGGCGGCCGGCGACCTCCGGCCGACCGCGAGCCATCTGCTCGTGCAGGCGGGCCCGGCCAGCGAGGCGACGGTGCTCGTCGACCACGTGGGCTCGGCGAGCCTCACCGAGACCGTCGAGGTGATCGTCGAGGACGGCGCCCACCTCACCCTGGTGTCCGTGCAGGACTGGTCCGACGACGCGGTGCACCTGTCCAGTCACCGGGTCCGGATGGGCCGGGACGCGACCCTCAAGCACGTCATCGTCTCGCTCGGCGGGGGTGTGGTGCGGGTCACCCCGGACGTCGAGTTCACCGGCGAGGGCGCCTCCGTCGACATGCTCGGGGTGTACTTCGCCGACGCCGGGCAGCACCTGGAGCAGCGGCTGTTCATCGACCACGCCGTGCCCGGCTGCCGGTCCAGGGTCGCCTACAAGGGCGCCCTGCAGGGTCAGGGTGCGCACACCGTCTGGGTGGGCGACGTGCTGATCCGCGCGAACGCCGAAGGCACGGACACCTATGAGCTCAACCGGAACCTCGTGCTCAGCGACGGCGCCCGCGCCGACTCGGTGCCGAACCTGGAGATCGAGACCGGCCTCATCGCCGGCGCCGGTCACGCCAGCGCCACCGGACGGTTCGACGACGAGCAGCTGTTCTACCTTCAGGCGCGCGGCATCCCCGAGCTGGAGGCCCGTCGGCTGGTCGTGCACGGCTTCTTCGCCGAGCTGATCCACCAGATCGGCGTGCCGGAGGTCGAGGGCCGGCTGGTCGGCGAGGTGGACGCCGAGCTGTCCGTCGTGCCCGGTGCGCCCACTGAGCTGCCGTCGGGCGACGGCTCGGCGGCGGACGCCCGCGCATGAGTGCACAGCTGGCCTGCCTGGACGCCGACGTGCCGACGCTCGGCACGCTGCGCGTCGAGCTGGAGGGGAGCTCCGGCCCGGTCGAGGTGGCCATGGTCCGCGACGCCGACGGTCGCCTGCACGCCATCAGCGACGTGTGCACCCACGGCGCCGTCTCCCTGTCCGACGGCGAGGTCGACGGCTGCACCGTGGAGTGCTGGCTGCACGGGTCGCGGTTCGACCTGCGCACCGGTGCACCGATCGGCCTGCCGGCGACCCGACCGGTGCCCGTCTATCCCGTGACGGTCGACGGCGAGCGCGTGCTCGTGGACGTCGACACCCCCGTGACCCCTGAGGAGAACTGATGTCCACGCTCGAGATCCGCGACCTGCACGTCAGCGTCGAGACCAAGGAGGGTCCCAAGCCCATCCTGCGGGGGGTCGACCTGACCGTCAGCAGCGGTGAGACCCATGCGATCATGGGTCCGAACGGCTCCGGCAAGTCCACCCTCGCCTACTCGCTGGCCGGTCACCCCAAGTACAAGATCACCGGCGGGTCGGCCACCCTGGACGGCCAGGACCTGCTCGCCATGAAGGCCGACGCGCGGGCCCGCGCGGGCCTCTTCCTGGCCATGCAGTACCCGGTGGAGGTCACCGGGGTGAGCGTCTCGAACTTCCTGCGCACCTCGAAGACGGCCATCGACGGCGCGGCGCCGGCACTGCGCAGCTGGGTCAAGGAGGTTGCCACGGCGATGGAGCGGCTGCGGATGGACCCCTCGTTCGCCGAGCGGTCGGTGAACGAGGGGTTCTCCGGCGGGGAGAAGAAGCGGCACGAGATCCTCCAGATGGAGCTGCTCAAGCCGCGCATCGCCATCCTCGACGAGACCGACTCGGGGCTCGACGTCGACGCGCTGCGCATCGTCTCGGAGGGTGTCAACCGGGCCAAGGACACGACCGACGTGGGGATCCTGCTCATCACGCACTACACCCGGATCCTGCGCTACATCGAACCGGACTTCGTGCACGTCTTCGTCGACGGCCGGGTGGTCGAGGAGGGTGGCCCGGAGCTCGCCGAGCGGCTGGAGGACGAGGGCTACGACCGGTTCCTCGGCGCCGGCGTGTGGGCGTGAGGTGCGCATGACCGACACCCTGCAGCCCCCGGTGCTGGGGCGCCGAGAGCTGGCCGCCGTGCGGGCCGACTTCCCGTTGCTGCGCAGGACGCTGCGCAACGGCACGCCGCTGACCTACCTGGACTCGGCGGCGACCTCCCAGAAGCCGCAGGTGGTGATCGACGCCGAGGTGGAGTTCTACACGCAGCGCAACGGCGCGGTGCACCGGGGCTCGCACCAGCTGGCCGAGGAGGCCACGGCCGCCTTCGAGGGAGCGCGGGCGGAGGTCGCGTCCTTCGTCGGGGTGGCGCCGGACGAGCTGGTCTGGACGCCCAACGCGACGGCAGGGCTCAACCTGGTCGCCTACGCGATGTCCAACGCCAGCCTGGGGCGGGGCGGCCAGGCCGCGCGCCGGTTCGCTCTCGGCCCGGGCGACGAGATCGTCGTCACCGAGGCGGAGCACCACGCGAACCTCGTGCCGTGGCAGGAGCTGGCCGCCCGGACCGGGGCGACGTTGCGCTGGGTCGGCGTGGGCGACGACGGGCGGCTGCGCGTGGAGGACCTCGACCACGTGGTCACCGAGCGCACCCGCGTGCTCGCCTTCGGGCACGTGTCGAACGTCACGGGTGCCGTGGCCCCCGTCGCTGCGTTCGTCGACCGCGCCCGGCAGGTCGGCGCGCTGACGGTGCTCGACGTCTGCCAGTCGGTGCCGCACCTGCCGGTGGACCTCAAGGCCCTCGGGGTGGACTTCGCGGCGTTCTCTGGCCACAAGATGCTCGGTCCGACCGGCGTGGGGGCCCTGTACGGGCGCCGCGAGCTGCTCGAGGCGATGCCGCCGTTCCTCACCGGCGGCTCCATGATCGAGGTCGTCACCATGGAGCACACCACCTACGCCCCGCCGCCCCAGCGGTTCGAGGCGGGTACCCCGATGGTTGCGCAGGCGGTCGGCATGGGGGCCGCGGCCCGCTACCTGGCCGACCTCGGGATGCCGGCCGTCGCGGCGCACGAGGCGCAGATCACCCGGTTGCTGCTCGACGCGGTCGCCTCGGTGCCCGGTGTCCGGGTGATCGGTCCGACCGACCCGGTGGACCGGATCGCTGCTGTGTCGTTCGTCGTCGACGGCGTGCACGCCCACGACGTGGGTCAGGTGCTCGACGATGCCGGCGTCGCCGTGCGGGTGGGCCACCACTGCGCGCAGCCGTTGCACCGGCGGTTCGGTGTGGCTGCGACGACGCGCGCCTCCGCCTGCGTGTACACGACACCCGACGAGATCGAGACGTTCCGGGAAGCACTGGCGGGGGTCCGGGCGTTCTTCGGTCAGGCGTCGGTGCCGGGAGGACGGTCATGAGCTCCAACGCGATGGAACAGCTCTACCAGCAGGTCATCATGGACCACGCGCGGTTCCCGCACGGGCGCGGCCTGGTGACGGCCGACGGACCGCACGTCGGAGAGTCCCACCAGGTCAACCCCACCTGCGGGGACGAGGTGACCATGCGGGTCACGCTGGACGAGTCGGGGACCCGGTTGCGCGAGGTGACCTGGGAGGGCCAGGGGTGCAGCATCTCCCAGGCCTCCGTGTCGGTGCTGCACGACTTGGTCGACGGGGCCGACCTGGCCACGGTGGACGGCCTGGCCGCATCGTTCCGGGCCCTCATGCAGGCCCAGGGGGCGGGTCTGGACGAGGCCGCGGAGGACGCGCTCGGCGACGCCACCGCGTTCACCGGGGTCGCCCGGTACCCGGCCCGGGTGAAGTGCGCGCTGCTCGGCTGGGCGGCGTTGACCGACGCGCTCATCCGTGCCGGCCGCGAGCCGGCAGGCCAGAAGGAGGACGCATGACCGAGGACGTCGCCGCCACGGACCAGCAGGTGCTGGCCGGCACCGCAGCCGACGTCGAGGAGGCGCTGCGGGACGTCGTCGACCCCGAGCTGGGGATCAACGTCGTCGACCTGGGGCTGGTCTACGGCATCGTCATCGAGCAGGGCACCCGTGCCGTGATCGACATGACGCTGACCTCGGCGGCCTGCCCGCTGACCGACATCATCGAGGACCAGGCGGCCGCCGTGCTCGACGGCATCGTCGACGGCTTCCGGATCAACTGGGTCTGGATGCCGCCGTGGGGCCCGGAGCGGATCACCGAGGACGGCCGTCAGCAGATGCGGGCGATCGGTTTCAACATCTGAGGTCGTCAGGAGCCTGGTCGTCGCCGAGCCCACGGGCCGCCAGTGCCTCCCCGGTGGCGCGCGCCTGTCCGACGGCGCGCAGCGCACCGGGCACCACCCAGGCTCGCGGGTGGCGGTCGAGGCCGCGGGCGCGTGCCGCGGCGCGCACCTCGCGGACCGTGCCCAGCAGGGTCGGCACGGCGCGCAGCAGCAGCGCCACCGCCAGACCGACGCGGTCGGGGCGCACCCCGAGGTGGCGCAGCGGTCGCAGAGCGCCGGTCATGGTGTCCAGCATGCGGTCGACCGGGGTCGTCGCGGTGACGACGGTGGCAGCGAGCACGAGGGTGACCAGGTCCGCGGCCGCCTCGATCGCAGGGCCCACGCCGCGGGTCCAGGCCTGGAACGCACCGGCCAGCACGGCCGTGCCGGCCACCCCGGCCAGGCTGCGGAACGTCCCGGTCACGGACAACTTCGCGGATGCGGCTGCCCCCACCACCAACCCCAGCAGGGTGACGGCCCCGACGGCCCCCGTCGGGGTGAGGACCAGCGCGCCGAGAAGGGCCAACCCGGTGAGCTTGGCCGACGGGGGGGCGCGGTGCAGCGGGCTCGTCCCGGGCTGCTGAGCTCCCGGCAGCCCGGCGTCGAGCGGACGACCGGGCCGGGTCATCCAACCGCCATGAGGTCGCGGTACACCTCGAGCGCCCGGTCGGGGGGCCCGTCCGCGACCACCGACCCGTGGTCCACGACGAGGACGCGGTCGCATCGGGCGGCCGCGTCGAGGTCGTGCGTTCATCACTTCTTGTTGCTGCAACACCTCGACCCCCGGCAAGGGCTTGCCTTCCAGCCATTCCAGGAAGGCGCCGCCGGCGGTCGAGACGTAGGTGAAGCTCGTCCGTCGACGCCGGCGAGCTTGAGCGCCGCCACGGTGTCGCCGCCGCCGGCCACCGACAGCAGCTTGCCGGCGCCGGTCAGCGCCGCCGCTTCCGGGCCACTGCGACGGTGCCGTTGTCGAACGGCTCCATCTCGAAGGCGCCGAGCGGGCCGTTCCACACCAGCGTCTTGGCGCGCGCCAGCACCGAGACGACCTGCTCGACGCTGCGCGGACCGATGTCGAGGATCATCAGCGCCCACTCGCAGGCCACCGCGCCGCCCGTCCTGCTGGACGGCCAGAAGAACCAGCTGCCGCGCAACACGGGCACGATCTACCCGGGCTGCTACGTCAATGCGTCCATAGAGTTCGGGCGCAGGACAACCAGTTCGGCAAGCGCATCAACGCGCAGCTGCGTGGTGTCCAGTTCGCGAAGGACGGTGAATCGTTCAGTGCCGCGCGCCCGGCCGACAGCGACGAGTTCGGCGTGGTCGAAGGTCGGTGGCCGACGGCGGCGACTTCGGTGCCGACGAATCTGCCGCCACCAACGAGTTCGCCTGATTCAATTTTGGCCCTGCCCGGGAGGACATTTCCCCGCTGCTAACGCAGCAACCTGTAACTCGGCAGGTGGTAGCGCGCGCTTCGCAGCTACATTCTCGCTTGGGCCATGGTCTTCTTGGCGAGAGACTTCTGTAGCCAAGCTGCCCCGGACGCAGCGAAAGCTGGTAGGTAAAGGCAATGCGAAGCAACGAGCGGGAGGCCCCCCGGCGGTAACGCACCGGGGGCCTTTC
>CAVPEV010000042.1:0-18428 GCA_963703555.1 uncultured Actinomycetota bacterium | reverse complement strand
ATCGACTCGACCGCGCTGGTGTACACGTCGGGCGGCAGCACCCGCAGGGCGGTCATGTCCTCGGCGAACAGGGCGGTCTGCTCGGCGGCCAGCCGGCGCCAGTCGACCCCGGTCGCCCGGGCGCGCTCGAGCAGGGGGTCGTCGACGTCCGTGACGTTGGAGACGTGGCGCACGGCCAGTCCCGTGTCCCGCCAGGCCCGGACCAGCAGGTCGAAGGCCACGTAGGTGGCGGCATGGCCCAGGTGCGTCGCGTCGTAGGGCGTGATCCCGCACACGTACACCCCGGCCGTCGGCCCGGGTGCCGCCACGACGAGCCCGCCGCCGGCCCGCACCCGCACGGGGCCACCACGGCCGGGCAGCTCGGGGACGGCGGGCGCGGGCCAGGTCAGCACGCCCGGCAGCCTAGTGCGAGCCCGTCGCAGGTCAGGCGAGCGGGCCGAGCGGCGCCAGCACGTCGGTGAGCAGGAGGACCGTCACGACGGCCGCGAGCCCGAGCCGGTACACCACGAACGGGCGGTAGCTCGACGTGGAGATCAGCCGAAGGAAACCGATGATGACGACGTAGCCCACGGCGAACGCGACGACGGTCGCCAGGGCCGTCGCCCCGGCGGACGGCGTGCCGGCCGTGCCGAGCTGATCGACGTTCTTCGCCAGCTGGAACAGCCCCGACCCGAGCACCGCCGGCACGGCGAGCAGGAAGGAGTACCGCGCGGCGGCCTCCCGGGTGTACCCGAGGAGCAGTCCGGCGGTGATCGTCCCGCCCGACCGCGAGACCCCCGGGATCAGCGCCAGCGCCTGGGCGAACCCGAAGGCGACCGAATCCGCGGTGGTCAGTGCCGTCAGGGGCCGCCGCCGGGTACTCACCCGGTCCGCCCACCCGAGGATCAGACCGAACCCGGCGAGCGTGGCGACGATGATCCACAGGTTGCGCAGGGTGTGCTCGATGGTGTCCTGGAACACCAGGCCGAGCAGCACGATCGGCACGCTGCCCAGGGCGATGAACCAGGCCATCCGGGCGTCCGGGTCCGCCGGCCGGCCGGCCGGCGTGCCCAGCCGGGAACGCCAGTCCGGGCCCAGGTCACCACGCAGCGCCCGCCACCACGCCACGCAGATCCGCGCGATGTCGCGCCGGAAATACAGCAGCACCGCGGCCTCGGTGCCGATCTGGGTGATGGCGGTGAACGCCGCGCCCGGGTCGGCTGCGCCGGTGAGCTCCCCCACGATGCGCAGGTGCGCACTGGAGGAGATCGGCAGGAACTCCGTCAAGCCCTGGACCAGCCCGAGCAGCACCGCTTCGATCGCGCCCACGAGCGGTCACCCTAACCGGTCGGCCGGTCCTACCCGGTGCGCTGCGTACCCTTGGCCGTCATGGAGCTGCGCCAGCTGGGTCGAACCGGGCTGCGGGTGTCCGACCTCGGGCTGGGCACGCTGACCTGGAGCAGGGACACCGACGAGGCGGAGGCCGCCGAGCAGCTGCGCGACTTCGTCGACGCCGGGGGCACCCTCGTCGACACCTCCTCGTCCTATGCGGACGGCGGCTCGGAGCACCTGCTGGGAACCCTGCTCGGCACCGTCGTGCCGCGCGACGAGGTCGTGGTGTGCACCAAGGCGGGCGTCCGGCGCACCGGCGACGGCGGGGTCGTCGACGCGTCCCGCGGCGCGCTGCTCGACGGGCTCGACGCGTCGTTGCGTCGTCTGGGCACCGATCACGTCGACCTGTGGCTCGTCCAGTCACCCGACCCGCGGACCCCGCTGACCGAGACCGTCTCGGCCCTGCGGCTGGCGGTCCACTCGGGCCGGGTCAGGTACGTCGGGCTGTCCAACCACGCCGGCTGGCAGGTCGCGCACGCGGCGACCCTGCTGCGCGACGACGTCGGCCTGGCGGCGGTGGAGGCCGAGTACTCGCTCCTGCAGCGTGGCGTCGAGCGGGAGGTGCTGCCGGCCGCTGCGGAGCTCGGCATCGGCGTCCTCGCCTGGTCGCCGCTGGGTCGGGGGGTCCTGACCGGCAAGTACCGGCGCACCGTGCCGGCCGACTCCCGGGCGGCGTCCGCGCACCTCGCCGGATTCGTCGAGCCCTACCTGGGCGCCGCGTCCCGAGCCGTGGTGGAGGCCGTGGTCACGGCCGCCGAAGGGCTGGAGCGCTCCCCGCTCGAGGTGGCCCTGGCCTGGCTACGCCCGCACGTCACCTCGGCGATCGTGGGCGCGCGCACGGCGGCCCAGCTGCGCGCGTCCCTCGCCGCCGAGGACGTCGAGCTCCCGGCCCCGATCCTCCGCGCGCTCGACGACGTCAGCGCGCCGGCGCTGGGCTACCCGGAGCGGCGCTGAGCTCAGAGGCGATCGCCGGCGGGCGAGACGTCGTCGTCCCGCTCGTCGGTGTCCCCGTCGTCGACGTCGACGTCGCCGCCGTCCTCGTCGTCGGTGTCGAGGTCGTCCTCGTCCTCGGCGTCCTCGTCCTCGTCCTCGTCCTCGGCGTCGTCCTCCACCAACGCGAACGGGGTCGACTCGCCGTGCACCGTCTCCAGGGCGTCGTCGTAGACCTCGAACGCGTCCGCCAGGACCTCGTAGGCGTCGTCGAGAGAGGAGTCCTCCTCGCCCCGGTCGGAGACGACGGCCTGGTAGTGCGCCTCGAGCGCGGCGATCAGGCGGTCCAGCGCTGCGCGGGGGTCGGCGGTCATGGCACGACGGTAGCGCCGAGGCGTGCACAATGGCACCAGGATGCGGTCGGACGGGCACAGGCAGACCCCGTGCGGCACGGTGGGCGAGGTGGTGAGGCGTGGCGTACGGACGACGAGCGGGCCAGGTACCACCAGGGACGCAGTACGAGTTCCGGGAGGTGCGGATCCCGCGGACGACCACCCGCACCGACGCCACCCGGATGCTCACCGACGAGGCCGAGTACGGCCGCTGGGAGCTGGCTCGGACCCGCTGGTACGCCGGTGGTGAGCGCCGGGTCTGGCTTCGCCGGCGGGTGATCCGGGTGCGCAGCACGCTCCGCGAGGACCTCGGCCTCCTGGGCGAGGACCTCGACTGACAGCGCCCGGCCGTCAGGCCGTGCGGAGCAGCCGGTCGAGGACCCGGACGCCGAAGTCCAGCGCGTCCACCGGGACCCGCTCGTCGACCCCGTGGAACAGTGCCGGGAAGTCCAGCCCGGCCGGCAGGCGCAATGGGGCGAACCCGTAGCCGGTGATCCCCAGGCGGGCCAAGGACTTGTTGTCGGTGCCCGCAGCCAGCGCGTACGGCAGCACCGCCGCTCCCGGGTCCTCCGCCTGCAGCGCCGCCACCATGGCGTCGACGAGGTCCCCGGCGAACGGCGCCTCCAGCGACCGGTCCGCGTGCACGGTGGTCACCTCCACCTGCGGCCCGGCCAGCTCCTGCACGGTGGCGCGGAACGCCTCCTCCTGCCCCGGCAGGAACCGCCCGTCCACCAGCGCCTGCGCCTGTGACGGGACGACGTTGACCTTGTACCCGGCGTCCAGCATGGTGGGCGTCGCGGTGCTCGTCAGGGTGGCGCCGACGAACTGCGCCGCAGGCCCGAGCGCGTCCACCAGTCGCTGCACGGCCGCGGGGTCCTCGGGGACGAACGGCAGGCCGGTGAGGTCGGCGACGCCCTCCAGCAGAGCCCGCACGGTCGGCGTGAGCACGATCGGCCACCGGTGGCGCCCCATCCGGGCGACGGCCTCCGCCAGGTGGGTGACCGCGTTGTCGGGATTCACCGCGCTGCCGTGGCCGGCCCGTCCGTGGGCCACCAGCCGCAGCCACGCCAGGCCCTTCTCCGCGGTCTGCAGCAGGTACGTGCGACGCCCCTCGACCTGCACCGAGAAGCCACCGACCTCGCCGATCGCCTCGGTGGCCCCCTCGAAGAGGTCCGGGCGGTGGTCCACCGCCCACCGCGCGCCCTGCGCGCCCCCCGCCTCCTCGTCGGCGAAGAAGGCCAGGACGACATCCCGCGCGGGGCGGCGTCCCTCCCGGGCCATGGCGCGCACGGCGGTCAGCACCATGGCGTCCATGTCCTTCATGTCCACCGCGCCGCGGCCCCACACCATGCCGTCGCGCAGCTCGGCCGCGAACGGGCCGACCGTCCAGTCCTCGGCCCGGGCCGGTACGACGTCCAGGTGCCCGTGCACGACGAGCGCCGGGCGCGACGGGTCCGCGCCCGGCAGCCTCGCCACCACGCTGGCCCGCCCGGGTGCACTCTCGAACAGCTCCGGCGCCAGCCCGACCTCCGCAAGGAGCCCCGACACGTGCTCGGCGGCGGCCCGCTCCCCCGGCCCGGACCCGTCACCGTAGTTCGAGGTGTCGATCCGGATGAGGTCGCGGCAGATCTGCACCACCTCGTCGGTGTCAGCGGGCATGGCGACGACCGTACCGAATGCTCACAGGCCCAGTCCGCGGCGGGCCAGCAGCGGCTCGATCCGCGGGGCGCGGCCGCGCAGGCGCCGGAAGGCGTCCATCACGTCCCCGGAGCCGCCCCGTGCCAGCACGGTGCGGCGGAAGCCCTCCCCGGCGTCCCGGCTCAGACCGCCGTGCTCGTGGAACCACTCGACGGTGTCCGCGTCGAGCACCTCGGCCCAGATGTAGGAGTAGTACGCGGCGTCGTAGCCACCTGCGAAGACATGCTGGAAATAGGTCGACCGGTAGCGCGGCGGCACCGGGCCGAAGGCCACGCCGGCACGTTCCAGCGCCGCCGACTCGAACAGCTCGACCTCCGCCGGGTCCGTGGGCACCTGCTCGGGGGTGAGATGGTGCCACGCCTGGTCGAGCAGCGCCGCGGCGAGGTACTCGGTGGTGGCGAACCCCTCGTTGGCGCGCCGGGCCGCGAGGAGCGCGTCCGTCCAGCCGTCCGGTAGCGGCTCCCCGGTCCTGTGGTGCACGGCGAAACCGCTCAGCACCTCCGGCTCCCAGGCCCACATCTCGTTGACCTGCGAGGGGAACTCCACCACATCTCGGGGCACCTGCGTGCCGGCCTGGGACGGATAGCGCACGTCGCAGAGCAGGGCGTGCAGGGCGTGACCGAACTCGTGGAACAGCGTGAGAACCTCGTCCCAGGCGAGCAGGGTGGGTTCGCCGTCCGGCGGTTTGACGATGTTGAGGTTGTTCACGACGACCGGCGCCCCGCCCAGCAGCCCGGACCGGTCCGCCAGCGAGGTCATCCACGCCCCACCGCGCTTGGAGGCTCGCGTGTAGTGGTCGGCGAGGTACAGCCCCAGCCCGGACCCGTCGGCGTCGTGCACCTCGAAGACCCGCACGTCCGGGTGGTAGCCGGCCAGGTCGGCCCGCTCGGTGCAGGTGATGCCGTACAGCGCCGTCGCGGCGCGGAACACCCCGTGCGTCAGCACGCGATCCAGCTCCAGGTAGGGGCGCAGCGCCGCGTCGTCGACCGCGTACCGCTGCCGGCGCAGCCGCTCGGCGAGGAAGGCCCAGTCGGACGCACGCAGCCGCGCGTCGGGACGGTGGGCCCGCAGCAGCGCCTCGAGCTCGCGCGAGTCGCGCACCGCGTTGGTGACCGCGGGCGGTGCCAGGCGGGCGAGCATCGCGTCGACCGCCTCGCTGGTCCCGGCCGTGCAGTCCTCGGCCACCCATGCGGCATGGTGCGGGTACCCGAGCAGGCGGGCACGCTCGGCGCGGAGCCGGACGATCTGCAGCACCGTGGCCCGGGTGTCGTTCTCGTCCCCCAGGCTCCCCCGGGTCTGCGAGCGGCGTTGCACACGCTCGCGCACGTCCCTGCGCTCCAGCCGGGCGAGCGGGGCCTGAGAGGTGGGCAGCTGCATCGTCAGCAGATAGCCGGTCAAGCCGCACCCGGCGGCCGCGGCGCGGGCTGCGTCGATCGCGTCGGGGGACAGGCCGGCCAGGTCGGCCACGTCCTCGATGAGGACTGCTGCCGCCGTCTGCCCCGCATGCAGCAGGCGGCCGTACTCGGCCTCCAGGGCGGCCAGGCGCGCGTCGATGTCCCTGAGCCGGTCCTGGTCGGCCGGCTCGAGGTCCGCGCCGGCCCGGTGCATGTCGCGCAGCGCGGTGTCCAGCAACCAGGCTGTGTCGTCCGCCAGCGTCAGCCGACCGGCGGACCGCTCGACGTCGAGAGTGTGCAGCCGGGCGGCGAGCCGGGCGTCCATGGCGACGGCGTCGTGGTGTGCGGCCAGGTCCGGCGCCAGTCGTTGCTCGATCTCCTCCAGACCGGGGGTGGCGAACGCCGACCGCTGGTTGCCGAACACGGCCAACGTGCGCTGCAGCAGCCGCCCGGACCGCTCGAGGGCGATCAGGGTGTTCTCCACCGTGGGCGCCTGCGGGTCGATCGCGATCGCCTCCACCTCGGCCAGGTGCTCGGCCATGCCGGCCCGGATCGCCGGCTCGTAGTGCTCCTCGCGGATCCGGGCGAAGTCGGGCAGGCCGTACGGCAGCGACGACGGCGAGGCGAACGGGTTGGACGGGTCGAGGGCCGGCACGGGATCAGGGGACGTCATGGCCCCATCCTCCCCGGGCGCGGGACGTCGAAGCAGCAGTCAGGGCGCCGCGTCGGTCACCGGCGCCTGGTCCCGGACCGCGAACCGGCTCCGCCGACGCCCGTAGCCCAGGTACACGCCCATCCCGATGAGCATCCAGACGACGAACCGCACCCAGGTGTCGACGGGCAGGTTCACCATGAGCCACGCGCAGGTGAGGACGCCCAGCACGGGGATGACCGGCACCCAGGGCACGCGGAACGCCCGCGGCAGGTCCGGCCGCGTCCGACGCAGCACGACCACGCCGATGCAGACGACCACGAACGCGAACAACGTCCCGATGCTCACCAGCTCGGCCAGTGCCGCCAGCGGAACCACGCCGGCGAGGACGGCGACGGCCCCGCCCACGACGAGGGTGAGCAGCCACGGGGTGCCGAACCTCGGGTGCAGGCGGGCCAGCGCGGCCGGCAGCAGGCCGTCCCGCGCCATGGCGAACAGCACTCGGGACTGGCCCAGCAGCAGGACGAGGATCGTCGTGGTGATCCCCGCGACGGCACCCAAGGAGACCAGGCGGGCGACCCAGGTGACCCCCCGTGCCGCGAACGCCTCGGCCAGCGGCGCCGCCGTGTTGAGCCGGCTGAATGGCACCATGCCGGTGATCACCGCCGCGACCGCCATGTACAGCAGCGTGCAGATGGCCAGCGAACCGAGGATCCCGCGGGGGACGTCGCGCTGCGGGCCGACCGTCTCCTCGGCGGTGGTGGCCACGATGTCGAAGCCGATGAACGAGAAGAACACCACCGACGCCGCTGCGACCACGCCGAACGGCCCGAACCGGGTCGGCTCCAGCCCGAACAGGAGCTGCAGGATCGGTTGGTGCAGCACCGAGCCCCCGCCGGACGGCGCCGGCCGGCTCGCCGGGATGAACGGGTGGTAGTTGGCCGCCCGCACGTAGAACAGCCCGGCGACGATGACGAGCAGCACGACGGCGATCTTCACCACGACGAGCACGCCGGTGAACCGGCTGGACTCCTTGGTCCCGCGGATGAGCAGGGCAACCAGCGCCACCACGATGGCGATGGCGGCGAAGTCGGGGCGCGCCGCGTCACCGGCCAGCCAGCTCGGCAGGTCGAACAGCTGCTGCAGGTAGGCGGACCACCCACGGGACACCACGGCGGCGCCGAGCGTGAGCTCCAGGAGCAGGTCCCACCCGATCACCCAGGCCACCACCTCGCCGAGCGTGGCGTAGGCGAAGGTGTAGGCGCTGCCCGCTGCCGGCACCGTGGAGGCCAGCTCCGCGTAGCACAACGCGGCGAACGCACAGGTCACGCCGGCCAGCAGGAAGGAGAGCACGACCGCGGGGCCGGCGTTGAGGGCGGCCTGCTGCCCGGTGAGCACGAAGATGCCGGTGCCGATGATGACGCCGACGCCGAACACCAGGAGGTCGCGGGCCCGCAGCACCTTGCGCAGGCCGTGACCTGGCTCGCCGGTGTCGCCGATGGACTCCTCGACGGTCTTGACGCGTGCCATCCCACCCCCAAGGCGCCGTGCGATCACGAACGGCCGGTACCTTAGTGGCCGGCCGGGGAGCGTGCGCTGCGGGCCCGTCTGCCGACGCCGGGCGCCGAGGTGGCTGCCGTCGGGGACCGGGGGATGCCGTCGGGGACCGGGGCCCGAGGAGCTCGCCGTCGTCCCGGGGCCCGGGCGCCCGTCAGCGGCCGCTGCCGAGCACCTGGGCGACCGGGGTCCAGGCATAGCCGTGCGCGCCGGCGACCCCGGCGTGCATGACCAGCCCGCGGTGCGTCGTGAGGCCCTGTGCGAGGCCCGCGTCGGCCGCCATCGCGTCCCGCCAGCCATGGTCCGCGAGCTCGGTCAGGTACGGCAGGGTGACGTTCGTCAGCGCGCGCGTCGCGGTGACCGGCACGGCCCCCGGCATGTTGGCCACGCAGTAGAACACGGTGTCGTGCACCCGGAAGGTCGGGTCGTCATGCGTCGTGGGGTGGCTGGACTCGAAGCAGCCGCCCTGGTCCACCGCGATGTCGACGAGCACGGACCCCGGGCGCATCTGCTCGACCATGACATCCGTCACCAGTCGCGGCGCCCGAGCCCCGGGCACCAGCACCGCTCCGACCACCAGGTCGGCGTCGGTGACGGCCCGCTCGACGGCATAGGCGCTCGACGCCTGCGTGCGGACCCGACCGTCGAGCTCGACGTCGATGTGGCGCAGCGTGGGCAGCGACACGTCCAGGACGGTGACCTGCGCGCGCATGCCGAGGGCGATCTGCGCGGCCTGCCGCCCGGCCACCCCGCCGCCCAGCACCACGACGTTCGCCCCCGCGACGCCCGGGACCCCACCGAGCAGCGTGCCCGAGCCGCCCTCGCTGGCCATCAGGTGGTATGCGCCCACCTGGGGCGCCAGGCGGCCGGCCACCTCGCTCATCGGCGCGAGCAGCGGCAGCGACCCGTCGCGGGACCGGACCGTCTCGTAGGCGATGGCCGTGGTGCCGGCCGACAGCAGGGCGTCCGTGCCGGGCCGGTCCGCAGCCAGGTGGAGGAAGGCGAACAGCACGAGATCCTCGCGCAGCAGCGGGTACTCGTCGGCGACCGGCTCCTTGACCTTGCAGACGAGCTCGGCCGCCCACGCCTCGGCCGCCGTGCCGACCAGCCGGGCGCCCGCTGCGGCGTAGTCGTCGTCCCGGATCCCGGACCCGGCCCCCGCCCCGGCCTCGACCGCCACCTCGTGCCCGTGAGCGACCAGCTGGTGCACGCCCGCCGGCGTCATCGCGACCCGGTGCTCCTGGTTCTTGACCTCGCTCGGGACGCCGATCCTCATCACTGCTCCTATCGACCGCGGCACGGGTGGCGCCGCATCAGGTGGCATGGTCGGGCGCCGGCTTCTGGCCGGTGCCCGACCAGATCGTCGCACGCGGGACCGGGCGGCGGCTCGATGCAGGGCAGTGCGCGGGCCGACGGGCGGCCGGACAGGATGGTGCGATGACCGAGGTGTTCCGCAAGCAACGGGCCGACGCACCAGCTGGCTTCTTCCGGTGCGAGGCTGCCGGCCTCGCCTGGCTCGCCGACGCCGGTGGCGCACCCGTCGTGCCCGTGCTGGACGTCACGGATGACCACCTCGACCTCGTCCGGCTGCGTGAGGTCCCACCGACCGCCACCGCCGCACACGCCTTCGGTCGCGGCCTCGCAGTCACGCACGATGCCGGGGCGCCCGCCTTCGGCAGCCTCCCCCCGGGATGGTCCGGCGACGGGTTCTTCGGGCCGCTCGACGCGCCGCTGCCGATGGCTGCCGGCCACGAGGAGAGCTGGGGCGCCTTCGTCGCCGACCGCCGGCTGGCACCCCTCGCCGACCTCGGTGAGCGCACCGGCACACTCGCTCCGGCGGACGCCGACCTGCTGCGACGGGTCGCCGACAGGCTGCGCACCGGGGTCCTCGACGACGAGGACCCACCCGTACGGCTGCACGGTGACCTGTGGGCCGGCAACGTCATCTGGACCCCGGACGGCGCGACGCTCATCGACCCCGCAGCCCACGGCGGCCACCGGGAGGCGGACCTGGCGATGCTTGCCCTGTTCGGCCTACCACACCTGGACGAGGTCCTCGCGGGGTACCAGGAGGTGCACCCGCTGCGCAGCGGGTGCCGTGGCCGGGTGGGGCTGCATCAGCTGTATCCCGTGGGGGTGCATGCGGTGCTGTTCGGCGGCGGGTACGTCGACCGGCTGCGCCGGCTGGCCGGCAGATGGTCCCGGTGACCGGCGGCTCAGCCGCGTGACCGGCGGCTCGGCGCGGTGATCGGGCCGAGGTGTGCGACACTGGGCGACGAGGGCAGCGCCGATGACGTGCGCGCCCCGCGTCGTGGAGATCCCCCTGGACCGCTCCGGCGGCGGATCCCGACCCACTCTCAGCCTGAAAGGCTCCTGTGACCACCTTTGCCGATCTCGGCCTGCCCGCGCCCATCGTCCGCATCCTTGCGGACCAGGGCATCACCTCCCCCTTCCCCATCCAGACCGCCACCCTGCCGGACACCCTGCGCGGCGCCGACGTGCTCGGCCGTGGCCGCACCGGGTCCGGCAAGACGCTCGCCTTCGGCCTGCCCCTCGTGGTCCGGCTGGCCGCCGACCGCACGCCGCGCCGTCCCCGGCGTCCTCGTGGTCTCGTGCTGTGCCCGACCCGCGAGCTGGCGCACCAGATCGACGCGGTCCTCGTGCCGATCGCCCGTGCGCTCGGCCTGTCCACCACCACCATCCACGGCGGCGTCGCGCAGTCGCGCCAGGTCGCCGAGCTGAACCGGGGCGTGGACATCCTCGTCGCCTGCCCGGGACGGCTGGAGGACCTGCTCCACCAGAACCTGCTCACGCTCGACGGCGTGAGCGTCACGGTGCTCGACGAGGCCGACCACATGGCCGACCTGGGCTTCCTGCCCGCCGTGCGCCGGATCCTCGACCGCACCCCGTCCGGCGGCCAGCGGATGCTGTTCTCCGCCACCCTGGACAACGGGGTCGACCTGCTGGTCCGCCGCTACCTCAGCTCCCCCGTGCACCACGAGGTGGACAGCGTCGACTCCCCCATCGCGACGATGACCCACCACGTGCTCGAGGTCGCCGACGCCGACACCAAGCAGGCCGTCGTGCGCCAGCTGGCCGGTGGCACCGGCCGCCGCCTGCTGTTCACCCGGACCAAGCACCAGGCGAAGAAGCTGGCCCGTCAGCTCACCGCCCAGGGCGTGCCGGCCGTGGACCTGCAGGGCAACCTCGCCCAGGGTGCGCGGGAGCGCCACCTGGCGGCGTTCAGCGCCGGGGACGTGCGCGTCCTCGTGGCCACCGACATCGCCGCGCGCGGCCTGCACGTCGACGACATCGAGCTCGTCGTGCACGTCGACCCGCCGGCCGAGCACAAGGCCTACCTGCACCGCTCCGGGCGGACCGCCCGGGCCGGGGCCGGCGGCGACGTCGTCACGATCGTGCTGCCCGAGCAGCGTGCCGACGTGCGTGCCCTCACCCGGGCCGCCCACATCGTCGTGCGCCCGCAGTCGGTGCGTCCGGGCGACCCGACGGTCACCGCTCTGGTCGGCCCGGTGGCGCCGCTCGTCGCGCCCGTCGCCGTCGGCCCGGCCGCCACCACCGTGGCGCCGTCCGGGCGGGCGAGGATGGCCGGCGCGTCCGGCCGCCGCGGCGCGGGTGCGCCCGCACGGACCACGGCGCGCGCCGTCGGTGCAGCCGGCGCCGCCACCCAGGACGCCCGTGACACCCCGCGTGGGCACAGGGGCGGGCGCAGCCGGCGCCCTGCCGGAGCCTCCTCGGGCCGCTCGACGGCTGCTTGACCTGTCGGGTTCACCGCACCCAGCCCGCCGTCGGCTCAGCGACCGGGTGCGGTGAACCCAGCCTGAGCACGACGAAGGCCTCCGAAGTCCTGTTGACCTGCCCTACCAATGTGCCCCCGCGGCCGCCGTCGTCACCCACACCCGCCTGTGGCCGCCGTGTGGCCGAGGGGGGCGGCGCGGTTGTCGGGCGGCGGTGGCCGCGCGGCGGGCCGAGCGGCAGCTGACCCGCCCCAAACTGCGCAAGGTCTGTCGAGACTGCTATTCCTGACCTGGGGCCAGGGCCGACAGCGGGCCCGCCACGCGACGTTCACCCCGGCGGTCGGCATCCCGGTGTTCTTGCCCGACCCGCACTCGCCCCGGCAACGCGGGTCAGGTGAGAACACCAACGGACTGGACGCGTGCGTTCAGGAAGTGATTCGGAACCCGCGAGCCGTCCCTGACGTGGCGCGTGAGAATGGTGTGGCGGAGCAGACGCTACGGAACTGGGTGAACGGGTACACGAAGGAGCACCCTGTCGCGGCGCCGGGGCTGAGCGTGTCGGAGTGCGCCCGGTTGACGTCGCCGACGGCGAGGTCGTCGACGTCCAGCGCCCGGTCCAGGCTGGGTTGGGCGTGACGGTGATGATCGTCGGTGCGCCTCGCTCGCCGGCGTGGGTCCGCGCCGGCCACATCGTGCCCCGGGAGGGCGCGGCGGTCCGCAGCGCCGCGCCCTCCCGGGTCTCTCCTCGTCGTGCGTCATCGTCTCGCCGTCGCCGGTCAGGCGGCGTTGACCTGCTGGATCAGGTCGTACAGCGCGTCGGGCCCGGGCGCGTCGAGCACGCGCCGCACCTGGTCGGGGTCGGCGAAGACCAGTGCGACTTTCGACAGGATCCCCAGGTGCTCCTCGCCCACCCCGGCGATGCCGACGACAACGCGCACCGGCTGCCCGGCGCCCCACTCGATCGGCTCGTCGTACCGGACCAGGCACAGCGCGGACCGCACGATGTCCGCCTTCGACTCGTCGGTGCCGTGCGGGATCGCGAGGAAGCTGCCCATGTAGGTGGACACCAGCCGCTCGCGCTCCACCATCGCGTCGACGTAGGCCGGGGTGACGGCGCCGCACCCGACGAGCAGGGCGCCGGCCTCCCGGATGGCCTCGTCCTTCGTCCGGGCCGTGCCCGGTGCGACGACGAGGTCGCGGGTGAGGACGTCGGTCACGACGGACTTCCCGCCGACGCCGACTCCTTGGCCTCGGCGACCACCTCGTCGTACACCGGGCTGGACAGGAAATTGTCCACCGAGACGTGCCGCGAGCTGGGCGCCTGCCTGCGCGCCCGGTCGGTCAGTTCGCGCTGGCTGATGACGATGTCCGCGCCGTCCGCGAGCTGGGCGACCGCCGTGAACTCGACCTTGACGTCCGGCACGCCGGCCTTCTTCAACTTGTCGCGCAGGATGCTCGCGCCCATCGCGCTCGAGCCCATGCCGCCGTCGCACGCGAAGACGATGTGGTGGATCGGCCGGGTGGCGAGGAGCGTCGACGCGGCGCCGGCCACGTCGGACGTCGGCTGCGTCGGGATGCCGTTCGCCTGCGCCAGAGCGGAGAGCGACGCGCTCGACTTGCCCTTGTTCGCCTCGGTCTGCCCGATCGCCGCGGCGAGGTCGCCACTCTCGCCCGCCTCCAGGTCGCGCTTGCGGGAGGCCCGCAGGATGACGGCCGCGACGAGGAACGACACGGCGGCGGACAGGATGACGGACAGGATGACGCCGACGTAGCTACCTCGTGGCGTCGCGACGAGCACCGCGATGATGCTGCCGGGTGCGGCCGGCCCGCGCAGGCCGCTGCCGAAGATGACGTTGGTCGCCACGCCTGTCGCACCACCGAGGATCGCGGCGACGATGAGGGTCGGCTTCATGAGGACGAACGGGAAGTACACCTCGTGGATGCCGCCGAAGAACTGGATGATGATCGCGCCCGGGGCGGTGGACCGCGCCGCGCCCACGCCGAGCAGCGTGTAGGCGAGCAGGATGCCGAAGCCCGGGCCGGGGTTCGCCTCGACGAGGAACAGCAGGGACTTGCCCTGGTCGATCACCTGCTGCGCGCCGAGCGGCACCAGCACCCCGTTGCCGATCGCGTTGTTGAGGAATAGCACCTTCGCCGGCTCGACGATGAGGCTCATCACCGGCAACAACTCGTGGTTGGCCAGCCAGTCGACGATGGTGCCCAGCCACTGGCTGACGTGCGTGACGATCGGCGCGACGCCGAAGAACGCGCCGATGGACAGCCCCGCGCCGAGGATTCCGGCGGAGAACATGTCGACGAGCATCTCGAAGCCGGGCCGGATCTTGTCCGCCCAGATGCGGTCGATCTGCTTCATGATCCAGGCCGACAGCGGCCCGACGATCATGGCGCCGAGGAACATCGGGACGGTGGAGCCGACGATGACGCCGACCGTCGCGATCGACGCGACGACGGCGCCGCGGGCACCGTAGACGATCCGGCCGCCGGCATTCGCGATGAGCAGCGGCAGCAGGTAGGTGACCATCGGGCCGACGAGCCCGACGTACTGGTGGAACGTCGCGCCGTCGCTCCCCTGCGCCAGTGTCGTTGCGGCACCCGCCCAGCCCGACGCGTCGGCGTTGCCGAACCCGCCGATGATGCCGTTGGGCGTCCACCCGCGGGCGATGAAGAACGACGTGATGAGGCCCCAGGCGAGGAACGCCGGGAGATTCGGCATGATCATGCCGGTCAGGAAGGCTCCGAACCTTTGGATCCTGACCTGTGCGCCCTTGCCCCGGCGCACGGTGGGGGCCCCTGCCGCTGCTGCTGCAGACATCCCGCTCACTCTCCTGTCGTGTGGCGGTCGGCCGGGGCGTACCCCGTCCGGCGCTAGATCGTCATCGATCGCTGCACTGCACCCCGGAGCGCTGCCCCGCCCGGGTTCGGTGGCCGGGCGGCCGACACGCGACCGCCCGGCCGGTCACCGCCTCACGGCTCGATGGTGACCTTGATGCCCGTGCCTGCACGGACGATGTCGAGGCCGTCGCGGATCTGTTCCAGCGGAAGCCGGTGGGTGATGAGGTCTGCGACGGGCACACTGCCGTCGGCGATGTGCGCGAGCGCCTGCTTGTTGTGCGCGGGGCTCGAGCCGTTGGCGCCCCAGATCGACAGCTCGCGGTAGTGCACGAGGTTGGAGTCCAGGGTGATCGTCGGCTTGTCCTTGGGCAGGCCGCCGAAGAGGGAGATCCGGCCGCGTGGGGCCAGCATGCGCAGGGCCTGCTCCTGGGCCGCGCCGGAGGCCGCGGCGGTGATCGCCAGGCTGACGCCCCTGCCCCCGGTGAGATCGAGGACGGCCTCGATCGGGTCGACCTCGGCGGAGCAGATCGCCGCGTCGGGCTTGACGATCTGGGCGGCCAGGTCGAGCCGCTCCCTGTTCAGCTCGACGAGGTACACCTCACCCGCGCCACGGGCGCGCGCCAGTCGCACGTGCAGACAGCCGATCGGCCCGGAGCCGACGACCACGACGATGTCGCCGTCGTGGGTGTTCACCAGCTCCTGCGCGTTGATCGCGCACGCGAACGGCTCGCTGACGGACGCCTCGGCGAACGAGACGCCCTCGGGGATGCGGTTCAGCCCGTCGACCGCGAGCACCTCGCGCGGCACGACCAGGTACGGTGCGAACCCGCCGTCGAAGTCGTAGCCCATCGAGAGCTGGTTGGGACAGATCGTCATGAGCCCGGAGGTGCAGAACTCGCACTTCCCACAGGGGATGGCGGCGATCACCTGGACGCGGTCGCCGGCCGCCCATCCGGTGACGCCGTCGCCGACCTCGACGATCTCGCCGGCGATCTCGTGCCCCATGATGCGCGGCGGGCGCATGCGCTGGTGGCCCGACGTGGAGATCTTGACGTCCGTGCCGCACATCGAGCAGGCGCGGACGCGGATCTTCACCTCGCCCGGACCGGCGACGGGCTCGGGGTAGTCGTCCTCGATCCGCACGTCGCCCGGGGCGTAGAAGCGGAAGACCTTCATCGTTCTCCTTCGGTGGTGATGCCGGCGGCCCGAGGGCCGCACGCGGTCGTCATGCGGTCGTCATGCGGTCGTCATGCGCGGACCACGCAGGGCCCGCGGCCTTGATCTCGTCGGCGAGCTCGGCGGCGATCCCGGTGTCGGGGGTGAGCGTGTCGACGCTGGACAGGGGGCGACGAGCGCCAGGTCGGTGCGCCCGACCTTCGAGTGGTCGGCCAGCACGACGGTGCGCCGCGACGCGGCGACGAGCGCACGCTCGACCATCGCCTCGCGCGGTCACGTCGCGGCGCACCGTCCCCGGCGTGACGTCCGGTTCGGCGGCGAGCCCGGCGACGTCGACACGCCCGTCGGCGCGCGCGTGACCGAGGATCTGCCGGTGTCGCTCGGGTGCGTACATGACCACCGTGTCCCACGTCCCCGCGGCCGGATGGCCGCACCCACGGCTCCAACGCCCTGGACTGGTCCAGAGTGCCTCACGTTCCGAGCGAAGTCAACCCAAACGGACACATTCGGCGCCATCCGATCCTGCGATGTGGTGGCAACCAAGGACTTGGTGACTCGGGCGGCCTCGGCCGCCACGGTCCAGCAGGTCCAGGTCGCGCGCCGCTCGCGCACCCCGGCTGGATGACCGTGGACTCGCCGGCGAGCATCGCCGGCCGGCTGGCCGGGCCCTTCCCCTGGGCCGCCTTCCTGTCCGAGCCGGAGCGCGACGCGTTCGCCGCCGAGCTGATCGAGGTGGCCAGGGCCTGCGCCAGCATCTCTGACTTCACCCGTCTGGAGATCACGGTGCATGCCTGGCGCTCGACCGCCCAGGCGTACGCCGCCGGCGTCGCCCGCGACGGGGCCGACCTGGAGTGGCTCGACGAGCCGGTGGACGTCGAACGCCCGCAGTGAGCGGCGGCGAGGTCGCCCGGCCCGGCAAAGAAGTCCGAGTACCGGATCGTCCTCGCCGAACGCTGCGCCGAGAAGGGCTGGCGCGACCTGGTCGCCACGACGCGCAGCGCGGTCGCGGACGCGTGGGACTTCCTGACCAAGACGCCAACCGTGCAGTCCGTGACCTGCCACCCGCTGCGGGGAGACCTCGCGGTGATCCACTGCGACGTGGTCGAGCACGTCCAGTGGCAGTACGAACTGCCCGGCGGCGCGCGCGTCAGCGACACCCTCGGGCACCGCTCGGTCACCGTGACCACCGAGATCTATCGGCACCCGATCGCGCCGGTCAGATCAGGGCAGGTCGCCGCGATGGACGCCATCACCTCAAAGGCGAAGCGCCGGCCAGCCCCGAGGGGATGAGTCCCCGCGGAAGCTGGCCGGCGTGCCGGTCCAGTGCGCTGCGGCGGGGTTCACCGGCCGAGCTCATCAGCATGAGGTCAGAGCGCAGTTGTCGTCACCTTGACGACCTGTGGTGCCAATCGCCGTCTTGCTTAAGTGCCGTGTCGACGGCGAGCGCGGCCGCGACCACGAGTGAACGCAACGGCTCCTCCAGTGGCCGGTGAACCTCCAGGACATAGTTGTCGGCCTTCGTGAACCACTCCTTGGCCAGCCCTGCCCAGGTCTTGGTGATTCTGGCGATCTCGGTCCCGGCGCGATCCTGGATGTTGAAGTCCCACGCTCGCCAACTTTCGGCGTTGATCGAGCCGAGCCGTTGGCCACCTGACTCCAGCCGGAAGCGGATGCTGAACCTCGAGCTCAGGCCCGCCAGGACGCCGACGTTCTCTTGCACGATCTGACCCACCTGGGTGCCGTCGGCTCTCATGACGATGATCTTCGACTTCAGGATCTTGGCTGGTCGGGTCAGTGTCATGAGCACCCGACCATTCGTGTCAACGATCTGCAGCCTGCGGGTTCCGTCGTTGCCACCCATCGCGAGTCGCGTGAGGCTGATGCCGACCTCGCGAACCGAGCCGACCTTCTGGCCCTGCTGGTTGTAGACGCCGTACTCGGACTTCGTCTCGAACAGCTTGGCCTTCTGGTTCACGACGAGGACCGGCTCCGTGAACAGAGTCCCGCCGCCAGCCTCAACACCGCTGCCGACGCCTAGCGTCTGCACCTGACGCTGGACCTTCTTGTTTGCCGGCCTGGCGGCAGGCGCCACCTCAGGGGCGGCAGTCGACGCAATGGACTTCGCGGCGACTGGCAGCGTCGGCGCCGAGACAACTGGCAGATCGATCGCCTGACGCCCGGCGGAACCGACATGCTCGGTCCACTGACGACCGTCCCAGTAGCGGTGCTCGAAGCGGCCGAAGGGGTCCGGATACCAGTTTGCCGGGACCTGCTGAGGCATGCTCCGAGTGTAGGAGCGGCAGGGGGTGCCTCGTGGCGGCGACGTGCAGAGACTCGTCCTCCGGCGGTGGTACCGGTCGGCGCCAAAGGGGCTCTTCACTATGGAGCCGTGGACCGGTGGTCTGACCCCTTGAGGGGCGTGGCGGCTGGCTTCTCCGGGGCGCAGGATGGCCTGCGGTGGGGCGGGTCTGACCCATGGCTCTTCTGACGTCGCCCGGTGGCGGCTGTCCTGCTTGCGACGTGTCGACCGGCCCGGCTCACGACCGGTGCAGCCGGGCGGGCCGTCATGTCCTGATAGGGGTTTGACACGGGTCCCAATAGTGAACTGACTGACGCCCGGCCGGCTGCGCACCCGACACGAGGAAGGGTG
>CAVPEV010000041.1:0-19663 GCA_963703555.1 uncultured Actinomycetota bacterium | reverse complement strand
GCCTCATCGTCGTGCCCAGCGGCAACGACCGCGACGTCGACCTGTTCGTTGCCGGACGGCTGTGGGTCCTCGGCACGGCCGTTGAGCAGGTCCATGGCGACGAGCAGCAGGAGCAGGCCGCCGGAGGCCTGCAGGGCCGCCACGGGAGATGTGCATGTAGGTGAGGATCTGCTGGCCGAACAGGGCGAACACGACGATGATGCTGAACGCCACGAGACGGCCTGGCGCGCCGCCCGGACCCGATCCCGAGGCGAGGCCGAGGAAGAGGGCACCGTGCCGGGCGGGTCCATGATGACGAACAGCGTGATGAAGACCTCGCTGAACAGCCGGACGTCGAGCAGCCCTGTCACGGCCGCACCACCTCCAGCGCACCGGCGCCTCGATGGCGGCGAGCACCGCCGGGTCCGTGGTGCGCTCTGCGAGCGCATTGGCCCGGCCCCGCCCGTGGTAGTCCGCGGACCCGGTGACCAGCAGCCCGCGCCGAGCCGCGAGAGCGGTCAGCCGGGCGACCTGGTCGGGAACTGCCTACGGCGGTGCACCTCCAGCCCGGCCAGCCCCGCGTTGACCAGCTCCTCCAGCGCAGCGTCGGACAGGGTCCGGCCCCGCCCGACGGCGGCGGGGTGGGCGAGGACCGGCACCCCTGCTTCGGGGACGCCCGGACCAGCCCGACGGCCTGCACCGTCGTCGGCGCGTGGGCGCGGGGGTCCGCGGCGAGCAGGTGGACGAAGGCGGCGTCCGGGTCGGGGACGACGCCGCGCGCCACGAGCGCGTCGGCGATGCGCGGGCGCCCGACGATGCCCGGCTCGGCCACGGCGAGCACGTCCTCCCAGGTGATCGACGTCGGTGGACATCCGCCGCACCATCGTCCGGCGCGCTCCTGCGGCGACGTGCGGATGCGCTCCAGCTCGCGGCCAGCCGGGGTTCGGCCGGGTCGAGCACCAGGTAGGCCAGCAGGTGCACGCTGACCGGGCCGGTCCACGTCGAGCACCTCGATGCCGCGGACGAGCGCCACGCCCGCCGTCGCCACCGCGCCGACGGCCTCGGCCCAGCCGACCAGCCACGGCAGCCCAGGAAACGGCTTTCCAGATTGCCATTCCGCTGCTGGCCTTGTCGCTGGCGGTATCGATCATCGTCGGATTTTCTTCTTTCCGGTTATTGATGAACAAGATCGCACATTCGCTGATTTCGCTGGCGGATCAGGCCATGAAATTGCCCGTGGTGGATTGGATATGCAGATCGGCGGGTGTGGACGAGATCGGCAAGCTGGGATCGGCATTCGGAGCAAATGAGGAAGAAGCTGAAAAGACCGCCTGGATGAACTCGACCACCTGCTGAAAAGTTTCACAAGGTGTAGCTTCCAATTTGACCATGAGGCGGAGCCAGGATATTTTCGGACGCAACCCTGGTCAACGGGGCTTGCTCAGTGCCTGGTGCTGCGCAAGGAATTAAGCGACGAAGAAGCCTGGGAAAATAGGAGAAGTCTTCTCGACGGGTCCTGTGCCAAGGATTACGAAGCATTGGATGAGGTCATATCCGGAGGAGATGAAATTACTATCATTCCCTCCAAGGCGAGAATCAAAAGCATGGGAATTCCCCGCGGCGAAGAAGGTTCCCTGCGGCAGTTGCGGGCATCGCCATTCGAGACAAGAAGCGCGTCTATGGCATTCTCTGGATTGCCTATGAACAGACGCACCGCTTCCAGGATAGTGAAACCCGCTACCTGAACACGGTATTGGCCATTTCCAACTCCAGCCTGTTGGTACAAGCTGGAGTTGGAAATGGCCAGTACCGCTGCTCACCCGCAATCGTGTTCCAGTAGCGGGTCTTCACTATCCTGGAAGCGGTGCGTCTGTTCATAGGCAATCCAGAGAATGCCATAGACGCGCTTCTTGTCTCGAATGGCGATGCCCGCAACTGCCGCAGGAATTTTCTCGCCGCGGGGAATTCCCATGCTTTTGATTCTCGCCTTGGAGGACGATGGTGATTTTCTCCTCCCGGAGCAAATCGACCATGACCTCATCCAATGCTTCGTAATCTTTGGCGCAGGCTCCAGCCGAGAAGACTTCTCCTATTTCCCAGGCGTCTTCGTCGCTTGATTCCTTGCGCAGCACCAGGCGGCTCGAGCAAGCCCCGTTGACCAGCGTCGCGTCCAAAATATGCCTGGCTGCACCCTGCATGGTCAAATTGGAAGCTACACCTTGTGAAACTTTCAGCAGGTGGTCAAGTTCATCCAGGCGGTCTTTCAGGCTTACCCGCATTTGCTCGAATGCCGATCCCAACTTGCCGATCTCGTCCACACCCGGCGTCTCGATCTGCATATCCAATCCACCCCGGGCAATTTCATCGGCCTGATCCGCCAGCGAAATCAGTGAATGTGCGATCTTGTTCATCAATAGCCTGAGGAGAAAATAAACGATGATCGATACAGCGAGCGACAAGGCCAGCAGCGGAATGGCGATCTGGAGAGCCGTTTCCTGGGCTGCAGTGGCTGGTCGGCAGGCTGGGCCGAGGCCGTCGGCGCGGTGGCGACGGCGGGCGTGGCGCTCGTCCGCGGCATCGAGGTGTCGACGTGGACCGGCCCGGTCAGCGTGCACCTGCTGGCCTACCTGGTCGACCCGGCCGAACCCCGGCTGGCCGCCGAGCTGGAGCGCATCCGCACGTCACGGCAGGAGCGCGCCCGGACGATGGTGCGGCGGATGTCCACCGACGTGCCGATCACCTGGGAGGACGTGCTCGCCGTGGCCGAGCCGGGGGCCGTCGTCGGGCGCCCGCACATCGCCGACGCGCTCGTGGCGCGCGGCGTGGTCCCCGACCGGGACGCCGCCTTCGTCCACCTGCTCGCCGCGGACGGTCCCTACCACGTGCGTCACCACGCGCCGACGACGGTGCAGGCCGTCGGGCTGGTCCGGCGTGCCGGCGGGGTGCCGGTCCTCGCCCACCCCGCCGCCGTCGGGCGGGGCCGGACCCTGTCCGACGCTGCGCTGGAGGAGCTGGTCGACGCGGGGCTGGCCGGGCTGGAGGTGCACCACCGTGACCACAGTCCCGACCAGGTCGCCCGGCTGACCGCTCTCGCGGCTCGGCGCGGGCTGCTGGTCACCGGGTCCAGCGACTACCACGGGCGGGGCCGGGCCAATGCGCTCGGCGAGCGCACCACGGACCCGGCGGTGCTCGCCGCCATCGAGGCGCGGGGTGCGCTGGAGGTGGTGCGGCCGTGACAGGGCTGCTCGACGTCCGGCTGTTCAGCGAGGTCTTCATCACGCTGTTCGTCATCATGGACCCGCCGGGCACGGTGCCCGTCTTCCTGGGCCTCACCTCGGGGATGACCCGGGGCCAGCGGTCCCGGGCGGCGCGCCAGGCCGTGCTCGTGGCGTTCGGCGTCATCGTCGTGTTCGCCCTGTTCGGCCAGCAGATCCTCACCTACATGCACATCTCCGTGGCGGCCCTGCAGGCCTCCGGCGGCCTGCTCCTGCTGCTCGTCGCCATGGACCTGCTCAACGGCCGTGCCGAGGACCCACAGCCGTCCGGCAACGGACAGGTCAACGTGGCGCTCGTGCCGCTGGGCACGCCGCTGCTGGCCGGGCCCGGCGCCATCGTCGCGACGATCGTGTTCGTGCAGCGCGGTCAGGGCAGTGTGGCGGACTGGCTGGCCATCGCGCTCGGCGTGCTGGCCGTGCACGTGTGCCTCTACCTGGCGATGCGGTTCGCCGGGGTGATCAACCGGATCCTCGGGGAGTCCGGCACGACGCTGGTCACCCGGATCGCAGGTCTGCTGCTCGCAGCGATCGCGGTCCAGATGGTGGCCGACGCGGTGATCGCGTTCGTGCGGGCCGCGTAGCCCGTGGCCTGCGCCGACCGCCGCCCGTGGCCTGCGCCGACCGCCGCGGGCTACGGTGTCAGGCCTCGCCGGCTGCCGAGGGGCTCGATGCGTCGGTGCCCGTGGGTGTCACCCCGGCGGTGCCGCCGGGGTGACGGCGGGAGCGGCGACGTCGACGCGGCGTGCCGTCGCTCCGCGGGGCGTCGTGCTCGCCGTTGTGCGCACCGGTGCCGACCGGGGTGCTCGACGCGGCGTGCGGCGCCAGCTCGGGGTCGCGCGCGGTGCGCGCCGGGCGGCGCGCACCGGAGCGCGCCTCGTGGACGCCGCCGGACCGTCCGTCGTGCCCACCCGACGACCGGCCGCCGTGGCCCGCCCCGGTGTGCCCGTGCCGGTCGTCGGGCGCCTGCTGGTGGGTGGTCCGCTTGCCGGTCTCGCCGAGGTCCTCCAGGACCTCCGCGGCCAGGCCGGCCCGGGTCCGCGCCGCGCGCGGCAGGCGCCCGGTGGTGCCCTGCGGGATGTTCAGGTCGGTGTACAGGTGCGGTGACGTCGAGTAGGTCTCCGCCGGCTCGGGGATCCCGATGGACAGCGTGCGGTTGATGAGACCCCACCGGGGCAGGTCGTCCCAGTCGACGAAGGTGACAGCGGTCCCGCTGGCTCCGGCCCGGCCGGTGCGGCCGATCCGGTGCAGGTACGTCTTGGCGTCCTCGGGGCACTGGTAGTTGATGACGTGCGTGACGTCGTCGACGTCGATCCCGCGGGCTGCCACGTCCGTGGCGACGAGGACGTCGACCTTGCCGTTGCGGAACGCGCGCAGCGCCTGCTCGCGGGCGCCCTGGCCCAGGTCGCCGTGGATGGCCGCCGCGGCGAACCCGCGCTCGGCCAGGTCGTCGGCCACCTTGGCCGCCGTCCGCTTGGTCCGGGCGAAGACCATCGTCAGGCCCCGTCCGTCGGCCTGCAGGATGCGGGCCAGCACCTCGACCTTGTCCAGGGCGTGCGCCCGGTAGGCGACCTGGCGGGTGTCCTTCACCAGGGCGCCGGAGTCCTCCGGGTCGTTCGCGCGGATATGCGTCGGCTGGGTCATGTAGCGGCGGGCCATGGCGACCACCGCCCCCGGCATGGTCGCGGAGAACAGCATGGTGTGCCGCGACGCCGGGGTCTGGGCGAGGATCTTCTCCACGTCGGGCAGGAAGCCGAGGTCGAGCATCTCGTCGGCCTCGTCGAGGACGACCTCGTGGGCCTGCGACAGGTCCAGGAAGTGCTGGTTGATGAGGTCGAGCATCCGGCCCGGGGTACCGACGACCACCTCGGCGCCGCGCTGCAGGGCGGCGACCTGCGGCTCGTAGGCCCGTCCGCCGTACACCTGGACGATCCGCACGGAGCGGTTCACCGACGCGGTGGCCAGGTCGCCGGCCACCTGCACGGCCAACTCGCGGGTGGGCACGACCACCAGCGCCTGCGGCTTGCCCGGTGCGGCCAGGCGGTCGAACTCGGCCTCGCCCGGGGCGACGACGTAGTTCAGCAGCGGCACGCCGAACCCCAGCGTCTTGCCGGTGCCGGTCTTGGCCTGGCCGATGATGTCGTGCCCGGCGAGGGCGACCGGCAAGGTCATGGCCTGGATGGGGAACGGGCGGGCGATGCCGGCCAGGGCCAGCGCCTCGACGATCTCGGGGCGGATGTCGTAGTCGGCGAAGGCTGCGTCCACGGCCTGCACGCCGGGGTGGGTACGGCTGTGCTGGCGGGTGGGCACGGCGTCGGCGGCCGTCCGCTGGGCGGCCTGGGCGGCTGTCTCGGTCTCGCCGACGCTGGCGTCGGCGGGGGTGTGGGGGGTGGTCAGATCGGTCTGGCTGGGGGTCACGGACGACTCTTCACTGTGGCGTGGCGGGCCGCACACCCCCGTGGGTCCCCGGGGACCTGGACGCTGGGGCGGGCATCACCACTGGATGGCCGGCAGCCGATCGTGGAAGTCATGCGCCTGGACGGCCGGGGATGACCCGACCTGGGCGCGGCACGCGACGGTCAGGACGACCGGGCAACCGTTGTACGTAACCATGCTACCCGACGCCCTCGGGGATGCGCCGCAGGCCCGGGTGGGTAGGATTCTCGGATGCCTGACACGCTCGATGACGACGTGAGTGCCCCCCTCGACGAGGGCGGACGGACCGCGGTCGCGATGATCGCACGCTCGGCCGTCGAGCTGCTCGGGCTCGTCGCGCAGCTGGAGCACCTGACGTTCGCCCGTCTCGCCGACGACGCGGCGGCGGCGCCCACCGTCGCCTACCGGCTCACGGTCAGCCGGTACGCGGCGGCGGCGGTCGGCCGACGAGATCGCGTGCTCACCCACCTCACCGCGCTCGGCGCGGACGCCGAGCGGGCCATGGTCGGCTACGACGGGGTGCTCGCCGACCTGGACGAGCGGGTCGTGGCGAGCACGTGGTGGGAGCGGCTGCTCACGGAGCACATCACCTACGGCGTGGCCGTGGACTTCTGCCGCCTGCTGGCCGCGGCGGCGGATCCGGCGACCCGCGGACTGCTCACGGATGTGCTGGGGGACACCCGGGCCGATGAGCTCACCGTGGCGCACCTCAGCCGGGCACTGGCGGACGACGACGTGCTCGCTGCCCGGCTGGCGCTGTGGGGGCGGCGGGTCGTCGGCGAGGTGCTCGGGGCGGTGCAGCGACTGGCCGCGCGGCCGGGCCTGGCGCAGCTCGCCGCCGCCGCCGAGCTCGCCTCGGACGGGCGCACCCGGCTGCTCGGTCAGCTGACTGCCGAGCACACCCGCCGGATGACCCGGTTGGGCCTGACCGCCTGACCGGCACCCTGCCCGGCTGGGCTCACAGCGTGCCGACGGTTCACCGCGAAGGCTCACAGCGTGCCGAAGCCAACCCGCGGGCGGGTCTCCACCCCGATCTCCACATAGCCGATCGAGGAGCTCGACACGAGGACTCGGCGACCGTGGGTGTCCACCAGCTCCAGCACGGGCTTGCCGGAGAGCGCCTCGGCCACCAGGGCGGAGACCTCCTCCGGGGTCTGGTCCGACTCCACGAGGATCTCGCGGTTGACCTGCTGCACGCCGATCGTGATGTCCACCCGCTCATCCTAGGCGGTCGGCGCTGCCCGGCCGGCGCTGCACGGCCGGCGCTGCACGGCCGGCGCTGCACGGTCGCCTGCCGCGGCGAGCGCCCGCACCCCCGGTCGGCCCGCTGTCGGTGGTCCGTGCTGAGATCAGGACGTGCTCATCGACACCTCCGTACCTCGCCTGCGACGTCCGGCGGCGGCCGGGCCCGCGGTGTTGCGCCTGGACCCCAGCCAGCGGGATGCGGTGCAGGCGGGGGCGGTCGGTCCGGGCGCTGTCCTCGTCCTGGGAGCCCCGGGCACCGGGAAGACCACGGTCGCGCTGGAGACGGTGGCTGCCGCGGTCGAGGGCGGCACGGACCCCGGCGCGGTGCTGCTGCTCGCCGCGACCCGCCGGGCCGCCGGCGATCTGCGGGACCGGTTGTCCGCACGGCTGCGCCAGGCGGGGGCCAGCCCGGCGGTGCGCACGCCGGCCGGCCTGGCGTTCGCCGTCCTGCGGGCCCGGGCGCAGGCTCGCGGCGAGCCCGCCCCCACGCTGGTCTCCGGCCCGGAACAGGACCTCGTGCTCGCCGAGCTGCTCGCCGGCCACGCCGCGGGGGAGGGTGTGCCGCTCGACTGGCCGGCGGAGGTGCCGCCGGCCGCCCTGGGTCTGCGCGCCTTCCGTGACGAGCTGCGGGACCTGTTCATGCGTGCGGCAGAACGTGGCCTGGCACCGGCAGAGCTCGCCGCGCTGGGCCGTCGGCTCGGCCGACCGGTGTGGCAGACCGCTGCCACGCTCTACCAGGAGTACCTGGACGTCACCTCGCTGGCCGTGGCCACCCCGGACCGTGGCGCCCGGTTCGACCCGGCAGCTCTGATCGACGAGGCCGCGGCCACGCTGGCCGCCTGGGAGCGGGAGGTCGGTGGGGTGCCTCGACCGCGCTGGCGGCTGGTCGTCGTGGACGACCACCAGGAGTCCACGGCGGCGACGGCTCGGTTGCTCGTCACCCTGGCCGCCGACGGGGCGCGGATCGTCGCCCTGGCCGACCCGGACCAGGCGGTGCAGACGTTCCGCGGGGCCACCCCGGCGCTCGCGGTGCGCGCCGGCGTCGCGGGCACGGCCCCCGGCGAGCTCGGTGCCCAGGTGTGCGTGCTGGGCACGGCGTGGCGGCACGGCCCGCGGCTGCGATCCCTGTCCGCACGGCTCGCCGAGCACATCGGCACGGTCGGGACGGTGGCGCACCGCCGGGCCGGGCCGGGTCGGCACGCCGATGAGGTGCGGGTCGCCATCCTCCCGTCGGCGGCCCAGGAGGCCGCAGCCGCGGCCCACGCACTGCGCACCGCGCACCTGGCCGACGGTGTGCCGTGGGACCGGATGGCCGTCATCGCGCGCACCGGGGACCAGACCCGGGCGCTCCGTCGATCGCTGGCCGCCGCGTCCGTGCCGGTGACCGCCGCGAGCAGCGACGTCGCGCTGCGGGACGAACTTGCCGTGCACCCGTTGCTGCAGGTGGTGCGCTGCGTGCTGCCCGGCGGTCCCGAGCTGGACGCGACGGCGGCCGGCGCGCTGGTGTGCTCCCCGCTGGGTGGGATGGACCCGGTGGGGATGCGGCGGCTGCGTCGTGCGCTACGCGCCGAGGAGCTGGCGGGTGGGGGTGGACGCGCGAGCGACGCACTGCTCGTCGAGGTCCTCGGTGACCCGGCCCGGGCGGCCAGCCTGCCGGCCGCGGTGCGCCGACCGGTCGAGCGGCTGGCCCGCGTGCTGGCAGCGGGCCGCGCTGCGGCCGCTCGCCCGGACGCGGACGCCCAGACCGTGCTGTGGGCGGTCTGGGACGCGGCAGGCCTGGCCGGCCCGTGGCGGGCGAGCGCGCTGGCCGGGGGCGCGGCGGGGGCGCGGGCCGACCGGGACCTGGACGCCGTGCTCGCGCTGTTCCGGGCCGCCGAGACGTTCGTGGACCGCACGCCGCAGGCCGGACCGGGTGTGTTCGTGGACTGGGTGCTCGCCCAGGACCTGCCGGCGGACAGCCTCGCGGCACGGGCCCAGCGCGAGGGGGTGGCCGTGCTGACGCCCGCCGGGGCGGCGGGCGGGGAGTGGGACGTCGTCGTGGTCGCCGGCGTCCAGGAGGGTGTCTGGCCGGACCTGCGGCTGCGCGACTCGCTGCTCGGGGCGCAGCTGCTCGTCGAGGTGCTCGCCGGCCGGGAGCCCGGCGGGGCGCTCGGGGTGGGCGCCCGTCGGGCCGTGCTGTCCGACGAGCTGCGCAGCTTCCACGTGGCGTGCGCCCGGGCGCGCCGGTCGCTGCTGGTCACCGCGGTCGATGCCGAGGACGCCGAGCCGTCGCCGTTCGTCGACCTCGTCGAGGCGCCCCCGGACGACGGGCCCGACCCGCGGCGGACCACCGCGCCCGAGCCGGCGGACCTCCGAGGTCTGGTGGCCGGTCTGCGGGCCCGGTTGGAGGCCAGCGCGGCGGCCGGCCGGCCGGCTGACGGAACAGCCGAGCTGCTCGCCCGGTTGGCGCTGGCCGGTGCCGACGGTGCCGACCCGGCCGGCTGGGCGGGGCTCGCCGCGCCGTCCACCGACCAGCCGCTGTGGTCGGCGGAGGAGCCGGTGCCGGTGTCGCCGTCCCGGATCGAGACCGCGGACCGGTGCATGCTGCGCTGGGCCCTGGAGGCTGCCGGCGGCTCGTCGGCGGGTACCTCGGCGCAGTCGTTGGGCACTCTCGTGCACGACATCGCTCGGGCCTGGCCACGGGGGACGCGCGCACAGCTGCGCGCCGAGCTGGACCGGCGCTGGCCCGAGCTGCGGCTCGGCACGGGCTGGGCGGCCACCGCCCAGCGGCGGCGGGCCGAGGCCATGGTGGACCGGCTGGCGGAGTACCTCGCCACGGCGGGCGAGCCGCTGCTCGTCGAGGAGGAGTTCGACCTCGACCTGCAGCGGGCTCGGCTGTACGGCACGGTGGACCGGGTCGAGGCGGTCGCGGACGGTGCCGACGGTCCGAGCGTCTGCATCGTCGACCTGAAGACCGGCAGTGCCGTGCCGACCGCGGCGGCTGCGCGCGACAACCCCCAGCTGGTCGCCTACCAGCTCGCCGTGGAGGAGGGTGCGTTCGCGGCCCTGCCGGCCGGGATGCACAGCGCCGGTGCCCGGCTGGTGCAGCTGGCTCAGGGAGCGCACGGTCCGGTGACCCGCGCGCAGGATCCGCTGCTCGCGGCCGAGGGCGGTGTGGCCCGCGCCCGGGAGCGGGTGGACGACGTCGCCCGGCGGATGGCGGCGTCGGCCTTCCTCGCCACGCCCGGCGAGCAGTGCGACCACTGCCCGGTGCGGACGAGCTGTCCGGCCCGCGACGAGGGCGCGCAGGTGGTCGAATGAGCCTGTCCGCCGGCGACATCGCGACGCTGCTGCGCCAGGAGCCGCCCACTGCCGAGCAGGCAGCGGTCATCGAGGCACCGCTGCGGCCCGCCCTGGTGGTCGCCGGCGCCGGGTCGGGCAAGACCGAGACGATGTCCGCACGGGTCGTCTGGCTGATCGCCAACGGGTACGTCTCCCCTGAGGAGGTGCTCGGGCTGACCTTCACCCGGAAGGCCGCCGGTGAGCTGGGCGAGCGGGTGCGCCGGCGGCTGCGTCAGCTGGCGCGGGCGACCGGCTCGGTGGGCTCCGACCTCGACCTGGCCCGTCCCACCGTCTCCACCTACCACGCCTATGCCGCGTCCCTGGTCCGCGACCACGCGGTCAGGTTGGGTGTGGAGCCCGGGGCGCGGCTGCTCGGCGAGGCCGCTCAGTGGCAGCTCGCGCATGAGGTCGTCGAGTCGTGGGTCGACGACCTGGACACCGACGCTGCGCTGTCCACCGTGGTCCAGGCGGTGCTCGCCCTGTCGGCCAGTCTCGACGAGCATCTGCTGAGCCCGGGCGAGGCCCAGCAGGGCATCGCCCGGATCGTCGCGGACATCGAGGACACGCCCGCCGGGCCGCGCGACCGACCGCACGCCGCCGGGGTCCGGGACCTGCTGCGGTCGCTGGCCGAACGTGGCCGGCTGCTCGACGTCGTGGCCGCCTACCGGGACCGCAAGCGCGCGACGGACGCCCTCGACCACGGTGACCAGGTCGCGCTCGCCGCCCGGCTGGCGCAGCAGGTCCCCGAGGTGGGTGCGGGCGAGCGTGGGCGGTACCGCGTGGTGCTTCTCGACGAGTACCAGGACACCTCCTACTCCCAGACGGTGCTCCTGGCCGCGCTGTTCGGCGGGGGCCACCCGGTGACCGCTGTGGGGGACCCGTACCAGTCGGTCTACGGCTGGCGAGGGGCCAGTGCGGGCGGGCTGGAGCGGTTCCCGCAGCTGTTCTGGCAGGTCGGCGCCGATGGCACCCGTCGTCCCGCCGACGTGCACCGGCTGAGCACGTCCTGGCGCAACGACCGCGCGGTGCTCGACGCCGCGAACCGCCTGGCGGCACCGCTGCGGGCCGCCAGCCGGGTCGATGCCGTCGAGCTCGTGGCGCGGCCGGCGGCCGGGCCGGGGGCGGTGCACGCCCGGTACGCCCTCACGGTGGAGGACGAGGCCCGCGCCGCCGCGCAGTTCCTGCTCGCGCAGCACGTCGCCCAGGGCACTCGCACGGCGGCTGTGCTGTGCCGGAAGCGTGCGCAGTTCCCGGTCCTGCACCGCGCGCTGCGCGCTGCCGGGCTGCCGGTCGAGGTGGTCGGGCTGGGTGGTCTGCTGTCCACCCCGGAGGTGGTCGACCTCGTCGCCGCACTCCGTGCGGCGCACGACCCGTCTCGCGGCGATGCTCTCCTGCGGCTGGTCACCGGGGCGCACGCG
This sequence comes from uncultured Actinomycetota bacterium, assembly GCA_963703555.1. Taxonomy (GTDB): domain Bacteria; phylum Actinomycetota; class Actinomycetes; order Actinomycetales; family Cellulomonadaceae; genus CAVPEV01. Next base: position 7,992 of record CAVPEV010000041.1, on the reverse strand, counting down.
CGGCTCGGCGCCGCGGACCTGCACGCCCTGGCCGACCGGGCGGCGGAGCTGGTGGCCGGTCCGCCGACCGACACCGGTGGCGGGCGCCGGCACGGCGCGCCGGCGCTGGACGGGCCGGAACTGCCTCGTGAACCGGACGTCCAGCCGGTGGTCGAGCGCGACGTGGTCGACGAGCGGAGCATCGTCGACGCCCTGGACGACCTGCCGCCCGTGGGCTGGCGCAGCCGGCACGGTCGCAGCCTGAGCGTCGAGGGTCGCGCCCGGCTGGTCCGGCTGGCCGGGACGCTGCGCGCCGTGCGCTCGCACGCGGGTGCGCCGCTGCCGGAGCTGGTCGGCGAGGCCGAGCGCCTGCTCGGCCTGGACATCGAGGTGGCCGCGCATGCGGGGTCCGACCCGGCCCGGGCCCGGACGCACCTCGACACGTTCCGCGAGGTGGCGGCGAGCTTCGCCGGGGGCGCCGACGCTCCCACGCTGGGCGCGTTCCTCAGCTGGTTGGAGGCTGCCGAGACCCAGGAGCGGGGGCTCGACCTGCCGGTGGTGGAGCCGAACCCGGCAGCCGTGCAGCTCACCACCGTGCACGGTGCCAAGGGCCTGGAGTGGGACGTCGTCGTCGTCGCCGGGCTGATCGACGGCGGCCTGCCGGCGACCCGCGTCGGGTCGGACGGTCCGTCGGATGCTGCCTGGCTGAAGGGCCTGGGCGCCCTGCCCTATCCGCTCCGGGGGGACCGGGCGGACCTGCCGGTCTTCGACACCGCCGGGGCGCCGGACCGGCCCGAGCTGGAACGTCGGCGGAAGGCCTTCGTGGAGGAGGCCGGCTGGTACGCCGTGGCCGAGGAGCGACGGCTCGCCTATGTCGCGCTCACCCGCGCGCGGTCGGCGGTGCTGCTGTCGGGTGCGTGGTGGGGGGCGGGCAAGACCGCACGGTCCCCGTCGCTGTTCCTCACCGAGCTGACCGGGTCGGGCCTGGCGCAGGTCGACGAGTGGTGCGGGCCACCCGAGGGCCCCAACCCGGCGGACCCGGCAGCCGGTGCCGTCGAGTGGCCCGCGGACCCGTTCGACGGCACCCGCGGCTCGCGACGTCCGGCGGTGGCTGCGGCAGCCGGCGCTGTGCGCGCCGCGATGGATCATGCGCAGGGAGGTCGGGCGGGCGGACGCACCGAGCGACCGGGGGAGTCGGAGGAGCCGGGGGAGCCGGGGGAGCCGGGGGAGCCGGGGGAGCCGGGACCGTCCGGGCAGCCGGGGCAGCCGGGGCGCGCGAAGCACCCGACCGGGCCCGCGTCGACCGACCCCTGGTTGGCTGCACGGCTGCGGTCCGCGGACCTGCTGCTGGCCGAGCGGGCGCGGCGGGCGGCTCCCGTGGCGGAGGTGGCGATGCCTGCGCACCTGTCGGCGTCAGCCCTCGTGCGACTGGCTGCGGACCCCGGCGGCTTCGCCCGGTCGCTGTCCCGCCCGGTGCCGCAGGAACCGTCGCCACGGGTGCGGCGCGGTACCCAGCTGCACGCCTGGATCGAGCAGTTCTTCCACCGCGCGTCGCTGGTCGACATGGAGGACCTGCCCGGCGCGGACGACGACGTCGTCGCGTCCGGCGCCGACCTCGCCGCGTTGCAGGAGCGGTTCCTCGCGACGCCGTGGGCAGCGCTGGAGCCGGTCGCCGTCGAGGTGGACGTCGAGACCTGGGTCGAGGACTACGTGCTGCGGTCCCGGATCGACGCGGTGTTCCGCGACCCGGAGCGCCCCGGCGAGGCGGACGCCGTGGTCGTCGTGGACTGGAAGACCGGCAGCCCGCCGGTCGCTCCCACCGACGTCGCCGCCCGGGAGGTGCAGCTGGCGGTCTACCGGCTCGCCTGGTCGCGGCGTACGGGGACGCCGTTGGACCGGGTCGACGCGGCCTTCTGCTACCTGGCGACGGGGCACACCGTGCGCCCTGTCGCTCTGCTCGACGCCGACGGGATCGCCGCTGTGCTGCGCTCCGCCACGGCGGACCCGGCTCGCTCGGCATGACCGCCCGCCGTCGTCCTCGGGTCGAGTCCGCCAGGTCAGCCCAACGGGCTGGCGTGCAGCTCGCCCGTGCTGCGGGTGAACTCGTCGAGCTCGTCGAGCATCTGCACGGCGTCCGCGACGACGTCGGCGTCGGCGGACCGCACACCGTGCAGCAGCCAGCGGGCCAGCGCGAGCTCACCGGCCAGCAGCGCCCGGTCGGCGAGGTACGGGTCGGTGAGCTCGGTCCGGCGCAGCTGGTAGGCCTCCATGACCGAGTCGAGGGCATCCTCCGGGGCGCCGACGAGCAGCCAGGACAGGTCGTCGGCCGGGTCGGCGACCTTGACCTCGCGCCATGACTGGATCGCGCTCACGGCCCCATCGGCGACGAGCACGTTCTCCGCCGTGAGGTCCCCGTGCACGACGGTTGGTCGGAACCGCCACAGCGAGACGTCCTCGAGCCGTTCCTCCCACCGCCGGAGCAGCGTCGCTGGCACCCTGCCGGTGCGGGCCGCTTCGTCCAGCTCGGCGAGCCTGCGCTGGCGGTACGTCCGGGCGTCGTACATGGGCAGTCCCAGGTCACCGACGAGGGAGGGCGGCAGCTCGTGCACGGCGGCGACCGCGCGGCCCAACGATGCGGCCAGTCCCGGGCCCGGGCGCAGCATCTCCAGCCGCAGGGGCCGGCCGGGCAGCGCCGGGTGCACGAAGGCCCGGCCGCCCTCCGGCAGGTAGGCATGGCCCGCGACCCGGGGGACGTCGAACGGCAGGAGGCCGCGATCGACGGCCGCAGCCAGCGGCTCGAGCAGGTTCACCTCGGCTTCGAGGGCCGCCCCGGCGCCCGGACCGGTCGGCGCCCGGACCACCCAGCGGTGTCGGTTGGCGTCGACGACGACGGCGACGTCCAGGTCGGTGTCCTGTTGCGGGGGGCGTCGGACGTCGAAGGCGTCGAGCCCGGGCACGGCGACGGTGGCCAGAGCGGCGAGAGCGAGCGGGGAACGGGCCACCCGGCCAGGGTAGGGGCGCTGCCGCCCGGTCGGCCGGGACCCGCGGCGCGTGTCGGCATCCTGGGGGTGGCACGGGCCGCGACAGCCGCGCCGAGCCTGCCGGGGTCCGGCGAGCTAGCGTGGCCAGGTGATCCCGGTGGACCTGCTCTCGCTGTCCCGCACCCGCACGGACCGGGCCGGCGACCAGCGCACCGTCCCGGGGCTGCTCGAGCGCCTGCGGGCGGACCCCACCACGCGGGTGCTGCTCGCCCGGGACGGTGCCGTGGCCACCACGCCGGACGGCAGCGCGGTCGCCTACCTGGCTGCGCCGGAGGCCGGAGCGCTGGCCCATCCGGGGATCTGGGCCTTCCTCGGTTACGACGACGCCGACCAGCTGCCGGGTGCGGCGCCCGGCGAACCGGCGCCGGCCGGTCCCGCATACCTGGCCCTGCTCGTCGACGAGGCACCCTTGTCCGACCCGCTGGCTGCGGCGGAGCTGCGCGACGGGGAGCCCGTGGACGTGGCCCAGGTGGACGTGGCCCCGGACCCGGTGCCCGCCCCCGAGGGGACCGTCTGGTCCTCGCTGCGCCTGGTCGGCGCGGTGCTGGACGACCGTGATGCGGGTCTGGCCACGATGGCGGTCGCGCTCGCCGGCTGGCATGCGCGCCATCGGCGCTGTCCCCGGTGCGGGGCGGCGACCGACCCCGTGTCGGCCGGCTGGGTGCGTCGCTGCGAGCAGGACGGCACCGAGCACTATCCGCGCACGGACCCTGCGGTCATCATGGCGGTCGTCGACGACGGCGACCGCCTGCTGCTCGCTCGGTCCGCGCGCTGGCCGGCGGGCCGCTACACGGTGCTGGCCGGGTTCGTCGAGCCCGGGGAGTCCGCCGAGCATGCGATCAGGCGCGAGGTGCGTGAGGAGACCGCGGTGGTGGTCGACGAGGTCGACTACCGGGGGAGCCAGCCGTGGCCGTTCCCCGCGTCGCTCATGCTGGCCTTCCGGGCCCACGCGGCGACGACGCGGATCACCGTCGACGGGCAGGAGATCGCCGAGGCGGGCTGGTACACGCGGCAGGAGCTGTGGGACGCGATCGGCGCCGGCCAGGTTCTGCTGCCGATGCGCTCGTCCATCGCCCGCGCCCTGGTCGAGGACTGGTACGGCGGGACAGTGCCCGGCGGCTGGTGACCACCGCAGCCGATGGGACGGTGCTGGGCGGCCGGTGACCCACCGACCGTGCGACCCACCGACCGTGCGAACCGCCGCCGGCGCGCGGCACGCAGGGGTCAGACCGCGAGGCGGGCGCGGACCTGGGCCACCGACGGGTTGGTCGCTGCCGAGCCGTCCGGGAACAGCACCGTGGGGACGGTGCGGTTGCCGTCGTTGAGCTGCTCGACGAGCGCCGCCGCATCCGGCTGCTCCTCGACGTCCACCTCCGTGTACCCGATCCCCGACGCGTCCAGCTGGGTCTTGAGACGGCGGCAGTAGCCGCACCACGTCGTCGTGAACATCGTCACGGTGCCGGCCGGGGGAAGCTCGACGCCGGCGGGTACCGGGCGAACAGCTGCGACGGCTTCCGCTGCCGCCCGGGCGCCGTCGGCGACGGCCTCACGCGGGGCGTCGGACTCGGGCAGGGTCACCGCATCGCTGGTCATGGTCTCCCTCGGGGATCGGTCGGCCGGGGCGCTCGACCTTGGTCCCAACGTCCGGGCGGGTGCGCCTCTTCCCGACGGTCCACGGTGTGCGTCTTCGCGGGCGTGGGGGGCATGGAGGCTTATGCGAAACCCCTGACGCCAGCGGACAGGCCAGTTCATTCCAAGAGGTTTCCGGGCAATAGCGACACGCCGCGACACATACGTGGCAACGACTTCTCCGATCGATGCAAAGGAGATGAATGCCACCCTCTGATGACGGGAGAAGCCGTTGCGGTTCGAACGTGTGTCAGGACTGGACGAAGAGCAACTCGACGTGCGGCTCGTCCAGGCCCCGCCCGGTCAGGACGCTCGTGGTGCTCGACGGCCAGTTCTGGCTGTACCCGACCCCGGACGGCACCGAGGGCTGGACCTCGACCTCGTTGCTCGCCTCCTCCTCCACCGACCTGGTCGCCTGGGCCGACCACGGGGAGGTGTTCGTCGACGACGATGCGCGGTACCTGTACTGTGGGGACGCCTATGCCGGCAGGGCATTCTCCGGGGCGCGGGCCCCCGAGAAGCTCGGGACAGCTCATCGAGGAGGGTCTCATGAAGAAGGCACGCGCGGCTGTGCAGGTGGCGGACCGCACCATCCAGATGCAGGAATTCGACGTACCGTCCGATCCGCAACCTGGCGGGGCACTGCTCGAGGTGGAAGCCAGCGGCATGTGCGGCAGCGACGTCGAACAGTACGTCGGTGCGGTACGTGACACCGGCCTCTTCGACTATCCCGTGATCCCTGGCCACGAGCCCATCGGACGCATTGCCAAGATCAGTTCCGAAGCCGCCCGGGTCTGGGGTTTCAAGGAGGGTGACCGGGTAGCCGTCGAGCCGTTCGCGCCCTGCGGCGTGTGCGAACAGTGCACCGCCGGCAAGTACCAGTTCTGCACCAACCGGTTCATGTACGCCTACACCCCCACGACAAGCGGTTCCGGCCTGTGGGGCGGCTATGCCGAGTGGATGGAGTTGCGGCCGAACACCGTCCTCCACCGGTTGCCGGAGGATCTGTCCACCCAGGACGCCGTGCTGTTCAACCCGCTGGGCGCGGGCTTCGAGTGGGCCTACCTTGAGGCCGGAACACGTCCGGGCGACACCGTCCTCGTGCTCGGGGCCGGGCAGCGAGGCATCGCCGCGGTGGTCGCCGCGCGGGAGGCGGGGGCGTCCACGATCATCGTGACCGGACTGGCCAAGGACGAACCGAAGCTACGGCTGGCCAAGGAGTTCGGCGCCACCCACACGATTGACGTCGAACGGGAGGACACCGTGGCCCGGGTGACCGAGCTGACCGGGGGCCACCTCGCAGACAGGGTGGTCGACGTCAGCGCCTTCGCCACCCAGCCGATCCTCGACGGACTCGAGGCCGTGCGGCCCGGCGGAACCATGGTGCTGGCCGGTATCAAGGGCATGAAGCAGGTGCCGATCGTGTCGGACAAGGTCGTCATGAAGGGCGTCACCATCAAGGGCACCCTGGGTGTGCGCCGCTGGTCGTACGAGCAGGCCATCCGGGTGATCAGAGAACACAAGTACCCGTTCGAGAAGCTCCACACCCATACCTTCCACATCGACCAGATCGACGAAGCGGTGCGCACCCTCGCCGGCGAAATCCCCGGAGAGGAGGGCATCCACATCACGGTCATCCCGTGATGGGCTCCCGGCCCACAGTCCTCCTCCAGCGCGGTGAGTACTCCGGGGCAGGTTCACGGTGGGCGAGGCGTAGGACCTGACGGTTGATGCAGCGTCGCACGACGTGCCGCGGCCGACGAGTGGCTGAGCGCGGTTGCGCATGTCGGCCCGCGGTCCTCCTGGTCACGCAGCTGCCGTTCACGTGCGCGTGCTCCTCTCTCGCACCGGCCTGACGGGACGGTCCCCGCACGAGTCATCGGCCTGGCGAGGAACAGCGCGTACCGCTCGGCGATCCGGTCTTGGTCGGGCCGGTCCCACGGGCAAGCGCTCGAGGGCGTCGGCCCACAAGCGCCGAACGGCCGCGCGACGGTTCAGCCGCTCAGTGCTTCGGCCCCTGTTGCGACCAGTCGCGGAGCAGCATGAGCTGGCCCTTCTGCACTTGCTCCGGGTCGGCCACGGTGGTGTGGTTCTGCGAGGTGAGGAGGAACGCGCGCGGAGCGAGGAACGGCACGGGGATGATGCCCGACGACTCGTCGTCCTGCGTGTCGAACACGGAGCCGCCGCTGATGAACCGCTCCGGGTCGCAGTCGGTGAGCCGGGTCAGTTCACCGGAGCGGATGTCGTAGCGGTTGACGCCGGCCAGGTACCACCCGACCCTCCCAGGCCACCCAACAACTGACGGATCCGGGCTCAGCCTGCAACGCCATCGTGGAGCAACGCGCGAAGCGAGCCGGCATGCACTGGACCATCCACGGCCTGGACCCCGTCCTCGCGCCGCGGACCCTGCACCAGTCCAGACGCGACGATGTTCTCTGGGCCACACCACAAACCTGACGCACACCCTGTGGATGGGTGCTGCCCGGTGTGGGTGGCGGCCGGTAGACTCGAACGCATGTTCGATGAGGGTGGTTGCCGGGTGGTGGGGCGGGGTGTCCCGGCGGGGCCGGTGGTGCCCGCGGGTGGGCCGGCCCTGGTGGGTAGGACCGTCCCGGCAGGAGTCGTGCTGCTGGAGCAGGGGGAGCCGGTGCCGGGGGACCCGTGGTGGGACCCTTCGGTGCCGGGCGACCCGCTGGACGGGTGGACGGGCGGGCAGGATCGGGGCCCGTCCGCCCGGCCGCCGGTCACGGTTGATGACCTGGTGGGGACCCGGGCTGGTCCCGACCTGGCCTGGCTGGTGGACACCGTGGACGGGGGGTCGTCCGACGACGGGCTGCTGGTGGAGCTGGTCGCAGCGTGCGAACGGTTGGCCGCATGGGCGCACGGGGTGTCCGCCCTGGCCGCGGGACGCCTTGCCCGACGCTCATCGATGTCACCGGGGTGGTCACCATCGGCAGGCGTGCCGAACGACCCGTGCGTCGCTGCGGACGAGCTCGCGTTGCGGTTGGCCTGGTCACGGCGGGCTGCGTCCCGTCTGGTGCGTGACGGGCGGGCGTTCACCGGGGCTTTGGCCCCCACGGCGGACGCACTGCTGGCCGGTCGGCTGGACCGGATCAAGGCCCGGGTCCTGGTCGAACGGTTGGACCGGGTGGGCCTGCCCGTAGCGGTAGCCGTGCAGGACCGTGTGCTGGCGGGTGCGGACCGGCGCACCCCCACCCAGCTGGCGCTGGACACCGAACGGGCGCTGTTGGTCGTCGACCCCGCCGACGCCGCCGACCGGGTCACCCGAGCCCGGGCCACCCGGCGAGTGGACCACGCCCGGGCGCTACCGGACGGGATGGCT
>CAVPEV010000040.1:0-7767 GCA_963703555.1 uncultured Actinomycetota bacterium | reverse complement strand
GGTGCGTGGGTCAGTAGTTGGCGGCTGGTGCGTGGTGGTCGCGGCACCGGGCGGGTCGCTGGCGTTGGTCGGTGAGTTCTGCGAAAATGCGGTATGGACGATTCGGGTGAGCTGTTCGACGTGAATGGTTTGCGGGTGGAGAAACCGGTCGATGACGGTCTCACCGTGGAGGTCGGCGCGGGGATCCATAAACGTTTCCGCCCGTTTGAGCCGGATGCGGTCATGCTGGTGCCGCCGTCGTTGGATGAGTGGTTTCCGCAGAATCATCTGGCCCGGTTCATCGCCGAGATCGTCGAGACGAGCCTGGATCTGGACCGGTTCTATTCTTCGTATCGGAAGGTCAAGGGCCAGCCGCCGTATGACCCGCGGTTGATGGTGCGGGTGTTGTTGTACGGGTATTGCGTGGGGGTGCGGTCCTCGCGGGAGCTGGAGCGGGCGTGCGTGGACGTGGTCGCGTTCCGGTGGCTCTGTGCGCAGCAGACACCTGATTTCCGTTCGATCGGGCGGTTCCGCAGACGTCACCTGGCTGCGCTCGGGAACGTGTTCCTGCAAGCGTTGGAGCTGTGCCGGGCCGCGGGCATGGTCTCGTTGGGTCGGGTCGCCCTGGACGGGACCAAGGTCCGCGCGAACGCGTCTGGGCACAAGGCGATGAGCTACGCCAGGTTGACGGAGAAGCAGAAGGTCCTGGCCGCCGAGGTGTCCGACCTCCTGGCCCAGGCGCAGGCCATCGACGAGGCGGAGGACATCCGGTTCGGGAAGGACAAGCGCGGGGATGAGCTGCCCGCGGAGCTCGCCCGGCGTGAGTCGCGGCTGGTCAAGATGGCCCAGGCCCGCGCGTCCCTGGAGGCCGAAGCGGCAGCGCGGGCACGCAAGGAGGCCCAGGAGAAGTCGCGCGAGCACGGCGACGATGACGACACGAGCGCCAGCAAGGGTCAGGCCGCGGCCGAGAACGCGACGGTGAACCCGACGGCGCAACGCAGCTTCACCGACCCGGACGCGAGGATCATGAAGACCGCGGACGGCTCGTTCCACTACTGCTACAACGCCCAAGCCGTGGTCGACGCGGACCACCAGGTCATCATCGCCACCCGGTTGACGAATATTGCGGTCGATGTCGAACAGCTGTCACCGACGGTCGAAGAGATCCGCTCCACCGTGGGATCTCTTCCCCGCCAGATCCTCGCGGACGCCGGATATTCCTCGGCGAAGAACCTCGCCCACGCCAAGACCATCGCGGACGCCAGCGATGGTACGACCGAGTTCTTCATCTCCACCGGCCGGGCCAGGCATGGCGAACGGATCCCGGACGTCCCGCGGGGAAGAATCCCCGCGGACGCGACCGTGCGGGAACGGATGGGCCGCAAGCTGCGGACCAAGAACGGCCGCGCGGTCTACGCCAGACGCAAGGCGATCGTCGAGCCAGTGTTCGGGCAGATCCACACCCGGCAGGGAAAACATGTACTTCTACGCGGGCTGGGCCAGGCGCAGGACGAGTGGAACCTGCTCGCAGGCTGCCACAACCTCATGAAGCTGTTCACCATGCGGACCAACGCCCTGCTTGCCGCCCCCGCCGGGACCTGAGGCGGGAGCCGGACGGTCTCAAGTGCCCCGGCGGTCTTCTCACCCCGCCGCACGGGCACCCGCAAGATGCCTCCACAGCCCCGGACAGCCCCCGCCCACCAGATCGCCGACGTCAAACCCTTCGACAGGCGATTCGACTCCGGCCCGGCGTTACCACTACCGACCCACGCACCTAGGCGGTGAAGTGCCGGTCGTCACGGGCCGGCCCGTGTGCGGTCAGCAGGACCGGCGCGAAGTCGGTGGCCGACATGGGGCCCTGGGTGGTCACCAGCTGGTCGAAGACGTCCGTGTGGGAGATCGACAACCCGTCGGGCATCGTCACGTCGATCGCGGTGCGCAAGAGCTCCGGGTCGTGCGCTCCGGTGCGGAACGTGCCGGCGTAGTCGGTGTCGGCGTTGTCCGGCTCGAGCGGGCGGTGGGCGAGCTCGCCCTCCCCGGGCATGGGTCCGGCCCCGTGTCGGGTGGAGTAGGTGCGCAGGCAGCCGATGGTGCGCACGTCGGTGATGTCGGCGGCTCGGGCCAGGGCTCGCGCGCCGGCCGGTGTGGTGGTCGACCAGGTGGTGTGCGGCTGGAAGCCGTAGCACTCGTCGAGCCAGAAGCCTTGGGCGCCCTCGAAGATCGTGTAGCCGGTGGTGAGCTCGTTCAGGAGGTCGTCGTCGCTCACGACGGTGAACGTGTCCTTCGCTGCGTCGACGAGCTGGTCGGCCAGCTGGGCGTAGGTCGCCTCAGGCTGGGGTGCGGGCAGGATGCCGATGCTCGCGTAGTGCTGCGCCAGGGTGACGAGCTTGCCGGTCAGGGCGTCGATGTCCTGCAGGTCGCCGGCGCGTGGTGCCAGGTCGGGATGTGTCAGGGCGACCTCGACGGTCTCACCGAAGCCACGTCCGGTGCTGCCGTGTCGGCCCTGACCGCGGGCGGCCTCCCGGGCAAGGTTGGCACCCACGTGCAGGGCGGTGGTGACCAGTGCGGCCTCGGCCACGAACAGTGCTGGGCTCAGGTGGTGGCCTCGCAGGGCCTCGTGCTCGCGACGGGCAGCTGGAGGGTCGATGGCACACGTTCCGGCCACCCAGGTCGGTGCCTGGAGCAGGCCGGCTGAGCCGAACGAGGCGAACGTGTGGTGCACGCCGGCGGCGCGCACGTTGTGGGCGGCCTGCGCGCCGCCGTTGAACCGCACGACCCGGTTGGGGCGGTGACGAGCCGCCAGGGCATCCACCGTGGCACCCTTCGCCTCGTCACCGAACCCCAGCCCCACGACGATGTCTGCTCGACTCATCGTGTCCTCCTTCACTGCCTGTGCGTGCCGGCCCGTCAGCGCAGCCGTGGCGGGCGGGCGGGGCGGGTGGCCAGGGACTGCTCGACCCGGGTCGCGACCTCCTTGCCGGCGGCGGTGGCCAGGTCGCTGGTGATCGTGGCCAGGTCCCGGCCCTCCTCGAAGCCGATGATCGCGGCGATGGTCTCGGCGATCGTGGCCGGGTCCTGCACACCGATGACGGCGTCAGGTCCGAACAGGTTCGTGTAGAACTCGTGCGAGTGCTGGAGGGTGGCGATGGCGTTGTTGATCAGCAGGACGCGAACGACCCATCGCTGGGTGACCGCGGCCGCGATCGCCTCGAACGAGAGCTCACCGAGCGGCTGGGTGTCGCCGATGACCTTCTGCACGTGTTCGGCGGTGACCGGGACCTGCTTCTCGTCCGCGATGAGGAACAGGTAGCCCTTCTTGCCGCGGATGTCCCAGGCGTCGGTGCTGGTGTGGTGGGCGGCGTAGTACGCCAGCAGCTGGCTGGTCTCGCCGTCGTTGCCGCCCCCTCCCCCCTCGAGGAACAGGTTGTCGAGGTTGTCGTCGATGCGGTTGTCGGACTCGAACTGGCTGAACTGCAGCGGGACCTTGTCGCAGGTGGCGTCACCGTAGGTGGCGATCGCGACCTGCGGGTCGGTGGCGTACTTCTTGTCGACGAGCAGGGCGAACAGGGTCTTGAGCTTGGACTGCACCATGCGGGGCACGGAGCCCATCGACCCGGTCGAGTCGAAGCCGACGATGATCGGTGTGGTCGTCGGGTGCTCGGTGCTGTCGCGGGACTCGCGCACGTTGTCGCCGGCCTTGTTCTTGGTTGCCGGGTCCAGGCTCGGGTGCGCCGCGTACTTGCCGGTGCGCTTGACGTCCGCGTCGTAGCCGAATGTGGCTCCGGCGGCGGCTCGTGCACCGGTCATCGTGTCGTACGTTGCACTGCTCCAGGCTCCTCCACCCATGGTCTTTCTCCTTCGGGGTTGTGATCGGCGGGTTGCCGGTCGACGGGCTGCAACACCTTGTTGTGTCACAGTGACGGCATCAATCTGGTGGTGCACGAGCAGGTCGCTCGCAGGTTGGGTTGGCTAGACCGGGTCGCTCAGATGGGTTCGGTTGCGGGTTCGGCGAGCTCGTGCCATGCGGGGTTGCCGAACAGTTGGCGGGCGGCCTCGTCGATCTGCGTGAACAGGGCGGCGGGACCGGTCGGGGTAAGTGCTTGGCGGGCGAGCACGTCGTGCAGGGGTCCGGTGAGCTCACTGGCTGTCAGGAGCATGGCGGCGGCCTGGGCCACGCTCATGGCAGCCTGTGCCCCGGCGCCGCCGAGCCAGCGTGGTGGTGTGGTGGCGGTGGGGGTCACGGTGATGCGGGCTCCGATGCGGATGGCGGTCCACCAGCCGTCCAGGCGCAGGCCATGGTGTGCGGGGTTGACGGCGACGGTGCCCGGGTGGATGTCACCGTGGACCCAGCCGGCCTGTTCGGTCAGCGTGATCGCTGCGGCCAGCCGCTTGGCGACCCACACGACGGTGCGTTCGTCGAGCTTGCCGATGTCGGACAGGAACCACCAGTGCTCGTCCGGGTCGTCGCGGTAGCCGACGGTCAGCTGCTCGCCGTCCGGGTGTCCGTCGGGGAGCGCCCAGGTGGTGAAGCGTGGTCCGTCGTGGTGGGTGCCGGCGACGTCGTCCATCGCCTTGCGGGCCACGCCGGCCAGGTCCTCGAACCCGGCCCGGGGTGTCCAGGTCAGGATGCCGGGGGCCTGGCGGGTGGCGGTGGCCACGCGCAGTGCGAAGTCGGTGGACGTGGTGTACAGGTCGTTCAGGTGCATGAAGGCGGCGGTTGCCCGGGGGTCGGGGCACATGTCCGGGTGCACGGCGCGCTCACCGGCGCGCAGCCCGGCCTTGGTGCGGGGCAGGTGCAGGTCGGCCCAGGTGCCGGCGGCCAGGACGTCGTCGACGGTGATGGTCATGGGCGGGGCTCCTTGCTGGTGATCTGGGCGCGGCGGAACGCAGGGACGATCTGTTCGGCGCCGCCGGCCCGGTACAGGCGTGGGGCCGGTCCGGGTTCTCCGGTGCGCACGCTTCCGGTCGGTTCGACGAACCCAGGGACGGCCAGGACCTTGCGTCGGAAGTTCGGCTGGTCGACCGGGGTGCCCCACACGGCCTCGTACACGCCGGCGAGCTCGGGGATCGTGAACTGTGCGGGAAGGAAGCTGGTGGCCACGGTCGTGTACTCCAGCTTGGCGCGCACCCGCTCGAGGGCGTCGTCCAGGATGGTTGCGTGGTCGAACGCGAGGTCCGTGGTCGTGGCGAGGTCCGTGACCGGCCACCAGCGTGCGCCGGCGGCGTCGGTGCCCGCGTGCGGTTCGGGCAGGTGTGAGGCCAGGGCGACGTAGGCGACGGTGACCACGCGCATGCGGGGGTCACGGTCGGGGGTGGAGTAGGTCGCCAGCTGCTCGAGGTGCACGCCGTCGTCGGCTCCGACGCCGGTCTCCTCGGCCAGCTCGCGCCGGGCTGCGGTTGCCGTGTCCTCGTCCGGGTGCAGGAAGCCGCCGGGCAGGGCCCAGGCGCCGGCGAAGGGCTCCTCGCCGCGTTGCACGAGGAGGACCCGCAGTGCGCCACCGCGTAGGGTGAACACGGCGATGTCGGCGGTGACGGCGAACGGCTCGTACTGGCCGGCCATGACCCCTCCTCTCATTGAGTCAGTATGACTCTACTGCTGCCCATGGTGCGCAGGCAACGCCGAAGCGCAAGGAGCCCCTCATCCTTCCGGTCAGGCCCGTCGGGCCGACCTTCGGTGTGGACCGGCTTGGGTGCAACCGGGGCACCCGTGTCGGCTGCGCACAGGTACGGGTCGGACGCTGCGAGCCCGATGCGGGTCTGTGGTCGCAGTGCGCGCAGCAGCCGGTCACGCAGGTCTTGGGTCCGAGGCAGGGTGAGCGCCGATCGAACGTGGTCGACCTGAGCGTCGCGCAGGTCGACGTCGCAGGGAAGGCTGGGGTGAACGGCGACCAGCGCCTTCACGTGCGGGTCGCTGCCGTGGGCGAGGCGGTCCACGAGCTCAGCTGGTGTGCGCTGGTCGCCGGCCAGTGCGGTTAGGAGCATGCCTGCATCGTGCCGACCCCCCTGGACTGCGCAGTGCCGCCCACCGCAGGGCACGCCGGGGTGAGGTCAGGTCCGGAGGAGGTGTCGGGTGCGGCTGCCTGAAGCCCGATGGCCACCAGAGCTGGCCCCACCACAGGTGCGCGTGGTTGACGGCCGTGACGGGGTAGGCGAGCGGGCCGTCGCCACGCACGTGGGCTGCGACATGAGGCAGGTCTGCGGGGCCGTCGTCCGGGTGGGCGGACACCCGGGTGACCGGCGGGGTGAGCATGCGCACCACGCTGTCCGGTGGCCGGCAGTGATCTGGTTCGCCGTCGGCCCGGCGCACGGTCCATGCCCAGACCCGTGAGTCACGGTAGTGCAGCTGGGTCAGCTGACCCGGGTGCAGATGGTCGGCCAGGAGCTGGTGGGCGTGCGGACCGTCCCCCTCTGGACCATCCGCACCCTGACCACCACTGAAGCGCCGCGGGTTTGATGCCGCTCCTGTTTGAGTCCAGGAGGATGTCGTCATGCCGAAGAAGATCGATCCGGAGTTGAGGGCGCGTGCGGTGAGGTTGGTCAACGACCACCTCGGGGAGTATCAGAACGTGACGGCGGCGTCGTTCGCGGTCGCCAAGCAGCTGGGGGTGAGCCGGGAGTCGGTGCGTCGGTGGGTCGCCCAGGCCGACATCGACACAGGTGCTCGTACCGGGGTGAACAGCGAGGACCTCGCTGAGATCAAGACGCTGAAGGCGAAGGTCCGCCGGCTGGAGGAGGACAACGCGATCTTGAAGGCGGCGACGGTTTTCTTCGTGGGGGAACTCGACCCCCGCAACCGATGATCATGGGGTTCATCGACACGATGAGGGCCGAGGGTCACGCGGTCGAGTCGATCTGCCGGGTCCTGCGCGAGCAGGGCTGCCAGATCGCCGCACGGACCTACCGGTCGTGGCGGTCGGCCCGTGGGCGGGTCGCCGCCCGCACGCTCACTGACGCCCACGTGCTGGACGCGGTCCGGAACGCGGCGTGGACCACCGACGCCGCCGGGCAGCGAGTGCTGGCCCCGGAGGGCCTGTATGGGCGGCGCAAGATGACCGCGCACCTGCGCCGTACGAGCGTTCCGGACGCCTCGCGGGGCGCGGTCGACCGGGCGATGCGGGCACTGGGCCTGGCCGGGGTGCGCCGCGACAAGCACCTGCGCACCACGATCCAGGCCAAGGACGGCATCCGTGCCGGGGACCTGCTGAACCGGCAGTTCACCGCGTCGGCACCGAACCTGGTGTGGGTCACCGACTTCACGTACTGCCGCACCTGGGCCGGCTGGGTCTACGTCGCATTCATCCTCGACGTGTTCTCCCAACGGATCGTGTCCTGGCACGCGTCGACCTCCAAGGCCACCGACCTGGTCATGGTCCCGCTGCGCATGGCGTTGTGGCAGCGGGACCGCGAGGGCCACCCCGCCCACCCCGGGGAGCTGATCCACCACAGCGACGCCGGGTCCCAGTACACGTCCGTGCGCCTGAACGAGCACCTCGCTCTCGAGGGCATCCGGCCCTCGATCGGGACCGTCGGCGATGCCTACGACAACGCACTGATGGAGAGCATCAACGGGCTCTACAAGGCCGAGTGCATCCGCACAACCGTGTTCCACACCGGCCCCTACAAGACGATCGCCGACGTGGAGTTCGCGACAGCCGGCTGGGTCGAGTGGTACAACAACCGAAGGCTCCACTCGACCCTGGGCAACGTCCCGCCAGTGGAGTACGAGCAAGCCCACTACGCGACCCTCAACCGAGAGCCGCAACCCGCATAGCAGCGGCCGAAAACCTG
>CAVPEV010000039.1:0-116242 GCA_963703555.1 uncultured Actinomycetota bacterium | reverse complement strand
CCGGTCGGCCCTGCGCCACGTGGAGCTCGTCCCGGTCGGGGTGCGGCACCTGCTCGTGGTGCTCATCACGGACACCGGGCGGGTGGAGCAGCGGACGCTGGAGCTCGGCGCCGACCCGGACCCTGCTGTCGTCGCCGAGCTGCGCACCCGGCTGAATGTGGTCGCCGCCGGTCGGCGCCTCGCCGAGCTGCCCCCCGTGCTCGCCGCTCTGGTGGACGCCTTCCCGGGCGAGCACCGGGAGCTGGTCACCGCCGTCGCGGGCCTGGTGGAGGAGACGCTCGCACAGGAGAGCGAGGAACGGCTCGTGCTGGCCGGGACGGGAAACCTGGCCCGGCGTGCTGCCACCGACTTCGCAGGGACCATCGGCCCGGTGCTGGAGGCGCTGGAGGAGCAGGTGGTGCTGCTGCGGCTGTTCGCCGAGATGGCCGAGGACCATGCGGCCGTGAGCGTGCGCATCGGCCGGGAGACCCAGCATGAGGGTCTGCTCGAGGCGAGCATCGTCTCCACCGGGTATGGTCCGGGCGACGACCGCGGCGGGGTGGGTCGCCTGGGGGCGATCGGCCCGTTGCGGATGGACTATCCAGCGACGATGGCGTCGGTCCGCGCGGTTGCGCGCTACCTGTCCCGCGTGCTGGCGGGTTGACCCGCCGCACGTCCCCGACCACAGGAAGACACCGGTGAACGATTACTACGCCACGCTCGGCGTCGCGCACGACGCGACGCCGGACCAGATCAAGAAGGCCTACCGCCGGCTGGCCCGGGAGCTGCACCCGGACGTCGCCGGTGCCGGCTCGGACTCCGAGGAGCGGTTCAAGGACGTCTCCCGGGCGTACGACGTGCTGTCCAACCCGGACAAGCGCCGCCGCTACGACATGGGCGCGGACCCCGCATCGCCCGGCGGCGGTGCGGGCGGAGGCTTCGGGTTCCAGGACATCTTCGAGACCTTCTTCGGTGCTGCCACGGGTGGCCCGCGTGGCCCGATCCCGCGGGCCCGTCGGGGTCAGGACGCTCTGGTGCGCCTGGACATCGACCTCGCGGAAGCGACCTTCGGCGCCCACCGCGAGATCACGGTCGACACCGCCGTGCTGTGCCCGACGTGTGGCGGGACCTGCTGCCGGCCGGGCACCTCGCCGCGCACGTGTGACGTGTGCGGTGGCCGCGGCTCGGTCCAGCGGATGGCGCGCTCGTTCCTCGGTCAGGTGATGACCAGCCAGCCCTGCCCCGCCTGCCAGGGCTACGGCACGGTGATCCCCGAGCCGTGCACGGAGTGCGCCGGGGAGGGCCGGGTGCGCTCGCGCCGCACGCTGAGCGTCGACATCCCGGCGGGTGTGGACACCGGCACCCGGATCAAGCTGACCGGGCAGGGCGAGGTCGGTCCCGCCGGCGGCCCGGCCGGAGACGTCTACCTGGAGGTTCGCGAACGTCCGCACGAGCTGTACGTGCGAGAACGTGACGACCTGCACTGCACGCTCACCGTTCCGGTGACGGCGGCTGCGCTTGGCACGGTGCTCAGCCTCGACACCCTCGACGGGCCGCAGGACGTCGACCTGCGCCCGGGGACGCAGCCCGGGCAGGTCGTCACGCTGCGCGGGCTCGGAGTCGGCCACCTGCACGGGTCAGGTCGCGGGGACCTGCACGTGCACGTCGACGTGCAGGTCCCGACGGGGCTGGACGAGCAGCAGCAGGAACTGCTCCGCCAGCTCGCCGCTCTGCGGGGGGAGGAGCGCCCCCAGGCGCGGCTCGCGGCGACCAGCTCCGGCATGTTCGCCCGGCTGCGGGACAAGCTCGCCGGGCGCTGAGCCGACCGCGCCCCGGCGGGTAGCGTCCGTCCGCAGGTCAGCGGGTGGCGTCCGCCGTCACTGTTGAGGTGATGGCGGCCCGGCCCGCCTCGAGCCGGGCGACCGGCACCCGGAACGGGGAGCAGGAGACGTAGTCCAGCCCGCACGAGTCGAAGAACTGGATGGACTCCGGGTCTCCGCCGTGCTCCCCGCAGACGCCGATCGTCAGGTCCGGCCGGGTGGCCCGGCCCTCTTCGACGGCGATCCGGACGAGCCGACCGACGCCCTTGGCGTCGATCGTCTCGAAGGGCGAGATGGTCAGCACCCCGTTGGCCATGTACTGCGGGAAGAACGCGCCCTCGACGTCGTCGCGCGAGAACCCCCAGGTGGTCTGCGTGAGGTCGTTGGTGCCGAAGGAGAAGAACTGGGCCTCCTCGGCGATGCGGTCGGCCGTGAGAGCCGCACGCGGGAGCTCGATCATCGCTCCGATCGGCAGGTCCAGCGTGACGCCGTGGGCCTGCCCGACCTCCGCCATCATCCGGAGCGCTTCCTCACGGACCAGGTGCAGCTCCTGCACGGACCCGACCAGCGGGACCATGATCTCGGCGTGCGGGTTGCCGCCGTCGGCGAGCCGACGGGCGACCGCCTCACACACGGCACGGATCTGCAGCTCGAACAGACCCGGGACGACCAGGCCCAGTCGTACGCCGCGCAGCCCCAGCATGGGGTTCTCCTCGTGCATCCGACGCACGGCGGCGAGCAGCCGGACGTCGGCCTCGTCCACCTCGCCCCGCTCCTCGGCCAGCGCGACCTTGACGGACAGCGTCGTGAGGTCGGGCAGGAACTCGTGCAGCGGAGGGTCGATCAGCCGGATCGTCGTCGGCAGGCCGTCCATCTCGGTGAGGATCTGGACGAAGTCGTCGCGCTGCAGCGGGAGCAGGGCGTCCAGGGCGGCCTGACGTTCGGCGTCGGTGTCGGCCAGCACGACACGCTCGATGAGGACCCGCCGGTCGCCGAGGAACATGTGCTCGGTGCGGCACAGCCCGATGCCCTGGGCGCCCAGCCGGCGCGCACGGTGGGCATCCTCCGCAGTGTCGGCATTGGCATGCACCCGCAGCCGGCGGCTGTCGTCCGCGTGCCGGAGGATGCGGTCGACGGCGCGCACCAGCTCCTCCGTCTCCTCGTCGGGGGCCTCGGCCACCGCCACGTCCAGCCCCTCCTCGAGGTAGCGGGTCACCGGCGAGGCGGACACCGCGACGGCGCCGAGGAAGACCTCCCCCGTGGTCCCGTCGATGGCGATCACGTCGCCCTCGTGGACGGTGCGCTCGCCGACACGGAACGAGCGGTCCGGAAGGTCGATCTGGATCTGCTCCGCGCCGACGACACAGGTGCGGCCCATGCCGCGGGCGACCACCGCCGCGTGCGAGGTCTTGCCACCCCGCGCGGTGAGCACCCCGACCGCGGCGATCATCCCGCCGAGGTCGTCGGGGTTCGTCTCCCGCCGCACCAGGATGACGTCCGTACCCTCGGCCGCCCAGGCCTGTGCCGTGGCCGAGTCGAGCACAGCCGCGCCGACCGCTGCGCCGGGCGAGGCGGCCATGCCCCGGGTGAGCAGCATGCGGTCGCTGCCGGTGGCGAACTGGGGGAACATCAGCAAGGACAGCTGGGCACCGGTCACCCGGCTCAGTGCCTCGTCCAGCGTGATGAGGTGCTCGTCGACCAGCTGGCTGGCGATCCGGAACGCGGCGGCCGGGGTGCGCTTGCCCACCCGGGTCTGCAGCATCCACAGCTTGCCGCGCTCGATGGTGAACTCCACGTCGCACAGGTCGCGGTAGTGCGTCTCCAGCTGGCGCATCACCTGCTGCAGCTCGGCGTACGAGGCGGGGTCGATCTGCTCCAGCTCGGCCAGGCTCAATGTGTTGCGGATGCCGGCGACCACGTCCTCGCCCTGGGCGTTGGGGAGGTAGTCCCCGTAGTCGCCGGGCACACCGGTGGCCGGGTCGCGGGTGAACGCGACGCCGGTGCCCGACGTCGGACCGAGGTTGCCGAACACCATCGTGCACACGTTGACCGCGGTGCCCAGGTCGTCAGGGATGCGCTCCTTGCGGCGGTACAGGCGGGCCCGTTCGGTGCCCCAGGAGTCGAAGACGGCGACGATCGCCATGTCCAGCTGCTCGCGTGGGTGCTGGGGGAACTCTCGCCCGCACTGCTCCCGGACGATGTCCTTGAAGGTCTCGACCAGGGCGCGCAGGTCGTCGGCGCCCAGGTCGACGTCGGCGGTGACCCCGCGCGCGGCCTTGGCCGCGTCGAGCGCAGCGGCGAACAGGTCGCCATCGACGCCCAGCACGGTCTTGCCGAACATCTGGATGAGGCGCCGGTAGGAGTCCCAGGCGAAGCGCTCGTCGTTGGCGAGCCGGGCCAGTCCCTGCACGGAGGCGTCGTTGAGGCCGACGTTGAGGACCGTGTCCATCATGCCGGGCATGGAGAACTTCCCCCCGGACCGGACGGACACCAGCAGCGGGTCGTGGAAGTCGCCCAGCCGTCGACCGAGGGTGTCCTCCAGGCGGCGGACCGCCATGGTGACCTCGACCTGGAGCTCGGGTGGCACCTGTCCGGTGCCCATGTAGGCACGACATGCCTCGGTGGTGATGGTGAACCCCGGGGGGACTGGTAGCCCGAGCCGGGTCATCTCGGCAAGGTTGGCACCCTTCCCGCCAAGCAGGTCCTTCTGGTCCTTGTTGCCCGCGGAGAAGTCCTGGACGTACCTAGCCACCGTGCACCTCCGTGCGACGAGATGGGAGCTCCGTTGCCCCGACTCACTCTAGGGCAGTCTTCTCCGGACTCGCGCGCCGGCCGCCGGGACCAAGGGCCCGCCGACTGAGGTCCCGGTTGGCGGTGCGCGCGCGCGCCTACGGTGGCCGGGAGTGGGCGTGGGCTGCACACACGTGCAGGCGCTCGTCGGGTTCTCGGCCTCGAAGGAGAGGTTCATGAGCAGCGTCGTCATGGCATCCGAAGGCGAACCGCTGGCCGCGGTGTTCGGCCCCGGCGAGGTGGGCACCCTGTGGGTCATCCTGGGTGTCTCGCTGGTTGCGCTGGCGTTCGCCTACTGGCTGGTCCGGCAGGTGCTGGCCGCGCCGCAGGGCTCCGCCAAGATGATCGCCATCGCGCACGCGATCCAGGAGGGCGCCAAGGCGTACCTGTCGCGGCAGTTCCGGACGATCGCCGTGTTCATCGTCGTCATCGCCGTGGTGCTGGCCTTCGCGCTCCCGGTGGCGACCAACGCGGTGCATTCCGACCTGTCGATCCGACTGGGCCGGTCGGTGGCCTTCATCCTGGGCGCGTCGTTCTCCGCGTTGACCGGTTACGCCGGGATGTGGCTGGCGGTCCGGGCCAACGTGCGCACCGCCAACGCGGCACGGACGACGGGCCTGCGTGGCGCGGTGCGGATCGCCTTCCGGGCCGGCGGCGTCGCGGGGATGTTCACGGTGGGCCTGGGCCTGCTGGGGGCGACGATCATCCTGCTCGTCTACCGCCAGGACGCGACGGGGGTGCTGGTCGGTTTCGGGTTTGGCGGCGCTCTGCTGGCGATGTTCATGCGGGTCGGTGGGGGGATCTTCACCAAGGCGGCCGACGTGGGGGCGGACCTGGTGGGCAAGGTCGAGCAGGGGATCCCGGAGGACGACCCGCGCAACGCGGCGACGATCGCGGACAATGTGGGTGACAACGTCGGTGACTGTGCCGGGATGGCGGCCGACCTGTTCGAGTCCTACGAGGTGACCCTGGTCGCCGCGCTCATTCTCGGCGCCGCAGCGATGTCCGGCTCCACGGCGGGCGCCATCGCCGGGGTGATGTTCCCGCTCATCGTGCGTGCCATCGGCGTCGTCACGTCGATCATCGGCATCCTCACCGTGGCCCCGCGCACCGAGACCGAGTCCGGCATGCAGGCGATCAACCGCGGGTTCTTCGTCAGCGCTGCCGTGTCGGCGGTCCTCGTCCTTGCCGTGTCGCTCACCTACCTGCACGACTGGCGCCCTGCCGTCGCGGTCATCCTCGGCCTGGTGCTGGCGAGCGTCATCCAGGTGCTCACCCAGTACTTCACGGAGACGACGCACAAGCCGGTGCAGGAGATCGCCGACAGCACGCAGACCGGCCCGGCGACGACGATCCTCACCGGTTTCTCCACGGGCATGGAGGCGACCGTCTGGGCGATCCTCACGGTGGCCGCCGTGGTGTCGGTCGCTGCCGTCCTCGGCAGCAGCGCGACGGAGGCGCTGTACTTCATCTCACTGACCGGCATGGGCATGCTGACCACCGTCGGGGTCATCGTCTCGATGGACACCTACGGCCCGATCTCCGACAACGCCCAGGGCATCGCGGAGATGTCCGGGGAGTTCGAGGGGCGCCCGGCGCAGGTGCTCGGCAGCCTCGACGCCGTGGGCAACTCGACGAAGGCCATCACCAAGGGCATCGCCATCGCCACCGCGGTGATCGCCGCCACGTCGTTGTTCGGATCCTTCGAGGAGGCCCTGCGCCAGGCCGGCATGGACTTCCGCGGAATCCGGGTGGACCAGCCCCTCGTGCTCGTCGGCCTCCTCATCGGCGGCTCGGTCTCCTTCCTGTTCGCCTCGCTGGCCATCCGTGCCGTGTCGCGGGCGGCAGCGCAGGTCGTCGTGGAGGTCCGACGGCAGTTCCACACCCGTCCCGGCATCATGACCTTCGAGGAGGCGCCGGACTACGCCCGCGTGGTCGACCTGTGCACCAAGGCGTCGCTGCGTGAGCTGGTGACCCCTGGGCTGCTGGCGGTGCTGAGCCCGATCGTCGTGGGGTTCGCCCTTGGGGCGGAGGCCCTCGGCGCGTTCCTGGCCGGCGTGATCCTCACCGGTCAGCTGTTGGCGGTGCTGCTGTCGACCTCCGGCGGGGCGTGGGACAACGCCAAGAAGTACATCGAGGACGGCCACCACGGCGGCAAGGGATCCGAACGGCACAAGGCCGCGGTGATCGGTGACACCGTGGGCGATCCGTTCAAGGACACCGCGGGGCCCGCTCTGAACCCGCTGATCAAGGTGATGAACCTCGTTGCGGTGCTGTTCGCGCCGCTGATCGTGTCCTTCGCCGACAACCCGGGTGCGCGCACGGCGGTCGCGGTGGTCGGGTTCGCCGTGCTGGCCGGTGGCGTGTGGTGGTCGAAGTCCCGCAAGCCGGTCGACATGGCGACTGCCGACCTGGTGGGCCCGGACGATGGGCCGGCCGGCCGGCCTGGTGAGGAGGACCGGAGCACGGCGAGACCGGCGCTGGCCGAGAGCCGTTCCTCGCTCGACTCGTGAGCCCAGCGGCTGAAAATTGGTCCCGGTTCTTGCCTCGGTGTCCAATTTGTGTACAGTTGAGGACGTCAGCGAAAAGGGCAAACCCGCCGCGAGGCGGGGACGCAAAGCCACGGGGCCCCAGCGGCCAGCCGAGCTACCGAACGACTGGAGGACTGAATGTCCGCACCTACCACTTCCCGAAGCACGGACGCGCGCGCGCCGGGCGGGCTCCTCACCCCGGGTGAGGTTGCCGTGATGTTCCGGGTGGACCCCAAGACGGTGACCCGCTGGGCTCAGGCCGGCAAGCTCTCGGCGGTGCGCACCCTGGGGGGTCACCGCCGGTTCCACGAGTCCGAGGTGCGTGCGCTCCTCGACGGGGTCCCGGCACCGCGCCGAGGCCTCTGAGGCGACGTCGTGCGGAAGGGGCCCGGGCCGGTCGGCCCGGGCCCCTTCCGCACGATCGGGCCGGTGGTCCACCCGTGGCGGGTATCGCATCGGGTCATGGAAGAATCGACCCATGACCATGAGAGAGATCCGCACGGTCGGGGACCCCGTGCTGCGCACACCCTGTGAGCCGATCACGAGGGTGGATGACCGGGTGCGTGCGCTGGTCGCCGATCTCGTCGAGACGGTGGACGTGGAGGGTCGTGCCGGGCTGGCGGCCAACCAGATCGGTGTGGGCCTGCGCGCCTTCTCCTGGAACATCGACGACGAGGTCGGCTATGTGCTGAACCCCCGGATCGTCGAGCTGTCGGACGACTACCAGGAGGGCGACGAGGGCTGCCTGTCGGTCCCTGGGCTGTGGTTCCCCACCCGGCGTGCCTGGTACGCGCGGATGGTCGGAGAGGACCTGGACGGGAACGAGATCGTGATCGAGGGCAGCGAGATCATGGCCCGTGCCCTGCAGCACGAGTGCGACCACCTGGACGGTATCCTCTACCTGGACCGGCTCGACCGCGTGGTCCGCAAGAAGGCGATGAGGATGATCCGCGCCCAGCTGTGAACCGGCTCGCCGGGCGTAGGTCTGGCGCCCGGGCGATCCGTCGGGCATCCTGAGTACTGCGCACGCCGCGCGTCCGTGCAGCTCCGCTCCCGCGGGACGAGGTCGTTGGGGAAGACGAACCTCGAACCGTCAGGAGGGACGACATGGCTGGTGCGATCACCCGCGGTGTCCTTTTCGTGCACTCAGCGCCCCGAGCGCTGTGCCCGCACGTCGAATGGGCCGCCGGCGACGTGCTCGGCGCCCGCGTCGAGCTCGACTGGACGCCGCAGCCGGCTGCGCCCGGCCTGTTCCGCGCCGAGTACTCCTGGCAGGGTGCCCAGGGCACCGGTGCACGGCTGGCCTCCGCACTGCGTGGCTGGGCCCACCTGCGCTACGAGGTCACCGAGGACGCCAGCCACGGTGCCGACGGCTCGCGCTGGAGCCACACCCCGGAGCTCGGCATCTTCCATGCCCAACCGACGTGCACGGCAACATCGTCGTTCCCGAGGACCGGATCCGGGCCGCCCTGGAGCACGGCGACGACCTCCAGCGGTTGCGGCTGGAGCTCGATCTGGCCCTCGGTCAGGCGTGGGACGACGAGCTGGAGCCATTCCGCTACGCCGGCGCCGGCGCGCCGGTGCGCTGGCTCCACCGGGTCGGGTGACGCGCCCGCGGCCCGGACGCGCCTGCGGGCCGGTCCCGGACGCTGGTGACCGTCAGACCGTGGTGACCACGAGGGCCACGTTGTGACCGCCGAAACCGAACGCGTTGTTGATCGCTGCAGCCGGGCCGGCGCCGAGCGCGCGCGGGACGTCGCGGACCAGGTCGAGGCCCAGCTCGGGATCGGGGTCGGTGACGTTGATCGTCGGCGGCGCGGTGCGCTCGGCGAGCGCGAGCACGGTGAAGATCGTCTCGAGAGCGCCGGCGCCGCCGAGCAGGTGGCCGGTCATCGACTTGGTCGCTGAGACGGCCACGCCGTCGGCGGCGGACCCGAGCAGCTGACGCACGCTGTGCGCCTCGACGAGGTCTCCCACGACGGTGGAGGTGGCGTGCGCGTTGATGTGGACGACGTCGGCGGGCTGCACGTCGGCGTCCTGCAGTGCGCGTCGCATGGCGGAGACCTGGCCCTTGCCGCTGGGGTCGGGTGACGTGATGTGATAGGCGTCCGAGGACAGTCCCACGCCCGCAATACGGGCGTACACCCGGGCTCCGCGGGCTGCGGCGTGCTCGGCGCTCTCCAGCACCACGATGCCGGACCCTTCCCCGACCACGAAGCCGTCCCGGTGGACGTCGTAGGGCCGGGACGCGTGGACCGGGTCGTCGTTGCGGGTGGACAGGGTGCGGGCTGCGGCGAACGCCGCTATCGGCATCGGGTGGATCGTCGCCTCGGTGCCGCCGGCGACGACGACGTCGGCCCGCCCGGTGCGGATCATCTCCACCCCGTAGCCGATCGCCTCAGCGCCGGAGGCGCAGGCGGAGACCAGGGCGTGTGCGCCGGCCTGGGCCCCGACCTCCAGCTCTACGTAGGCGACCGGGGAGTTCGGCATCAGCATGGGCACCGTCATAGGCAGGACGCGCCGGGCGCCCTTCTCCCGGACGATGTCCCATGCGTCGAGCGTCGTCCACAGGCCACCGATCCCCGATGAGACGACGGCACCGAGTCGCTCCGGGTCGACCTCGGGACGGCCGGCGTCCGCCCATGCCTCGCGGGTCGCGATGATCGCGTACTGCACCGAGGGGTCCATCCGCTTGATCTCGGGACGCGAGAGCACCTCGGACGGCGGCACCTTGATCTGGGCGGCGAAGCCCACCGGCAGTCCGTAGGTCTCGACCCAGTCGTTGTCGAACGTGCGGGCGCCGGACACCCCGGCGAGCGCTGCCCGCCAGGTGGTGGGGACGTCACCGCCCAGTGGCGTGGTGGCGCCCAGGCCGGTCACGACGACGTCGGTGCTCATGGTGCTCCCCGAGAGTGTGGGTCGTGCGTTCGGGACCGCTTCCGCACGCACGACGAGTCAGGACTGGGCGGTGCCGCGACGAGTCAGGACTGGGCACCGGCGATGAACGTCACGGTGTCGCCGACGGTGGCGAGGTTCTTCACCTCGTCGTCGGGGATTCGCACGGCGAACCTCTCCTCGGCGAGCGTGACGATCGTCATCATCGACAGGGAGTCGATGTCCAGGTCGTCGGTGAACGACTTCTCGGGCAGCACGGTGTCGACCGGCAGCCCCGTCTCCTCGCTGACGATCTCCGCCAGACCGGTCAGGATCTCCTGCTCGGTGTATGCCATGGGTCGCTCCTCCGTCGGGTTGGGTCGGGCGTGTGGTGGTGCCGGTCGTGCGGTGGTGCGGTCCGGTGGTCAGGGCAGGGTGATGACCTGCGCGGCGTAGACCAGCCCCGCGCCGAACCCGATCTGCAGCGACAGGTCGCCGCTGTGGGCCAGGCCCTCGCGCAGCAGGCGTTCGGTGGCCAGCGGGATGGAGGCGGCCGACGTGTTGCCGGTGTCGACGATGTCGCGGGCGACGACCACGGAGTCGGGCAGCTTGAGCTGCTTGACGAGCTGATCGGTGATCCGCATGTTCGCCTGGTGGGGGACGAAGACGTCGATGTCGGCCGCGGTCACGCCGGCGGCGTCCAGGGCGCGTTGGGCGACCGGCGCCATCTGCCAGACTGCCCACTTGAACACGGTCGGGCCCTCCTGGCGGAGGGTGGGCCAGCCGGCGCCGGCATCCCGCACGTCGAGCCAGGAGTGGGTCTGACGGATGGCGTGCGCCATCGAGCCGTCCGAGCCCCAGACCGTCGGGCCGATCCCCGGCGTGTCGGAGGGTCCGACCACGACGGCGCCGGCGCCGTCGCCGAGCAGGAAGGAGATGGACCGGTCGGTCGGGTCCACGAAGTCACTGAGCTTCTCCGCCCCGATGACCAGGACATGCCGGGCGGCACCGGAACGCACCAGGGCATCGGCCTGGCCGATGCCGTAGCAGTAGCCGGCACAGGCTGCGGAGATGTCGTAGGCCGCCGCCGGGGAAGCACCGAGCCGGTCGGCGAGCACGGCGGCGCCCGACGGCGTCTGCTGGAAGAAGGTCACCGTGGACAGGATGACCAGGTCCAGGTCCGCCCCGGTGAGGCCGGCCTGGTCGAGTGCGATGCGGGCCGCGCGCTCGGCGAGGTCGAGGACGCTCGTGCCCGGCTCGGCGCGGCGCCGGGTGACGATGCCGGTCCGCTGGCGGATCCACTCGTCCGACGAGTCGATGGGGCCGACCAGATCGTCGTTGGGCACCACCCGTTCGCCGCGGGCCGCCCCCAGGCCGAGGATCCGGGTGTGGGCCGGCCCGGTCGCCTGGCGCAGGGTGGTGGTCACGGCTGGTCCTCCGGGTTGTTCGGCATCATGTGGCGGGCGACGAGGTCGCGCGCGGCGTCCAGGTCCGACGGGGTCCGCAGAGCCACCGCCTCCACCCCGGGCAGGGTACGCCGGGCCAGACCGGTGAGGACACCGCCTGGGGCGAGCTCCAGCAGGGCGGTGACGCCCAGCGTGACGAAGGACTCCTGGCACAGGTCCCACCGGACGGGGGCGACGACCTGCCTCGCGAGCCTGCCGAGCACGTCCTCGCCCGACCCGTAGGGAGCCCGCGCACCGGGCAGGTCGGCGTAGCTGCGGCCGTCGGCGTCGGAGAGCAGCCGGGTGCGTGGGTCCTGCGCGGGCTCCGCGGCGATGATGGACGCGAAGCGCTCGTAGGCCGGCTGCATGAACACGGTGTGGAACGCGCCGGCGACCTGCAGCGGGATGACCCGCGCGCGAGCCGGTGGCTGTGCCGCCAGGCGGGCCAGTCCCTCCAGCGCACCGGCGGCGACGACCTGTCCGGCCCCGTTGACGTTCGCGGCGGTCAGCCCGGCGTTCTCGATGGCGGCGGTGACGTCCGTCGAGTCACCACCCACCACGGCGCTCATGCCGGTCGGCCGCAGCGCGGCCGCCGCGGCCATGGCCGCACCTCGGGCGGCCACCAGGCGCACCGCCTGCTCGTCGGTGAGCACGCCGGCCAGGGCGGCCGCGGCCAGCTCGCCGACGGAGTGCCCGGCGGTGACCCCGGCGGCGTCCGCGGGGTCGGTGCCGTCCAGCAGCAGACGAGCGGACAGCAGCGAGGTGGCGACGATGAGCGGCTGCGCGACCGCGGTGTCCCGGACGGCCTCGGCGTCCGCGGTGGTGCCCAGGGCACACAGGTCGAGCCCGGCGGCGGCGGACAGCCGGTCGATCAGCTCACCGGCCCCGTCGAGCTCCAGCCACGCTGTGAGCATCCCGGACGTCTGAGACCCCTGTCCGGGGCACACGATGGCAAGCACCCGTCCACTCTGCCCTTCTGCGGTGCCGAGCCGGGGACCACGGCGGGCACCAACCTGCCGAAGCGGCGTTGTCGCGTTCCGACAAGGTGAGCCACGGCCTGGTGCGGGTTCAGGCGCGTGCGTCGAGCCGACCCACGGCGAGCGCGGTCTGCAGCACGTACGCCTCGCGGGGCTGCAGAGGGTCCCACCCGGTGACGTCCGCGACCCGGTGCAGCCGGTAGCGCACCGTGTTGGGGTGGACGTACAGCGTGCGTGCGGCGGCCTCCAGCGACCGGCCGGCGGCGAGGTAGGCGGACACCGTCTCCAGCAGCCCGCCCGTCGAGGCCCGCAGCGGCACGTAGGCATGGTCGACCAGCGTGCGACGCGCCTGCTCGTCGCCGATGAGGACCCGCTCCGGGAGCAGGTCCTCGGCCTGGACCGGCCGGGGCGCCTCGGCCCAGGCCGGCACCGCCTGCAGTCCGGCCAGCGCGGCGCGGGCCGACGCCGACACCGACGCCAGGTCGTCGGCGATCGGTCCGAGGACCACCGGGCCGGGCCCGAAGCTCGGCAGTAGCGCAGCGGCACCGGCGGGCAGGTCCCCGTGCCCACCGAGGAACACGACGAGCCGGTCCCCCTGGACGCCGACCAGCGCGTCCGCAGCTGCCCGGCGGGTGGCCCGGCGCAGGTCGCCGGCCCGCACGTCGTCGAGCGGGGAGGTGGTGGTGCCGACCATGACCAGGGTCGACCCGTGCCCTCCCCAGCCGAGCGCCGCCGCCCGGGAGCGCAGGGAGTCGTCCACGTCCCCCCGGACGAGCGCGTCCACGACGAGGGCCTCGAGCCGGGCGTCCCATGCGCCGCGCTGCTCCGCGGCCCGGGCGTACACCTCGGCGGCGGAGAAGGCGACCTCCCGGGAGTAGCGCAGCACCGCCTCGCGCAGGTCTCGCTCGTGGCCGGGTGCCGCCAGCCGGTCGGTGTGCGTCTCCACCACGGACACGATGACCCGCACGAGCTGCAGGGTGTGCTGGAGCGAGATCGACCGGGTGAGCTCGGAGGGGGCCGCGGCGAAGATCTCGCCGACGCCGTGCGGGGGTGCCGACGGGTCGGCGAACCACTGCACGAAGGCCCGGATGCCGGCCTGGGCGATCAGCCCGACCCAGGAGCGGTCGTCTGCCGGCAGGTCGCGGTACCAGTCCAGGTCCTCGTCGAGGCGGCGCAGGGCAGCAGCCGAGAGGAACCCGGCCCCGTCGCGGACGCGCCGGACCGCGTCGTCCTGCCCGGCGAGCGTGCCGTGCGGGCCGCGGCGGGATGCTGCCGCAGGCCGACCAGCGGCCGGTCCGGGATCGATCACCATGGGCCAGAGCATAGGGCGGCGTTGTCGGGAACCCACAAAGATCCGCGGCGATTCCGGCCCCTGGGACGCTCGGCCCCAGAGCCGAGCGGGACGGTTGACGATATCGTCGGCCGCATGGCGCTACTGACTCGGCTCCGCGAGCTGTTGCGGCGCCCGACGACCGCATCCCGGGTGGGGATGCGGCGTCCGACGCAGTCGGCCCGGCGCACCGACACCGCGCGGGAGGACGCCCTGCGCTCCCAGCTGGCGGACGATCCCAACAACGAGGCCGCGTTCCGCGCGCTCGCCGAGATCGTGCGTCGCCGGGCGGTCGAGTCCGCCAACAGCACGGATCCCCTCGTCGCCCCGGTCGACGCGAGCGAGCGGCAACGGGCTGCCGACCTGGCCGTCTGGGCGCTCGGCGAGGAGCTCGCCGGCAACCCTCGCGCGTGGTACCCGCTCGTCGAGGTTGCCCGGTTGTCCGTGGGGGACGATCACGAGGGCACCCTGCGGCGGCTGACCACCGCCGCGGAACGGGACCCGTCGGGCAGGGCCCTGGCCGACGGGCTCCAGCTGCTGCGCTCGGCGGGCCTGCCGGCCGAGGCGCTCAACCTGGGGGTGGGCCACTGGCGACCTCGCGACCACGACCCGGAGATCGCCCGGCAGCTGGTGCTGGCGGCCCTCGATGCCGGCCGGCCACTGGAGGCCCGTCAACACCTGGCCACCTTCGCCCATTACCGCGATGAGCACCGGTTCCAGGCGCTGCGCACCGAGCTCGAGTCCGCGATCGACGAGGCGGACCGGCGGGCACCGGAGCTCTGAACCCCGGCACCGCGCCCCTCCCGGCGCTAGACTCCGCGCTTCCTGGGGGTCGGCGGGCCCGCCGCGCAGCGAGCGGCTCGGTGCCTTCGGGAGGCGTCCCTCAGGCCTCCCCGCCGGCGTTGCCCGACGTGCCGGCGGTGACGTCGTAGAGCCGGTAGTGCTCGATCGCCTGGGCCGGCAGGTCGGCCGGCACGGCCCCGGTCCGGGCCAGCTCGGTGAGCACCCGCACCGCGGTCGACGGCCCGTCGATCTTGAAGTGCCGGCGGGCGGCGGCCCGCGTGTCGGAGAACCCGAACCCGTCGGCGCCGAGCGTCGCGTACGGCCCGGGCACCCAGGCCCGGACCTGGTCGCTGACCAGGTGGTCGTAGTCGGTCGTGGCGACGAACGGACCCTCCGCGTCACGCAGCCGGGCGGTGAGGTAGGCCTCCAGGGCCGGCTCCCCGGGGTGCAGGAAGTTGTGCTCGTCGGCGGCCAGGCCGTCCCGGCGCAGCCGGGTCCAGCTGGTGACCGACCAGACCGCGGCGCGCACCCCCCAGTCCTGCGCGAGCAGCTGCTGGGCCTCCAGCGCCCAGGGCACGGCCACGCCGGAGGCGAGGATCTGGGCCCGCGGGCCCTCCCCGTCGGCCGGGGACAGCAGATAGATGCCCTTCAGCAGGCCGTCCACGTCCAGCCCCTCGGGCTCTGCGGGCTGCAGGATCGGCTCGTTGTAGACGGTGAGGTAGTAGACGACGTTCGGGTCCCGCCCGTCGTCCCCGTACATGCGCTCGAGCCCGTCACGGACGATGTGCGCGATCTCGTAGCCGTAGGCGGGATCCCAGTGGATGACGTGCGGCATCGCCCCGGCCATGAGCGGGGAGTGGCCGTCGGCGTGCTGCAGGCCCTCGCCGGTGAGCGTGGTCCGCCCGGCGGTGGCCCCGACGAGGAAGCCGCGGGCCATCTGGTCGCCGGCGGCCCAGAACTGGTCCCCGGTCCGCTGGAACCCGAACATCGAGTAGTAGAAGTAGAACGGGATGAGCGGCTCGCCGTGGGTGGCGTAGGAGGTGCCCACCGCCTGGAAGGCGGATGCGGAGCCGGCCTCGTTGATCCCCGTGTGCATGATCTGGCCGGTCTCGGACTCCTTGTAGGAGAGCATGAGATCCCGGTCCACCGCCAGGTAGTTCTGCCCCTGCGTGTTGAAGATCTTCGCCGTCGGGAAGATCGCGTCCAGGCCGAACGTGCGGGCCTCGTCGGGGATGATCGGCACCAGCCGGTGGCCGATCTCCTTGTCCTTGAGCAGCTCCTTGAACAGCCGCACGAGTGCCATCGTCGTCGCCACCAGCTGGCTGCCGGAGCCCTTGGCCAGCAGTTCGTAGGCCTTCGGCTCGGGCAGGGTGAGGGCGGTGTGCCGGGTCCGCCGCTCCGGGACGAAGCCGCCCAGCTGGCGGCGACGCTCGAGCATGTACTGGATCGCCGGGTCGGCCATGCCGGGGTGGTAGTACGGCGGCAGATACGGGTCGGCGTCGATCTGGGCGTCCGTCAGTGGGATGTGCAGCGAGTCGCGCAGCTCCTTGACCTCGTCGCCCTTGAGCTTCTTCATCTGGTGGGTCGCGTTGCGCCCGGCGAAGTGCGGACCCAGCCCGTACCCCTTGATCGTGTGGGCGAGGACGACCGTCGGCTGCCCGGTGTGCTCCACGGCGGCCTTGTAGGCGGCGTAGATCTTGCGGTAGTCGTGGCCGCCACGCTTGAGCGCCCAGATGTCGTCGTCGGACATGCGCTCGACGAGGGCCTTGGTCCGCGGGTCGCGGCCGAAGAAGTGCTCGCGGATGAACGCGCCGTTCTCCGCACGGAACGTCTGGTAGTCGCCGTCCACGGTGTCGTCCATGACATGGACGAGCGCGCGGTCCTTGTCCGCCTGCAGCAGGGCGTCCCACTCCCGGCCCCAGATCACCTTGATGACGTTCCAGCCGGCGCCGCGGAAGAACGCCTCGAGCTCCTGGATGATCTTGCCGTTGCCGCGCACCGGCCCGTCGAGGCGCTGCAGGTTGGCGTTGACGACGAAGGTGAGGTTGTCCAGCTGCTGGTGTGCGGCGAGCTGGAGCATGCCGCGGCTCTCCGGCTCGTCCATCTCCCCGTCGCCCAGGAACGCCCACACGTGCTGCTGGCTGGTGTCCTTGATCCCGCGGTTGTGCAGGTAACGGTTGGTCCAGGCCTGGTAGATCGCCGACGAGGGGCCCAGGCCCATCGACACGGTCGGGAACTCCCACAGTTCGGGGGCCAGCCGCGGGTGCGGGTAGGAGGGCAGACCGCCGCCCGGGTGGGAGAGCTCCTGGCGGAACCCGTCCAGCTGCTCGGCGCTGAGCCGCCCTTCGAGGAACGCCCTGGCGTAGACCCCCGGGGACGCGTGCCCCTGGAAGTACACCTGGTCGCCGCCGCCCGGGTGGTCCTTGCCCCGGAAGAAGTGGTTGAGCCCGACCTCGTACAGCGTCGCGACCGAGGCGTAGGAGGAGATGTGGCCGCCCACGCCGATGCCGGGCCGCTGCGCCCGGGTCACCATCACCGCGGAGTTCCACCGGATCCAGGAGCGGTAGCGCCGCTCCATGACCTCGTCGCCGGGGAAGTACGGCTCGTCCTCCACGGCGATGGTGTTGACGTACGGTGTCGTCAGCGGCGTCTGGACCACGACGTTGCGCTCCCGCGCACGCTTGAGCAGGTTGAGCAGGATGTACCGGGCCCGCGGCCCGCCCTTCGCATCGATGAGCCCCTCGAGGGACTCCACCCACTCGGCGGTCTCCTCCGGGTCGATGTCGGGGACCTGGCTCAGCAGGCCGTTGATGAGCGGTCGGGTGTCGTCCGAAGCCACGTGTGCTCCTCGTTCGTCTCCGCGCCGGGCCGGTCGGCCCCCGCGCTCTCCTGGTCCCGGCCGGCGGCGTCGCCGTGAGGCGCACGACCGGGTCCCGGTACCGGACCATTGTCGGCCGTGCAGGGCCGTTCGTCACACCGAGGGCCGACCCGCCGCACGTGACGTTCCCGACATCGGCTGCCGGCCGGGTCGTGACCCACCCGCACTTGCCAGCGCACCCTCCGGTGCGGTGGGCTACGGTTCGACGCATCGACTGACCGGTCTCGAGGACCGGTCGTGACGAAGGGAACAGGTCCGGACGTGGCAGCCACTGCCGACCACGCGAGCTCGCCCGTCGCGAGACTCGGCTTCAGCGTGGGACAGGTCGTGCAGGAGTTCGGTTACGACGACGACGTCGACGAGGAGCTGCGTGCCGCCGTGCAGGCGGTCACGGGAACGGGCCTGGTCGACGAGAACTACGACGACGTCACCGACGTCGCACTGATCTGGTGGCGGGACGGGGACGGCGACCTGGCCGACGCCCTCGTCGACGCGCAGACCGTGCTGGACGACGGTGGGCCGGTCTGGGTGCTCACCCCGAAGGCCGGGCGCCCGGGGCAGGTCGATCACGGCGAGCTGGAGGAGGCCGCTACGACGGCGGGCCTGCACGCCATGACGACGTTCGCGATCGCCCCGGAGTGGTCGGCGACCAAGCTCGCCACCCGCGCTCGCGCGCACTGAGGAGCAGCGCTCGGGTCGCCGGCGCCTCGGTAGGGTGGGCCACCGTTCGTCGGGCCTGTAGCTCAGTCGGTCAGAGCGCCGCGCTTACACCGCGGAGGTCGCCGGTTCGAGACCGGCCGGGCCCACCCGTACTGGCTCCGTGCTACGCCGGGCGCCGGCGCGGCGGACAGATCGCGGGCGCCGGCGCGTCGCAGGTGTCCGTCGCCGACGAGGACGTCCGAGCCGGCTCGCCGCCGCGGTGCCGGCGCCGACGTGCTCCGACCGGGCTGGGTAGGTTCGGGGGATGAGCCGCCCGGTGCCCACCCTCGACGACGTCGTTCGCGTGCTCGACAGGTGCTACCCGCCCGGGACGGCGGAGTCCTGGGACTCGGTCGGGTTGGTGCTGGGGGACCCCCGGGCGCCGGTGCGCCGCGTGCTGTTCGCCGTCGATCCGGTGGCGACCGTCGTCGACGAGGCCGTGGACTGGGGGGCGGACCTCCTTGTGACGCACCACCCGCTGCTGCTGCGGGCCGTGCACTCGGTGGCGGCGACCACGGCCAAGGGGCAGGTCGCCCACCGACTGGTCCGCGCGGGCGTGGCGCTGTACAACGCCCACACCAACGCGGACGCGGCGATCGGTGGGGTGGCGGACGCGCTCGCCGCCGCGATCGGGCTGGTGGACACCGTGCCGCTGGTGCCGTTGCCGGCCGAGCCGCTGGACAAGCACGTGGTGTTCGTGCCCGTGGAGCACGCCGAGCGGCTGGTCGACGCGCTGGCAGCGGCGGGCGCCGGCGCGCTCGGCGAGTACTCCCGGTGTGCCTGGACGACCGCCGGGGAGGGCACGTTCGTCCCCGCGGCCGGCGCCCATCCGACGGTGGGGCGGACCGGCGAGGTGGCCCGGGTCGCCGAGGCCCGGGTGGAGATGGTGGCCCCTCGCCGGCTGCGAGGCGCCGTGGTGGCGGCGATGCGGGCCGCGCACCCCTACGAGGAGCCCGCCTTCGACGTGCTCGAGCTGGCCGGGTGGCCGTCCGCGACCGGGACCGGGCGGGTGGGCCGGCTCACCGAGCCGACGACGCTGGCCGGCTTCGCCCGGCGGGTGGCGCAGGCGCTGCCGGCCACGGCGCAGGGCGTGCGCTACGCGGGGGACGCCGCCGGACGCGTGGAGCGCGTGGCCGTGGTCGGTGGGTCGGGTGACTCGCTGTTCGACGCGGTGCGCGCCGCCGGAGTGGACGCCTACCTCACCGCCGACCTGCGCCACCACCCGGCCTCCGAGCAGCAGGAACGAGCCGCGTTCGACGCCGCCCGGACCGGGTCGGCGCGCACGCCGTACCTGGTGGACGTGGCCCACTTCGCGTCCGAGTGGCCGTGGCTCGACGCGGCGGCCGGCGCCGTGCGGGCCGGCCTGGCGGCGGGCGGCACTACGGTGGAGACCCGCGTCAGCCGTCGGCTCACCGACCCGTGGACCGGCCGGGTGGACAGCCCGCTCACCGACGCCTGGAAGGACGCACCGTGATCACCGCAGCACCCGAGGACCAGCGCCTCCTCCTCCAGCTGCAACAGCTGGACACCCGTCTGGACCAGATCCTGCACCGGCGCGACTCGCTGCCCGAGCTGACGGGTCTGGCCGGCGTCGAGGCGCGGTTGGCCGACGTGGCTGCGGCCCTGGTGACCTCCCGCACCGCGGCGGCGGACCTGCGCCGTGAACTGACCAAGGCGGAGGCCGACGTCGAGCAGGTGCGCAACCGGTCCACCCGGGACCAGGCTCGGTTGGACTCCGGCTCGGCGACCACGAAGGACGTGCAGGCACTGTCCAGCGAGATGGACCAGCTGGCCCGGCGCCAGGCCGCGCTGGAAGAGGTGGAGCTGGGGGTCATGGAGCGCCTGGAGTCCCACGAGGCGGCGCTCGCGGAGATCGAGAGCGCGCACGCGGTGCTCGTCGGGCAGCGGGTCGAGGCGCAGGCAGCCCTCGATGCGGCCCGGGCCGTCCTCGACGCGGAGGCGGCCGACGTGCGAGCCCGGCGGGACGCCCTGGCCGCACCGCTGGATCCGGGGCTGCTGGCACTGTACGAGCGGCTGCGCCGGCGACTCGGCGGGGTGGCCGTGGCTGCGCTACGGCACGGCGTGTCCGAAGGCAGCGGGCTGCCGTTGCCGCCGAGCGAGATCTCCCGAGTCAAGGCGATGCCGGCGGAGGAGCTCCTGTTCTGCGAGGACTCCGGGCGCATCCTGGTGCGCGGGGAGGATGCGTTCTGATGCCGTCGACGGGGGCCCACCGGCGCCTCGTCGTCGAGACGGACGGGGGAGCCCGGGGGAACCCGGGGCCGGCGGGGTACGGCGCGGTGGTGCGGGATGCCGACACCGGTGAGCAGCTCGCCGAACGGGCCGAGTTCCTCGGCACCACGACGAACAACGTCGCCGAGTACCGCGGGCTCGTCGCGGGCCTACGCGCCGCGGCCGCCATCGACCCGGACGCCGAGGTGGAGGTGCGGGCCGACTCCCGGCTCGTGGTGCAGCAGATGTCCGGCACGTGGCAGATCAAGAACGACGAGCTGCGGCGGCTGGCACGCGAGGCCCGGTCGGTGCTGCCGCCCGCGCAGGTGCGCTACACGTGGGTGCCGCGGGCCAGCAACCGGGCGGCCGACGCTCTGGCCAACGTCGCCATGGACACCCGGCGGAGCGTCGTGCGCGACCAGGCCGCACCTGCTCCGGCCCCCGCCGGGCGCGCGACCCCGCGGGCGCCGGTCCTCCTGACGCCGGGCAGCGCTGTGCGCTTCGATCCGACCCCGCCGGTGACGGTCGTCCTCGTCCGGCACGGGGAGACCGCTCTGACGCCGACCGGCGCCTACTCGGGGTCCTCCGAGCCCGGCCCCTCCCTCACGGAGCGCGGGCGGGCACAGGCGGCGGCCGCCGCGGCCCTGGTGGACCGCGTGGGGCGCGACCTGTGGGGCGACATCGCCTACCCGACCGAGCTGGTCGCCTCCCCGCTGGTCCGCGCGCAGGAGACGGCCGAGGTCGTCGGTGCCCGGCTGGGTCTGAGCCCCCGGCTCGATCCCGTGTTCCGCGAAGCGGACTTCGGCGCGTGGCAGGGGCTCACCCCGGCCGAGATCGAGGACCGCTGGCCTGGCACGCTGGAGCCCTGGCACACGCGGGGCACCGTGCGGCCGCCCGGCGGGGAGTCCATCGCCGACGTGGGGGAGCGCATCCGCCGCGGGCTGGATGCACTGCTCGCCGGTGGCGAGGGACGTACCGTCGTCGTGGTCAGCCACGCGGTGGCGATCCGGGCAGCGATCGGTTCCGCGATCGCTGCACCGCCGTCGTCGTGGAGCCGGCTGCGGGTCGGCCCGGCGTCGGTGAGCATCGTCCGGCTCTACCGGGACGGTCGCGACGAGGTGACCGTCGCGGGGGCACCCAGCGAGGGCTGGGCCGACCGGTAGGGCCGGGGACGGGCCGCCGGAGCCGGGGTGGCCGCCGGAGCCGGTCCGGCCGCTAGACTTGGCTTGCGGATGAGTCGGACAGGCGGCCGCGTCGGGCCCTCGGGCCCGCCGAGGAACGTCCGGGCTCCACAGGGCAGGGTGGTGGGTAACACCCACCCAGGGTGACCTGCGGGACAGTGCCACAGAAAGCAGACCGCCACGGCCCACCGGGTTCGCCCGGGACGGCTGCGGCAAGGGTGAAACGGTGGTGCAAGAGACCACCAGCGCACCGGGTGACCGGTGCGGCTCGGCAAACCCCACCCGGAGCAAGGCCAGACAGGGAGCGTTCGAGGGCTGCCCGCCCGAGCTCCCGGGTAGGCCGCTGGAGGCGTGCGGCAACGTACGTCGTAGATGGATGGCCGCCACCTGTGCCGGGGAGACCCGGCACAGGCACAGAACCCGGCGTACCGTCCGACTCATCCGCACCTTTCAGGGCCGAAAGGCTCGGACCTACCAGGCGTACTGCTCCGGCGCGGCCTTGCGTCCCGGGAAGATCTCGTCGAGCCGGGCGAGCGTGTCCGCGTCGAGGGTGACGTCCAGGGCCCGGACCGCCGCGTCGAGCTGGTCCTGTGTCCGGGGCCCGATGATCGGTGCCGTGACGGCCGGCTGGTGCAGCAGCCAGGCCAGGCCGAGGTCGCCCGGCTCGTGGCCGAGCTCGGCGGCGAGGTCCTCGTACGCCTCGATCGCCTCGCGATGGGTGGCGAGGGTCTCGGCGGACCGGCCCGCCAGGCGCCGCTTGCCCTCGCGCTGCGTGCGCACCACGCCGCCGAGGAGCCCGCCCCTGCAGCGGCGACCACGCGAGGATCCCCAGGCCGTTGCTGACGGCGGCGGGGATCACCTCCATCTCGATGTCGCGGGTCAGCAGGTTGTAGATGGACTGCTCGCTGACCAGGCCGGTGAAGTTGCGGCGGCGGGCCTGCGCCTGCGCGGTGGCGATGTGCCAGCCGGCGAAGTTGCTGCTGCCGACGTACAGGACCTTGCCCTGCGCCACCGCCGTCTGCATGGCCTGCCAGATCTCGTCCCACGGCGTCGCGCGATCGATGTGGTGGAACTGGTAGATGTCCACGTGGTCGGTCTGCAGCCGGGTGAGGCTCGCGTCCAGGGCGTGCCGGATGTTGCGTGCGGACAGCTTGCCGTCGTTGGGCCAGTCCGACATGTCGCCGTACAGCTTGGTGGCGAGCACGGTGCGCTCCCGGCGGCCGCCACCCTGGGCGAACCACCGCCCGACGATGGCCTCGGTGGCGCCACGGCCGAGCGCGCCGCCGTAGGTGTTGGCCGTGTCGACGTAGTTGATGCCGTAGTCCTGGGCGGAGTCCATGATCGCGAAGGCGTCCGGCTCCGGGGTCTGCGGACCGAAGTTCATGGTGCCGAGGCACAGCCGGGAGACGGTCAGGCCCGAGCGGCCGAGGTGGGTGTACTTCATGGGGCCATCGTCGGCGCGCTGGTGCGGGCTGTCCACCCGGGCGGGTCCGCACACAGCCATCAGGCCGGGCCCGCAGGGGGTGGGGACCAAGGCCGGCACTCCGACGCTGCTCCACCCGCGCGTTTCACCGTCCCAGCGGCAGGTGGTCCGGGTCAGCGGCTCCAGGTGTCGCGGAGCCGGCTGCGGTCCCGCTCGATGCGGGCTGCGATCTCCTGTGCCGTGCTCCCGACGCGCCCGTGTCCGGGAATCAGCAGTCGGACCACGGATTCCCGGACCACCGCTTCAAGAACATGCAGGCCCGCCAGGTAGGCCTCGACGGCCGCGCGGGAGTCCCCGTCGGGCAACGGCGGCTCGACGTCGGAGGCCATGTCGCCGGCGACGAGCACGCCGACGTCGGGCAGGAGCAGCGCCGCGGCGCCCGGTGCGTGGGCGGGGTGGGGCACGACGATGGCTGTCGGCCCCGGCCAGTCGAGCGCGCGGGTGTGCGGCCGCAACGGCCACGTGCGCGGCGGGGGCACCACGACATCGGGGGCCCGGTCCTCGGCGTGGCCCGCCAGCCAGGCCTGCAGCTCGGGATCGTCGTCCCGGGCCGCCTCGATCTGGTGGCGCTGCGTCGCGACCCACGCACCAACCGCAGGCTCGGCCCAGCGGGGAACCGTGCGGAGCCCCGGTGTATCGAGCACGTGGTCCCAGTGGGCGTGCGTGGCGAGCACCGCGTGCGGCGTCCATCCCCGAACGGTCAGCTCGTCCGCGAGCCCGGCGACCTCCAGGGCGGTGAGCGCGGGGTCGACCACCAGGCAACGGCCGGCCTCACCCACGACGACCGTCGAGGTCGTGGCGTAGACCGCAGAGGTCGCAACCCAGACACCGGGGGCGACCTCCGCGAGCCGGCGCACCGGACGCGGTCCTACAGCTCGACCCCGCGCGCGGCCAGGGCGCCTGCGCCGACGATACCGGCCGCGTTGCGCAGCGTGGCCGCAACGATGGGGGTCCGCAGGTCCAGCAGCGGCAGGAACTTGTCCGCGTTCTTGCTCACCCCGCCGCCGACGACGAACAGGTCCGGCCAGAACAGGTCCTCGACCACGCGGAAGTAGCGCTGCAGGCGCTGGGCGTAGGTGGGCCAGTCCAGGCCCTCGCGCTCCCGTGCGCTGGATGCCGCCCGCGACTCGGCGTCCACCCCGTCGATCTGCAGGTGGCCGAGCTCGGTGTTCGGCACCAGGTGGCCGTCGACGATCAGCGCCGAGCCGATGCCGGTGCCCAGCGTGACGACGAGGATCACGCCCTCGCGGTCCCGGGCCGCCCCGTAGAGGCTCTCGGCATAGCCCGCGGCGTCGGCGTCGTTGACCGCGATCACCTGGTGCCCGCAGGCATGCTGCAGGATCGCCTCCACGTCGGTGCCGATCCAGGCCTTGTCCACGTTCGCGGCGGTCCGGGCGACGCCGTGGGTGATGACCGCGGGGAAGGTGACCCCGATCCGCTGGTCGGCATCGAGGTCGAACCGGGACACCAGCTCGGCGACGGTGGTGGCCACGGCAGCCGGCGTCGACGGCTCCGGCGTGGGGATGCGCACCCGGTCCGCCGAGAACTCACCGGTCGCCAGGTCCACCGGGGCGCCCTTGATGCCGCTGCCGCCGATGTCGATGCCGAAGCCGGTGCCGATCAGTCGCTGGGACGACCGGTGCGGACTCTTGCCGGGCTTGTCGTCCTTGCCCTTGTCGTCCTTGTCCTTGCTCACGGCAGCGTGAGCACCTCCGCCCCGGTCTCGGTCACGACGAGCGTGTGCTCGAACTGTGCACTCGGCCGCCCGTCGGCGGTGAGCACCGTCCAGCCATCATCCCAGGCCACCCAGTCCGGGGTGCCCAGGTTGAGCATCGGCTCGATGGTGAACACCATGCCGGGCTCCATGACGGTGTCGAAGCCGGGCGCCGAGTCGTAGTGCGGGATGACCAGGCCGCTGTGGAAGGCCGGTCCGACTCCGTGGCCGGTGTACTCGCGGACCACGCCGTAGCCGAACCGGGCCGCGTACCGCTCGATCACCCGGCCGATGACGTTGACCTGCCGACCC
The DNA here is from genome assembly GCA_963703555.1 of uncultured Actinomycetota bacterium. Lineage (GTDB taxonomy): Bacteria > Actinomycetota > Actinomycetes > Actinomycetales > Cellulomonadaceae > CAVPEV01. The sequence continues at coordinate 91,217 of CAVPEV010000039.1, read as the reverse complement.
GGGGCGACGGCCCTGATGCCCGCGGTCCAGGGCCTGCTTGGTCCGCTCGACGAGCAGCCGGGTCTCCTCGTCGACCTCGCCGACGAGGAACGTCGCGTTCGTGTCGCCGTGCACGCCGCCGAGATACGCGGTGATGTCGATGTTGACGATGTCGCCGTCCTGAGCAGAACGGTCGAGTCCGGGATGCCGTGGCAGATCACCTCGTTCACCGAGGTGCACAGCGACTTGGGGAATCCGCGGTAGCCGAGCGTCGAGGGGTAGGCCCCTGCGGTCGACCAAGGCCTCGTGGCCGATGGCGTCGAGCTCGTCCGTGGTGACACCCGGCGCGACATGTCGGCCCACCTCGGCCAGCGCCTGCGCGGCGACCCGGCCGGCCACCCGTACCCGGGCGATCGTGTCCGCGTCGAGGACGTCCGGGCCCGTGTACGGGGCTGGGGCCGGGTGGTCGACGTACTCCGGCCGGGGGATGGTGTGCGGGACGCGCCGGCGGGGGCTGACCGTCCCCGGCACGAGTGCGGGCCGGGTCGAGTGCGCGGTCGGTGCCATGACCGGCAGTCTAGGGAGCGGTGCCCGGGCGCGCGGCACCGGTCCGTGGAGGCTGCGATGGGCGAGTTCTACTTCAACCTGGAGACGCACGAGGTCGAGGAGGGCAAGGTCTCCGACTGGCGCGCCCGGATGGGCCCCTACCCGACGCGCGAGGCTGCCGGCCAGGCCCTGCAGGAGGCCGCTCGGCGCACCAAGGCGTGGGACGACGAGGACCGCCGGCGGGAGCAGGAGCGCGAGGACTGACCGGGTGGTTCGGCAGCGGTGCTCAGGACTCGCGCCACCGGCTGGTCACCGGCAGGCGCCGGTCGCGGCCGAAGGCCAGTGCGGTGACCTTGGTGCCCAGCGGGTACTGGCGCCGCTTCCACTCGGCCCGGTCCACCATGCGCAGCACCCGGTCGACGATGGCGGCGTCGAAGCCGCGCGCCAGCAGCTCCGCACGGCCCTCGGCGTGCTCGATGTACGCGTCGAGGACCTCGTCGAGGAGGTCGTAGGGCGGCAGGGAGTCCTGGTCCAGCTGGCCGGGGCGCAGCTCGGCCGAGGGCGGCTTGGTGATGGAGCTGTCCGGGATGGGCGGGACCTGGCCGGACAGCTCGGCGTGCCGGTTGCGCCAGCGGGCCAGCGCCCACACCCGGGACTTGTCCACGTCCTTCAGCGGTGCGAAGCCGCCCACCGCGTCGCCGTAGATGGTGGAGTACCCGGTGGCCAGCTCCGACTTGTTGCCGGTGGCCAGCACCAGGTGGCCCTCTGCGTTGGACAGCCCCATGAGGACGACGCCGCGCACCCGGGCCTGGAGGTTCTCCTCCGCGAGTCCGCTCAGCGCCAGCCGGCCCTGGAAGGCGTCCACCATGGGGGCGATCGGCGCCACCCGGTAGTCCGCCCCGATCCGAGCCGCCAGGTCCGCCGCGTCGTCCTTGCTGTGCTGCGAGGAGTACCCCGACGGCAGCGACACCCCGACGACGTGGTCCCCGCCGATCGCGTCGGCGGCAAGGGCTGCGCACAGCGCCGAGTCGATGCCGCCGGACAGGCCGAGCACCACCGACCGGAACCCGTTCTTGCGCACATAGCCGGTCAGGCCGGTGACCAGGGCCCGGTAGACCTCCTCGTCAGGGTCCAGCACGGGCGCCACCGGCCCGGCGGCGGGTGGTTCGTCCCGCTCGAGGAGGTCCCACACCAGCAGGTGCTCAGCGAACTGCGGTGCTCGGGTGAGCAGCCCGCCGTCGGCGGACACGACGAAGGACCCGCCGTCGAACACGAGGTCGTCCTGGCCGCCGACCATGTTGACGTAGGCGACCGGCGCCGCGAGCTCGCCGGCCCGCCGCGCGGCCAGCCGGACTCGGGTGGCCACCTTGCCCTCCTCGTACGGCGAGGCGTTGACCACGAGGAGCAGGTCGAGGTGCTGGGTGGCCAGGCTCTCGACGGGCCCGCCGTCCTGCCAGAGGTCCTCGCAGACGACCAACCCGATGCGCCGGCCGCCGACCTCGAGCACCTCGGCGCTCGTCCCGGGGGTGAAGATGCGGAACTCGTCGAACACGCCGTAGTTCGGCAGGTGGTGCTTGTCGTAGCGGGCGACGACCTCGCCGTGGCGCAGCAGCACGGCCTGGTTGGTCGGCCGGGCGGGCGCGTCGTCATGCTCGCGGGAGGTCGTCTGGCCGACCGTGCCGACCACGACGGCCAGATCGCCCAGCCCGGAGTCCTGCAGCGCCCGGGCGGTCGCCCGGAGGGCGTCCTCGGCGGCCCGGCGGAACGACGCGCGCAGCGCGAGGTCCTCGATCGGGTAGCCCGTGACGGTCATCTCGGGGAACGCGACGAGGTCGGCGCCCGCCTCCGCAGCGCGGCGAGCCCACTGGAGGACCGCCCGCATGTTGCCCGCGACGTCGCCCACGCAGGTGTCGATCTGGGCCAGGGCGATGCGTACGTGCGCCATGGGCAGGAGCCTACGGGGGGAGGGGTCCGGGCGCCCGGTCCGCGACCGCGCGTGGATCGGGCAGGATACAGACATGGACAGGCAGCAGGAGTTCGTGCTCCGCATGGTCGAGGAGCGGGACATCCGCTTCATCCGGCTCTGGTTCACCGACGTGCTCGGGGATCCTCAAGTCGGTGGCGGTCGCCCCGGCCGAGCTGGAGCGGCGTTCGCCGAGGGGATCGGGTTCGACGGCGCGTCGATCGAGGGCCTGACCCGGGTCTACGAGGCGGACATGATCGCCCGCCCGGACCCGACGACGTTCCAGGTGCTGCCCTGGCGCGGCGAGCGCCACGGCACCGCGCGGATGTTCTGCGACATGCTGACCCCGGACGGCGAGCCGTCCCTGGCGGACAGCCGGCAGGTGCTCAAGCGCGCCCTGGACCAGGCCGAGCGAGCAGGGCTTCACCTTCTACACCCACCCCGAGGTCGAGTTCTACCTGTTCGAGGCGCCGGCCGACCCGACGATGCCGCTCGTCCCGGTGGACCAGGGCGGCTACTTCGACCACGTGCCGCGCGGCACCGCGCACGACTTCCGGCGCGCCGCGATCACCATGCTGGAGTCGATGGGCATCTCCGTGGAGTTCTCCCACCACGAGGCCGGTCCGGGCCAGAACGAGATCGACCTGCGCTACGCCGACGCGCTGACCACTGCGGACAACGTCATGACGTTCCGCACGGTGGTCAAGGAGGTCGCCCTGGAGCAGGGCGTGTTCGCGTCCTTCATGCCCAAGCCGCTGGCCGACCACGCCCGGTTCCGGCATGCACACGCACCTGTCCCTGTTCGAGGGGGACCGCAACGCGTTCCACGAGGCGGGCGCGGACCGTATGAGCTGTCCAAGGTCGGCCGCCCTTCATCGCCGGTCTGCTGCACCATGCGCCGGAGATCACCGCCGTGACCAACCAGTTCGTCAACTCCTACAAGCGGCTGTGGGGCGGCGCCGAGGCGCCGAGCTACATCTGCTGGGGGCACAACAACCGGTCCGCCCTGGTCCGGGTACCGATGTACAAGCCCGGCAAGGGGCAGTCCAGCCGGGTGGAGTACCGCGCGCTGGACTCCGCGACCAACCCGTACCTGGCGTTCGCCGTGCTGCTCGCCGCCGGGCTGAAGGGTATCGAGGAGGGCTACGAGCTGCCCGAGGGCGCCGACGACGACGTCTGGGAGCTCACCGAGGCCGAGCGCCGCGCCCTGGGCATCGAGCCGCTGCCCGCGTCGCTGGACGAGGCGCTGGTCGTGATGGAGCGCTCCGAGCTCGTCGCCGACGCGCTGGGCGAGCACGTGTTCGACTACTTCCTGCGCAACAAGCGCCAGGAGTGGCAGCAGTACCAGGCCCAGGTCACCCCCTACGAGCTGCAGCGGTTCCTGCCCTCGCTGTGAGCGCGCCGGGGGTGGCGGACGGCCGCGAGCGGGGGACGCTCCTCGGCCGGCTGAGCCGGGCCGGGTTCGCCGAGCCGGACCGGGCCGAACGACTGCTGGCGGACCCGGCCCTGACCGCGGTGGTCGCCGATCCGGCCGCGGAGCTCGTGCCCGCCCTGGCCGAGGTCGCCGACCCGGACATGGCCCTGCTCTGGCTCGCCCGGGTCGCGGATGCGACCCGGCGGGATCCCGGCCATCGGGGCGCCTTCTCGGCGGCGTTCAGCGGGTCGCCGCGCGACCGCCTGCTGGCCGTCCTGGGGGCCTCCTCGGCGCTCGGCGACACGGTGGCCGCCCACCCCGACACGCTCTGGGTGCTCGTCGACGAGGCGCCGTCCGTGGGGACGGATCCGGCGCTGCTGCGCGCCGAGCTGCTCGAGGCGGTCGGCGCCGACCCGGCGGCGGCCGTCCCGGTGGCCACGGTGGTCGGCACGCCGGGGGTGGACGCCATGCGCCGCGCCTACCGGCGCCGGCTGCTGCGGATCACGGCCGACGACCTCACGGACCCGGAGCCGCTGTCCCGCGAGCCGGCCGTAGCGGCCACACTGGCGGACCTGGCCGGGGCAGCGCTGGAGGCGGGCCTCGCTCTGGCCCGCGCGGCGCTGTCCGATCACGGTGTGGACGTGCGGCTGTCCGTCATCGGGATGGGCAAGTGCGGGGGCCGGGAGCTCAATTACGTCAGCGACGTCGACGTCGTCTACGTCGTGGAGCCCGCTCCCGGCATGGATGAGCAGGCCGCCCTCGCCGTGGGCGCGCGGCTGGCGGCGGGACTGGCCCGGGCGTGCTCCACGACGACGTCGGGCGAGCCGGCCCTGTGGCCGGTGGACGCCGCGCTGCGCCCGGAGGGCAAGGACGGCCCGCTGGTGCGCACCGTGGCCAGCCACCGCCAGTACTACGAGCGCTGGGCCAGCACCTGGGAGTTCCAGGCGTTGCTCAAGGCGCGGCCGGTGGCCGGGGATGCGGAGCTCGGCCAGACGTACCTCGACGCCGTCGGTCCGCTCGTCTGGCAGGCCGTCGAGCGGGAGAACTTCGTCCAGGACGCCCAGGCGATGCGCCGGCGGGTCGAGGAGCACGTGCCGGCGGCAGAGGTGGACCGGCAGATCAAGCTCGGTGCGGGCGGTCTGCGGGACGTCGAGTTCACCGTGCAGCTGCTGCAGCTCGTGCACGGGCGGGCCGACCCGACCATCCGGTCGCGCAACACGCTGGCCGCGCTGGCCGAGCTGGCCGCCGGTGGCTACGTCGGGCGCAGCGACGCCGCCCAGCTGGGCATGTGCTACCGCTTCCTGCGGGTCCTCGAGCACCGGGTGCAGCTGACGCGGATGCGGCGCACGCACCTGCTGCCCACGAGCGAGGCGGACCTGCGTCGGCTCGCCCGGTCGGTCGGCATGCGGGCGGAGGGTGCTGACGGGCTGCTGGACCGTTGGCGCCGGGTCCGGCGCGACGTGCGTCACCTGCACCAGGAGCTGTTCTACCGCCCCCTCCTGCCGGCCACCGCCCGGCTGTCCACGGACGAGGCGAGCCTGCAGCCGGAAGCGGCCCGGGCACGGCTGGCAGCCATCGGCTATCGGGATCCGGCCGGGGCGCTGCGGCACATCGGCGCGCTGACCGAAGGGGTCTCCCGGCGCGCGGCCATCCAGCGTCAGCTGCTGCCGGTCATGCTCGGTTGGTTCGCCGAGGGTCCCGACCCGGACCTGGGTCTGCTGGGCTTCCGGCGACTGTCCGACGAGCTCGGTTCGACCCACTGGTACCTGCGGCTGCTGCGCGACTCGGGCACGGCTGCGCACCGGCTGGCGCGTGTGCTGTCCACGTCCCGCTACGTCGCCGACGCCCTGGCCCGTTCCCCGGAGTCGGTCGTCTGGCTCGACGACGACGCCGAGCTGGAGCCGCGCACCGAGGAACGGCTGTCCGGGGAGGCGGACGCGATCCTCACGCGCGCCGACGACCCGGTGGCGGCAGCCACCGCGCTGCGGGCCCTGCGCCGTCGGGAGCTGGCTCGCACCGCCGTGGCCGACGTCCTCGGCGTGGCGACCGGGGTGCGCGCGGCAGCGAGCATCTCCACGGCCGCGGGCGTGGTGCTCGCCGGCGCCCTGCGCATCGCCACCAGCCAGGTGCGCACCGCCCGAGAGCTGAGCCAGGACCCGGCCCGCCTGCTGGTGGTGGCGATGGGCCGGCTGGGCGGGCGGGAGATGGGATATGCCTCCGACGCCGACGTCATCGTCCTGCACGAGCCGCACCTCGGCGCCGACCCCGTGGCCGCCCAGGAGTTCGCGGTCGACGTCGCGGCGGCACTGCGCACGATGTTGTCCGCTACCGGCCCGGAGCCGGCGCTCGAGGTCGACGCCGATCTGCGACCCGAGGGGCGCAACGGCCCGCTGGCCCGCTCGATGGACTCCGCCGCACAGTACTACGTCCGGTGGGCCTCGCCGTGGGAGAGCCAGGCGTTGCTGCGGGCCCGGCGGGTCGCCGGGGACGCCGACCTGGCCGAGAGGTTCCTCGCGGTCGTCGACCCGCTGCGGTACCCGGCCGGCGGGCTGACCGCGGCTGCGGTGCGCGAGATCCGCCGGCTCAAGGCGCGGGTGGAGGCCGAGCGCCTGCCGCGTGGCGTCGAGCCGTCCCGGCACCTCAAGCTTGGCCGCGGTGGCATCGCGGACGTGGAGTGGACGGTCCAGCTCCTGCAGCTGCAGCATGCACACGCGGTGCCCAGCCTGCGCACCACGTCCACGCTGGACGCGCTCGCGGCCGCCCGCGACGCCGGCGTGCTCGCTGCGCCGGACGCCGACGCGCTCGTCGAGGCGTGGACCCTCGCCTCGCGGTTGCGGGATGCGAACGTCCTGTGGACCGGGCGGGTCACCGGGTCGCAGGCCGACGTGCTGCCGCACGACCGGGCGGCCCTCGCCGGGGTCGCCCGGGTCATCGGGTACCCGCCCGGAGCTGCCGCCCGACTCGAGGAGGACTACCTGCGCACGGCACGACGCGCCCGAGCGGTCGTCGAGCGGGTCTTCTACGCCTGACGGGGTGCGCCGGCGGCACGCAGCTCGGGGTCGACGAGCTCGTGGCGCTGCAGGTAGGTGACCGCGACGGCCTGGATGGTCGCCGTCACGGGCAGTGCGACGAACGCCCCCAGCGGCCCGAACACCGCGCCGAACGCGATGACGGACAGGAAGGCCACCGCCGGGTTGAGCGCGAGCGCCTGCTCGGACACGCGCGGGGAGAGGATGAAGTTCTCCAGCTGCTGGTAGCCCACGATGAACACCAGGACGACCAGGGCGCGGAAGGGGCTGACGGTCAGGGCGACGATGACCGGCAGCGCGCCGCCGATGTAGGTGCCGATCGTCGGGATGAACTGGGAGACCACGCCGGTGAACAACGCCAGCGGCAGCGAGTACGGCACCTGCAGGACGATCAGCGCGATAAACGTCGCGACCGTCGACAACGCCGCCAGGACGAGGCGCGAGGCAAGGAAGTCGGAGACCTTCTCCTGGCTGATCTCCCAGATCCGCATGACCTCGCGCTGCCGCCGTGGTGCCATCCACTGGGCGATCGCCGCGCGGAACCGCGGCCCGGCGGCGACCATGTAGAAGGCGACGAGGAGGATCGCCGACAGGGTGAACAGGCCGCCGAGGATCGACCCGCCCACACCGATGACTCCGGACGCCACGTTGCCGCCCCAGCTGGTGACCGCCTGATTGAGCAGCGTCCCGGTGTCCGGCAGCGTGACGTGGAACCTCTGGTCGGCGAAGGCGATCAGGCTGGCGTACAGGTCGGGGACAGCGCCGATCAGCTGGCTCAGCTGGGAGACGAAGAGACCACCGAACAGGGCGACGACGGCTGCCCCGACCACCAGCCCGCCGAGCAGCACCAGACCTGTCGCCGACCCGCGCCGGTGCACCCGGTGCCGGAGCAGCCAACGCACCGGGGGCTCCATGGCCAGCGACAGGAACCAGCCGATCAGGACGATGGTCAGGATGTTTCCAAGCTTGCCCAACGCGCCCCAGGCGAGCACGGCAGCGAACACCACGCCCACCGCCCACAGCATCGCCCGGGGCAGCCAGCGCGGGGGGCGCTCGGCCTCGAGCCAGGAGGACGACCGCGGTGTCGACGGGGCCGGCCCCGGCCGGCGCAGCAGCCGCGAACGTGTCCGTGTCCGGATGCGCGCGGGATGCGCAGGCGCCAAGTGCGGGCGGGGCCCGCTGGTGCTCCTCGACACGGGAACTTCCTCCTGACTGTGCGGCGCCAGCGCCCGCCGTCGGGCGGACCCCAGGCTACCCGGGCCGGTGCGCCGGGGACCGCGACGGCACGGACCGCGACGGCGCGGACCGCTCGCACCCCCCGGTCCGCCCGCGGGGCAGCGGTAGCCTCGGCCGACGGAGAACGGACGGAGGTGCGCAGTGGCCGTACGCCCCTCCGGCGGGGCGGGGTGGCGCGGGCTGACTGCGGTGCTCCTCGCCGTCCTCGCTGGTCTGCTGGCCCCGGTGGCCACCGTCTCCGGCTGGGCGAGGGCGACCCTGCTGGACACCGACCGCTACGTCGCCGTCGTGGCTCCGCTCGCCGCGGACCCTGCCGTGCGGTCCTTGGTCACGCAGCGCGTCACCGACGCCGTCCTGACGAGCGTGGACATCGAGGCGCTGGCCGACCAGGCCGTCCGGGCGCTTGTCGACCGCGGTGTGCCGGCCGCCGTGGCCGAGGCGGCCCGTGGTCCGGCGGTCACCGAGGGCAGGGCCCTCATCCGGAGCACGGTGGCTGCCGTCGTGGCGTCGGACGCCTTCGGTGGGCTGTGGGCCACGACGAACCGCGAGGTCCACGCGCAGCTGCTCGCCATGCTCTCCGGCGATCAGGCGTCCGGGCTGGTGCTGGATGCGGACGGCACGGTGAGCGTGCACCTGGGCCCGCTCATCGCCGCCGCGCAGGCGCAGCTCGCCGCGGCGGGGCTGACGGTCGACCTGACCGCAGCAGCCAGCGACCCACTGGTCCCGGTGCTGCGTGCACCGGCGCTGCGTCAGCTGCGTTCGACCGGCCGCCTGGTCGACACGTTGGGCGGGTGGACGCCGTGGCTGACCGGAGCGGCGGTGGCCGGTGCTGTAGCCGTCGCGCCTCGCCGGCGCCGCGGGCCGGCACAGGCAGCCGGCGCGGTCGCGATCGGCACGGGTGTGCTCGCCGCGGCGCTGGTGCCGGCGCACGGGTCCGCGGTCGGCGTCCTGGGCGACGCGCTCGGCAGTCGTGACGCCGCTGCAGCCGTCGTGTCGCAACTCATCACGCCGCTGCAGCACACCGCGTGGGCGGTGCTGGGTGTGGCGGCGGTGGTTGCGGTGGTCGCGCGGCTGGCCGCGCGCCCGACGCGGGGCGCGGCAGCGACGCGTCGCCAGGCGGCGAACGAGCCCATGTGAGCAAGCGTCTTATCATTGCTCGGTACCGTGTGATGCATGGTACGTTCCTGGCATGGTCCCTACAGCGGACAGCGTGCTGACGCAGCTGCGGAAGGGCGTGCTCGAGTACTGCGTCCTGGCGCACCTGCGCTCGGGCCCCGCGTACGGGTTGGAGCTGGCCGCCCGGCTCGCGCAACGGCAGGTGCTGTTCGCCAGCGAGGGCACCTTGTACCCCCTGCTGTCCCGGCTGCGCCGACAGGGCTGGGTGCAGACGTCCTGGCGCGAGTCCACGGCCGGCCCGCCCCGGCGCTACTACGCGCTGACGTCGGAGGGGATCGCCGCCCTCGACGTGTTCACCGCGGCCTGGGGGCCGTTCAGCGGCGACGTCGACGCCATCCTGGAGGGATCACGATGAGCCTGCCCAGCAGCGGGGCGCAGCCCCCGCTGGTCGCTGCCTACCTGGCCGACCTGGACCGTGCCCTGATCGGCGCGGACCCGCAGGAGCGGGCCGACACGCTCGCTGCGGTGAGCGAGCACATCGACGAGTCGCTGGCCGGCGTCGACGAACCCACCGGCGAGCAGGTTCGCCGGGTCCTCGACGAGCTCGGACCGGTCGACCGCATCGCTGCCGCGGCCACCCCCGCGCCACCGGCGACGCCGACCGGCCCGCAGACCGACGACCGGTGGATCGGGCCGGCGGTGCTCGGTGCCGCGGTCGCCTCCGTCGTTCTGCTCGTGGCTGCGCCGGTGCTCGGTGCCGGCGGGTTCCTGGTCCTGACGCCCGTTCTGGCGCTCGCGACACTGGTCGTCTGCATCGTCCGGCTACGCCGCCCCACCCATCACCGAGGACTGCTGCAGGCCGCGGCGGCACTGAGCGCCGTGGTCCTGCTCGCCACGGTGGTGTTCTCCGTCGTCTTGCTCCCGGTCGGACCGAACAACCTGGAGCCCGCCGGTGTCCAGAACGCCCAGCCGCAGCACGGCTGACGACCGACCGCCGGTCCCGGGGCCGGCGGTCGCGCCGGGTCAGGACGGGGAACGCGAGCTGCGCCGGATCGCTCTCCTGATCCGACTCGACGCCGCGCACCGACGCGCCCGGACGGGCGCGTCGTGGCCGGCGCACCTCGTGACGCACGGGTTCGTAGCCCCGCCTCTCGGCGAGGTGGGCGGTACCGCAGGACAGCCCGTGGTCCCGACCAGCAGGCCGGACGCCGGTCACACGTCGTAGTACAGCTCGAACTCGTGGGGGTGCGGGCGCAGCCGGATGGGGTCGATCTCCTTGGACCGCTTGTAGTCGACCCAGGTGTCGATGAGGTCCTCGGTGAACACGTTGCCCACCGTGAGATAGTCGTGGTCCGCCTCGAGGGCGTCGAGCACCTCGGGCAGCGAGGACGGCACCTGGGCGATGAGGGCGTGCTCCTCGGGGGGCAGCTCGTAGAGGTCCTTGTCGATCGGGTCCGGCGGCTCGATCCGGTTCTGGATGCCGTCGAGGCCGGCCAGCAACTGGGCGGAGAACGCCAGGTAAGGGTTGCCCGACGGGTCCGGCACTCGGAACTCGATGCGCTTGGCCTTCGGGTTGGACCCGGTGATCGGGATGCGGATGCAGGCCGAGCGGTTGCGTGCGGAGTACACGAGGTTGACCGGGGCCTCGAAGCCGGGGACCAGGCGGTGGTAGGAGTTGACCGTCGGGTTGGTGAACGCGAGCAGGGACGGCGCGTGCCGCAGCAGACCGCCGATGTACCAGCGGGCCATGTCGGACAGCCCCCCGTAGCCCTTCTCGTCGAAGAACAGCGGCTCGCCGTCCTTCCACAACGACTGGTGGCAGTGCATGCCCGAGCCGTTGTCACCGAAGATCGGCTTGGGCATGAACGTCGCCGTCTTGCCGTTCGCGTGCGCGACGTTCCGCACCACGTACTTGAAGAGCTGCAGCTTGTCGGCGGATCTGGCGAGGGTGTCGAACCGGTAGTTGATCTCCGCCTGCCCGGCGCTGCCCACCTCGTGGTGGGCACGCTCCACCTGCAGCCCGAGGTCGTCCAGGGCCAGGCTCATCTGGTCGCGCAGGTCGGCGAACTGGTCGACCGGCGGGACGGGGAAGTAGCCACCCTTGTACGGCGTCTTGTGCCCGAGGTTGCCGCCGGCCTCGGTCCGCCCGGAGTTCCAGGCCGCCTCCACCGAGTCGATGTAGTAGTAGCCGGCGTCCTGGCGGGTCTCGAACCGCACGTCGTCGAACACGTAGAACTCGGCCTCGGGGGCGAAGACCGCCGTGTCGGCGATCCCGGTGGAACGCAGGTAGGCCTCCGCCTTCGCAGCCACCTGACGCGGGTCCCGGCTGTACGGCTCGTCGGTGTACGGGTCGACGATGCGGAAGTTCAGGGCCAGCGTCTTCTCGGTCCGGAACGGGTCGACATAGGCACTGGTCACGTCCGGGATGAGCTTCATGTCCGACTCGTTGATAACCTGGAAGCCGCGGATCGACGAGCCGTCGAACATCTGGCCGTCGACGAAGAAGTCCTCGTCGACGACTGCGGCCGGCACGGTGAAGTGCTGCATGACGCCAGGCAGATCGCAGAACCGGACGTCGACGAACTTCACGCCCTCGCTCTGGATGAACGACAGGACTTCCTCAGGTTTGGTGAACATCCAGTGCTCCTCGGGTCGGTGCGCCCACGACTGCGGCGGGGTGAGGCTAGGCGGGGGCGGTTACCCCGCCATGACCTCAGTGTTTCACCGCTGTTACGCACCCAAGACCGGGTGCGGCGCCCACGGATCCGCGGTGCTCCGGTGCCGCCGGACCGCAGCGGCGGGTGGTGGGTGGTCGTCGGTAGGCTACCGCGGTGGATGTACGTCGGGACATCGGCTCGTGGCTGGAGGGTCCGCCGTCCGCCGGCACGGCACGGTTGGCGCTGCCGGCTGCGGGGCCCGGGTCGCGGGCGTCCACCGTGCGCCGGCTCGTCGCCCTGGCCGTCGACTGGGTGGCCTGCCTGGCGATCGCGGGCGCCGTGGCGGGACGGGGCCCGTTCGCGCCCCTGGTCGTGCTGTTCGTGGAGAACGTCGTCCTGGTCTCCACCATCGGTACGACGCTCGGCCACCGGCTGCTCGGTGTGCGGGTGTACCGGCTCGGCGGGGCCGACGGCCGGGAGCCGGTGGCGGGGCCACCAGGGCTGCGTGCCGGCCTCGTCCGTACCGTGCTGCTGCTGCTCGTCCTGCCCGCCGTCGTGTGGGACGCCGACGGCCGGGGCATGCACGACCGCTTGGCCGGCACGCTCATCCTCCGCACGGGCCGCTGACCGGGTCATCCTCCGCGGGCCCGCTGACCGCGGCATCGCGCTCAGCGTCCGCGCATGCCCTTGCGGTCCGGCCGGGCCTTGAGCGGGTCGAGACCCTTGGGCACCGGCAGCCGCAGGGTGCCCATCGCGTTGAGACGCTTGAGCACCACCGCGACCTCCGCCTTGGTGAGCTTGGGGCGCAGCCGTTGCACCCGCCGGGCCAGCTTGTCGAGAGGCACCTGTCCCTCCCCGTCGCCGACCTCCATGACGATGATCGGGACGCCGGACAGGACCCGGGCCGTGCGTCGGCGCTCCTGTTCCACCAACCGGGTGACCCGAGGTGCCGGACCGTCACCGATGAGCAGGACGCCGGCTCGCCCGACACCACGGAAGACCATGTCCTGCGTGCGCGGGTCCACCGCTACCGGTTCCTCCGGGAACGTCCACCCGCGGCGGATCGTGCCCAGTGCGGCCCGTGCTGCGCCCGGCTGGCCCTTGATGCGGATGTACGCCGCGCGCTCGGCCCGGCGGGACAGCACGAGCAGCCCGGCGAGCGCGCCGAACGGCACCCCGAGGAGGAGCCAGTACAGCCAGGAGGCCCACCCGCTGACCGCGCCGACGAGCTGGGCGAGCACGATCGGGCCGACGAACGCGAGGAGGATCCACCATGTGATGGCCGGGTCCTGCTCCCGGGAGAGCTGGTAGGCCTGCCAGACCTGGTGGTACCAGCGGACCTTCTTCGGCTTGGGCGCGCTCGTCGCGCCGCTCTGGCGGGCCATGGTCCGCGAGTCTACCGAGGCCCGGGGCCGGTCCCGTGCGCCAGCAGGTGAGCCGCCTCCTGCCGGGCGGTGCCCGGCTCGGCGAGGTGTTCCAGCTCGGCCGGCAGGGTCTCGCCGCGGCGGACCATCGCCTGCGCCCACAGCCGGCCGGCCCGGTAGGAGGACCGCACCAGCGGCCCCGCCATCACCCCGAGGAAGCCGAGCTCCTCGGCGACGTGTGACAGCTGGACGAACTCCTCCGGATGCACCCAGCGGTCGATCGGGTGATGGCGCACGGAGGGGCGCAGGTACTGGGTCAGGGTGATGAGGTCGCAGCCGGCCGCACGGAGGTCGGCCAGCGCCTCCTCGACCTCGGCGGTGGTCTCACCCATACCGAGGATGAGGTTGGACTTGGTGACCAGCCCGGCATCGTGCGCCTGGCTGAGCACCGAGAGTGACCGCTCGTACCGGAAGCCCGGACGGATCCGGCGGAACACCCGGGGCACCGTCTCCACGTTGTGCGCGAGGACCTGCGGGCGCGCGGAGAACACCTCGTCGAGCAGGGCGGGCACCGCGTCGAAGTCGGGGATGAGCAGCTCGACGCCGGTGCCCGGGTTGACCGCGTGGATCTGGCGGACGGTCTGCGCGTACAGCCACGCACCGCCGTCCGGCAGGTCGTCGCGTGCCACCCCGGTGACGGTGGCGTACCGCAGCCCCATGGCCTGCACGGACTCCGCGACCCGACGCGGCTCGTCGGTGTCGATCGGCTCCGGCCGTCCGGTGTCGATCTGGCAGAAGTCGCACCGGCGGGTGCACCGGTCGCCCCCGATGAGGAAGGTCGCCTCGCGGTCCTCCCAGCACTCGAAGATGTTGGGGCAGCCGGCCTCCTCGCACACCGTGTGCAGGCCCTCGCTGCGGACCAGGCCCTGCAACGCCGTGTACTCCGGCCCGATGCTGGCCCGGGTACGGATCCAGGAGGGCTTGCGCTCGATGGGGGTGGCCGCGTTGCGGGCCTCGACCCGCAGCATCCGTCGGCCCTCGGCAGCGATGGTCATCGGGTCACGCTCCTGTGGTGATGGGGACGGTGGTCGCGGTCGTGCCCCGGGTGGCCGTGGCGGCCGCTGTGACGGAGGACAGGACGTCGGAGAGGTGGTGACGCAGCAGTGGCAGGGCGTCGAGGATGCCGACGTGCCGCCCGGTCTCTGCCGACAGCGACGTGACGTCCGCGTCGGTGATGCCGCAGGGGACGATCCGGTCGAAGGCGTGCAGGTCGGCGTCGCAGTTCAGGGCGAGCCCGTGCATGGTCACCCCGCGGGCCACCCGCACCCCGATCGCGGCGACCTTGCGGGCCCGTCGGTGCTCATCGGGCGGGAACCAGACCCCGCTGCGACCCTCGACCCGCTCGGCGGCGAGCCCCAGGTCGGCGCACGTGCGGATGACCGCCTCCTCCAGGGTGCGTACGTACCGGACCACGTCGATGGGCTCGGCCAGTCGGACGATCGGGTAGGCGACCAGCTGACCGGGGCCGTGCCAGGTGATCCGCCCGCCGCGGTCCACGTCCACCACCGGTGTCCCGTCGGTTGGTCGGTCCCAGGTCGCCGTGCGCCGCCCGGCGGTGTAGACGTCCTTGTGCTCGCACAGCAGGACGGTGTCCTCCTGCTCGCCCGCGGCGACGGCGTCGTGCACCTGTCGCTGCAGCTGCCAGGTCGGGACGTACGGCTGCAACCGGCCGCCCAGGTCCAGCTCGACGAATCGCATCGCGTCAGGGTAGCTCCGGTGCCGGCGGGGCGGTGCGTGACCGTGATGACGTGCCGGCGGCGGTCGACCGCGCAGGTGCACGAGCACCGGGTGGCTCGCGTGGTTGACGTCCCCTGCCGTCCGGGAGCCGCCGGGCATCTCACCGCACGCTCGCTGACCTGCTCCGCCGGATCAACCCGGCACTGCGGATGCGCGTACGTCCAGCACGCAGTGAGGGCTATTTAGGCTGATTGAACGAGAATTGTTCGGCGCGCCTACGTAAGGGGCGGTCCGCTTCTTGAAAGAATTGGGTTACGAGGCTCAATTCTAGAGAGGCGGACCACCGGCATGTATCTTACTACAGGCTTCACGAAGGCTCAGATCCTGGACCTGTGCGTGGGCGTGCGGGCCGCACGCTGTGACGACGAGACGATCAAGTGGCCGCCGGTGGGATTGTGGAACTCGGTCGTGGTGACCTTGACCTATCTGCGCAGGAATCGCGTGCAGGGCGAGATCGGTGAGCAGTTCGGGGTCTCCCAGCCGACGATCAGTCGTGCTGTCACCGCGCTGACTGGCGTGCTCGGGCGGGTGCTGGTGGACTACGTGCCGGTCGCCGAGGACCTGGACCCCCGCACCCAGTACATCGTGGACGGCACCCTGCTGCCGTGCTGGTCCTGGCACGACCAGCGCCAGCTGTGGTCCGGCAAGCACAAGACCACCGCCATGAGCGTGCAGGTCGTCTGCGACCTGGCCGGGCGGCTCGTGTGGATCTCGGACGCCGTCGACGGGTGCCGCCACGACATGGCAGCCCTGCGGATGTCCGCCGTCCTGGACGCCCTGGACCCCAGCAGCTGGGTCGGTGACAAGGGATACATCGGGGCCGGCATGCTGACCCCCATCAGGAAACCAGAACACCGGAACCTCCTGGACTGGGAGAAACAGTTCAACAAAGACGTCAGCAGCATCCGCTACATGATCGAGCGAACCATCGCCAACCTCAAGACCTGGCGCATCCTGCACACCGACTACCGCCGACCGCTGTCAACATTCACCGAAACGATCACAACAGTGATCGCGCTCCACTGGCGGTGTAAAGGGGTGAGTGTGTCACCACCGGTATGATCTGCTGCTTTGGAGGTGGGTCGTGTGGTTCGTGGTGTGGTGTTGTCGGCGGTGGAGCGGGAGGAGGTCTCTCGGGGAGTCGTGATGGGTGAGTCTGGTCGGGTGATCGGGGCACGGCTGGGTCGGCATTACTCTGTGGTGAACCGACAGATCGCCCGTCATGGTGGGTGGCGTGGCTATCGGGCGCATTCGGCGCAGGAGCGGACCGATGTGCAGCGGGCCCGGCCTAAGGAGCGGAAGGTCGAGTCGGGTGCGCGGTTGGCGGCGGCGGTCAACGAGGGTCTGACCCGGCACTGGTCGCCCCGGCAGATCGCGCACAGACTGGTGGTGGACCATCCGCACGAGGTGGAGCTGCGCGTGTCGCACGAAGCGATCTACCAGGCCCTGTACTGCCAGGCCCGCGGGACGCTGACGGTCCAGCTGACCGGCGCCCTGCGCCGTGGCGGCACCCGCCGGGTCGGACAGGCAGAGCGGACGGCGCTCACCGAACGCCGCCAGCAGGTGATCCCGACCATGGTCCTGATCAGCGAACGTCCTACCAAGGTCGCCGACCGGGCCGTGCCAGGACACTGGGCAGGGAACCTCATCATGGGGGCGGGCAACGCGTCGGCGATCATCACCGTGGTGGAGCGCACCACCCGCTACGCCATCCTGGCGAAGGTCCCCTACGACCACAGCGCACCCCGCGTGGCGTTGCTGCTGTCCCAGGCCATGGGCCGCCTGCCGGCCCTGCTGCGCCGGTCCCTGACGTGGGACCAGGGCCGGGAGATGGCCCGCCACGCCGACTGCACCATCGCCACCAACATTCCTGTGTTCTTCGCCGACCCGCACTCACCATGGCAGCGCGCCACCAACGAGAACACCAACGGCCTGCTCCGCGAGTTCTTTCCCAAGGGCACCGCCCTCTGGGTGCATTCCCAGACCGACCTCGACAACGTCGCCTACCTGCTCAACACACGACCCCGCGAAACCCTTAACTGGCTCAAGCCAGCCGAGAAACTCGACCTGCTACTCTTAGAATCAGGCGACGCACTCACCGGCTGAACTCGCCCCTCCACCTGGGCATCGAAATCCAGGGCGAATGGCGACTCGTCCAGGCCCCGCCCGGTCAGGACCTGTCGAACGCGTCCCACCAGCTCCGCGATCAGGTCGTCATCCAGCCCCGTGGTACAGTGATAACGCATCGGCCCTCCTCGCGAAGAACGAACTGTTGACAAGTCCATTCTTCAACGAGAGGGCCGATGCTCCCCTCAACGACACGCCAGATCGTCAAACCGCAATCTCGTGAATAACACCCTCAGGCGACGCACTCACCGGCTGAAATCGCCCATCGACCCCTTGAACTTAAGCTGTGAGGCCGCCGTCAGCCCGGGGGTGACTGACGACTGCACCAAAGCTCCCGTGCCTCACTCCGACGCGAGGCCGAACTGCCGCCTGACGGCCGCGATCCGCTCGGGACTGAGGTGCCGTTCACCGTCGATCTGCCGGACCAGAAAGGTCATGTACGCCGAGTACTCGAGACGTTCCATGGCCAGATACGCGGTCATCAGGTCACCCGCCCAGGTGAGCGCACCATGGTGCTCCAGGAGACAGCCCCGGTGCGTCCGTATGAAGGGCTCGATCGAGTCGGGGACCTCGTGCGTGGATGGTGTTGCGTACGGCGCCAACGGGATCTCCGGCATGGCTACGACGCTCTCCGGCATCATCGTGCCGGTCAGCGCCTCGCCCTTGATCGCGAACGCGGTGGCGTACGGCGGGTGCGCATGCACCACCGCCCCGACCTTGTCGGAGACCTCGTATGCGCGAAGGTGCATCCGAATCTCCGACGACGGCTGCCAGTTCTCCCCCGCGTCGAGGACCGAGCCATCCAGCGCCACTACCGGGAGCTGATTCTCGCGGAGCGCGCCCTTGCTCACTCCCGTGGGCGTGCAGAGGATCCGCCCGTCCGGCAGTCGCACGGAGACGTTGCCGTCGTTGGCGGCCACCATCCCCCGGTGCCACATCTTCCGCCCGATCTCGCACAGGTCGCGCCGGAGCCCGGCTTCCACGTCGGCTGGCGACGGTCTGCCGGTCTGGGACTGCGTCATCACACTGTTCCTCAGCCCTCGATCCGCGCTCAGTCCTCGGCCCCGCCGGAGAGGTCCCGGTACATCTGCACGGCGCCGGCGGGAGAGACCCCGTCGTGAACCACGGCGCCCACCGCCTGGATCATCGCGGTCGGGTTCTGACGCTGGAAGATGTTCCGGCCCATGTCGACGCCGGACGCCCCCTGGTCGACGGCGCGGAAGGCCATCGTCAGCGCATCGATCACCGGCAACTTCTTGCCGCCGGCCATGATGATCGGGACGGGGCAGCCCGCGGTTACCTCTTCGAAGCCTTCTTCGACGTAGTACGTCTTGACGACCTGCGCACCCAGCTCGGCGACGATGCGGGTAGCCAGGCCGAAGTAGCGGGAGTCCCGGGTCACCTCCTTACCGACGGCGGTCACACCAACCACCGGGATACCGGCCTGGAGTCCCGCGTCGACGAGCGTTGTGAGGTTCTGGATCGACTGGGTCTCGTACTCGCCGCCGACGAAAACCTGAACGGCGACCGCGGCGGCATCGATCCGCACGGCGTCCGCGATGTCCATCGCGAGGTGCTCGTTGGAGAGCTCTTTGAGGATCGACGGACCTCCCGAAGCCCGGAGCACGAGCGCGTTGTCGAGCCCGGCAGGCACGACGCTGCGGAAGATCCCTCGCGTCGCCATCAGCGCATCCGCGTACGGCGCGAGCGGCACGATGTTGAGGTCGACCCGCTCGAGGCCGCGCGTCGGGCCCTGGAAGTAGCCGTGGTCGAACGCGAGCATGACGGTTCGTCCGTCGGACTTAAAGAATCGAGCCAGGCGGTGCTTCATGCCGAAGTCCAGCTGGTTCGCCCCTTTGACATGGAATGCCTCGGATTTCTGTGGACGATCCAGTCCGAAGTCCTTGGCGCTGACGTTTCCTTCGAGGTCTGCCACGGTCGTTCTCCTCTTTCTCTTGCGGCCGGTCAGGTCGCTGGGTTCGCGGCGGGTGCCGGCTGCCCGGGCACCCAGGGGAGGTTGATGGTGTCGCCCGGGCTCGCGGGTGACTTGATGAAGATGCAGCGGAACGGGGCGTCGCTCTCGTTGACGAGGTAGTGCATCTCTCCGGGTTGGCAACGGAAGACCTCGTTCACGGTCATCGTGTGCTTCTCGGTACAGCCGACCCAGAGCGTGCAGGTGCCCTGGACGACCACAAACGACTCGTCGCAGTGCTCGTGGATGTGGTTGCTCATGGAGTCGCCAGGGTTGAGCAGCAGGACCCCCATGTCGCTGCTCGGACCTTGGACGAGGTACGCGGGCCCCCAGGTGCCGTTCCGGTAGCCGGGGTCCTCCAGCGACGCTCTCTGCATGTTCAGTCCTCTCTCGCTCCGGTGAATCGGTCGGGTTGCGTTCAGATGACGCGCTCGTTGCCACCGTCGATGGGGACCTGAGCACCCGTCGTGCAGGCAAAGGTGTCGTCGGCCATGGCCAGGACGAGGCGGCCGACGGCAGCGCTCGTCACCTCGGTGTGCATGAGGTTGCGGCGCTTGTAGTCCTCGACCGACATGCCGTAGTGCTCGGCTCGGGCCACCAGCAACTCTGGCGTCCACAGTCCGGTGTCGAACACCGCATCGGGGTGCACCATGTTGACCCGGATGCCGTCCGCTGCCCATTCCAGTGCGGCGACGCGGGACAGCTGGGTGAGGGCAGCCTTCGAGGACGAGTACGCGGCGGCACCCGGCCCGGGAGCCGGCACGTTCTTGGAAGCCACGACGACGACGCGTCCCCCGCCGGGCGCGAGCCGCAGGTAGGGGTGGATGTAGCCGTAAAGGGCGGCCACCGAGTCGACGTTGACCGCCATGGTCCGGCGCCACAGGTCCATCGGCATCTTGCCGAGCGGCTGGCCCGGCGGGAAGATGCCGGCCGAGACCACGACGATGTCCAGACCGCCAAAGCGCTCGACACCGGCCCGGAGCGCGTCCTGCATGGCGACGTCGTCGCAGACGTCGACCTGCAGGCCGAGCCACTCCGACGAGTCGAAGGTCCGCGTCACCCCTGGGGCGATGTCCCAGCCGACGACGGATGCCCCCGACTCGAGCAGCGTCTCGGCGCACGCGCGTCCGATGCCGGACGCGGCTCCGGTGACGAGCGCCACCTGGCCCGAGAGCGGAAGGTGCGAGTCTGCTCGACGGAGCTTCTCCTGCTGGGCTTCCCAGTACTCGAGGTCGAAGACGTGGCCGGCCGACAGGGCGCGGTACCCGCCGAGTCCATCGGCGGCCTCGATGGCGTCCATGGTGTGGCGGTAGATATCTTCGGCGACCTGCGCCTCGTGGGCGTTTCGCCCCACGGTCAGCATCCCGAACCGGGCATCCAGCACGACCCGCGGAGCGGGGTCGTGCATCGTCACCGGGACGCCGCGCCGAGCCTTGTTCGCCTCGAAGTACGCGCGATACTCGCCGGCATACCCGTCGAGATCGGAGCCCAGCATGGGTACCCGCTTGGTCCAGATGACATGATCGGGGGTGAGCGGTCCCTGTGCCGTGCTCTCGAGCAGGCGAGAGTCGGCGATGAAGCGTCTGACTCGGGCGTCGGCACTACGCCGGACCACCATCGGTGTGCCGACCAGCTCGCTGAGCCTCGCGCGGAACCTCGCCAGTTCCACCGGGTCCGGTTCGTCGACCGAAGCACCTGGATCGGTAGCGGCGACCGGTGCGCCCAGTTCCGACCCGCGGCGCTCCGTCAGGTAGGTCTCGGCCACCGCTGTCAGGGAACGATGGCGCTCGAGCGCCTGCGCAGGAGAGTCGCCGACGGCGAAGAGGCCGTGGTGCAGCACGATCAGGCCCTCGGTGCCGTCGCGCGACTGCTCCCGCCAGGCGTCGAGGCACGCAGCTGCCAGTTCGGGACCGGGCATCGCGTACCTCACGACGACAACCCGGTCGCCGTACAGCTCCCTGACCATGCTCTCTCCGTCGGCCGTGTTCGTCAGGCTGAGGATGACATCGGCGTGGGAGTGCAAGACCGCCGCGTGCGGAATGAGCGCGTGGACGAGCGTCTCGACCGAAGGATCGGGAGCGTCCGCGTCCAAGCTGGCACACCGCAGCTCATTCAGCAGCCTGAGGTCCCCGACTCGAGCGGGCGGGAGGAGAGCTCGGAGTCGGCTGAGCCGCAGTGGCGCGAAGCCGGCCCTGCCGATCGTCGCCAGATCATGACCGCTGCCCTTGATGTAGAGCACTCCGACGTCCTGCCCGGTGACGTCGCGTCGGACCGTCTTGACCGAACTGTTGCCACCGCCGTGGAGCACCAGACGAGGGTCGGAACCGATGGCTCGAGAGGCTTCGACGAGTGCGTCCAACGGGTCTGTAGGAGCAGGGCCAGTGGCGTCCTCCATGTCGCAACCCTCCTTACATCACCGATGATGTTGTCTGACAACATAGCACCAGTTGGAAACTGTATCGACAGAGCGGCGCCGGGTGAAGGCTGGGCGAGCGGTGCAAGACGACACTGCGAGCCGCGGACGGGCGTCGGCGGCGGGGGATCAGTTGCGGCGCATGATCGTGAAGGAGTAGCGGCCCTCGATGAAGTAGGTCCGCGAGTACAGCACGAGGCGGTTGTCCGTCGCGTAGTGCAGCTGGTTGAGCAGGACGAAGAGGTTGTGGGTGGCTGCTTCGGCTCCCCAGCCCACGTGGGTGGACGTCACGGCGTGGATCTCGGTGGTGCCCCGATCGGGGAAGATCCCGAGCCGTTGGCGGAGGAAGGAGAAGATCGAACCTTCGAGCTCCTCCGGTCGGAAGTCGGGCGGAAGGATCTGCATCGGCATGAGGTCGTACGAGTACGCGACGACCTCGCCGTCGGCGAGGATGGTCCGGCGCAGTTCGAGCGTCTCCGTATCGCCCGGGACACCCATCTGAGCGGCCTCTTCAGGTAGGACGGCGCGCACGAGCCGGCTTGCGTAGACCATTCCCGGCTCGCGTCCGGTTGCCCTGATGGAGTCGGTGATCGAGTCCATCCGCTCGAGTCCGGCCCGAATCGCCGGCTTGTCGACGACGAAGGTTCCGACACCGTGCTGCGTGCGGACCAACCCGAGGGTCTCCAGCTCTCGCAGCGCCGCGCGCACGGTGGGACGCGAGACGCCGAACTCCGCGCTCAGCTCCGACTCAGTGGGCAGTCGCATGCCGGGGGAGTAGTGGCCGGCGGCCAACTCGCTCCTGAGGTCCTCCGAGATGCGTGAGACCAGCGTTCCTGTTCGTGCCATCTGTGCCCCTCCCGCTCTAGCCGAAGCGTCCAGCGCGCCTCATCACGATGGCGCGACGGACCCCCATGCATAACAACCAGGTCACAACCTGTTGACAAGCACCTGGAGGGAGCATAGCGTGCGCCGCAGTTGTCGGACAACGATGTTCGAAGGGGTGTCATGGTTCGTGCGATCGAGTGGCGTCAAGCTCCGCAGCCGGTGATCCGGCTGATCGACCAGACGGTGCTTCCTCACGAGCAGCGCTATCTCGACCTGAGGACCGTCGACGACCTGGTGGACGCCATTGGCCGGTTGGCTGTCCGCGGCGCTCCCGCGCTGGGAGCGGCGGGTGCTCTCGGAGTCGCGATGGCGCTGAACCAAGCCGATCGCGAGGGTTGGGACGCAGCCCGGCTCGAAGCGGAGATCGATCGCATCCGGGGCGCTCGCCCGACCGCCGTCAACTTGGCGTGGGGAGTCGACCAGGTGCGAGATGCCGTCGCCGACGGTGAGGCGGAGGTGTTGCGTCGCGCCTCGGTCCTCATCGCGGAGGACGAAGAGGCGAACCGGACCCTCTCGCGACTCGGTGCCGACTGGATCCGGGAACGCACCGGGCTGGAGAAGGTCCGCGTGGTGACGCACTGCAACACGGGCGCGCTCGCGACCACGGCCTGGGGCACCGCCTACGGCATCATCCACGAGCTCCATGACCGCGGTCAGCTCGGCCTCGTCTACGCGGATGAGACGCGACCGCTGCTGCAGGGAGCTCGGCTGACCAGCTGGGAGCTCACGCAGGACGGCATCGAGCACGTCGTCCAGGTAGACGGCGCCGCTGCGAGCACAATCTTGCGAGGACTGGTCGACGTCGCGATCATCGGCGCCGACCGCATCACCGCCAATGGAGACACGGCCAACAAGGTCGGTTCGGTGGCGCTTGCCCTGGCCTGTGCCAGGGCGGGAGTCCCGTTCGTGGTGGCCGCGCCGTCGTCGACGGTCGATCTGTCCACCGCGCGTGGCGACGACATCATGATCGAAGAGCGGGCCTCGGACGAGGTCGTCGCCTTCAACGGTCGCCGCACAGCACCCGAAGGCGTCCGGGGTTTCAATCCGGCATTCGACGTCACCCCGCACGACCTCATCACCGCCATCGTCACCGAACGTGGCGTCGTTGAGCCGGCGTCACGCCCGGATCCGCGACTTCTCGCGGTCATCGCGGGCTGAGTGGTTCCACGCAGCCAAAGGCGGCTGCACTACCGAGAGGAACACCATGAGGAACAGCAAGATCCTGGTGGCAGGGATCGCTGGGGTGTCGATGATGCTGCTGGCATCGTGCAGCCAAGGCGAATCCAGCTCCACCACCTCGTCCCCGGAGACGTCGGCGGCGGAGGCCACCGCCGGTGCCGCCGTGAGCGACGCGCCGGCACCGTTCGACGAGACCGGCGTCAAGATCGCCATCGTCCAGAACAGTGGACAAGGCGACTACTTCCAGCAGTACCTCAACGGCACGAAGAAGCAGGCCGAGGCTCTGGGTATCGATCTGTCGGTCTACGACGCCAAGGGCGACAACGCAACGCAGGCGACGCAGCTCGACCAGGCCGTCGCGTCCGGCGTCGCCGGGATCGTCGTCCGGCACGGATACGCCGACACACTGTGCCCGGGCGTCAACGACGCTCTCGCGAAGGGAATCAAGGTCGTCATCTACGACGTCGAGATCCAGCGATGCGCTCCGGACGCGGTTCAGACTCAGCAGTCGGACGCCGTGATGGCGAGCCTCGTCCTCGACCAGATGCTCAAGGACGTCGGCCCGGGAGTGGATGTCGGCTACGTGAACGTGGCGGGCGTCGCCCCGTTGGACCGTCGTGACGCCGTGTGGCGCCAGGCCGTGACGGACAACGAGTGGAACCAACTCTTCTACACGGGTACGTACACCGACTCCACCGCGACCGACAGTGCACCGATGGTGGACAACGCGCTCAAGGCGAATCCGAGCGTCGTGGCCGTCTACGCCCCGTACGACGAACTGAGCAAGGCTACGCTCTCCGCCCTCGAACAGAACCCGAACCTGAAGGGCAAGGTCAAGGTCTACGGCGCCGACATCTCCGCCGCGGACATCGAGCTCATGACGGCCGAAGGCAGCCCCTGGGCGGCCACCGGTGCGACCGACCCGAACGCCATCGGTGCCGCGGTGATGCGCACGTTGCTCCTCGACATGGCCGGAGAGCTGACGACGACGACGGTGGACTTCCCGCCGATCCTCATCACGCAGGACATGCTGCGGGAGAAGAACATCCACAACATGGATGACCTCCGTGCCGCCGAGGCTGCGCTAAACATTTCCCAGGTGTCCGCCGCCGACTGGATCCCGGTCGTCACCTTCTGACGCCCGGACGCTCAACGATGAGATGGTTCCGGGGCGGGGGTCGCGCAGCTGCGACCGCCGCCCCGGAACGCGAACCGGTCATGAGGAGTGAACAGAGTGCAGGAGACTGACGGCCCTGGGCTGCCTGGAGCGGGCACAGGGACGACCGAATCGCAGCCGGTGCTGCAGCTGGACGACATCACGATGTCGTTCGGTGACAACGAGGTTCTCAAGGGCGTCACGATGCAGCTCCGACCGGGCTGTGTGACGGCTCTTCTGGGCGCCAACGGCGCCGGCAAGTCGACGCTGATAAAGGTGCTCGCCGGGGTGTACTCCGGGCACGGGGGTCGCGTTCGCGTCGCCGGAGCCGACGTCACGCTCGATTCGCCGCTGGCGGCGGCCCGACAGGGCATCCAGACTGTGCACCAGCGGATCGACGAGTCGATCGTTCCCGGGCTCACGGTCGCGGAGAACCTCGTGTTCGAGGAGCTGACCCGCGGCGAGATCCCCCGCGTGCGCTCCTTGCGCCGGCTGCTGCCACGAGCACATGAGATCGCCGACACGCTCGATCTGGGATGGTCGGATTCGGTCCTGACGAAAGACGTGTTCGAGCTCGGGATCGCGGACAGCCAGATGCTGCTACTGGCACGAGCGCTGAGCCAGCACCCCAAGGTGCTCATCCTTGACGAGCCCACGTCGACCCTGTCCACCAGTGAGACCGAGCGCCTGTTCGGCCTCGTCCGGCGCTTGCGCGCCGAGGGCGTGGCGATCCTGTATGTCTCGCATCGGTTGAGTGAGATCCATACCTTGGCCGACGAGCTGGTGGTGCTCCGGGACGGCTGCATCCGCAATCAGCAGAGGGCGCCGTTCGACATGTCCGAGGCCGTTCGTTCGATGCTAGGGAAGGCTGTGCTTGCCGAGACGCGCCAGAAGGATGAACGGCGGGGCACCGAGGTGGCGGTTGAGCTGTGCGGCATCCAGCTGCTGACTCGGTCTCGCCCGATCGATCTCGAGCTTCGCTACGGCGAGGTGACCGGCATCATCGGGCTGATCGGCGCAGGGAAGTCCGAGCTCGCGCGCGGGATCTTCGGGGTCGAACGACTCCGTTCCGGCTCGATGCGGGTGAATGGCGAGAAATACGAACCGCGGGACACGCACGACGCGGTCAGCAGACGGATATTCCTGGTGCCGGAGGACCGCGCAGCGGAGGCTATGCTGCCCGGCTGGCCGTTGTCCTGGACAGCGAGCCTGCCGTTCCTGCGGTCGGTAAGCCGTCTCGGGGTACTCCAGTCGAGACGCGAACGCGGCATGAGCTCCGAGGTCATACAGGACTTCGGAGTCGTGGCTTCCGGACCCGATCAGACGGTGGACTCGTTGTCCGGCGGCAATCAGCAGAAGTTCGTGGTCGGGCGGTGGATGCATGCTGATCCGCGCGTCATGCTCCTCGACGAGCCGTTCCGCGGCGTGGACATCGGGGCCCGCGGCGACATCTCGGCTCGCATCAGAGAACAGGCGCACCGAGGGGCTTGTGTGCTTGCGCTGACCAGCGACGTCGACGAGCTCCGAGAGGTCGCCGACCGAATCATCGTTCTGGTCGAGGGCGAGATCCGCCTCGACGCGTATTCATCCGAGATCGACAACGACACGATAGTCGCGACTATGTCGGAGGTGGCCTAAGTGGCCGAGATCGAATCTGCTCTGGGCCGTACCGATCGGATCAGAGACGGGGTGGTCAAGTATGGATTTATCGCGGTCACCGTCGTCCTGTTCGCGTACTTCACCTTGACCGAACCGGCATTCGCGACGTGGCCGTCCTTCTACTCGATGCTCAAGTTCGCATCGGTGACAGCGATCCTCGGGCTCGGCGTGACCTTCACGCTCGTGGTCGGTGGCATGGACATGTCCATCGGTGCCACCGCCGGCCTCGGGGTGCAGCTCGCAGCGATGACCATGGTCTTCTACAATCTGACGGGTACGACCGCGGTGGCCGTCGTGCTCCTGAGCGGCGTCGTCGTCGGGCTCATCAACGCGTTCCTCATCGTCGTGTGCAAGATCCCGGACCTGCTTGCGGCTCTCGGCATGATGTTCGTGATCCAGGGCGCCAAGCTCATCCCGGTGAGTGGCCAGTCGGTCTCAAGCGGCATGGTCCTCAGGAACGGCTCGGTCGCGCCGGGCAGGTTCGACCCCAGCTTCCTGAGGATTGACCGCGGTTTCGTCGGACCGGTGCCGTTGCCCGTGGTCGTGATGCTGGTCATCGCAGTGCTCTCCTGGTTCATCCTCAGCCACACGACGTGGGGCCGGATGATGTATGCCGTCGGCGCGAATCCCACGGCTGCTCGGCTGGCGGGTGTGCGCGTCGGGTTCTACCGGGGCCTCGCCTATGTGATCTCGGGAACCTTCGCGTCGATCGGCGGCGTGGTCCTCGCATCCCGCATCGGTCAGGGTGACGTCAACGCCGGAGCCTCCAGCCTGCTCGAGGCCATTGCCGTCGCACTGATTGGGACGTCGGTGCTTGGTATGAACAGGCCAAATGCCTGGGGAACCGTGCTGGGAGCATTGCTCATCGGCATCGTCCTCACCGGTTTGACGATGAAGGGCTTCCAGTACTACTACCAGGATACGGCCAAGGGTGTGGTGTTGATCGCCGCCTTGCTTTTCTCGTACACCATATCCCGTCGTAAACTTCGATAACTCCAGGAGGTGCTTCTCGAATGAATGAAGAATACGAATTCCTTACGGTCGACACCATCCCTGACTACATCCGGACGACGCCCGCGCTTGTCGGTCGCATCGATCCTGACGGCATCGTGTCGGTCGACGAGATCGGCGACGGGAACCTCAACCTCGTCTTCGTCACCAGAGACTCCGCCGGTCGGGGCCTGGTGTTGAAGCAGGCCCTGCCGTACGTGCGGATGACCGGCGAAGGTTGGCCGATGACGCCTGATCGCGCTCGGCACGAGGTGGAGTCGCTGCAGGCGCATCACGCTCTCCTGCCCGAGAACGTCGTCGAGGTGTACCACTACGATCCTGAGCGGTACATCATCGCCATGGAGGACCTGAGCGACCACCGGGTCTGGCGCGACGCGCTCAACGAGGGGATGGTGCACGATGGGGCGGCTGCGGCAATGGGCCGTTACGTCGGTGCGGTCGCCTTCGGCACCTCGGCGCTCGCGTTGGAGCGCACCGCCCTCGGTGCAGCGGTCATCGCAGGGGTGAACCCGGAGCTCTGCCTGATCACCGAGGACCTCGTCTTCACCGAGCCGAGCGTCGACAACGGTCGGAACAGCACCATCGAGGCCAACGCGGTCGACGCCGAGGAACTTGGCGCTGATGACGAGTTCGTCACCGCGATGGGGCGCGCCAAGTGGCTGTTCATGACGAAGGCCGAGGCATTGATCCACGGCGACCTGCACACCGGCTCGGTCATGGTGCGTGTTCCCGAGGGCAGCACCACCTGCGACAGTGTCAAGGCGTTCGACTCGGAGTTCGCGTTCTATGGGCCGGTGGCATTTGACATCGGAGCACTCTGGGCCAACTACATCATCGCCGCCGCGCACGCCTATGCCCTCGGCGACGACGAACGCGCCGGTTGGGCGCTCGGGCTGGTCGGCGAGACCTGGGACGCCTTCGAGGGCGAGTTCCGTCGGCGCTGGCCCGGACGCCTGGACGGGCGGGTGTGGCGCGAGCCGTTCCTGGAGGCGCGCCTCGCGACCTGGCGCGAGGAGAGCTGGCTGTTTGCCGCTGCGGAGATGTCGCGGCGGATAGTCGGCGCGGCCAAGACCAAGGACATCGAGACCCTGCCGGAGGATCGTCGAGAGGGTGCGGCGCGGGGCGTCCTGCGCACCGCGCGGCAGGTCGTTCGGGAGTACCACAGGGACACCAGCCCGCAGGTGCTCGCCCGGATCGCCGGCGAGAACCTCAGGGCGATGCGAACCAGCTGAGCACTCGGGAGGCGACCATGCTGAAGGGTCTTGATCCGCTCCTCGTCCCGCCGTTGCTTTCCGCGCTCGCGGAGATGGGGCACGGGGACCTGCTCGCCGTGGTCGACCGGAACTTCCCGGCGCACTCGTGCGGTGGAAGTGTCATCGAGCTTCCCGGGCCGGACGCCAGCGGGGTGCTGCGGGCGGTGTTGACCCTGTTGCCGGTGGACGCGTTCCAAGATCCTGCTGCCTGGCACATGATCCAGGACGACGGCACCGAGGGCCCGGCTGCTGCAGACGTGCACACGATCCTCGAGGGGTTCGAGCACCGGTCGATCGGCTTCTCCGGGCTGGCTCGATCGGACTTCTACGCACGGGCGGCCGATGCCTACTGCACGATCCGGACCGGCGAGACTCGGCCGTACGGGTGTTTCCTGATCGCCAAGGGTGTCGTGGCGGGCTAGTGGGTGGGCGATTTCAGCCGGTGAGTGCGTCGCCTGATTCTAAGGATGTTATTCACGAGGCTCGCTGAACGAGGCGCGTACGCAGTTCAGCGCCTAGCCGAGCACTGCGACACGCCGATGGTGAATAACACTCTAAGAGTAGCAGGTCGAGTTTCTCGGCTGGCTTGAGCCAGTTAAGGGTTTCGCGGGGTCGTGTGTTGAGCAGGTAGGCGACGTTGTCGAGGTCGGTCTGGGAATGCACCCAGAGGGCGGTGCCCTTGGGAAAGAACTCGCGGAGCAGGCCGTTGGTGTTCTCGTTGGTGGCGCGCTGCCATGGTGAGTGCGGGTCGGCGAAGAACACAGGAATGTTGGTGGCGATGGTGCAGTCGGCGTGGCGGGCCATCTCCCGGCCCTGGTCCCACGTCAGGGACCGGCGCAGCAGGGCCGGCAGGCGGCCCATGGCCTGGGACAGCAGCAACGCCACGCGGGGTGCGCTGTGGTCGTAGGGGACCTTCGCCAGGATGGCGTAGCGGGTGGTGCGCTCCACCACGGTGATGATCGCCGACGCGTTGCCCGCCCCCATGATGAGGTTCCCTGCCCAGTGTCCTGGCACGGCCCGGTCGGCGACCTTGGTAGGACGTTCGCTGATCAGGACCATGGTCGGGATCACCTGCTGGCGGCGTTCGGTGAGCGCCGTCCGCTCTGCCTGTCCGACCCGGCGGGTGCCGCCACGGCGCAGGGCGCCGGTCAGCTGGACCGTCAGCGTCCCGCGGGCCTGGCAGTACAGGGCCTGGTAGATCGCTTCGTGCGACACGCGCAGCTCCACCTCGTGCGGATGGTCCACCACCAGTCTGTGCGCGATCTGCCGGGGCGACCAGTGCCGGGTCAGACCCTCGTTGACCGCCGCCGCCAACCGCGCACCCGACTCGACCTTCCGCTCCTTAGGCCGGGCCCGCTGCACATCGGTCCGCTCCTGCGCCGAATGCGCCCGATAGCCACGCCGCCCACCATGACGGGCGATCTGTCGGTTTGTCCCGCGTCAAGCAGATGGCAGGTTTTGGGTCTTGGGAAAGTTGGGGGTTCGGGGGTCGGCGAGGCCGAGGTGGACGTCCGCAGGGCGGTTCCAGGCGATGGCTTCGTGGGGGCGGACGGTGTTGTACTCGGTCCGGTAGGCCTCGGCGTGTTCGACGAGGTCCAGGGCGTCGTCGATCTCTTCGAGGAACAGCCGTTCGTACTTCAGGGACCCGAAGCCGCGTTCGCGTGAGCCATTCTGCCCGGGGGTGCGGACGCGGGTGCGGACGTGGCGCAGCTCGGGGTGGGTGGCGATGAACGCCTCGAACCGGAACGAGCGGAACGGTCCGCCGTTGTCGGTCACGATCGTCAGGACCGGGATGACGTTGCCCTGCTCGTCGAGGTCGCAGGCCTCGATGAGCGGTCGGCCGAAGGTGGCCTGGTAGTCGGCCAGGGCGAGCTCGATCGCGGCGATCGCGTCGTGCTGGTTCGCGGTCGGGGAGGTGTGCCAGGGGTGCTCGTACTTCGACCAGTAGTCCCGGCACCCGGCCAGCCGCCACGTCCCTCCACTGGTGGTCTCGAACTCGGAGAAGTCCAACTGCCAGACCTGGTTCGGGCCGGTCGGCTCGGTGGCGAACGCGGCCTTGCGGCGGGCGGCGTGCTGGCGGCGTTCACGCTGGTAGTTCGCCTCCAGCAGCAGACCCTCGTCGCGCAACAGACGCAGCACGGTCGACTCACCGACCTGGTGCCCGTCGTAGCGGCACATCGCCCAGACCTTGCGGTGACCCCACGCGGGGTGGGCCAGGGCGTGGCGGCGGGCGCCGTCCTTGACCTGCTCGCGTGCGGGGCGCGGCCACGGACCCTTGACCCGGGCGCCGGTCCGGGCGCGTGCCTGGTGTCGGCGCCAGGTCCGCTCGGGCACGCCAATCAGCGCGCAGAACCTCGAGGTCGGCATGCCCGCGTCGATGCGGATCACCTCGAGGTCCGCAAAGGGCCCAGGCGGCCCTCCGCGCTCTTCTTCCACACCCGGATCTCCACCGCGGCCTCACCCAGGGCCTGGGTCAGGTCCACGACCTCGGCCTCGAGCTGCTGCTCGCGGGTGGACGGCCCGGACTTGCCGGCGACCAGGCCGGCACGACCGGACTCCAGGAACTGGCGCTTCCAGTTGCCCACCGACTGCTCAGAGACCTTCGCCTTGCGCGCGGCCTCGACCACGCTCATCTCACCGGCCGTAACTGGTCAGGTCTTTCTTAGAGGTGCTTCGTGGATCCGGATGTGCTAATTGTTGGTGGGCGCATTGGCAGGGCTGTCGGTTAACACCGAGTTCAGAGGTCACCGAGTGCCCGTCCGTCCTTACTTCGACGAACATCGGCGTGTCGAGCCCGGTAGATTGTGCGATGCTGAGACAATTCTTTCATGAGCGCACCGACCTATGCCGAGCTGGCAGAAATGGTCGCGGTGCTGACAGGGGGACTCGCCGCCCTGGAAGACAGGAACACGGCTCTGGCCGATGAGGTCTGCGCGTTGCGCCAGGAGAACCTCACGCTTCGAGCCCGCGTCAGCGAGCTGGAGGCTCAGGCGGGGACGAGCTCGCGCAACTCCTCCCAACCGCCGTCCCTGGACGGGCTGGGCAAACCGGCTCCGAGGTCGTTGCGCCGGCCCTCGGGGCGCCGCCCCGGCGGGCAGGGCGGTCACGAAGGTAAGACCCTGCGTCAGGTCGAGGTCCCGGACGAGGTCGTGGTGCACGAACCACCCAGCTGCACCAGGTGCGGGGCCGACCTGGCCGACGCGCCGGTGACAGGTACTCGACGGACCCAGGTGTTCGACATCGCCCCGATCAAGATCCACGTCGTCGAGCACCAGATGCGCTCGCGCCGGTGCGTGTGCGGGACCCTCACCCGCGCCGGCGCCCCCGAGCAGGCCGACGCGCCCGTGCAGTACGGGCCGGTGGCCCGGGCGGTCATGGTCTACCTGTTCCAGGGCCAGTTCCTGTCCAGGATCCGCACCGCCGACGCCCTCTCGGAGATCTTCAACGCCCCCGTCAGCGCGGCCACCGTCGCAGCAGCGGTCACTCGCGCCGCCGGTGACCTGGGCCCGTTCCTGTCCCAGGTCACCGCCCAGCTCGCCGCCTCGGGCCTGGCGCACTTCGACGAGACCGGGCTGCGCTGCCAAGGGCGCCTGGCCTGGTTGCACTCGGCCTGCAACCAGGCCTTCGCGCTGCTGTACGCCCACCCCAGGCGCGGCAAGGTGGCGATGGACGCGATGGGGGTGCTGCCCACCTTCACCGGCACCGCCGTGCACGACGCGTTCGCACCCTACGACCGCTACCCCCACGCCACCCACGCCCTGTGCGCGGCCCACGTCCTGCGCGAGCTGCAAGCCGTCCAGGACTACCACCGCCAGCAGCCCAGCCCCGGCCCGTGGTGCCGGGCCGAGCAGGCCGCCACCGCACTACGGACCCTCATCACGGCGGCCGACCAGGCCAACACCGCCGGCCACCCGGTCGACCCCCGCGTCCTGGCCGAACAACGGCGCCTGATCAGCCACAGCGCCACCATCGCCCAAAGCACCACCCCGGCCAACAAGATCGAACGAAAACACCGGGCCCTGGCCCGGCGCCTGACCAGAAGACTCCAGGACTACCTACGCTTCGCCACCGACCCCGCCGTCCCCGCCACCAACAACGCCGCCGAACAGCAAATCCGGATGGTCAAGATCCGACAGAAAGTCTCCGGCACCATGCGCACCCTCAAAGGAGCCCAAGACTTCGCCGCCATCCGCTCCTACACCGCCACCGCCGCCAAGCACGGCATCACCATGCTCGACGCCCTCACCCGCCTGACCAGCCACAACACCTGGTACCCCACCACCACCTGACCAGTTACCACCGGCCAAGATCGACAACACGATCCGGACCTTCTCCTCAGCTGGGAACACCGGCGGCCTCGCCATGATCGATCAGACTCCTTCGCAGGTCACGCCCGCAAGCAACGGGCCCTGCCACTAAGTCTGACGCGCGACAGGTTCACCACAGAGTAATGCCGACCCAGCCGTGCCCCGATCACGCGACCAGACTCGCCCATCACGATTCCCCGAGAGATCTCCTCCCACGCCACCGCCGACAACACCACTCCACGAACCACACGCCCTGAAGCGCCGCAGGTTTGATGCCGCTCCTGTTTGAGTCCAGGAGGATGTCGTCATGCCGAAGAAGATCGATCCGGAGTTGAGGGCGCGTGCGGTGAGGTTGGTCAACGACCACCTCGGGGAGTATCAGAACGTGACGGCGGCGTCGTTCGCGGTCGCCAAGCAGCTGGGGGTGAGCCGGGAGTCGGTGCGTCGGTGGGTCGCCCAGGCCGACATCGACACAGGTGCTCGTACCGGGGTGAACAGCGAGGACCTCGCTGAGATCAAGACGCTGAAGGCGAAGGTCCGCCGGCTGGAGGAGGACAACGCGATCTTGAAGGCGGCGACGGTTTTCTTCGTGGGGGAACTCGACCCCCGCAACCGATGATCATGGGGTTCATCGACACGATGAGGGCCGAGGGTCACGCGGTCGAGTCGATCTGCCGGGTCCTGCGCGAGCAGGGCTGCCAGATCGCCGCACGGACCTACCGGTCGTGGCGGTCGGCCCGTGGGCGGGTCGCCGCCCGCACGCTCACTGACGCCCACGTGCTGGACGCGGTCCGGAACGCGGCGTGGACCACCGACGCCGCCGGGCAGCGAGTGCTGGCCCCGGAGGGCCTGTATGGGCGGCGCAAGATGACCGCGCACCTGCGCCGTACGAGCGTTCCGGACGCCTCGCGGGGCGCGGTCGACCGGGCGATGCGGGCACTGGGCCTGGCCGGGGTGCGCCGCGACAAGCACCTGCGCACCACGATCCAGGCCAAGGACGGCATCCGTGCCGGGGACCTGCTGAACCGGCAGTTCACCGCGTCGGCACCGAACCTGGTGTGGGTCACCGACTTCACGTACTGCCGCACCTGGGCCGGCTGGGTCTACGTCGCATTCATCCTCGACGTGTTCTCCCAACGGATCGTGTCCTGGCACGCGTCGACCTCCAAGGCCACCGACCTGGTCATGGTCCCGCTGCGCATGGCGTTGTGGCAGCGGGACCGCGAGGGCCACCCCGCCCACCCCGGGGAGCTGATCCACCACAGCGACGCCGGGTCCCAGTACACGTCCGTGCGCCTGAACGAGCACCTCGCTCTCGAGGGCATCCGGCCCTCGATCGGGACCGTCGGCGATGCCTACGACAACGCACTGATGGAGAGCATCAACGGGCTCTACAAGGCCGAGTGCATCCGCACAACCGTGTTCCACACCGGCCCCTACAAGACGATCGCCGACGTGGAGTTCGCGACAGCCGGCTGGGTCGAGTGGTACAACAACCGAAGGCTCCACTCGACCCTGGGCAACGTCCCGCCAGTGGAGTACGAGCAAGCCCACTACGCGACCCTCAACCGAGAGCCGCAACCCGCATAGCAGCGGCCGAAAACCCGCGGCGCTTCACCCCACCTCCAAAGCAGCAGATCATACCGGTAGTGACACACTCACCCCCTTACGCCGCCCACCCTTCTATGTTTGTCAAGCCGGACTGTCGGCGGGGTTCGCTGTGTTGAGGGTCCGGTAGATCTGTCGGGTGCGGCAGCGCTTGAGGATGCGGCGGATCTGTTTGGTGGTGAGGCCTTCGACGCGGCGTTTGTCGACGTAGGTGCGTGTGTGGGGAGTCCGCGGGCGACCCGGTGATGGCGCTGGTGCTCGCCGGCCTGGGGGTGACCAGGCTGTCGATGGCGCCGGCGGCGCTGCCCGCCGTCCGGTATGCCCTGCGCCGGCACACCCTGGACCGGTGCCGGCAGCTGGCCGAGGCGGCGCTCGGCGCACCGTCGGCCGTCGCCGCCCGGGCGGCGGTGCTCGACCTCGTGGACCCGCAGGTGCGCAGCGTGCTGGGGGTGTGAGGCCGGGCGCGCCCCGTCCGGTGCGTCAGCCGACGGCGGCCGACCTGCTGAGCGGCGACACGCACCCCGCAGCGTGCGCGTCCGAACACGATCGTTTCTGGATCGCTCCACTGTGGAGTTGGGACCAGGGTGGCGGGGTGGGAAGGGGCGCGTCCCGCTAGCGTGGGCCTATGGCAGAGTCGCTGCGCGTCGGGCTGATCGGGTATGGGAGCGCGGGGCGGGGCTCGCACTCCCGGCTGCTGCGGGAGGCGGGCCAGCGGGTCACCTGCGTCGTGACCCGCCAGCATGCCGAGGCGGTGCGGGCCGACTGGCCCACGGCGGCCGTGGTGCCGGAGGTGGCGGGGCTGCTGGAACGGGTCAGCGAGCTGGACCTCGTCGTCGTCGCCAGCCCCACCCGCCACCACGTCCAGCACGTCGCGGAGGCACTGCGGGCCGGCGTGCACGTCGTGGTGGACAAGCCGCTTGCCACCACGGCGCACGACGCGCGCGAGCTGGCCCGGACCGCTGAGGGCAGGGGGGGTCGGCTCACGGTCTTTCACGACCGTCGGTGGGACTCCGAGCAGCTGACCCTGCAGCAGGTGCTCGCCCGCGGGGAGCTCGGCCGAGTGCACCGGTTCGAGCGCCGGTGGGAACGATGGCGGCCCGTGCCGTTGCGCCGGTGGAAGGAGACCGACACCACCGGCGGCGGGCTGCTGCTGGACCTCGGCGTCCACCTCGTCGACTCGGCTGTCCAGCTGTTCGGTCCCGTGACCAGCGTGTACGCGGAGATTCGGGCCCTGACGACGCCGGCGGACGACGACGTCTTCCTTGCCCTGCAGCATGCGTCGAGCGACGACGGTCCCGGCGTTCTCAGCCATCTGCAGGCCGGCGGTCTGGTCGGCGCCCCGGGTCCCCGGACCCGGGTGCTCGGGGAGCGTGCGGCCTACCTGGTGACCAGCTTTGAGGGAGAGCCCACCCCGTTCGCCGTGATGGACGAGCCGCACCGGCAGAGCCGCCATGAGGCACCCGAGCACGAGGGCTGGTTGGTCCGCGGGTCTGAGCGCACGCCGGTCGAAAGGGCCCCGGGCGGCCGGGCGGACCTGTACCGCGCGGTGGTGCGCTGGGTGGTCGACGGCGGTCCGCCGCCGGTGGACCCATGGGATGCCGTGCATACCGCCGAGGTGCTCGACGCTGCGCGGGTCTCCAGCCACGAGCACCGGGTGGTGTCGCTGCCCTGACCTCGGCCCAGCCGAGCCGCCGCCCGGGTGCGGGGGGACCTGTGGACGGTGCCTGTGCGCGGCTCCTGTGGACGGTGGCTGCGCGCGGGGTCCTTACCACGGTTGCCTGGACGGGTGCACACCGACCCGTCGATCGACCTCCTGGAGCTGTCTGCGGTGCTGCTCGATGCGGGCGTCCGGCTCGACTCCTCACTCGCCACCTTCGATGGGCCCGCCTGGTCCGCGACTGTGCTGCAGGACGGCGCGGCGCTGGTCGCCCGGGTCGTCGATGACGATCCCCTCGTGCGGGCGCGGCTGCGCCGGCTCGTCGCCGTGCGTCACGCCCACCTGGCGACGGTCCGGGCGGGGCTCGGGCTCGGTGGCGGCCGGCTGGTGGTCCTCGAGGACCTGGTGGCAGGCCCTACCCTGGAGACAGTGTCCCGCGCACGGGGTCCGTTCACCGTGGCGGAGGCCGTCACACTCGTGGTTCCGCTCGCTGAGGCCCTGGACGCGGTGCACGCCGCCGGTGCGATCCACGGACACGTGGCCTCCCGCAGCATCGTCGTCGACCTGCTCGGTCGGCCCGTGCTGGTCGGTGTCACCGCTGGGGCTGCCCCGGTCGGGTGGCACGCAGCCGGTGCGGGCGACAGGGCCTTGCCTGCCCAGGCCCGGGCGACGGCCGCCGCAGACGTGGCGGCCCTGGCCGCACTGGTGCTGGACCGGCTCGGACCCTCGCAGCTGTGGGAGGGCGATCCGGCCTCATCCGCCCTGCGGGCCGCACTGGCCGCGGCGTGCGGCCCGGACCCTGGCACGCGGATCGGGGCCCGCGAGCTCGCCGACGCCTGCCACCGCGCCGAGGTCTCTGCACCGATCGCGCTGCCCGACGCGGGCGCGCTGGCCGCCGCAGAGCTCACGGTTGGCCGGCTGGTCGTCGACGACCCCGGCACGGTCGGCTCGGGACGGGCCGTCCCCCGACGAGCGTGGGTGGCGCGCCCGGACACTGGTGAGAGGCAGACGGCCGCGCCGTCGTCAGCCGTCGGTGGTGCGCGCGCGGTCTCCGAGCCCGACACGGGCACCGTCGGACTGCTTCCGCCCAGGTGCCACGACGGTGCGCGGCCCCCGGCCCGGAACGGTGGTCGGGGAGGACCGCCCGCCCGGACGGCCGGCCTCGGGGGACCGCCCGGGCGGAGCGGTGGTCGTGGGGGGTCGTCGGCGCGGCGTCGGCACCGCGCTCGCGGCCGTCCCGGTCTGCTGCGCACGCTCGCCGGGGTGGGCGCGGTGGGGGTCTGCCTCGGCATCGCTGTGACCCTCGGGAGCGCCGGCGGGGCGCTGCCCGGTGGCCGGGCCGGCGCCGTCGAGGCGGCCGCGGAGCATGCCGCGGTCCCGTCGTCCTCGCCGAACCCGACCGAACCGACGGCCACGACCTGGACCCCCGCCACCGCCACGTCCACCGGCCGGCGCTCGGGTGCGCCGGCCGGGCCGGGCGACCCGACCCCCGCCGACGCCACCCCGGCCGATCCGGCGCAGGCGGCTCGTGTGCTGACCGCGCGCCGCGCAGCCGCCCTCGTCGGGGGGGAACCGTCGGCACTGCTGGCCGTGGAGGTGGAGGGTTCGCCGGCGCACCGTGCGGACCTGGCGCTGCTCGCCGGTCTGGCGGCCGACGGGAACCGCCTGGTCGGGGTGCAGCTGGAGATCGGCGACGTGCGGGTGCTGGACAGCTCCGACACCCGCAGCGAGGTCGCTGTGACATCCAGGGTCTCGCCGCACCAGCGGATCGGTCAGGACGGGACCGTCACGACGGTCGGCGCCGCCACCGGGCCGCCGGTCGTGCTCGTGCTGGCGCGCACACCGGACGGGTGGCGGGTCGCGGCGGTGGAACCGGGCTGAGACGTGGCGTCCGCGGCCGGGATCGGTCGGCCGTCACCGGCCGGTCAGCCGACGAGAGTGCCTGCGGCCTCGGTGATCCGCGGGTACTCGTGCACGAAGCCGCTCGCGACGAGGGTGTCGGGCACGGCTCGCACGGACCCGACGATCTCCTGGGAGAACTCGCCGAGGGCGGCGCGCAGGGCCCACGTCGGAACCCGGAGCACGGCCGGCCGGTGCATGGCTGCGGCCAGGGCCTTCACCACCTCGGCGTTGCGGGCCGGCTCGGCCACGATGTTCACCGGACCTGACACGTCCGCTCCCAGCAGGTGCTCGATCGCCGCGACCTCGTCGGCCAGGGTGATCCATGACCACCACTGCCGCCCGGAGCCCAACGGCCCGCCGACGCCGAGCCGGATCAGCGGCAGCAGGCGAGCGAGCGCGCCGCCGTGCGCCGCAAGGACGATCCCCGTGCGCAGGTAGGTCACCCGGACCCCCGCGTCCTGGGCGTCCCGGGCCGCCAGCTCCCACTGCCGGACGATTCCGGCCACCACCGTGCCGCCGTACGGCTCGTCCTCGCGCAGCACCTCCTCGCCGCGCTCGCCGTAGGCGCCGACGGCCGATCCCTGGATGAGCACCCGGGGGCCGTCCGCCATCCCGGCCAGGGTGGCAGCCAGCAGACCGGTCGTCCGGGTACGGGAGGAGAGCACGGTGCGGCGGTAGGAGGCGGTGAGCCTGCGGTCGCCGATGCCCGCACCGGCGAGGTTCACCACGGCATCGACTCCGACGAGGGCATCCGCCTCGAGCCGGCCGTGGTCCGGGTCCCAGCCGATCTCGTCCGCACCGGTCGGGGCACGGCGCACGAGACGCCGCACCCGGTGCCCGTGCTCGCGCAGCGCAGGGACGAGCGCCGAGCCGATGAGGCCGTGCGAGCCGGCGACCACGACGTCCATGCCAGCAGGTGCGTCAGAGGCCGAGCTCGGCCTCGAACGCACCCTCCTCGATGCGCTGTTTGACGGTGGCCAGGTAGCGCGACGCGTCCGCGCCGTCGACGAGCCGGTGGTCGTAGGACAGCACGAGGTAGCACATCGACCGGATCGCGATGGCCTCGGCCCCGTCGGTGTCGACCGTCACGACCGGGCGCTTGACGATGGCGCCCGTGCCGAGGATCGCCGACGTGCCACCGGGGACGATCGGCGTGTCGAACAGCGCGCCGCCCGAGCCGGTGTTCGTGATAGTGAAGGTCGCGCCGCTGAGCTCGTCCGGGGTCACCTTGTTCGCCCTGGTGCGCGCCGCCAGGTCGGCGATCTTCCGGGCGATCCCGGCCAGGTTGAGGTCGCCGGCGGCGCGGATCACCGGCACCACGAGCCCACGGTCGGTGTCCACGGCGATGCCGACGTTCTCCTCGCCGGGGTAGACGATCGTGGTGTCGGTCAGCAGTGCGTTGATCTTCGGGTGGGTCTTCAGCGCCTCGACCGCGGCGAGCACGAAGAACGGCAAGTAGGTGAGCTTCACGCCCTCGCGGGCTGCGAAGTCGTCCTTGGCCCGGGCGCGCAACCGCGCGACCTTCGTGACGTCGACCTCGATCACGGTGGTCAGTTGGGCCTGCGAGTGCAGCGCCTCGACCATGCGCTGGGCGATCACCTGGCGCAGCCTGCTGGCCTTCTGCGTGGTCCCGCGCAGTGGGGAGACCGGCGCGACCGCGGCACCAGCCGGCGTCGTGGACGGCGAGCCGGCCTGGCCGGCCGCGTGGGTCCGGGCGGCTTCCGCCCGCTCGGCTTCCGCCCGCGCGACCTCGGTCCGCTCGGCCTCAGCGCGGGCGGCGGCCTCCAGGACGTCTTCCTTGCGGATCCTGCCGCCGACGCCCGTCCCGCGGACCGTCCCCAGGTCCACCGCCTTCTCGGCGGCCAGCTTGCGCACCAGCGGGGTCAGGTAGGCGGTCCCGGAGGCCGGGGCCGACGAGCCCGCACCTGCGGGTGCCTCGGCATCCGCGGCGGCGGCCGCGCTCGCCGCAGATGCTGCTGCGTGAGCGGGTACTGCAGCGGCAGCGGCAGCGGCGGCGGGGACGGCGGGGGCCGGTGTGGCAGGGGCGGGAACCGGCGAGGTGCCGGCCCCGACGATCGCGAGCACGGCTCCCACCTCGACGGTCTCGTCCTCGGCGACGAGGACCTGCTCGAGCACGCCGGCGACGGGGGAGGGGATCTCGGTGTCGACCTTGTCGGTGGAGATCTCCAGGAGCGGCTCGTCGACCTCGACGTGGTCGCCCACGGTCTTCAGCCAGCGGGTGACGGTGCCCTCCGTGACGGACTCCCCGAGGGCCGGCAGGCGGACCTCGCTGCGCTCACCGGTGGTGTGCCCGGCCGGGGCGGCAGGGGCTGCGGGCGCCGGCGCCGGCTGCGACTCGGCGGGCACGGGCGTCGGCGGGACGCCGTCCGGAGAAGCCGTCCCCACCTCGGCCGCAGGACCGCCGTAGCCCTCGCCCTGCGCGCTCGGCTCCGCCGACGCAGCGGCGGGCGGAGCGTCGGCGGCTGCCTGCTGGGCGATCGCCGTCGGCGCCTGGGGCGCGGTACCGGTGCCGTCGCCCACGATCGCGAGCACGGCTCCCACCTCGACGGTCTCGTCCTCGGCGACGAGGACCTGCTCGAGCACGCCGGCGACGGGGAGGGGATCTCGGTGTCGACCTTGTCGGTGGAGATCTCCAGGAGCGGCTCGTCGACCTCGACGTGGTCGCCCACGGTCTTCAGCCAGCGGGTGACGGTGCCCTCCGTGACGGACTCCCCGAGGGCCGGCAGCTGCACGTTGTAGGACATGACCGCGTAGGTCTCCTTCGATCGGGGGTCAGTTGTGGGCGTGCAAGGGCTTGCCGGCGAGGGCCATGTGCGCCTCGCCGAGCGCCTCGTCCTGGGTCGGGTGCGCGTGCACCAGGGATGCGACGTCCTCCGGGTAGGCCTCCCAGTTGACGATGAGCTGCGCCTTCACCGACGAGCTCGCCGACCCGGGCACCGATCATGTGGACGCCGACCACCGGCCCGTCCTTCGGCGCACGAGCTTGACGAAGCCCTGGGTGCCGAGGATCTGGCTCTTGCCGTTGCCGCCGAGGTTGTACTCGGCGGTCTCGCACCTGGTCGTCGCCGAGCTCCTGCGGGCCTTCGCCTCGGTCAGGCCGACGGACGCGACCTCCGGCTCGGAGTACGTCACGCGCGGGATCCCGGACTCGACGATGGGCGCCGGGTCGAGCCCGGCGATCTCCTCGGCGACGAAGATGCCCTGCGCGAAGCCGCGGTGGGCGAGCTGCAGTCCGGGCACGATGTCCCCGACCGCGTGGATGGTGCCCACACCGGTGCGCAGCCGCTCGTCGGTGATGACGAAGCCGCGGTCGATCGTGACGCCCTGCTCCTCGTAGCCCAGCCCGCCGTGCGCGGGCCGCGTCCGACCGCCACGAGCAGCAGGTCGGCGTCGAAGGTCGTGCCGTCCTCCAGGGACACGTGCACGCCGTTGTCGTCCTGGGTGACGCCGGAGAACCGCACGCCCAGCGTGAACGCGATGCCGCGCTTGCGGACCGCCCGCTCGAACGCCTTGGAGAGCGCCTCGTCCTCGTTGGGCAGCAGGTGCGGCAGCGCCTCGACGATCGTCACGTCCGCACCGAACGAGTGCCACACGCTGGCGAACTCCGACCCGATGACGCCGCCGCCGAGGATGACCACCGAGCGGGGTACCCAGTCGAGCTCGAGTGCCTG
Source organism: uncultured Actinomycetota bacterium (assembly GCA_963703555.1). Classification (GTDB taxonomy): domain Bacteria; phylum Actinomycetota; class Actinomycetes; order Actinomycetales; family Cellulomonadaceae; genus CAVPEV01. The sequence continues at coordinate 49,295 of CAVPEV010000039.1, read as the reverse complement.
GTCGGACGTGATGACTCGGCCGCCGATCTCCAGCCCTGGCAGGGACCGGGCGTAGGAGCCGGTGGCCAGCACGACGTGCCGGCCGGTCAACCGCCGGCCGTCCACTTCGACGGTGTCCTGGGCCACCAGCCGGCCATAGCCCTCGACGTAGGTGATCCCGCGAGCCTTCACCAGGCCCTGCAGGCCCTTGTACAGCCGCGCGACGACCGACTCCTTGTAGGAGTTGACGCCGGTCATGTCGATCCCGGCGAGCTGGGTCTGCACCCCGAACAGGGCGCCCTCGCGGGCGTTGTCCGCCAGCTCGGCCGCGTGCAGCAACGCCTTGGTGGGGATGCAGCCGCGGTGCAGGCAGGTACCGCCGACCTTGTCGGCCTCGACGAGCGCGACGCTCATGCCCAGCTGGGCGGCTCGGAGCGCGGTCGCGTAGCCGCCGCTTCCTCCGCCCAGGACGACGACGTCGAAAGCGGAATCGTTGAGGTCGGCCACGGTGCAAACTCCTCCAGCCAGGTGACAGGCATGCTCGCGCCCCATCTTCGCACCATGGCCGCGCCCGCACCCACCCGGTGGCGCCGTCGCCGGCTGTGACGCCGGAGACACCACGGCGACAGCGGGTGCCGCGAACCGGGGAACGCATCGGGGAACGGCGCCGACCCCGCGTGACGAATCGGTCCTGGGACACAGCGGGCTCCTTTAGGCTCTTGCGCCATGGCCCTGTTCCGTCGCCGACGCCGCACCCCGGACACCCCCTCTGCTGCTCGTCGCACGACGATCGCGCACCTGCAGGACTTCGTCGACTCCCGGGTGGGCGTGGAGGCCTACGTGGAGCCGGCCACCTCGGTCACACCGACGACACTGATCCTCATCGCCACCGATGGAGAGTGGACGCGGCGCAAGGTGCCGGACGCGAAGGCCGCGTTCGACGTCGCGCGGGGCCTGGGTGTGCCGGTCTACGACGTGCAGCGCACGGGCTACCCGCAGCGGATGCGGGACTGGACGGCACGCCAGCGCAGCAGCCTGCGACGTCCGGGCTCGGGTCGCTGACCGCGAGCACGGGGGGCGGGAGCCGGGCGGATCGGTGGCCGACGCGTCGTCGTGCCACCGCAGCTCAACGGGCGGCGGCGCCGGCCCGTCCCTCGAGCAGTGACACCAGCGTGCGGACACCGACGCCGGTACCGCCCACCGGCGTGTAGCCGTAGGCGGTCCGCTCGTTGAACGCCGGGCCCGCCACGTCCAGGTGGGCCCAGGGGGTGACGCCCACGAACTCTCGGAGGAACACCCCGGCCCGCAGCATGCCGCCCGCCCGGTCACCGCTGTTGGCGAGATCGGCGACCGTGGAGGAGAGCCCCTCGAGCAGGTCCGCAGGCAGCGGCATCGGCCAGAACGCCTCACCGGACCGCTCCGCCGCGGCGACCACCTCGGCGCGCACGTCGTCGGTGCCCATGACGGCCCCGACCCGGTCCCCGAGCGCCACGACCTGCGCACCGGTCAGGGTGGCGACGTCCAGCACGGCGTCGGGGTGCTCCTCCGTCGCGGCGACGAGCCCGTCGGCCAGCACCATGCGGCCCTCGGCGTCGGTGTTGACCACCTCGACCGTCTTGCCGCCGCGGATGGTGACGACGTCGGAGGGCCGCTGGGCCGTGCCTGACGGCATGTTCTCGGCCAGGCAGAGCCACCCGGTGACCGCCACCGGCAGGCCGAGCCGTGCGGCGGCGACGACGGTGTGCAGCACGGCCGCTGCGCCCGCCATGTCCGACTTCATCGTCTCCATGCCGCTGGCCGTCTTGATGGACAGCCCCCCGGAGTCGAACGTGATGCCCTTGCCCACGAGGGCCACCGTGGACACCGGCCGGGACGGCGCGTAGGCGACCCGGACCAGCCGCGGTGGCCGGGCCGACCCCTGCCCCACGCCCACGATGCCGCCGTAGCCGCCGGCGGCCAGGGCCTTCTCGTCGAGCACGGAGAGCTTGAGGTTCCGCGCGCCGGAGCTCCTGACCAGACCGCGCGCGGCATCGACGAACGCCGATGGGTACAGCTCGTTCGGGGGCATGTTCACCAGGTCGCGCACCCCGTGGACGGCAGCTGCGAGCACCTCGGCGCGGGCCAGGGCATCCTTCGCGGCTCGTTGGCGGGTCGCCGCGGTGACGATCTGCAGGTTCGCCACGGGCGCCAGCCGAGCGGCCTGGGCGGTGTCCCGGTACCGGGTGAAGCCGTACGCGCCGAGCAGCGCGCCCTCGGTGACCGCGGCGAGCTCATCGATGTCGTCCGCCGGCAGAGCGACCGCCACCGACGACGTCCCGGCCAGCTCGCGGACCGCTGCGCCGGCGGCCCGGCGCAGCGCCTCGGGCTGGAGATCCCCCTGCGGGCCGACGCCGGTGAGTACGAGGACCCGTGCCCGCAGCCGGCCGGACGTCGGCACCCGTCGCACCTCGTCCGGGGCCCCGGTGACGCCGAGCACCGCAGCCGTGTCCAGCACGTCGGCGCGCAACGCCGTGGGCAGCCACGGGGCGTGGAGCACCGGGCCGTCCGGGGAGGAGGCGACGGCGACGACGACCGCGTCGACGGGCAGGCGAGCAGGATCGGAGGAGGTCAGGGTGGCCACGAGGCGATGCTAGCCCGGGCCCCTGGGCCCGGGTCGGCCCTCGGCGGCCCGATAGGTTGGCGGCGTGTACCACGTCCTCTTCGACCTGGTCCTCCGACACCTCGATCCCGAGCGCGCGCACGCGCTGGCGTTCGGGGCGATCCGCGCCGCCGCCCGCGTCCCGGGGCTGCACCAGCTCATCGAGCACCTCCTCGGCTGCCGCGAGGTCGTCGACGTGCACGGTCGGGCGGTGCCCGGTCGGCTGGGCGTGGCCGCCGGCTTCGACAAGGACGCCCGCGGCGTGCTCGGCCTGACCATGCTCGGCTTCGCGTTCGTGGAGGTCGGTACGGTGACGGCGCAGGCCCAGCCGGGCAACGAGCCGCCGCGCCTGTGGCGCGAGCTGCGGATTCACGCCCTGCGCAACCGGATGGGCTTCAACAACGAGGGCGCGCGAGCCGTCGCCCAGCGGCTGCGGCGGCTGCGGTCGTCACGGCGGGGTCGCGCGGCCGTCGTGGGCGTGAACATCGGCAAGTCCAGGGCGACCCCGTTGGCCCAGGCGGCGGACGACTACGCGACGAGCGCGGGGCTGCTCGCTCCGTACGCCGACTACCTCGTCGTCAACGTGTCCTCGCCGAACACGCCGGGGCTGCGGGAGCTGCAGGCGGTCGACGCGCTGCGACCCGTGCTCACGGCGGCCCGCGCGGCCGCTGACGCGGCCACCGGGCCGACCCGCCACGTGCCGCTGCTGGTGAAGATCGCCCCGGACCTGTCGGACGACGAGGTCGACGCGATCGCCGACCTCGTCGGCGAGCTGGGCCTGGACGGCGTGGTCGCGGTGAACACCACCCTGGTGCACGACCTGGGCCCCGGCGGACTGTCCGGGCCGCCCCTGCTCGAGCGCGGCGTGCAGGTCGTCGCCCGGCTGCGCGCCCGGCTCGGCGCCGGCCCGGTGATCATGGGCGTGGGTGGGATCGTCACGGCGGCGGACGCCCGGCGCTACCTGGCTGCCGGGGCGACGCTGCTGCAGGGCTACACCGCATTCATCTACGAGGGGCCGTTCTGGGCCGGCCGGCTGCACCGAGGGTTGACCGGCGCTACGGGGACGGCCTGATGGCGGTGACGCCGCAGTGGGTGTGGGAGCTGCTGGACGCGCACGGCGCCGGGCTCAGCGAGCCACGCAGCCCGGTCTTCACCGCGCGGTTCGACGCCGAAGCCTGGCTCGGCGAGTCGTGGCGCCGGTTGGCCGCCCGGGGGGTCCGGGCCGCTCGCCTGCTGCACGACGGGCATCCGACCGGACCGGTCGTGCCGATCCCGCGCGGCAGCGCGGTCCCACCGGCGCCGGGCGGGCCGGCGGTCGGGCTCGCCGGCTGAGCGTCGTCGGCCCTCCTGCTGCCGGGCGCTGAGCGTTCTCGCTCAGGCCGGGAGCTCACCGCGCTTGACCTGCGGGCGGGGCAGCCGGGTCGGGCGCAGCTGGAAGACCCGCAGCGCTGCGTAGAAGGCCGTACCCCGCACCAGCGCATCCGGGCCGAACCGGGCCAGCAGCCGCTTGCGCAGCCGCCGCCAGAAGACCAGCGTGTCGACGAGCATGGCGAGGATGTAGACGTACAGGGCCAGCATGGCTATCGCCGCAACGACCGGCGCGGGCCTGTACAGGGCCATCTCGGCCACCAGGAAGATCAACGCGGCGGGCAGGAAGAACTCCCCGAGCGACCACCGGGCGTCGACCGAGTCTCGGATGTACCGACGGACCGGGCCCTTGTCCTTGGTCGGCAGGAACCGCTCGTCACCGCTCTGCATCGCGGCGTACTCGCGCTGGCGCTGCTCGCGCTGGGCCTGGCGCCCGGACTTGGCCGCGCCACGGCGGTCGTCGGGCACCAGGGGATGCCTGTTGGCCGCCTCGGCCTCGCGGCGCTTGGGCGTGGGGCGTCCCTTGCCGGCAGGGACGCCGTCGAGCGGCGCCGTCACGACGGTCGTCTGGCTGCCCTTGCGGTGTCCGAGCACCCGGCCAGCGTAGTGGAGGTAGCGTCGGGCGCCGTGACAGCACCCCTCGACCCCGCCCGCGTGAGTGACCTGCGCGACCGCACCCACCGCGCCTTCCCCACCGTGCTGGCGGACCTGGCCGCCCTGATCCGGATCCCCAGCGTCTCCACCCCCGATCTCGACCAGGCTCCGGTGCGGGCCAGCGCCGAGGCGGTCGCGGACCTGTTGCACGCCGCGGGCATGACGCAGGTGCAGATCCTCTCCGTGCCACGGGCCGACGGCCGGCCCGGTGCGCCGGCGGTGGTGGCCCGACGCCGCGGGCCGGTGGGTGCGCCGACCGTGCTGCTCTACGCCCACCACGACGTCCAGCCGACCGGCGACCTGGCGCTGTGGGACACGCCGCCGTTCGAACCTGCGCAGCGCGGTGACCGGCTGTACGGGCGCGGCGCTGTCGACGACAAGGCTGGCGTCGTGGCGCACCTCGGGGCGTTGCGGGTGCTCGGCGAGGAGCTCGGCGTGGGCGTCACGGTGTTCGTCGAGGGGGAGGAGGAGGTCGGGTCGCCGACGTTCACGGACTTCCTGCGCACCTACCGGGAGCTGCTCGCCGCCGACGTCGTCGTCGTGGCCGACTCGTCGAACTGGCGGACCGGTGTGCCCGGCCTGACGACCTCCCTGCGCGGCCTGGTGGACTGCGTGGTGGAGGTCGCGGTGGCCGACCACGCGATCCACTCCGGCATGTTCGGCGGGGCCGTCCTGGATGCCGTCACGGTGCTGGCCCGGCTGCTGGCCACGCTGCACGACGAGCGCGGCGACGTCGCCGTCGCCGGCCTGGGCACGGCCCCCGACCCGGCGGTGGACTACGACGAGGCCACGTTCCGAGCGGACGCCGGGATCCTCGACGGCGTCCGCCTGGCCGGTACCGGGCCGCTCACCGCGCGGCTGTGGACCCGGCCGGCGATCAGCGTCATCGGCATCGACGCCACCCCCGTGGCGCTCGCCTCCAACACGATCGCCCCGAGCGCCCGGGCCAAGCTGTCCCTGCGGATCGCGCCCGGGCAGGACCCGGCGCAGTCGGCGGCAGCCCTCACCGAGCACCTGGTCTCGCACGCGCCGTTCGGGGCGCGCGTCACGGTGACGCCCGGCGAGCTGGGCATGCCGTTCCGCGCGGCGGGGGACACCCCGGCGATGCACGCGGCCCGGTGGGCGTTCGCCCAGTCGTGGGGCGTGGAGCCGGTCGACATCGGCATCGGGGGCTCGATCCCGTTCGTCGCCGAGCTGCTGAAGGCGTACCCGGGCATGCAGGTCCTCGTCACCGGGGTGGAGGACCCGGACGGGCGGGCGCACGGCGCCAACGAGTCGGTGCACCTGGGTGACCTGGAGCGGGTCGTGCTGGCCGAGGTGCTGCTCCTCGCCCGGTTGGGCCGGCGCTGAGGCTCTCGGGCCGCAGCCGCGCCGGGTCGCGCCCGCCTCAGACCGGAGGCTCGGGGTCGTACTGGATCTGCCTGCGGACGGCCCGGGCTGCGGCCACGGACTCCAGCCGAGCCACCAGGTGCAGGGCCATGTCGATGCCCGCGGACACCCCTGCCGACGTCACCACGTCGCCGTCGTCGACGAACCGGGCCTCGGTGTCGGCGAGGATGCTCGGGTCGATGGCGGCCAGCTCGTCGAACGCCGACCAGTGCGTGGTGGCCGGCCGCCCGGCGAGCAGCCCGGCCGCGGCCAGCACGAGGGCCCCGGTGCACACGCTGGTCACCAGCGGTGTGGTTCGGCGGGTGGCGCGCAGCCAGGCCAGGTGGTCGCTGTCGCGGGTGAGCAGGCGGGTACCGGGGCCTCCGGGGTGCACCAGCACGTGCAGCGCGCCGAGCTCGTCGCGGGCGAGGTCCGGCAGCAGGCGCAGACCGTTGGCGCAGCGCACCGGCCCGCCGTCCCGGGAGAAGGTCGCGACCTCGGGGTGCAGCGCGGACTGCGCGGCCCAGGTGGCGAGCACCTCGTACGGTCCGACGACGTCGAGCTCCTCGGCGTCGTCGAACACGAGGATGGCGATGGACAGCGGAGGTTCGGTCATCATCGCGGTCCTGCTCCAGTCGACGGGGCGCGCTGAGTGGGCGCCTCAGCCGCGCCCAGCAGAATACCTGTCGGCGTCCTCGTCGGCCCTGGCCGCCGCGCCGTGCGACGATGCGGGGCGTGCGCGTGCTGCTGGCCCCCGACGGCTTCGGTGGGACCCTCACGGCGACCCAGGCCGCCCGGACCGAGCGCGACGGGTGGCTGGCGGGCGCCCCGGGGGACGAGGTCGATGCGTGCCCGCTGGCGGACGGCGGCCCTGGCTTCCTCGAGGCGCTGACCACGGGGCTGGGTGGCGAGCTCGTGCCCGGCGTGGTCACGGCGCCACTGGGCACGCCGACGCCGGCGGCGATCCTGGTGGTCGACGGCGCCGACGGGCGACGCACCGCCTACGTGGAGTCCGCCCATGCGGCCGGGCTGCACCTGGTACCCGCCGACCGCCGCGACCCGACCCGGGCGACGACCTACGGGGTCGGCGAGCTCGTCGCTCAGGCCGTGGCGTCCGGGGCGTCGCGGGTCGTGGTGGGACTCGGGGGGTCCGGCACCGTGGACGCGGGGGCGGGGCTGATCGCGGCACTCGCCGGTGCGGGGCCCGGCGCACCGCTGGCCGGCGGCGGGGGGGCGCTGGCGGCCGTCGACGGGGCCGAGGTGCGTGCCGCCGTGGCCGCGGCTCGCCGCCGGGTGGCCGGCGTCGACCTCGTGGCCGCGGTGGACGTGGACGTCCCGCTGCTGGGTCTGCAGGGTGCGGCCGCCGGTTTCGCGGCGCAGAAGGGGGCGACGCCGCAGCAGGCGCAGGACCTGGAGGTCGCCTTGGCGCGGTTCGCGCGGCTGGCCGCCCCGGCCGGGGGGACTCCTCGCCGCAGCCTGCTGGCGACGGCCGCCGACCGCGAGCTCGACGCCACGGCGCCGGAGACGTGGCCGGGCGCTGGTGCTGCCGGTGGACTGGGGTTCGCCCTGGCGCTGCTCGGTGCCCGGCTGCTGCCCGGGGCGGCGATCGTCGCCGACACGGTCGGGCTCGAGGCGCGGATCGCCGGCTCCGACGTCGTCGTCACGGGGGAGGGGACGTTCGACTGGCAGTCGCTGCACGGCAAGGTCGTCACCGAGGTTGCGGCGCGGGCGCTGGGCCTGGGCGTCCCGGCCGTGGTGCTGGCGGGCCAGGTCCGGGTCGGCCGCCGGGAGTGGGCCGCAGCGGGGTTCGCCGCGGTCTATGCCGTGGCGGACACGCCCGAGGAGGTGGACCGGGCACTGGCCGACCCCGCCGGCACGCTGCGGGTCCGTGCGACCCGGGTCGCACGGACCTGGTCGCGCTGATCGCCCGCCGGGACCCGGCACGTCACCCCGCGTCACGGTCGGGCGAACGCGACGTACGCTGAGGGGGAACACGGCCGTCGCCGACGGCGTTTGGCACACCGGGACGACCAGTCCGCCGTCCGTCGAGAACCGCTGGAGGCCGAGAATGATCGAGACAACCCAGACCGCGACACACGGTGTCGTGCTCACCGATGTCGCCGTGGGCAAGGTGCGCAGCCTGCTCGAGCAGGAGGGCCGTGACGACCTTCGGCTGCGGCTGGCCGTGCAGCCCGGCGGCTGCTCCGGCCTGATCTACCAGTTGTACTTCGACGAGCGGGTCCTGGACGGTGACGCCATCAAGGAGTACGAGGGCGTCGAGGTCATCGTCGACCGGATGAGCGTGCCGTACCTCGACGGCGCCACCATCGACTTCGCGGACAGCATCGAGAAGCAGGGCTTCACGATCGACAACCCGAACGCGCAGAGCTCTTGCGCGTGCGGCGGCTCGTTCTCCTGACGCCCGACCGGGACGCGGTCATCGCCGGTCCCGTGACGAGCCACGCACATCGCCACGACGAGGGCCCGGCACCCGCAGGGGTGCCGGGCCCTCCTGCGTCGGCGGCCCGGCACCGCTGCGGCCGCGGCCGCGCTCGGGGAGTCGGCGACGGCTCGGGCGCGCTAGGCTGCGCGAGATCGAGGACGTAGGTCCCGGGTGGTGGCCTCGCCGCAGCGGGGTCCGGTCGGGAAGCGAGCGGAAGGCCCCCCGTGCACGCGCAGACACCGCGCCGCAAGCGGCGCCCGGCGGTCCTGACGGCCGCCCTGGGCGTCGTCGCCGCCCTGGCCCTGTCGGGCTGCTCGTCGGACTCCGTCCGGCGCGGCTTCCTGCCGGGCGATTCCGCCCAGGAGGTGACCAACCAGACCGGCCGGATCACCTCGCTGTGGGTGGGTTCCTGGGTCGCCGCGCTGGCTGTCGGGGTCATCGTCTGGGGTCTGGTGATCTGGTGCGTGATCGCCTACCGCAAGCGGCGTGACGACGACACGCTGCCCGTCCAGCTGCGCTACCACGTGCCGTTGGAGGCCATGTACATCGTCCTGCCGATCCTCATGGTGGGCGTGCTGTACTACTTCACCGCCCGGGACATGGCGGCCATCACCGACACGCAGGGGGAACCCGACCTCACGGTGCAGGTCGTGGCCAAGCAGTGGAGCTGGGACTTCAACTACCTCGACGACCACGTCTACGACACGGGCCAGCACGCGCAGAACGTGGGGACCACTCCTGGTGTCCTGACAGACCAGCCGACGCTGTACCTGCCGGTCGACGAGACGGTGCGGTTCGTCCTCAACTCCCGCGACGTCATCCACTCGTTCTGGGTACCGGCCTTCCTGTACAAGATGGACGTGATCCCCGGACGCACGAACGAGTTCCAGGTCACGCCCCAACGACTGGGCACCTACGTCGGCAAGTGTGCCGAGCTGTGCGGTGAGGAGCACTCGTCGATGCTGTTCAACGTCACGGTGGTCACTCGTGCGGAGTACGACGCGCACATGGCCGACCTGCGAGCGGCCGGCCAGACCGGGGCGCTCGGGCTGGAGTACAGCCGGCACCAGGACCTGAGCAGCACCTCGGGAGGTGCGCAGTGACCGTCATCACGGCACCGGAGACCGTCCCGGGGCTCGGTGCGGAGCACCAGAGCATGGGTCGCACCGTGGTGCGGTGGGTCACCTCGACCGACCACAAGACCATCGGTTACCTGTACCTGATCACGTCGTTCGTGTGGTTCGCGGTCGGCGGCATCCTGGCGCTGCTCATCCGGGCGGAGCTGTTCTCCCCGGGGATGGAGGTGTTCGCCACCAAGGAGCAGTACAACCAGGCGTTCACCATGCACGGCACGATCATGCTGCTGCTGTTCGCCACGCCCATGTTCGCCGGGTTCGCCAACGTGCTCGTGCCGCTGCAGATCGGCGCACCGGACGTCGCGTTCCCGCGGCTGAACATGTTCGCGTACTGGCTGTTCCTGTTCGGCGGGATCATTGCGGCGGCGGGGTTCCTCACCCCGCAGGGTGCCGCGTCGTTCGGCTGGTTCGCCTATGCGCCGCTGTCCAACGTGACGTACTCGCCGGGGCTGGGTGGCGACCTGTGGGTCTTCGGGCTGGCACTGACCGGTTTCGGCACGATCCTGGGAGCCGTCAACTTCATCACGACGATCGTCACCATGCGCGCGCCGGGCATGACGATGTTCCGGATGCCGATCTTCACCTGGAACGCGCTGATCACCAGCCTGCTGATCCTCATGGCGTTCCCGCCGCTGGCGTCCGCGCTGTTCGCGCTGGGCGCCGACCGGCGGCTGGGTGCCCAGACGTTCAACCCGGAGAACGGTGGGGCCATCCTCTGGCAGCACCTGTTCTGGTTCTTCGGCCACCCCGAGGTCTACATCATCGCCCTGCCCTTCTTCGGGGTGGTCTCGGAGATCATTCCGGTCTTCTCCCGCAAGCCGATCTTCGGATACAAGGGCCTGGTCTACGCGACCATTGCCATCGCGGCGCTGTCGGTCACGGTCTGGGCCCACCACATGTACGCCACCGGAGCGGTGCTGCTGCCGTTCTTCGCCCTCATGACCATGCTCATCGCGGTGCCCACCGGCGTGAAGTTCTTCAACTGGATAGGCACGATGTGGCGGGGTCACCTGACGTTCGAGACCCCGATGCTGTGGTCCCTGGGGTTCCTGGTCACCTTCCTGTTCGGCGGACTGACCGGCGTGATCCTGGCGAGCCCGGCGCTGGACTTCCACGTCACGGACACGTACTTCGTCGTCGCACACTTCCACTACGTCCTCTTCGGCACGGTCGTCTTCTTGATGTTCGCAGGCCTGTACTTCTGGTGGCCGAAGTTCACCGGGCGCATGCTGAACGAGCGGCTCGGCAAGATCCACTTCTGGTTGACATTCGTGGGCTTCCACACGACGTTCCTCATCCAACACTGGCTGGGGGTGGAGGGCATGCCGAGGCGCTACGCCGACTACTCCCCGGAGGACGGCTGGACCTGGATGAACCGGGTGTCCACGGTCGGCGCGGCCATCCTGGCCGTCTCCACGTTGCCGTTCCTGTGGAACGTCTACATCACCTGGCGGCGTGCGCCGAAGGTGACGCTGGACGACCCGTGGGGATTCGGTAACTCCCTGGAGTGGGCCACCAGCTGCCCGCCGCCCCGGCACAACTTCACCTCGCTGCCGCGGATCCGCTCGGAGCGCCCGGCCTTCGACCTGCACCACCCGGAGGTCGCGGCCATGGACCGCGTCCAGCCCGACCCCGGGATGCTCGACTGGCAGGGGCAGCGCGACGGCGACCCTGGGCCGGGACGGGCCCGGGCGGGTTCGGCGGGCGGTGACCCAGGGCGGTCGGCGACCCCCGCCCTCGACGACACCGCCCAGAGTCCCGAGGCGGGCGACCATGCCCACGATGACGGGGAGGGCCGACGGTGAAGGTCGAGGCTCGGTTGTTCCTCGCGGGCGTGCTGTTCTTTGTCCCGATCGCCCTGGTCTACTGGTTCTGGTCCGGCCATGAGCCCGTGGGCACCGTCGGTCTGGCGCTCACCGGCGCGCTCGTCGGCATGATCGGCGGGTACTTCGCCCTGCTCGGACGACGCATCGATGCGCGGCCCGAGGACGACCCGCGCGGTGACATCGTCGAGGGGGCGGGGGAGCAGGGCGTGTTCAGCCCGTGGAGCTGGTGGCCACTGGCCCTCGCGGCGTCCGCCGCGATCGTCTTCGTCGGGCTGGCCGTGGCCTTCTGGTTGATACCGGTGGGCATGGTCGCCGGCGCGGTGGGGCTGGTGGGCTTCAACCTCGAGTACTCCCGTGGCCCGCACGCCCACTGAAGCCTGTCCCCGCGCCCGGCACCGACGAGAAATCTGCAGCGGGACGAGGCTGTGCGCCGCGACCGGCGCCCCGGACACGACCAGGCCCCGGCCCCCAGGGGGAGCCGGGGCCTGGTCGTCGGTTCCGGTCGAAAGCCTGCTGGGCGCGGTCAGACGGTCGGGACGATGAGACCCGCCGTAGTGGTGCGCGCCCGGTCGAACCGAGCGGCGGCGTCGGTCCAGCTGGTGACGTTCCACCATGCCTTGACGTAGTCCGCCTTGACGTTGAGGTAGTCGAGGTAGAAGGCGTGCTCCCACATGTCGAGCATGACGATGGGGACCAGACCCAGGGTGAGGTTGCTCTGCTGGTCGTAGAGCTGCACCACGATGAGCTTCTGTCCCAGGCTGTCCCAGGCGAGGACGGCCCAGCCGGAGCCCTGGATGCCGGTCGCAGCGGCGGCGAAGTGCTTCTGGAACCCCTCGAACGAGCCGAACGACTCGTCGATCGCCGCAGCCAGGTCGCCGACGGGCCGCTCGCCGCCGTCAGGGGACATGTTCAGCCAGAAGACGGAGTGGTTGACGTGGCCGCCGAGGTTGAATGCGAGGTTCTTCTCGTACAGGTTCACCGCGCCCAGGTCGTCCTTCTCGCGGGCCTCCGCCAACTTCTCCAGGGCCTGGTTGGCGCCGCTCACGTACGCCGCGTGGTGCTTGTCGTGGTGCAGCTGCATGATCCGACCGGAGATGTGCGGCTCGAGCGCCGCGTAGTCGTAGGGCAGGTCCGGGAGTGTGTAGTCAGCCATGCGAGAGTGCTCTCCTTCCTCGCGCCGCGGCGTCCGCCGTGGCGACCTTCGAGTGCTGCTGTGCGCGGTGTGGCACCGTGGGGTGGGACCGCCGTGACGGACCCACCGTGCACCAGGTCAACGCTCCTCCACCGGACCGGATTCCGCACGGTCGGGGGATTCCGCACGGTCGGGGGATCCGGCGTGGGGTCGGGGGATCCGGCGTGGGCAGGGTCAGCGGGACGCATCGTCGTCGGGCCCGGTGATGCCGGCATCGCGTCCGGACGCGGCGCCGGCGCCGGTGAGCGCGTCGTGGCCGGTGTTGTACTCGCGCGCGGCGGCCAGCTCGGCCGGTGTCACCGGATCGACCCGGTCCTCGTAGAACATCCGGGACAGGCGCCCGCGGAGCCGGGTCCCGCGGGAGCGTGGCCGACCGCCCTGGTCCGGCGTGATCTGCAGCGAACGGCTCGGCTCGTGGCTGACCCGCAACCAGCGTTCGTGCTCGTCGAGCGGGCGGTGCACCTCGATGTACTCCCCGTTGGCGAACCGCACGATGCGTCCGGTCTCGTGACCGTGCAGCACGAGCTCGCGGTCCTTGCGCTGCAGGCTGAGGCAGGTCCGCTTGGTGACCCAGAAGGCCAGCGCCGGCCCCAGGAACAGCAGGACACGGAACATCCAGGTGATGTCGTTGATGGACATCCGCAAGAGCGTGGCGATGATGTCGTTGCTGCCGGCCAGAGCCAGGACGACGAACGCCGTGACCAGCGACACGCCCATCGCGGTGCGGAACGGGGCGTTGCGAGGCCGGTCCAGGACGTGGTGCTCGCGGTGGTCGCCGGTGGCCGAGGCCTCGATGAACGGGAACAGGGCGAGGGCCGTGAACAGGATGCCGGGGATCACCACGCCGGGGATGAGGATGTTGAGCGACAGCGTCCACCCCCCGATGACCACCTCCGCCTGACCGGGCATGAGTCGCAGGGCGCCCTCGAGGAAGAGCATGTACCAGTCGGGCTGGGCGCCCGCGGACACTATCGAGGGGTCGAAGGGGCCGTAGTTCCAGATCGGGTTGATCGTCATCGTTGCGGCCATGAGCGCGACCACCGCGAAGACGATGAAGAAGAACCCGCCCGCCTTGGCCGTGTAGACCGGGAAGAACGGATACCCGACGACGTTGTGGTCCGTGCGCCCCGAGCCAGGGTACTGGGTGTGCTTGTGCAGGACGACGAAGAACAGGTGCACGGCGATGAACGCCAGGATCAGCCCGGGGATCAGCAGGATGTGCACCGTGAACAGCCGGGGGATGAGGTCCTGACCGGGGAACTCACCGCCGAACAGCAGGTAGGACAGGTAGCTGCCGAGGATCGGGATCGACAGAGCGACGCCGCTGGCGATCCGCAGCCCGTTGCCGGACAGCACGTCGTCGGGCAGGGAGTAGCCGGAGAATCCCGCCACCAGGCCCAGGATCATCAGGGTGAAACCCACCAGCCAGTTGATCTCCCGGGGTTTGCGGAACGCACCGGTGAAGAAGATCCGCATCATGTGCGTGACGATGGCCGCGAGGAAGAGCAGCGCCGCCCAGTGGTGGATCTGGCGCATGAGCAGGCCGCCGCGGACCTCGAAGGAGATCCGCAGCGTGGAGGAGAAGGCCTCCGACATCGGCACGCCCTGCAGGGACCGCCACGGGCCTTGGTAGGTCACCTCGGTCATGCTCGGCACGAAGAACATGGTGAGGAACGTGCCCGAGACGAGCAGGACGACGAAGCTGTAGAGCGCGATCTCGCCGAGCAGGAAGGACCAGTGGTCCGGGAAGATCTTGCGGGCGAACTCCTTGACCGCCCCGGCGATGCCGGTGCGCTGATCGAGGGCGTCCGCGGTGGCGGCGGCGAGGCGGCTGGGGGCGGTGGTGCTCACTTCAGCCGCTCCCAGAAGCTCGGCCCGACCGGTTCGTGGAAGTCCGACTGGGCGACCAGGTACCCCTGCTCGTCGACCGTGATGGGCAGTTGGGGCAGCGGCCGCTTCGCCGGACCGAAGACGACCTTCGCCCCGTTCGCGATGTCGAAGGTGGACTGGTGGCACGGGCACAGCAGGTGGTGGGTCTGCTGCTCGTACAGCGCGACGGGGCACCCTACGTGGGTGCAGATCTTGGAGTAGGCCACGATGCCGTCGTAGGACCAGCCCTTGCGGTCGTCGGCCTCCGTCAGGTCGCGCGGATCCAGCCGCACGACGAGCACGACGGCCTTGGCCTTCTCGTCCAGGGGGTGCGCCGCCTTGTCCAGGTCCTCGGGGATGACGTGGACCACCGAGCCGATCGTCAGGTCGGCGGCCTTGATCGGCCGCCCGGACGGGTCGACGGCCAGGCGCTTGCCCTTCTCCCACCAGGTGTGCTTGAACTTCGAGATGTCCCAGTCCTCGCCGATGTTGGCGATCAACGGGACCGCGACGGACAGCGGGAACAGCGCGAGGGCCGACAGCACCACACCCTTGAGCACGCCGCGCCGCCCGACGTTGGCGTCGGCGACGCCCTGGCGCAGGATCTCGACGGCCTGGGTGCGGGTCTCCTCGGGGCTGGCGATCGGGTGTCGCTCCTCGACCTGTTCGTGGTCGTTCATCAGCGACTTCGCCCAGTGCACCGCCCCGGTCCCGATGCCCAGCAGCGCGAAGAACAGCGCGAGGCCCAGCACGAAGTTCGAGGTGCGGATGCCGGCCGCCGTCGTCCCCGGCGGCACCAGGAAGTACGCGACGACGAACGCCACCGTGCCCAGCACCGAGATCGTGAAGAGCACGACGACCTGCCGCTCGGCTCGCCGGTCCGCCCGCGGGTCGACGTCGGCGCGGCGGGGGTGGTGCGGTGGGAGCCCCGGGTTGTCGAACCGGTCCGGCAGCGCCGGTTCGCCGGGCGAGGCCAGCTCGGAGGACGGGGGTTCGGGAGTGCTCACGAGGACTTGGCTCCGATCCAGACCGTGGCCCCGATGAGGAGGCCGATTCCGACGATCCACGCCCACAGGCCCTCGCTCACCGGACCCAGGGCGCCGAGCGTCGCCCCACCGGGGGAGCCGTCGCGCTGGAGCTCGAGGTAGGCGATCACGTCGCGCTTCTCCTGCGGGGTGATGGTCGCGTCGTTGAACACCGGCATGGACTGCGGGCCGGTGAGCATTGCCTCATAGATGTGGGTGGGGCTGGTCTTCATGAGCGACGGGGCGAACTTGCCCTGCGACAGCGCACCCCCGGCGCCCACCGCGTTGTGGCACATCGCGCAGTTGGTGCGGAAGATCGCCATGCCGTTGGCCGGGTCGCCGAGCGCCGCGTCGACCTGATCGGCGGTCGGTACCGCGGGCCCTGGGCCCAGCGAGGCGACGTAGGCGGCCAGCTGGGCGATCTGTGCATCGGTGAACTGGACCGGCTTGGGCTGT
The DNA here is from genome assembly GCA_963703555.1 of uncultured Actinomycetota bacterium. Lineage (GTDB taxonomy): Bacteria > Actinomycetota > Actinomycetes > Actinomycetales > Cellulomonadaceae > CAVPEV01. The sequence continues at coordinate 33,341 of CAVPEV010000039.1, read as the reverse complement.
ACCTGCACGCCGGACATCTGGGCCGGCATCCGCCCGGTGCCCACCTGGAAGTTCACCGCCGCCGCGCCCACGCCGACCAGTGACGGGCCGCTCGGGGTGCCCTCGGCCTGCTTGCCGTGGCACGTGGCGCAGTTCGCCTGGAACAGCTTCTGGCCGACGGCGACGTCGTCCGCGGTGGCCGTCGCAGCGGTGGCGTCGGCAGCCGACGGCACGAGCACCGCATAGAGCACGCCGGTGACGAGCAGCGCCAGCAGGGTGAGCACCACCGGTGCGGACCGGTGATGCCTGCGGGCGGCGAGAGCCTTCACGGGTCGTTCCTCGTCTCGCTGGGATGGGAGCCGGTGCGCCGGGTCAGCGCAGCAGGTAGATGGTGGCGAACAGGGCGATCCACACGACGTCGACGAAGTGCCAGTAGTAGGAGGTGACGACCGCGGTCGTGGCCTCATGGCTGCCGAACCGTTTGGCTGCGAAGGAACGGCTGAGCACGAAGAGGAACGCGATGAGCCCCGCCAGCACGTGCAGGCCGTGGAAGCCGGTCGTCAGGTAGAACGCCGTCCCGAACGCGCTGGCGGAGATCGTCACACCGGCGTGCACCAGCGCGGTGTACTCGTAGATCTGCCCGGCGATGAAAAGGGCGCCCATGAGGTAGGTGAGCGTCATCCATTCGTTCATGCCCCAGGCGCTCACCCGTAGCAGGCTGCCCGTCCGCACGGGCTGGAACCGTTCGGCCGCCCACACGCCCATCTGGCAGGTCACCGACGACAGCACCAGGACGAGGGTGTTGACCGTGGCGTACCCGACGTTGAGGTGCACGGTGCTCGTCGCCCAGGACTCGGGCGCCGTGGACCGCAGGGTGAAGTACATGGCGAACAGCCCGGCGAAGAACATGATCTCGCTGGCCAGCCAGACGATGGTGCCAACGGCGGCCCGGTTCGGGCGGGTGACGCTGACGTGGCTCGGTGCGGACGGGGCGGCCGTTGCTGTCGACACGGTGGCCATTATGGCCGAAAACGCGCCCTCCTGGGACGTCAGTCCTAGACCCGCGTGGCGGACCGGCTCACCGAGACCGCCGGCCGGGCGGAGGCGACCCGGGTTCGCCGTGGTCGTGCTGGGCGCGCGCGGCACGGGCGCTGCGGGTGGGAGGATGCCCGGGACACGCCGATGACGAGTGAGGAACAGCATGGACACCTCCGAGAGCGCACTCGATCCGTACCTGGCCTCGGGCCCGCGGATCCTGCTCTACAGCGATGACGTCGACACCCGTGCTCAGGTCCGCCTCGCCGTGGGCCCCCGGTTGCACCGCGACGCGCCTTCGATCCAGTGGTTCGAGGTTGCAACGCCGGCTGCCGCGCTGACTGCCGGAGCGGCGGAGCCCTGGGACCTGCTCGTCCTGGACGGCGAGGCGCCGAAGAACGGTGGGATGAGCCTGGCCCGTCAGTTCAAGGACGAGCTCGCCGACTGCCCGCCGATCCTCGTGCTGACCGGCCGCCCGGAGGACGCCTGGCTGGCCTCCTGGTCCAACGCCGACGGAGTCGTCGCGCACCCGCTGGACCCTGTCGAGGTGCAGGAGGCCGTGGCCCGGCTCGTCGACCTGCCGCGCGCCCAGCGGACGCCTGCGCAGCCGTGACCGCGACGGCTGCGCAGGCGACGTGGCCCGACCTGCTGTCCACGCTGGTGCGCGGAGAGGACCTCGCTCCGGCCCAGACCGGCTGGGCGATGGACGAGATCATGCGGGGGGACGCCTCGCCCGCGCGGGTGGCCGGCTTGCTGGTCGCGCTGCGCGCCAAGGGGGAGACGGTCGAGGAGCTCACCGGGCTGGCCGACGCGATGCTCGCCCACGCCGAACGGTTCACGGTGCCGGTGCGCTCGGTCGACGTCGTCGGGACCGGCGGTGACCGTGCGCACACGGTCAACATCTCGACGATGGCGGCCCTGGTGGTGGCCGGGGCGGGCGTGACCGTCGTGAAGCACGGCAACCGGGCGGCGTCCTCCGCCTCGGGCACGGCCGACGTGCTGGAGGCGCTGGGCCTGCCGCTCGGGCTCCCGCCGGCCGCGGTGGCCCGGGTCGCCGAGGAGGTTGGCATCACCTTCTGTTTCGCCCAGGTGTTCCACCCCGCCATGCGCCATGCGGCGGTCGCGCGCCGGGAGCTGGGCATCCCGACGGCGTTCAACATCCTCGGACCATTGACCAACCCGGCCCAGCCGGAGGCGGCGGCGGTCGGGGTCGCCGACCCGGCCATGGCGGGCCTGGTGGCCGGCGTGCTGGCCGGCCGCGGGACCAGCGCGCTGGTCTTCCGCAGTGACGACGGTCTCGACGAGCTGGCTCCGACGAGCACGGCGCATGTGTGGCAGGTGCAGGACGGGCAGGTCGTCGAGCACGTGCTCGACCCGGTCCGTGAGCTCGGCATCCCGGCGGCGACCGTCGCCCAGCTGCGCGGGGGCGACGCCGCGCACAACGCCTCCGTGGTCCGCACCCTGCTGGCCGGCGAGCCGGGGCCGGTCCGGGACACGGTGGTGCTCAACGCGGCGGCGGCGCTGGTGGCCGACGGCACGCTGCCGGGCACGGCCGCCGCGGACGGCGGCCTCGTGCAGCGGTTGGCCGCGGGCCAGGAGCACGCGCGCCGGTCGCTGGACACCGGCGCCGCCGCGGACGTGCTGGCGCGGTGGCTGGCCGCCAGCGCCGCCCTCGCCGGCTGACGGCGGGCGGTCAGTCCTCCAGGCCCAGGTCGAACGCCTGCTCCAGGTCGTGGCGAGAGTACGTGCGGAAGGCCATGTAGGTCTGGGTGCGCAGCACGCCGGGAACCTTGCTCATCCGATCGGCGATGACGGGCGCCAGGTCCTCGTGCTCGCGCACCCGCACGATGGCGATGAGGTCCACCTCCCCGGTGACGGAGTAGACCTCGCTCACCCCGGGGATGTCGGCGATCTGTGCGGCGACCTCCGGGATGCGGGCGGCTTCGGTGTCGACGAGGACGATCGCGGTCATCATGTGGCCATCATGCCGCGGCCGGCCGCGCGGGACGCCGCCAGCGCCGCCGCCGGGTCGACGTGCGCCGCGGCACCCCGGACCGGGCTCGCCCACCCCGCGGGGGCCTCGACGAGCCGCACACCGGGCTGCTCGAGCCAGTCGAGCACGAGGTCGGCTTCCTCCGGGTGGCCCGCGGGGGCCGGCGGGACGGGTGCCGGCACGTGCTCGCCGGACAGCACGAGAGCCGCGACGGCGGGCCCGGTGTCGGCGCCTCGCGGCACCCGGGTGGTGCCTGCCAGGCGGCCGTAGCGCACCAGGACGATCTCCCAGCCGCCGCCCTCGGCCCGCCGAGCAGCCACGATCTGCGGGCATGCCGCGAACGGTGCGATGCGCTGCGTGCGCGCCGCACCGCGCAGGAACGCCGCCAGCCGGTCGCGGACGACCGCGGCCTCCTCGAACCGCTCCTCGCCGACCAGCGCCTCGATCCGTGCTGCGTGCGCACCGACCACCGGCGCAGGGTCGCCGGTGATGGCCACGCGGGCCTCACCGACCACCCGGGCGTAGGAGGCGACGTCCTGGCCACCGATGCACGGGGCGCCGCACCGACCCATGCCGGCGAGCACACATGCCGACGCGCCGGGCGAGGGCGCCGGCCGCAACCGGGCGGCGCACCGGCGCAACGGGAAGGTCTCCTGCAGCGCCTCCACGGCGGCGAGCGCGGAGCTCCTGGACCCGAACGGGCCGAGGTAGGTGGCCGCCGGCGCACCGGCCGGCTGTGGCCGAACCTCTCGGACGACCGTCAGCCGTGGGAACGGCTCGTCGGTGAGCCGGACCCACGGCATCCGCTCGGGGAACCGGGAGCGGCGGTTGTAGCGGGGCGCGTGCTCGGCGATGAGGCGCAGTTCGCGGACGCTGGCCTCGAGCTCGGTGGCGCAGACGATGGGCGTCACCGAGGTCGCGAGCCGCACCATCTCGGTCATCCGGTGCCGCTTCTCGGCGGCGGTGAAGTAGCTGCGCACCCGGCGGTGCAGGTTGGTGGAGGTACCGACGTAGAGCACCTCGTCGCGTGGTCCGCGGAACACGTAGACCCCGGGGGCGGCCGGTATGCCGTCGGCCAGGTGGCGCTTGCGACGCACGTCGTCGGGCACCGGGTCCACGGCGGTGGCCAGGTCCTCCAGGTGGGTGACGCCGAGCGGCGCGAGCCGGCCCAGCAGCGCGTGGAGGACGTCGACGGTCGCCCGGGCGTCCGCGAGCGCCCGGTGCTCGGGTGTCACCGTGGCGTGGAACAGCGTGGCGAGCGTAGACAGCCGATGGTTGGGCGCCTCGTCGCGGGTCACCACACGGCGGGCCAGGCGCACCGTGTCCACCACCGGGTGGGCCGGCCACGGGTGGCCGCTGTCCCTGGCGGCAGCCTTGAGGAAGCCGATGTCGAACGGGGCGTTGTGCGCCACCAGCACGCTGCCACGGGCGAACTCGAGGAAACTGGCCAGCACCCCCTCGATGCGCGGCGCGCCGACCACCATGGCGGTGGTGATCCCCGTGAGCACCTGGATCGCGGCCGGGATGGGGCCGCCGGGGTCCACGAGTGTCTGGAACTCGCCGAGCACCTGGCCGCCTTGCACCTTCACCGCCCCGATCTCGGTGATGGCGGACCGGCCGACCGCCGCGCCCGTCGTCTCCAGGTCGACGACCACGAAGACCACGTGCGACAGCGGCGTGCCGATCGCGTCGAGACCGAGCTGGACGGGGACGGCGGGCAGCGGCGGGTCGGCGGCGGCGTGGAGGCTGGACGGCACGTGCGTGACGGTAGTGCCGACCTCTGACAGCCACCGGAAAGCTCGGCGCCGGCGGTCGTCCACCCCTGCGTGTCGGCGGTCGTCCGTACCGTCCGACTCATGATCATCGACTGCGACACGTGCACGGCCCCTGCCGACGCCTGCGCCGACTGTGTCGTGACGTTCCTCACCGTCCCGGTGGGTGCCCCCGGGCCCCGCCGGACACCTCCCCACCGGCGCGTCGCGGGCGGGGTCGGTCTGGCGCCGCGCGCCGCCGCGGTGGAGCTCGACGACGCCGAGCGCGCCGCGATCGACACACTGGCGGCCGGTGGGCTCGTGCCGCCGCTGCGCCTGCAGCATGCGGGCTGACGGGTCGGGCACGGCGGCGCCCGGTCCTCCCCGGACGGGCCGAACGGGCCGGACCGGCTGGCCGGAGGGGCGCTACCGTGGGCGCCCTGCGGCGTCTGACGGTGTCGTCCCGGCGCCGCACCACCACCAGTCATGGGCGAGGACGGGAGCACCATGCACGCCATCGGGGTCGACGTCGGCGGCACGAAGATCGCCGCCGGAGTGGTCGACGAGGACGGCGCGATCCTCGCGCAGACGCGCCGGGCGACCGAGCCCGACGACCCGGCCGGGATCGACCTGGCGATCGCCGAGGCCTACGCCGAGCTGTCCGCGTCCTACGAGGTGGGCGCGATCGGTGTCGCGGCGGCGGGATTCGTCGCCGCCGATCGCAGCGGCGTGCGGTTCGGGCCGAACATCGCCTGGCGCGACTACCCGTTGCGGGACAGGGTCGTCGAGCTTGTCGGCGAGGACGTACGGGTCGTGGTGGAGAACGACGCCAACGCGGCAGGCTGGGCGGAGTTCCGGTTCGGCACGGGCCGTGACGTCGACGACATGGTCCTGCTCACGGTCGGGACGGGCCTGGGTGGGGCCATCGTCATCAACGGGCGGCTCGTGCGGGGCGCCTGGGGCGTTGCCGGGGAGCTCGGTCACCTGCGGGTGGTCCCGGGCGGTCACTACTGCGGGTGCGGCCACGAGGGCTGTTGGGAGCAGTACGCCTCGGGCAGTGCCCTCGTGCGGGACGCGCAGGCTGCGGTCGTGACCCGCGCCGAGGTGGCCGCGCCGCTGCTCGCGCTGGCCGGTGGCACGCCGGACGGCATCAGCGGTCCGTTGATCACGCAGGCCGCCCGGGCCGGCGACCCGCTCTCCGTCGAGCTGCTCGCGCGGCTCGGCCGCTGGCTCGGCGAGGGGTCCGCAACGGTGGCGGCGGTGCTCGACCCCGCGCTGATCGTCATCGGCGGGGGAGTCGCGGCGGCCGGGGACCTGCTGCTGGCGCCAGCACGCCAGGGGTTCGTTGAGCAGCTCTCCGCCCGCGGGTACCGCCCGGAGGCCCAGCTGGCCATCGCGACATTCGGGAACGACGCCGGGATCATCGGCGCGGCAGACCTGGCGCGGCTGTGAGCGTCGGGGGATGATCGCGGGGCCTCAGACCACCGCGCCGGAGTCCTCGTCCGAGCCGTCGCGGCGGTGCGGCATCCGCCACACCAGCACCGCGAGCCCCGCGACCAGGAGAGCCCCTGCCACCTGCAGCACCACCCGCGGGGCGCTCTGCCAGGCGATGAGCACGACGAGGTAGAACAGCGGCACGGCCACGACCACCGACCACGCCATGGTGAGCAACGGGTCGCCACCCAGGATCGGCCCCGGGTCGGGCGCGCGGAAGTGTTCCTCGGCGTCGACGGCGGCCTCCGCAGCGTCGATCGCGTCCGCGCCTGCCCAGTCCCGGCCGGTCAGCGCGCGGCCGGCCGGGTCGGTGCCGTCCGGCGTGGTGCCGTCCGCTGCCTCGTCCCCCGACCGTGCCGGACGCACGACGCGGCCGGGGACACCCGGCTCCGCGCCGGCACCGGGCGCGCCCGGGACGTCGATGTCCCGCAACTGACGGACGATGGCGGCCCATGCGTCCGCTGGGGAGCCGTCCGGCGTGTGCGGGTCGGCGCCGCCGGTACCGTCGAGCCCGTGGTCCGTCGGCTCGTCCGAGGGCTGGTCCGAGCCCCCCGCGGAATGGTCCGGAAGCCCGTCGCCGGGGCCGCCGGCGGGTCGGTCCTGCGGGCCTTCGGGGCGTGCTGGCATGAACAGCACTCTAGAGTCGTGCAGAACGGCGGACGGTCGTCCGTCGCTCGGCGAGAGGTGGCGCGGTGTTCTACTGGTTCATGAAGCGGATCCTCGTGGGTCCGTTGATGCGCCTCGTCTACCGCCCCTGGGTGCGTGGTTCGGAGAACGTGCCGACCGAGGGCCCGGCCATCCTGGTGAGCAACCACCTCGCCGTCATCGACTCGTTCTTCCTCCCCCTCGTCCTGGACCGGGAGATCGTGTTCATCGGCAAGTCGGAGTACTTCACCGGGACGGGGCTCAAGGGTCGGTTGACCGCCGGCTTCATGCGCGGGGTGGGCACCATCCCGGTCGACCGCGGTGGCGGCAAGGCGAGCGAGGCGGCCCTGCGCACCGGCCTGGAGCGCCTGCAGGCGGGTGGGCTGTTCGGGATCTACCCCGAGGGCACCCGCAGCCCGGACGGTCGGCTCTACCGGGGCAAGACGGGCGTGGCGCGGCTCGCGCTGGAGTCCGGGGCCCCGGTCATCCCGGTCGCGATGATCAACACCGGCGTGGCGCAGCCGCTCGGGCGGCGGATCCCGCGGGTCGTGCGGATCGGCGTGGTCATCGGCAAGCCGCTGGACTTCAGCCGGTACGCCGGCATGGAGAACGACCGCTTCATCCTGCGCTCCATCACCGACGAGGTGATGTACGAGCTCATGCGGCTGTCGGGCCAGGAGTACGTGGACGTCTACGCCGCCACCCAGAAGGCGCGCATCGCGGCCGGGCTGCCCCCGCTCGACCGGCCGCTCGCGGCGCCCGGCGGGCGTCCCGCGCCCGAGGTCGAGGTGCCCCGCCCCCCGGAGGAGCCCGGCGCGCCGTCGGTAGGATGAGCACCGGCGCGTCCGCCGCCGCGAGCACCCTGCCGGGACCTCCGGCCCGTCCGGGGGACTCATCGGTGTCCCAGGCTGGCGGCGCCCGTCCGTGCTCCCAGGAGAGGTGTCCGTCATGCCGGTTCGTCGCGTCGCACTGCTCACCGCGGGTGGGTTCGCCCCGTGCCTGTCCTCGGCGGTGGGGGGGCTCATCGAGCGGTACACGCAGCTGGCCCCCGACCTCGAGATCATCGCCTACCAGCACGGGTACGACGGTCTGCTCCGCGGGGACAAGATCGTCATCGACGCCGAGACCCGGACCCGGGCCGGGATCCTGCACCAGTTCGGCGGCTCCCCCATCGGCAACTCGCGGGTCAAGCTGACCAACGTGGCGGACTGCGTGAAGCGCGGTCTGGTCGTCGAGGGCCAGGATCCGCTGCAGGTCGCCGCGGAGCAGCTGGCGGCCGACGAGGTCGACGTCCTGCACACCATCGGTGGCGACGACACGAACACGACCGCGGGCGACCTGGCCCGCTACCTCGCGGAGCACCACTACGACCTCACGGTCGTCGGGCTGCCCAAGACGATCGACAACGACATCGTGCCGATCCGCCAGTCGTTGGGCGCCTGGACGGCGGCCGAGGAGGGCGCCGACTTCGCTCGGCATGTCATCGGCGAGCACCGGTCCGCCCCCCGCATGCTCATCGTCCACGAGGTCATGGGCCGGCACTGCGGCTGGCTGACGGCGGCGACGGCAGCGAAGTACCGCGCCTGGCTCGACACCCGGCAGTGGGTGCCTGGCATCGGCCTGACCAGGGAGCGGTGGGACGTCCATGCCGTGTTCCTGCCGGAGATGGCGCTCGACATCGACGCGGAGGCGGAGCGCCTGCGCGCGGTGATGGACCGGATCGGCAACGTGACCATCTTCCTGGCCGAGGGAGCCGGCACGCATGAGATCGTCGAGCAGATGCAGGCCGCCGGGACGCCGGTGGAGCAGGATGCCTTCGGCCACGTCAAGCTGGACACGATCAACCCCGGCAAGTGGTTCGCGAAGCAGTTCGCCGAGCGGCTCGGCGCGCAGAAGGTCATGGTCCAGAAGTCCGGCTACTACTCCCGAGCGGCCGCCCCGCACCCGGACGACCTGCGTCTCATCCAGTCGATGACGGACCTGGCGGTCGAGTGCGCCCTGCGCGGGGAGTCCGGCGTGATCGGCCAGGACGAGGAGGACGGCGACCGGCTCAAGGCGATCGCGTTCCCGCGGATCGCCGGTGGCAAGCCGTTCGACGTGAGCCGGCCGTGGTTCGGCGAGCTGATGGCCGGCATCGGCCAGCCGTTCGTGGCCGCAGGGCTCAGATGAGCGTCGAGGCGGACCCGGCGGTCCTCGCCGGGCTCGACCGGTGGCAGGTGCTGCGCGCCCACCAGCAGCCGGACTGGCCGGACCGTGACGAGCTGGGCCGGGTGTCGGCCCGCCTGGCCTCGATGCCGCCGCTGGTGTTCGCCGGGGAGGCGGACAAGCTGCGCAGCCAGCTGGCCGCCGCCGGGCGGGGTGAGGCGTTCGTCCTGCAAGGGGGCGACTGCGCCGAGTCGTTCGCCGGGGCGACCGCCGACGCCATCCGGAACAAGATCAAGACCATCCTGCAGATGGCGGTGGTACTCACCTACGGGGCCAGTCTGCCGGTGGTGAAGATGGGCCGGCTCGCCGGCCAGTACGCCAAGCCGCGGTCGGCGGACACCGAGACCCGCGGCGGCGTCACCCTGCCCGCCTACCGCGGGGACATCATCAACGGCCACGAGTTCACCACAGCGTCGCGCACGCCCGATCCGCACCGGTTGCTCGAGGCCTACCAGACCTCGGCGTCGACGCTGAACCTGGCCAGGGCGTTCACCACCGGTGGCTTCGCCTCCCTGCTGCGCGTGCACGAGTGGAACAGGGGGTTCACGGACAACCCCGCCTACGCCCGTTACGAGGTGATCGCGGCCGAGATCGACCGCGCGATCCGGTTCATGCAGGCCTGCGGCGCGGACTTCGACGCGCTGAGCTCGGTGGACTTCTTCGCCAGCCACGAGGGTTTGCTGCTCGACTACGAGCGCCCGCTGACCCGCATCGACTCGCGGACCGGGGACCCGTACGACTGCTCGGCACACTTCCTGTGGATCGGGGAGCGCACCCGCCAGCTGGACGGAGCCCACGTGGACTTCTTCTCCCGGGTGCGCAACCCGGTCGGTGTGAAGCTCGGGCCGACGGCGACGGGCGACGACGCGCTGGCTCTCATGGACCGGCTCAACCCCACGGGGGAGCCCGGTCGGCTGACCTTCATCACCAGGATGGGTGCACGCGCGGTCCGTGACCTGCTGCCGCCGCTGGTGGACCGGGTCGCCGCCGACGGACGGCCGGTGACCTGGGTGTGCGACCCCATGCACGGCAACGGGTTCACCTCGGTGTCGGGCTACAAGACCCGTCGGCTGTCCGACGTGATGGACGAGGTGGCCGGCTTCTTCGAGGTGCACCGCGCGCTCGGCACCGTGCCCGGTGGGCTGCACATCGAGCTCACCGGGGACGATGTCACCGAGGTGCTGGGCGGTGCCGAGGAGATCGACGAGGACGGCCTCGGGCTGCGCTACGAGACGCTCGTGGACCCGCGGCTCAACCACCAGCAGTCGCTGGAGCTGGCCTACCAGGTGGTCGAGCTGCTCCGGGGAGCGTGACTGCCGTTCGGCCGGCGCGGCAGCCCGACTGCTGCGCCGGCCGCTAGACCGTCCGCAGAGTGATCTCGGTGCCCTTGGGCACCATCGTGCCGGCGACGATGCTCTGCTGCACGACGTTCCCGTAGATCGCGAAGACCTTGTCGCGATGGACAACCAGGCCCTGCGACTGCAGCAGGGCCTGGGCCTGGTCGAACCCCATCCGTACGACGTCCGGCACCTGCACCATCTGGCGGCCCTTGCTCACCGTGAGGGTGACGGTGTCCCCCCGGTGCGCCACCGTGCCGGAGACCGGCGACTGGGAGATCACCTGCCCGGCCGGCACGGTGTCGCTGAACTCCTCGGTCACCGCGGTCGCGAGGCCGCGGGCGACGAGCTCGGCCTCGGCGTCCGCCCGGCTGGCCCCGGTCACCGCGATGACGGTGACCGGGGCGGGGCCGTTGGAGACCGTCAGGGTCACTGCGGACCGGCGCTCGACCTGCGTGCCGGGCTCATGCGAGGCCCGGACGACCCGCCCCAGGGGCGCCGTGTCGGAGTACTCGGGGTCGGTGTAGGCAGCGTCGAGGCCCGCGGCCTGCAGCGCCGTCTCGGCATCGGCCTGCATCGCCCCGACCAGGCCGGCGGGCACCGTGACGAGATCTTGACCCTTGGACACGGTGAGGAGGACGGCGCCGTCCTTGCGGACCCGCTGGCCGGCGGCCGGGTGCGTGCCGACCACCTGGCCGGCCGGAACGGTGTGGTCGAAGGCCTGCTCGGTCCGTACCCCCAGACCCCGGTCGCGCAGCGCCGCCTCGGCGACCGGCTGGGTCGCACCGGCCAGCGCCGGCACGGTCGTGTACGCCCCCGGGCCGAGGGTCAGGAACCACCACGCGCCTGCGCCGAGCAGCAGGACGAGCACGGTCAGCCACGTCCACCGCGCGCGGTGATGCCGGTGCGGCACGTCCTGCGCCCGGGCGGACTCGGGCAGGCCGGTGCCGATCGGCAGGGCGATCGTGCTGCCCGCCCCGTGCCGGTCCAGCCGGGCGGTGGCACCGGGGTCCCCGGACCCCTCGGCGAGGCTGTCGTCGGGGTCGTCCGCCGGGCCCGCCTCGGGTAGGTCGGTGACGCCTGTGGGTGGGACGTCGACCCGGCGACCGAGGACGGTGGCGTCCAGCGCGGTCCGCGCGCGGCGCAGCAGCGCCAGGGCGGACCCGGCATCGGTGGGCCGCTCGTCCGGGTCCCGGGCGGCAAGTGCTCGCACCAGGTCGTCGACCTCGGCAGGCAGCCACGCCACCGCCTCGGAGGGAGCCGGGATGTCGGAGTTGACGTGCTGGAACGCGATGTGCGCGGGGGTCTGTCCGGTGAACGGCTGCCGGCCGGTGATCATCTCGTACAGGAGGATGCCGACCGCGTAGACATCGGTGCGCGTGTCGCTGACGCCGTGGGCGATGAGCTCGGGAGCCAGATAGGCGACCGTCCCCAGCACCGTGCCGGTGGTCGTGGAGGTGACCTCGGTGACCGCGCGGGCCAGGCCGAAGTCGGCGAGCTTGACCCGCTCGTCGGAGGCGATGAGCACGTTCTCCGGCTTGATGTCCCGGTGCACCAGCCCCAGGCGGTGCGCCACGGCCAGGGCATCGAGCACGTCCTCCGCCACCTGCAGCGCGTCGCCGACGGTGAGCGAGCCGTGCTCGCCCAGCCGGCGCCGCAAGGTCGTGCCATCGACGTACTCCATGGTCAGATAGCTGGTGTCGCCGTCCACGCCCTGGTCGAGGATCGCGACGAGGCCCGGGTGGGCCAGCCGGGCCGCGGTGCGGGCCTCCCGCCGGAAGCGGGCCACGAACGCCGCCCCGGAGGCCCCTTCGGCCAGGTGGGGGTGCATGACCTTGAGGGCGACCTCGCGGTCCAGGCGACGGTCCACGGCCAGGTACACGGTGGCCATGCCGCCGCGGGCGATCCGGGACACGACCTCGTACCGCCCGTCGACCACCCGGCCGACGAGGGGGTCTGTCGTCGTGGCTCCCACCCGCGGCAGTCTACGGGCGGGGGGACGTCCCGCCCGGGAGCCTCAGCGGAAACTCGCCTGCAGAGCCTGGACGCTTGCGACGTAGCGCAGGGTGTCGGGCAGCATCCCGTCGCGGCGCACGGACGTCGCACCCTGGTAGTACGACGCGATGGCGGTCGGCAGGTCCGGGCTGGTGCGAACCAGCGACCGGAGGATCGCCACGCCGGCGACGACGTTGTCCTGCGGGTCGAGGAGGTCGAGCGGGCGGCCGACGAGCTCCGCGGCCCACCGTCCGGAGCTGGGGATCACCTGCATGGTGCCGATGGCGTTGGCGGGGGACACTGCCGACTGGTCGAACCCGGACTCCTGGTGGGCGACCGCGAGGGCAAGCGACACGTCGACGCCCATCGTCCGGGCAGTCTCGGCTACCAGTGACTGCATGTGCGCGCGGGTGGGGACGCCGTGGGCGAGCAGGGCGAGCTTGTTGGCGTTCGCCGAGGCGACGACGACGGGCGGGTAGGTGCGCCCGGCGAACGTGTTGCCGACCAGCTGCACGTTGCCGACCAGCTGCACGGCAGGACCCGACGTGGTGGGCGGGCTGCCGGCCCCGGCGGGGACGGTGAGCGTCTGCCCGGCCCGGATGAACGCGCGCGAGTCCAGGCCGTTGGCGGCCACGATCGCGGGCACGGTGCTGCCCAGCCGCCGGGCGATGGCCGAGACCGTGTCGCCACGCGCCACGGTGTAGCTGATCGTGCTGACCGGGGCGGTGGTGGGCGCAGCGGTGGCCGGTGCCGCCGCTGCGGTGCGGCTGGGGATCGCGAGGCGCTGTCCCGCCCGGATCCGATCGGGGTCGGCGAGCGCGTTGGCCCGCGCGATGGCTGCGACGCTGGTCCCGGTCCGCGCGGCGATGTGGCTCACCGTGTCGCCGTGGCGCACCGTGTACTGCGTGTCGGCCTGGGCCGAGCCCCCGACGGACACGGCAGCGGCGGCCAGGACGAGGGTCGCGCCGGTCAGCGCGGCAGGGCGGGCGGACCGCGGCTGCGCAGGGCGCGCGTGGCGAGCGACGGCGGCGGACGTCGACATGGGAGCACCTCGGTGAGCTTGGCGAAACTGCTGTGACGGATGTGACACAAGTGACGGTAGTGGGCTTCCGGACTGCGTGTGAAGTCACGTCGGCGAATCACACCAGGGTGATTCCGCGCGGTGCGTACGCTTTGCGGGTGGCAGATCACGCAACTCTGGACGAATTGGTCGAAACCTGGCTCACCGTTCCTGACGTGGCAGAACGTCTCGGTGTGCCGGTCGGGAGGGTCCGCACGCTGGTATCGGAGGGCAGCCTGGCCGGCGTGCGCCGCGGGGAGCCCCCGGTGCTGAGCATCCCGGCCGCGTTCCTCGTCGACATCGCCTCGCCGGTCGCGACCCCCGCGGCGCCGAACGTTCCCGAGCCCGGTCCCGGGTGGGGCGTGCTCACCCACCTGGCGGGCACCCTCACGGTGCTCACCGACGTGGGGTTCGACGCCGAGGGGGCGATCCGGTGGCTGTTCACCCCGGACGACTCGCTGGGCGGTGCGCCGATCGATGCGCTGCGCGCCGGCCAGCGCGCCGAGATCCGCCGGAGGGCGCAGGCACTGCTCTGAGGGCCTCTCCGCGGGCCCCGGATCGCGGCCCCGCCGGCACAGCCGGCGCCGGCCGTCCGCGCCCCGCGCTGACCGCTCGGCGTGTCAGGCCGGGCGGCCCACGGCTGCCGCACCGAGGTCTCGCAGCATGGCGCGGCCGGGTTCGGTCAGCTCCGCGGCGTCGAGCCGCGCGAACGCCTCGTCGACCAGGCGGCCGATGAGGTTCTCGATCTCCGCGGGGGCTCCTGTCGCGGCGATCGCCTCGGCCACCCGCTGCACGGAGGCCGGATCGAGGTCGCGGTGTCCCACCTGGGACCGGATCAGGTCCGCCGTCGGGCTGGTCGCTCCGGCTCGGGCCAGGGCGCGCGCGACGAGCACCGTGCGCTTGCCCTCCCGCAGGTCGTCACCGGCGGGCTTGCCGGTCACGGCGGGGTCGCCGAACACCCCGAGCAGGTCGTCACGTAGCTGGAACGCCTCACCCAGCGGCAGTCCGAAGCCGTGGCAGTCGGCCAGCTGTTCGCCGTCCGCTCCGGCCAGCACGGCGCCGAGGGTGACCGGGTGCTCCACCGAGTACCGGGCCGACTTCGCCCGGATCACCTGGCGGGCCCGGGCCTCGTCGGCGGCGGGGTCGTCACCCCAGGGCAGTACCTCACCGAGGATGTCGAGGTACTGGCCGGCGCTCACCTCCGCGCGCATGCGGTCGAAGACTGCTCGGGCACCGGCGGCGACCGCCGGCGGCATCGGCGCGACCGCGGCCGAGAACTCGTGATCGCTCGCCACCAGGGCCAGGTCCCCGAGGAGAATCGCCGCGTTCTCCCCGAACCGGTCCGCGTCTGCGCGCCGGCCGGCCGTGCGATGCCTCGCGGCGAACGAGTGGTGGGCGGCGGGCCGGCCGCGGCGGGTGTCGGAGCCGTCCATGACGTCGTCGTGGAACAGTGCGGCCGCCTGGAACAGCTCGAGCGCGGCGCCGACCCGCAGCACGTGCTCGGCGTCCGGACCCCCCGGCTGGCCGCCGTGGGCCCGCCAGGACCAGTAGCAGAAGGCGGCTCGCAGTCGCTTGCCGCCGGACAGTCCTGCTGCCAGCGCCTCGCCCAGCTCAGCCGTGTCGGGTCCCACGGACGCCAGCAGCCCGGACAGCCCGCGCAGGTGCCGGGACAGCTGCGCCTCGACGCCGGCTCGCACGCCCTCGACGTCGACCAGGTCGGCCGGGCGCTGCTGTGCGGCAGTCATGGCGTCGAGCGTACGGTGCCGCCGATCGTCAGGGTCCGTTGGCCGCCTTGGTCGAGGACGCCGAGAACGAGCAGCTCCGACCCTTCCGTCCGGCTGAAGGTGGTCTGCGCAGCCAGTGCGGGCTCGGGGGTCGCCACGGGCGCCTCGGTGAAGCCGGCGGAGAGCAGGGGCCCCCGAACCGCCTCCACCAGACCAGCGGTGTCCTGGGTGCTGCGCAGGTTGAGACCGACCTGGAGCACACCGTCGGGTCCCGGCTCGGCGGCCGAGAGGAGGACCTGCGCGCCCGGCGGTACGGGGAGCAGGTCCGTGGGGAAGCCCGCCACCAGACCACCCGCCTCGGAGTGCTCGTCCGGCTGCGGGGGGAGCAGGGTCTCCGTCGGGCCGGGCGTGGCGTCCAGGAGGGCGGTCGCCGAGGGCTGAGGGGAGCCGGCGGCAGGGGTGCTGTCCGCCCCGGCCGTCCCCGGGCCGGCGCAGCCTGCCACGCCGACGAGCAGCACGACGGTCCCGAGCAGGAGCCGTCGCCGGGGGCTTTCGGGGTGCACCAGGTCACGGTAACGGCTGCGGACCGCCTGGCGGCCGACGCGTCTTCGCCCCCGGTCCCGTGCACCCCCAGCCCGGACCCGACGTCGGTCGTCCACAGCACGCGTCATGCTCTGCCCTGGCCGTGCTGTGCACGGTGTGGCCTGACATCCATGGACATCAGGACCATCCGGGTCAGTGAGCCCCGCGAGCTGCTCGCCTACCTTCCCCACCAGCTGGGCTTCCGGCCTCGGGACAGCGCGGTCGCGGTCAGCCTGCGGCCCCCGCGGGGCCGGGTGGGCCTGGTTGCGCGGGTGGACCTGGCGGACCTTGCCGACCCGGTGACCGGGCCCCAGCTGGCTCGTAGCGTGGTGGCGCACCTCGACGGCGACCTGGCCGAGCACGCGGTGCTCGTGCTGTACACGGACACCGACCCACGGACGGGGGACCCGTCGGACAGCAGGGCCCACCGGGCCGCCCGGCACTTCCGGGACGCGGCGCAGGCCACCCTCGGCCAGGTCGTCGTCTGGGTGGTCGCCGCGACCGGCTACCTGGCGCTGGACTGCGACGACCCGGCATGCTGCCCACCCGGTGGGCGTCCCCTGCGTGACCTGGAGTCCACTGCGGTGGGCGCCCAGATGGTGCTGGCCGGCTCGGCCGTGGCCGACTGCCGGGAGGATGTCGCGCGCATCGCCACGGCCCCGGCGCAGGCACGCCGGGCGGTGACCCGGGTGGCGGGTCGGTGGCGCCGGCGGCGCGAAGCGGCCGGTACGGACCAGGACGTCGACCGGTGGCGGGCCCGGACGCTGGCAGCCTGGCGAGCCGAGGTGGCAGCTCGGGCGGGCGGCGAGGTCGGCCCGGTGCCGGCTCGCCTGGGACGTATCGAGGCAGGCCTGGACGACCGCGTGCTGCGCGACGCCGTGCTCCTCACGCTCATCCCCGGCACCGGGGACCTGGCCGAACGGTCGATGGCGGCGAGACCGCCGACCCAGGAGGTCGCCGACGCGCTGGCGACGGTCGTCGATGCGCGTGCGGGCCGGGTGCCGCCGGCCGGCCCCACCGCCTTGCGCGTGGCCGCGCTGGAGGCCGTGGTGGCACACGGCCGACGGCACGCCCAGGCGCCGGCGTGCACCCTGCTGGCCCTGCTCGCCTGGTGGCAGGGGGACGGGGCGCGGGCACAGCTGCTCGTCGAACGGGCCTTGGGCGACGACCCGGGCTACCGCCTGGCTGGCCTCCTCGGCGAGGCGCTGAGCGTGGCCACGCCGCCCGGTTGGGCTCGCCAGGCGGGGTGACCTGTACCGGGGTGATCGTCCTCGTCCGGTCGAGGGGTCGGACGTGCTGGGGTAGGTTCCCGCACGGACGGCCGGGCGGAGACGAGGAGGACGCATGAGCGTCGTGGTGGGCTACCTGGACACGCCGGAGGGTCGGATGGCGCTCGCTGCGGCGGCGGAGGAGGGACTGCGTCGGGGCGAGCCCGTCGTGCTCGTCGCGAGCCTGCGCGCCGACGTCACCGCTGAGGATCGCGCTGCGCTGGAGCGCGACCTCGGCGAGGCGCGGCACGCGCTGAGAGGCTACGGCGTCGAGCACGAGGTGCGCACGATCGAGCGGGAGAGGGACGTGGCGGACGACCTGGTCGGTGTCGCTACGGAGCTGGCGGCCTCGGTGCTCGTCATCGGCCTGCGCCGGCGCAGCCCGGTGGGCAAGCTCATCCTCGGGTCGAACGCGCAGCGGATCCTGCTGGACGCGCCGTGCCCCGTCCTGGCGGTGAAGCCGCCGTTGCCCTGACGTGGCGACGGGTGGCCGCATGCGACGGGCGCACCGCTGTGTGAGTGGCGGGCGCGCCGCCCGGCCCGCATCGGGCCGTCGAGCAACGGGCCGCCCGCCGGGGAATGCCGCGACGGGGGCGGTGCGTTCCATCGTCACGTGGTCGCGCCCCGTACAATATCCGTGTGCCCGCCGTTCTGGACCGGGTCACTCCCTGCCGAAAGGTCGTTCGTGTCGACGCCGTCTGTGCACCCTGTTCTTCCGCGTGAGTTCGAGCACCCCGCCCTGCAGGAGCTGGTCCGGCGCGGCCACGTGCATGGCACGGTCGACTCGGTTGCGCTGCGTTCGGCCTGCGAGCTTGCCGGCGTCCAGGACGGCCGCCGACTCAAGGCGGTGGCCCGGGGACTCGCGTCGGTGGGTATCGAGATCTCCGCACCGGCGGCCCCGGCTCATGCGGTCGCAGCGACCAGCGCTCGTACCCGCCCGTCGGCGCGCTCCACCGTCGCCGATGCTCCGGTGGCTGCGGCCGGGCCGGCATCGGCCGAGGCCGCGCCCGCGACACGGGAACGCCGGGCCGCGGCCGCCAAGCGTTCTGCCGCCGGCAGCACGGCGGGCCCGACGACCGCATCGTCGGCTGCGAAGCCCGGCACGAGGTCCGCCGCGTCGAAGCCCACCACCAAGTCCACCCGTGCCCCGGCGCGCAAGGCTGCGGCCGGGCCGGCCGACGCCGTGTCCGGGACCGGTGCGCGCAAGCGTGCCGCCGCCGCTCGGACCGCACCACCTGCCCGCGACGCCGTCGAGGGCCTGACGACGGACGACGCGGTCGACGAGTTGGAGCCGCAGATCGCGGCCGTCGACGCGGCCGACGCCACCGACCTGGTGGAACCGGACGCTGACGCGGCACTGGAGGTCGACGGCGCCGGTCAGCCTGTCGACGACGCTGCGGTCGTGGAGGAGTCGGAGGACGGTTTCACCTACTCCGACGCCGACGACGACGACGCGCCTGCCCAGCAGGTCGTCACCGCCGGAGCCACGGCCGACCCGGTCAAGGACTACCTCAAGCAGATCGGCAAGGTGGCGCTGCTCAACGCCGAGCAGGAGGTCGAGCTCGCCAAGCGGATCGAGGCCGGCCTGTTCGCCGAGGAGCGACTGGCGTCCGCCACGGACCTCGACCCGAGGTCCAGGCGCGAGCTGCAGTGGATCGCCCAGGACGGACGTCGGGCCAAGAACCACCTGCTCGAGGCCAACCTGCGTCTGGTCGTCTCCCTGGCCAAGCGGTACACGGGCCGGGGCATGCTCTTCCTGGACCTCATCCAGGAGGGCAACCTGGGCCTCATCCGCGCCGTGGAGAAGTTCGACTACACCAAGGGCTACAAGTTCTCCACCTATGCGACCTGGTGGATCCGCCAGGCGATCACCCGTGCGATGGCCGACCAGGCGCGCACCATCCGCATCCCGGTGCACATGGTCGAGGTCATCAACAAGCTGGCCCGCGTCCAGCGGCAGATGCTGCAGGACCTGGGCCGCGAGCCGACCCCGGAGGAGCTCGCCAAGGAGCTCGACATGACCCCGGAGAAGGTCGTCGAGGTGCAGAAGTACGGGCGCGAACCGATCTCCCTGCACACCCCGCTCGGTGAGGACGGCGACAGCGAGTTCGGCGACCTCATCGAGGACTCCGAGGCTGTCGTCCCGGCGGACGCGGTGAGCTTCACGCTCCTTCAGGAGCAGCTGCACTCGGTGCTGGACACTCTGTCCGAGCGTGAGGCCGGGGTGGTGTCCATGCGGTTCGGGCTCACCGACGGTCAGCCCAAGACGCTCGACGAGATCGGGAAGGTCTACGGGGTCACGCGGGAGCGGATCCGTCAGATCGAGTCGAAGACCATGTCCAAGCTGCGTCACCCCTCCCGGTCGCAGGTCCTTCGGGACTACCTGGACTGACCAGCGCCGGGCGCGGCGGCCGGCTGCCAGAGCGCAGGAACGGGCTGCCCGGCCCGGGAACCACGCCGCGCGATCGGGCCGCAGCCCTAGGCTCGGCCCCATGGAACAGCGAGGGCTCGCGGGCCGGGACGTGTCAGTGGTGGGGCTGGGGACGTGGCAGCTCGGGTCGGACTGGGGAACGGTCGACGAGCGGGACGCCCTGGCGGTGCTGGACGCGGCTGCCGAGGCAGGGGTGACGTTCTTCGACACCGCCGACGTCTACGGCGACGGACGCAGCGAGCAGCTCATCGGCCGATGGCGGGCGGCCCACCCCGACGCCCCGCTCACCGTCGCGACGAAGATGGGCCGGCGGGTGGCCCAGGTGCCCGAGGCCTACACCGGGGACGCGATGCGGGCGTGGAACGACCGGTCCCGGCGCAACCTCGGCGTGGAGACCCTCGACCTCGTCCAGCTGCACTGTCCGCCGACCGCCGTCTACTCCTCCGACGCGGTCTTCGACGCCCTGGACGCCATGGTGGACGAGGGTCGGATGGCCGCCTACGGCGTGAGCGTGGAGACCTGCGCCCAGGCGCTCACCGCGCTCGCCCGGCCGCACGTGGTCAGCGTGCAGATCATCCTCAACGCGTTCCGGCTCAAGCCGGTCGAGGAGGTGCTGCCGGTGGCCCGCGCGCGGGGGGTGGGCGTCATCGCCCGCGTGCCGCTGGCATCGGGTCTGCTGTCCGGACGCTATGACGAGCGCACCACGTTCGCCCCGGACGACCACCGCTCCTTCAACCGGCACGGCGAGGCGTTCGACGTGGGGGAGACGTTCGCCGGCGTGCCCTTCGAGCTCGGTCTGCGCGCAGTGCGAGCGCTCGCGCCGGTGGTGCCTGCCGGGGTGCCGATGGCGGCGTTCGCCCTCCGCTGGGTGATCGACCAGCCCGGGGTGGCCACCGTCATCCCCGGCGCGCGGACTCCGGAGCAGGCGCGGCAGAACGCTGCTGCAGCCGCTGTACCGGCGCTCACCGCGGAGCAGCAGGCGGCCGTCCGAGCGGTCTACGACGAACTGGTGCGACCGGTGGTGCACGACCGCTGGTGAGACCACGGTATGACAGACCACCCAGGACACGCACAGCCCGCCCGGAGTGGTCCGGGCGGGCCGTGCGTGGTCGGTGGTGGTCCGGCTGTGGTGGTCAGTGCGCCGCCCCGGCGCCGTGCCCCTGCAGCAGCCGATCGGTCTCGTCCTGCACGGACGTGGCGACCCCGGCCAGCTTGGGCAGGTGCTCCCGCGCGTGGTGCGCACAGAAGAGCAGCTGGCCGCCCGGCAGGGTCACTCGCACATACGCCTGGGCGCCACAGCGGTCGCAGCGGTCGGCAGCGGTCAGCGGTTCCGTCGATGTCCCTGTCACGTTGACATACAACCACCCGAAGGTGACAGGGATGTCACAGGCCCGCGACGGTTCGCTACCCGCGTAGCGCGCCGGGTCGGTGGCGTGCGGCGCGGCATGGTGTCGCGGCGGTACGGGGCCGGCCGGTTATCTTTGCCTGTGTGACCACTGCATCTGCCGAGTCCAGCTACCTGGCCCGGCACCTGTCGGTGCTGGAGGGCCTGGAGGCTGTGCGCAAGCGGCCCGGCATGTACGTCGGCTCCACCGACAGCCGCGGTCTCATGCACTGCCTGTGGGAGATCATCGACAACGCCGTCGACGAGGCGCTGAGCGGCTACTGCGACCGGATCCAGATCGTGCTGCGCGCGGACAGCTCCGTCGAGGTGCAGGACAACGGCCGAGGGATCCCGGTGGACCTGGAGCCGCGTACCGGGCTGACCGGGGTGGAGGTCGTCTTCACCAAGCTGCACGCCGGGGGGAAGTTCGGCGGCGGGTCCTACGGAGCCTCCGGGGGACTGCACGGCGTGGGCGCCTCGGTGGTCAACGCGCTGTCCGCCCGGCTGGACGTCGAGGTGGACCGGGGCGCCCGCACCCATCGGATGACCTTCCGCCGGGGCGAGCCCGGGGTGTTCGACGACAGCGCGGGGATCGGCCCCGACGCGCCGTTCACGCCGTTCCTCGCCGGGTCCGAGCTGGCCGTCGTCGGTCGCGTGCCCAAGGGGCGCACCGCGACCCGGGTGCGGTACTGGGCCGACCGTCAGGTCTTCCCGGCCAGCACGGTGTTCTCCTACGACGAGCTGGTCACCCGCATCCGGCAGACGGCCTTCCTCGTCCCTGGCCTGACCGTCGTGCTGCGGGACGAGCGCGGCCTGCCGGGGACACCCGGCGCGGACGGACCGCATGAGGAGACGTTCAGCTTCTCCGGCGGCATCGTCGACTTCGTCGACCACCTGGCACCCGACGCGCCCGTCACGGACACCTGGCGGCTGCAGGGCGAGGGGACGTTCACCGAGACCGTCCCCGTGCTCGACGATCGCGGTCACCTGGTGCCCCAGGAGGTGGAGCGTCGCTGCGAGGTGGACATCGCCGTGCGGTGGGGCATCGGCTACGAGTCCGAGGTGCGGACCTTCGTCAACATCATCGCTACCCCGAAGGGCGGCGCCCACCTGGCGGGCTTCGAGACGGCACTGCTGCGCACGCTGCGCCGGGCCGTGGAGGCGAATGCCCGGCGGTTGAAGATCTCCGCCAAGGAGGGTGAGCGGCTGGACAAGGAGGACGTCCTGGCCGGGCTGACCGCGGTGGTCACCGTGCGGCTGGCCGAGCCGCAGTTCGAGGGGCAGACCAAGGAGGTCCTCGGCACCGCTCCCGTCCGCGGCATCGTGGCCTCGGTGGTGGAGGCCGAGCTCGGCGCGGTGCTGACCTCCGCGAAGCGGGACCAGAAGGCGCAGTCGGCCCTGCTGCTGGACAAGGTCGTCGGGGAGATGCGGGCCCGGCTGTCGGCCCGCAAGCAGAAGGAGATCTCCCGCCGGAAGAACGCCCTGGAGAGCTCCTCGTTGCCGGCGAAGCTCGCCGACTGCCGCAGCGACGACGTGGACCGGTCCGAGCTGTTCATCGTCGAGGGGGACTCCGCGCTCGGTACGGCGAAGCTGGCCCGCAGCTCCGACTTCCAGGCGCTGCTGCCGATCCGGGGCAAGATCCTCAACGTCCAGAAGGCGTCCGTCACGGACATGCTGAAGAACGCCGAGTGCGCCGCGATCATCCAGGTGATCGGGGCGGGCTCGGGCCGTACGTTCGACCTGTCGGCAGCCCGCTACGGCAAGATCGTGCTGATGACCGACGCCGACGTGGACGGCGCGCACATCCGCACCCTGCTGCTCACCCTGTTCTTCCGGTACATGCGCCCGCTGGTCGAGGCCGGCCGGGTGTTCGCGGCGGTGCCTCCGCTGCACCGGGTGGAGGTGCTCGCCCAGGGGGGGCGCAAGGGCGAGTACGTGTACACGTACTCCGAGGGGGAGCTGCAGTCCACGCTCCAGCGCCTGCAGCGGTCCGGGCGGCGCTACAAGGAGGAGATCCAGCGGTACAAGGGCCTCGGCGAGATGGACGCCGACCAGCTCGCCGAGACGACCATGGACCCGCGGCACCGGACGCTGCGGCGGGTCAGCGTGGCCGCCGCGCAGCGCGCGGAGGAGGTGTTCGAGCTGCTCATGGGCGCCGACGTCGGGCCGCGCCGCGACTTCATCGTCGCCGGGGCCGCCCAGCTGGACCGTTCGCACATCGACGCCTGAGGTTGCCCGGCACCGAGGGGTCGGTGCGGGAGGGACCGGTCAGCCGACCCGGTGCACCGGCGCGGTGAGCGGGGTACCGGAACCGTCCCGCCGCGGGTCGACCGCTGGCAGCTCCACGGCTTGCCCGGCCGAGCCGGTCGCTGCCGGGGGGGCCGGCACCACGGCGGCCAGGAGGAGCGTGTCCTCGCCCTTGAGGAACCGGTGGGCGCGCACGCCACCGGTGGCCCGGCCCTTGGCCGGGTAGGCCTCGAGCGGAGTGGTCTTGGCGGACCCGGGCTGCGTGCCGGGCAGCGCGTCGCGAGCACCGGCCACGGTCACCACCACCGTCGGCACGCCTGCGGGGGCCACGGCGAAACCGACGACCTGCTGGCCGGGCGCCAGCCGGATTCCGGTCATGCCGCCGGCGGCGCGGCCCTGCGGGCGGACGGCGGCCGCGGGGAAGCGCAGCAGGGACGCGTCCGATGCGACGAGGACCAGCTCGTCGTCGTCCGTCGCCGGCGCAGCGCCGACCACCTCGTCGTCGGCGCGCAGCGCGATGACGTCCCAGGCGGCCTTGTTCCCCGGAGCCTCGCCCGGCGCCACGCGCTTGACCATGCCGGCGGCGGTGCCAAGTGCCAGCGGCGCGGCCGCCGGTCCGAGGTCGGCGAGCGCCAGCACCCGTTCTCCGGGTTGTACGGCGAGCACCTCGGCGACCGGGACGCCCCCCGACAGCGCCGGTGCACCCTGCGTGGGCGGCAGGGTGGGCAGCTCGAGCACGCCGATCCGCAGCATCCGGCCACGGGACGTCACCGCGCCGACCTCCCCGCGTGCGGTGGTGGGCACCGCACCGGCGAGCACGTCATGGCGGGTACGGCGGGCACCGGGGCGGCTCGGTGCTGTCGCGTCCGCGGTGCGTGCGAGCAGCCCGGTCGCCGAGAGCAGGGCCCAGCACGGCGTGTCGGCGAGCTCCAGCGGAGCCGCGGTGCTGCGCGCTGCCTGCACGGTGGTCCCGCCGGCGGACTCCAACAGCACCGTGCGGCGCGGCGTCCCGTAGGTGGTGGCGACGGCGGCCATCTCCTCGGCCACGACGGCGTGCAGGCGGGTCTCGTCGGCCAGCACGGCGCGCAGCTCGGCGATCTCGGCGGTGAGCCGGTCCCGCTCCTTCTCCAGCTCGATCCGGGAGAACTTCGTCAGTCTGCGCAGCTGCAGCTCGAGGATGTAGTCGGCCTGCGCCGTCGACAGGTCGAACACGGTCGCCAGCCGCGCCCGCGCGGCCGCCGTGTCGTCGCAGGAGCGGATCACCTGGATGACCTCGTCGATGTCGAGGATCGCGACCAGGAGGCCTTCGACGAGGTGCAACCGCTCGGACCGGCCGGCCAGCCGGAAGGCGCTGCGCCGGCGCACCACGTCGACCCGGTGGTCCACCCACACCTGGAGCAGCTCGCGCAGGCCCAGGGTGCGCGGCTGGCCGTCCACGAGAGCCACGTTGTTGATGGCGAAGGAGTCCTCCATCGGGGTGTGCCGGTAGAGCTCCTCCAGCACCGCCTCCGGGTTGAACCCGGTCTTCACCTCGATGATGAGCCGCAGACCATGGTGGCGATCGGTGAGGTCGTCGAACCGCGCGATGCCGGCCAGCTTCTTGGACTGGACGCCTTCCTTGATCTTCTCCTTGATCTTCTCCGGGCCCACCAGGTAGGGCAGTTCGGTGACGACGATGCCCTTGCGCCGCGGCGTGAGGTTCTCGATCCGTGCGGTCGCACGGGTGCGGAACGCGCCGCGGCCGGTCCGGTAGGCCTCGTGCACGCCGTCCAGCCCGACGATCTTGCCGCCGGTGGGCAGGTCGGGCCCGGGCACGAACCGCATGAGGTCCTCGAGCGTCGCGTCCGGGTGGGCGAGCAGGTGGCGCGCCGCGGCGACCACCTCGACGAGGTTGTGCGGCGCCATGTTCGTGGCCATGCCCACCGCGATCCCCGACGCGCCGTTGACCAGCAGGTTGGGGATCGCCGACGGGCAGCACGTCGGGCTGGGTCAGCGTGTTGTCGTAGTTGGGGACCAGGTCGACGACGTCCTCGTCGAGGTCCGCGGTCATCGCCAGCGCGGCGGGTGCGAGCCGGGCCTCGGTGTACCGGGGAGCGGCCGGGCCGTCGTCCAGCGAGCCGAAGTTGCCGTGGCCGTCGACCAGCGGTAGCCGCAGGGCGAACGGCTGCGCCATGCGGACCATGGCGTCGTAGATCGCCGTGTCCCCGTGCGGGTGGAGCTTGCCCATCACCTCGCCGACGACTCGCGCGCGCTTGACGTGGGCGCGGTCCGGGCGCAGGCCCATGTCGCCCATCTGGTAGCAGGATGCGCCGCTGCACCGGCTTGAGGCCGTCGCGGGCGTCCGGCAGGGCGCGGGCGTAGATCACCGAGTAGGCGTACTCGAGGAACGAGCCCTCCATCTCGGCCGCCACGTCGACGTCGACGATGTGCTCGACGACCTGCTCGGGGTCGGGCGTGCTGGGCGGGGGCGTGCGACGCGCCATCCGGTGGAGCTCCTCGGTCGGTGATCGGTGCCCGAACAGTGTGGACCGTGGCCGGGCCTGGGCCGAGCAGGCGCGCGGCGTCTAGCCTGGCGCCCATGGGCCGGTCCGGGGTGGACGACGGCACCGCGTACCCGGCCGCGTGGGAAGCCGACGTGGTGCTGCGGGACGGCACGACGACCCATGTGCGGCCCATCCGTGGCTCGGACGCCGACGCGCTGCAGGCGTTCCACCTGGCACAGTCGCCGGAGTCGACGTACCTGCGGTTCTTCGCCCACCTGGGTCAGCTGCCGGCCGCCGACCTGGCCCGGTTCACCCAGGTCGACCACCACGACCGGGTGGCGCTGGTCGCGGTCGCCACCGACGACCGGATCATCGGTGTTGGACGGTTCGAGCGGGTCGGTCCGGTCGAGGCGGAGGTCGCGTTCAACGTGGCCGACTCCCACCAGGGCAAGGGTGTCGCCTCGGTGCTGCTCGAGCACCTGGCTGCGGCCGCTCGTGAACGGGATGTGCGGCGCTTCACCGCGCAGCTGCTGCCGGAGAACGAGCGGATGATCGCGGTGTTCCGCGAGGCGGGCTTCGCGGTGTCGCAGGAGCTCGTCGACGGCGTCGTCTCCGTCGCCTTCGACGTCGACCCCACCGAGCGCTCGCGGGCGGTGATGGCCCAGCGGGAGCACCACGCAGAGGCACGCAGCGTGCGGCGGCTGCTGGCGGCACGCTCCGTGGTGGTCGTCGCCTCCCCGCGGGCGCGGCCCGGGACAGTCGAGGACCTGCTGGCTCGCCAGGTGCTCACGGACCTCACCGAGACCTCCTCCGGCATCCAGGTGCACGTCGTCGGGCTGCCGGCGACGGGGTCGGCGCAGCACTGGCCCGACCTGGCGGCGGTGCCCGGGCCGGTGGACCTCGGGGTGCTGTCCGTGCCCGCCGAGGAGGCGGTCGCTGCCGTGCGGGCGCTGGCCGACCTGGACGTCCGCGGTGTCGTGGTGGCGTCCGGCGGGTTCGCCGAGGCGGGGCCCGACGGGCTGCAGCGCCAGCGCAGCCTGCTCCGGACGGCGCACGCCGCTGGGATGCGGGTCATCGGTCCGCAGTCCTACGGCCTGATCGTCACGACGGGCCGGCTGCTCAACGCCTCGCTGGCGGCCCAGGCACCGCTGCCCGGGCGGATCGGGGTGTTCTGCCAGTCCGCCTCCGCCGCTGTGCCACTGCTGGCTGCCGTGGCCCGGCGGGCCGCAGGGATCTCCCAGTTCGTCTCGGCCGGCAACCGGGCCGACGTGTCGGGCAACGACCTGCTGCAGTTCTGGCGTACCGACCCCGCGACGGACGTGGCCTGCCTGTACCTGGAGTCGATCGGCAACCCGCGCAAGTTCTCCCGGGTGGCACGGGCCCTCACGGTGACCCGGCCGGTCGTGGTGGTGACCGCGGGGCGGTTCGGCCAGGTCGTCCCGCCCGGGCACGTCGTGCGCCCGACCCTCGCGCCGCCTCGCACCCTGGACCAGGTGATGCGCCAGGCCGGTGTCATCAGGGTGGACAACATCCACCAGATGCTCGACGTCGCCCAGCTGTTGACTCTGCAGCCGCTGCCGACCGGCCGGCGGGCAGCCGTCGTGACGAGCTCGGCGGCCACGGCCGCGCTGGTCGTCGAGGAGGCGGCTGCCGCAGGTCTGACCCTGGCCGGACCGCCGACGATCCTGCCGCAGGACGTCGGGGACGCTGAGGTGGCTGCCGCTGTCACGGCGGTCTACGCCGACCCTGCCGTCGACGTCGTCGTCGTGGCACACGTGCCGACCGTCGGCACCGACCCCACCCGGGTGAGTCGAGCGGCGGCCCGCGCCGCGGCCGGCTCCGGGCGGGCCACTGTGGCCTGGGTGCTCGGCCTGCACGGGGCGACGCCGACGCTGACGTTCCCGGGCCCGACCGGCCGGGCGTGGACCGTGCCTGCCTACGCGACGGTGGAGGATGCCGTCCTCGCGCTGGGCCATGCGGCGCGGTACGCGTCCTGGCGCACAGCCGACCACGGCACGCTGGTGCACCCGTCCGGTCTCGACCTGCGACGCGCTCGGCGGCTGGTCGACCGATGGCTTGCGGGGGACGAGGAGGTCGTCGACCTCGACGCGGCGCAGACGGCCATGCTGCTGTCCTGCGCGGGTGTCGACGTGGCCGAGTCGGTGCCTGTGCACACGGTGACGGAGGCGCTCGCCGCGGCGCGACACGTCGGCTGGCCGGTGGCCGTTACGTGCACGGCGCCGGCGCTGTGGCACCGAGCCGACCTGGGCGGCCTGCGGCTGGACGTGGCCGACGAGGCCGAGCTGCGCGCCGTGGTCGCTCAGCTGCTCGCGGTGGCCGCGCCGTACGAGCCTGCGCCGGGTCGAGCCCCGCTGGAGGTGCAGCGGATGGTGCCCCGGGGCACCGCGTGCGTCGTCCGTACGGCCGAGGACCCGCTGTTCGGGCCGGTGGTGAGCTTCGGCATCGACGGGGACGCGACCGACCTGCTGGGCGACGTCAGCTACGGTGTGCCCCCGCTGACCGACGTCGACGTCGCCCGGATGGTCCGGACCCCACGGGCGGCGGCCCTGCTGTTCGGCTACCGCGGCCGACCCGCGCTGGACGTGCCGGCCCTCGAGGATGTCCTGGCCCGGGTGTCGGTGCTGGCCGACGAGGTGCCGGAGCTGCGCGGTCTCGAGCTGCGCCCGGCGGTCGTCGGCCGGCAGGGCACGGTGGTGCTGTCCGCCCGTGCGCGGCTGGGCGCCGCTGACCGCGCCGATCGGCTGCGCCGGGCGCTGCCCGTCTGACCGGCCGGCCGACGGGACGGGGGGCGCACCGGCGTGGCAGGTGCCAGGATGGGGCGATGCCGACGTCGACCGATCTACGCCGCGACCTGGACTCCACGGGCTACTACCCCGAGCTGGTGGCCGACGTGCTGGGTGTCGCCATCGCCGGCGAGGAGGTCGTCGCACACCTGGTCCAGGCCGAGACGACGTTCGACGCAGCCGAGGTCATCAGGCACGAGACGGTGCTCGTGCTCACCCTGAGCAGGCTGGTCACGGCACACATCGACGACCACGAGGCGGATGCCGAGCACCCGCAGGCCAGTGCCATGGCGACCACGGAGGCAGTGCCGCTGGCGGAGATCCGTTCGGTGGCCCTCACCCACGTCGTCGACGCGCCGGCCGATCACCACCGGGCAGCGGGCCGGGCGGAGCTGTCCCTGGCCATCGGCTGGGGCGCGGTCTCACGCGTGGACCTCGAGCCGGCTCGCTGCGACGACCCGCACTGCGAGGCAGACCACGGGTTGACCGGTTCGGTCACGCCGGACGACCTCGTGGTGCGGGTGAGCGCGGCGGTCGACGGGGTCGAGGCGGTGCGCGCCGCCGTCGACTTCGCGCGCCGCCTGTCCGCCGCGACCGCGAGGCGCCGGTGACGAGCCAGGCCAACGAGGTGGGTGCCGACCTGGGTGCCGTCGAAGGCCTGATGAGTCCCGACTACGGCCGGTTCGTCGGCACCGTGCTGCCGGCCGTCGCCGAGGCGCTGGGAGCGGACGTGCCGGGAGGTACCCTCGCCCGGGCGGTGCTCGGACTGCCGCGGGCGGCCCGGGCGTGCGTCGTGCTGGTCGACGGGCTGGGGTACGAGAACCTCGCCGAGCGGGTCGGCCACGCACCCTTCCTCCGCTCGGTGCTGTCCGGGACGGATCCGCTGTCGGTCGGCTTCCCGTCGACGACCGCGACCTCGCTCGGCTCGTTCGGCACGGGTCTGCCGCCGGGTACCACCGGCATGGTGGGCTACACGGCGCGGGACCCCCGCAGCGGCCGGCTGGTGAACCTGGTCTCCTGGGAGGGCGCGCCACCACCACGCGAGTGGCAGCCGTCGGGCACCGTGTTCGAGCGGCTGGGCCGGGCCGGCGTCGAAGTCGTCAGCGTGGGGCCGGCCCGGTTCGCCGGTTCGGGGCTGACGGAGGCCACGCTGCGCGGGGGCGGGTACCGCGGGGTCGAGCGGCCGGAGCAGCGCGTGGCCGCCGTGCTCGACGCGCTGCGCACCGCTCGGCTCGTCTACCTGTACTGGGGTGAGATGGACAGGGTCGGGCACCACCACGGCTGTGAGTCCTGGCAGTGGGGGGAGGAGCTGTCCCGGCTCGACGCGGCGCTGGCCGGCCTCGCACGATCCCTGCCGCGCGGGACGGCGCTCGTGGTGACCGCCGACCACGGGATGGTCGACGTCGATCCGGCGGCCCGGTGGGACGTACCGCGGACGGCCGCCCTGGCCGAGGGAGTCGACCTGGTCGCCGGTGAGCCGCGGGCTGCGCACCTGCACCTGGCACCCGGTGTGGACCCCGAGGAGGTGCGGCTGCGCTGGGAGCTCGAGCTCGGGGACGCCGCGGTGGTCGCCACGCGCGCCGAGGCCGTCGCCGCGGGATGGTTCGGCGCCGTCACGGCCCGGGTGCTGCCGGTGCTCGGGGACGTCGTGGTCGCCATGCGGGGCCGGGCGACCGTGGTCGACTCCCGCACACAGACGTCCGCGTCGATGCAGCTCCTCGGGGTCCACGGGTCCGCGACGTCCCGTGAGATGCAGGTTCCGCTGCTCGTCCTGCCCGCCTGACCTGCGCACCCG
The DNA here is from genome assembly GCA_963703555.1 of uncultured Actinomycetota bacterium. Classification (GTDB taxonomy): domain Bacteria; phylum Actinomycetota; class Actinomycetes; order Actinomycetales; family Cellulomonadaceae; genus CAVPEV01. The sequence continues at coordinate 3,129 of CAVPEV010000039.1, read as the reverse complement.
TCCCGACCTGGGCAATCGTCGGGGGTCGTCGGTGGCGTCACCGGCGGCCGTCGGTGCGGCTACTCCGGCTTGGCGCCGAACACGATCTCGTCCCAGCTCGGCACCTTCGGTCGGGACCGTCTGGCGCGTGAGTGGTCGCGGGCCGGTAGCTCGGTGCCGTGGGCGGCAGGAGCCGAGTCGGCGCGAGGTGAGCCGTCGTGGTCGGGGCCCGGATCGAGCACCACGGCCTCCCTCGTGGGATCGGCGTCCACCGGGTGGGCACCGGGGGCGCCGAGGTCGAGGCCGCCGAGATCGAACGTGCGCTGCGGGCCGAACCCCTCGAAGGTGTCGTCGTCGGCCTCGGGCTCGAGGGCCTGCCGGACCCCACGGCGCAGCCGCAGGTCGTCGAGCAGGGACGCCGTCGGGTCCTCGGCGGTGGGTCCGGCATCGGGCCGGACGTCGACGGCTGCGAGCACGGGCCGGACGGCGCCGTCCGCCTCGACGTCGAACACCGCACCCCGGACGGCCGCCAGGTGCCGGTGCGGCGCAGGGCCCTGCTCGATCGGGGTCTCGGACAGCCAGCGGGCCTCGTCCTCGTCCGCCTGCAGGGTGCGCGCGCCGGGGTCGAAGGTCCACCGCGCCTGTCGAGGAGCGTCGCCGACGACGAACCGTGCGGTCACCCGCCACGGGCGGCCAGGCTCGCGGCAGGCGTCCCAGCTCAGGTCGGCCGGGTCCACGTGGCGGGTCGCCAGCCGATCGGTGACGAGGTCGCCCAGCTGCGGGGCATCCGGCTCCCGGCCGACCCGGGTGGCGCGGGCCTGCTCGACGATGAACTCCCGCTCGGCCAGCACGGGTCCCTCGTACCGGCGCACGTGCTCGACGTCGAGGCCGGCCTCGGCGGCGATGTCCTCCGCCGTGCGGCCGGACCGGATCTGCGCCTGGATCTCCCGCGGGCTCAGGGCGCTGGCCTCGTGCGCGCGCAGCTGCTCCAGCGCCGGGCGGTCCCGGCGCACCGCGGCTCGCAGCTGTTCGTCGATGCGCACCCGGAACCGCTGTCCGTCGGGTCCGACCAGCACCAGGTGCTCGCCGTCCTCGTGCAGACCGACCAGCTCGAGCTCACCCATGCGACCCTCCTCGCCGTCGACCCCCGAGCCTGCCATCCGGGACGCTCCAGACCGCGCAACCGGCCCGGTGCGCCGCACCAGGCGCCGCCGGGACAGGCAGGATGGTGCCGTGACCACACCGCACCGCACTGCCCCGATCCCGCCCGGCCGGCCGCTGCCTGGCGTGGAGCTCACCCGGGCGCTGCGGGACCTCGCCGAGGAGGTCGCGCGGGCGGCAGGCCAGCTGGTGCGCCGCGGGCGACCGGACCACGTCGACGTCACCGCGACGAAGTCCAGCCCCACCGACGTCGTCACCGCGATGGACCTGGCCGCCGAGGACCTCCTCCGCTCGATGCTGACGCAACGACGCCCCGGCGACGGCGTGCTCGGGGAGGAGCGCGGGCTCGAGCCCGGCAGCACCGGGTTGACCTGGGTGCTCGACCCCATCGACGGGACGGTGAACTACCTGTACGGCGTGCCGGCCTATGCGGTGTCGGTCGCCGTCGTCGCGGGCGACCCGGACCCGGACCGCTGGACGCCCGTGGCGGCGTGCGTGCACGGCATCGTGGACGGGCGCACGTTCACCGCCGGACGCGGCCTGGGCGCGTGGGTGGACGGTCGGCCGCTGCACGTCGGCCCGGTCCGGCCGCTGGCCGAGGCACTGGTGGGCACCGGCTTCGGGTACACCGCGGCGCGCCGTCGGGGTCAGGCCCGCGTGGTCGCCGACCTCCTGCCGCGGGTCCGCGACATCCGCCGCATGGGTGCGGCGTCCCTCGACCTGTGCGCCGTGGCCGGCGGGACGCTCGACGCCTACTACGAACGCGGCCTGCGACCGTGGGATCACGTCGCGGGCGGGCTGGTCGCGACCGAGGCCGGTGCACTCGTCACCGGGCTGCGGGGCAGGCCGGCCGGTGAGGCGATGACCGTCGCAGGGCCGGCGGGCACGGTACGGGTGCTCGTCGAGGCGCTGGAGAGCCTGGACGCCGACTCCGACTGACTCGCGGGGCACGTGCGCCCGGGCTCCGCATGGTGCACAATCCGACGCTCGGAACAACTGCGCTCCCTGGCGCATTGAGCACCCGTACACGAACGACGACACGGAGCGTGACATCTTCGATGGCTACTGACTACGACGCGCCGCGGAAGACGGACGAGGACCTCAGCGAGGACTCCCTCCAGGAGCTGCAGGCTCGTCGGACCGACAAGAACTCCGGCGCGGTCGACGAGGACGAGACCGAGGCCGCCGAGGGCTACGAGCTGCCCGGCGCCGACCTGTCCGGCGAAGAGCTCTCCGTGCGCGTCCTGCCTCGGCAGGCGGACGAGTTCACCTGCAGCGTGTGCTTCCTCGTCCACCACCGCAGCCAGCTGGCCTACATCAAGGACGGCCAGCCGGTCTGCACCGAGTGCGCTGTCTGACGGAGGGGCCCGGCCGGCCGAGCCGGCCGCCATGCCACAACCCGGAGCAGGCCGTCCGGGACGCCGCGGCCCGGGACCGACTGGTCGCAGACCTCCAGGAGCTGATCGTCGACTCGGACACCTGGAGCGGACGGCGTCGCGGCGCGTTCGTCGGCTCGCCGAAGGGCAAGCCAGGATCTCCCGGTCGGCCTCTGACTGGGGTCACAACTGCGGCGACAAGTGAGGTGTGCTCCGACGCTTCGCGATTGCACCACTGCTGCTCGCGGTCTTCAGGGGCTGTTCGTTCCCGACCCCGCCCAACTGATCGCGCAGGGCGATCCGAAGGGGTCGGCGTTCTCGACGCCGCTGAGCCGGCCGGTGGCCGGTGGCCCAGCCCCGACTTGCGCAGCTCGTAGGCATTATCGGGTGGTCGTGAGGACAAACATGCAGGTCAGCGACATGCCGGGGGCCTGCCGGCTCGAATTCTGGTACGCACACGACTTTGGGCGTGCCGCTCGACTTCACCGCTCATGCGGACCGGTCGCACACGGCCGGCGCCGGTCACGCACCCCAGCCGGACACGTCCGCACAAGGACGCCCTTGCAGGTTCAGTCCGAGACCCGGCGGACCAGCAATACGATGGTTGAGCACA